>JAAEZH010000045.1 GCA_018222965.1 Bacteroidota bacterium
TGTAGCCCGTAGGGGAATCGAACCCCTCTTACCAGGATGAAAACCTGGCGTCCTAGCCGATAGACGAACGGGCCAAAATTGTAAAAAACATACTCTTTTATAAAAGAGCGGTGCAAATATATTAACCTACATGAAAATAACACAGACTTGAGCATTTTTTTTTCAACAGCTGCTCTTTTGATGCCACTCTGAGATTTTATATTTTCGTGTCCGTGTGCATCATTTGATATTTATTGTTAAATTTACACTAAGATACGCTCCCCTACCAAAATAAGGAGCACTTATATGAACCTGACTAAAGCATTAAGGGTTCCCATTAAAGAAAAAACAAACTAGTACCAATGGCAAAAAAGATTGCAATTAACGGTTTTGGTCGCATCGGTCGACTCGCATTCCGCAACCTGATCAACCATAAAGATGTTGAGGTCGTTGCCATTAATGACCTTACAGACAACCATACGCTCGCACACCTGCTGAAATACGACTCTGCTCAGGGTCCTTTCGATGGTACCGTGGAGAGCACGGAAGACAGCCTCGTTGTAAATGGTAAAACCATTCAGGCTTCTTCCGAGCGAAACCCGGAAGCGCTGCCCTGGAAAGAATTGGGTGTAGACCTCGTTCTCGAGTGTACAGGGATTTTCCGGTCCAAAGAAAAAGCAGGTATGCACCTGACTGCCGGAGCTAAAGATGTGTTGATTTCGGCGCCTGCTAAAGGCGGCGATGTACAAACGATCGTATTGGGAGTAAACGACGACGAACTCGATCGTCGTGGAAATGTATTCTCCAATGCATCCTGTACTACCAACTGTCTGGCACCGGTAGCAAAGATTCTCGACCAGAACTGGGGCGTACGCATTGGATCTATGACGACCGTGCATGCTTACACAGCTGATCAAAACATTCAGGATGCTCCACACAGTGACCTTCGTCGCGCACGCGCAGCAGCCATGAATATTGTACCAACCAGTACAGGTGCTGCAATTGCTGTATCCAAAGTATATCCACCCATCAAAGGCAAACTGAATGCGATTGCTGTACGTGTACCCGTTGTAACCGGATCTATGATCGAGGTGAATGCTATTTTAGAGAAAAAGACCACAGCGGAGGAAATCAATGCCGTATTCAAAGCCGAATCAGAAGGCAAAATGAAAGGCATTCTACAGTATGCTACCGATCCGCTTGTATCCAGCGACATCGTGCGCAATCAACACTCTTCCATTTTCGATTCGCTCATGACTGAAGTGAATGACGATATGGTTAAGGTGGTAAGCTGGTACGACAACGAAGCAGGCTATGCGGCACGTCTGTCAGATCTGGCTATTATGATCCTCACAAAATAAAGGAAGCGGCAAGCTTCATGCTTTGTCTGCTGACTTCCTATCTTTGAACCTGTCTGGATGATCCAGGATTTCCAGACAGGTTCTTATTTCTTCTCAAACTCAAGTCATGGAATTATCTTTCAAAGGCCGAAAGGCACTTGTTCGGGTAGACTTTAATGTTCCGCTCGACAGCGATTTCAATATTACGGATGATACCCGGATTCAGGCAGCCCTCCCAACCATCCGGAAAATACTGGATGACGGCGGATCTGCTATCCTGATGTCCCATCTGGGTCGCCCTCAGAAAAAACGCAAAGATGACGGTAGTATTGACGTAGAGAAATTTACCCTTAAACACCTGGTACCACACCTTTCCAATCTATTGGAAACAGAGGTGTTTTTCTCTCCTGAAACAACCGGTACACAAGCATCCGAAATGGCAGGCAAGCTTCAGCCCGGACAAGTTCTTTTGCTGGAAAATACACGCTTTCAGGCCGAAGAGGCTTCCGGAGATGATGCATTTGCCGAAGCGCTTGCAGCGCTGGCTGATTGTTATGTAAATGACGCCTTCGGAACAGCTCACAGAGCACATGCCTCTACCACTACCGTAGCCAAATACTTTAAGCCGGAAGATCGCAGTTTTGGTTTTCTGATGGACAAAGAAATAAAGAATGCCAATAAGGTTCTTCATGATCCGGAAAGACCGCTGGTAGCCATTATCGGGGGCGCCAAAGTATCGGATAAGATCCTCCTGCTGGAACGCCTTATTGAATTTGTAGATAAACTCGTCGTTGGTGGCGGAATGGCATATACCTTCATGAAAGCCCAGGGCGGTTCTATCGGCAATTCGCTTTGTGAAGACGACCGGCTTCAACTCGCCGGAGAACTTCTCAAAAAGGCCAATCAACGAGGCGTAGAACTATTACTCCCACAAGATTCTGTGGTTGCTGATAATTTTGCGGCAGATGCCAATACCAAAGTATGCCCTAGCAATGACATCCCGGATGGTTGGATGGGATTGGATATTGGTCCGGAGGCTGTTAAATCCTTTTCAGAAATTATTGAAACAGCTAAGACCATTCTGTGGAACGGGCCAATGGGAGTGTTTGAAATGGACGCTTTCGCGAATGGCACTCGTGAAGCGGCTAAAGCAGTGGCTTCCTCCACGCGTTCCGGTGCCTTCTCCCTAATAGGTGGCGGTGATTCAGTAGCCGCAATCAATCAACTCAATCTTGCCGATCAGGTAAGTTATGTTTCTACAGGAGGCGGGGCCATGCTGGAATTTCTGGAAGGGAAAGAACTACCAGGTATTCAAGCTATTAAGGGCTAACTCATTGATGCATATCTGCTAAAAAAAAAGAGGCTGCCTCCATGTGAGACAGCCTCTTTTCATTAGCCTCCTCTCCTACCTACTTATTGACATTTTGTATCAGCAGAATAAGTGACAAAATAGCCGTTGCCTGAGCAATGGAATCTGCCACAACAGCTCCCCAGTCAATATCTTCTTTTTCCGATGGCGTCGTCTCATCGACCGGCTCAACCGGTTTCTTACCTACCGTAACTACTGAGCCCTTACGTACTTTCGGATGTATCAAAAACAATCCAAAGTTTAAGGTCTTTTTCACTTCACCATTCGGATGTTGTACAGTAATCTTGGATGCTTTGCCATCTTCGCCAACACCCGCTGCATACTTTCGTACATAGTATCGGGCCCGTTTCCCTTTGTGGTGAGGCACAACAATTTTCCCGGAGGCAATGATCTCATCCTGATACAGTTCGTTGGCTTTGGTCTCTCCTTCAACCGTTACAAAATCCTTTTTATCCGGAATCGAAATAATATCACCCGGTTTTAGGATATAATCAAAACGAGATCCTTTTTTCTTCAGGGCGGATTCAAGATCCATAATAATAAATCCTACACCGTCTTCTGATCGAAACAAAGTCGCCCCTTCGGCGAAAGCCTCATCTGTGAGACCTCCAGCACGCTCAATAAGGCTTGATAGACGCTCATTATCTGAAAGCAAGGGGTGCGTACCCGGATAATTCAATTCCCCTTCCAGCGTAATATTTTCCTGCATTTTAAACTCAGGTACATTGCGCACAATGATCTGGTCAAAAGGTTGCAACTGGAAAGCAGCTCCATCGCCTCCATTGACTGTTTCCAGATTCTCATCCACTTCCACAATGGCTACGACCGTCTGCGTTGGCTGGTTATTTCGGATCAAAACCCGACTCACTTCCACTCGGTTGCGGGCAGCTCCAAGCTTTAGACCACCGGCAAGAGTGAGCGCATCTTTCAGGGTAAGACTCTCGTTAAACTTGTAGGTACCCGGCTTCCGAACAGAACCACTAACCTGTACTTCTGTCTCATCAATGAAGTCCGTTTTGGTCAGCACCACGAGTTCATCAAGTGGTTCGAGCATAACATTTTGTGCGGAAGCCGGATTTTCCATAACTTCTGCCAAATCTATCCGGATATATTCTGTTTCCTTGGTCTGTAAGTTGGTACGGTATAAATAGGCAACTTCAGCGGCCTCCTGTTTAAGACCCTCCGCAAAATAAATAGCGTCTGTAACCCGAAGATTTTCATCATAGTCGAATGCTCCCGGTTCCCGTACCGCTCCACTTACCTGAACCAGTGCCTCATCGTAAAATTGCTCATTGGTATAGACAATCAACTGATCATTGGGGCGCAGGGCAATGTTATCCAGCGAGCTGCTATCCGCAACAACATTAAAAACATTTACCCGGATATAATCTACATTCTTAGCATTGGCAGGGTCGGTGCGTTTTAAATAACCAAACTCAGCAGCATTTTGCTCCAGCCCCCCGGACAAAAGCACCATATCCCAAACGGTTACATCAGCATTCGGATCATAGGGGATTTCAATTGGTTGCCGAACCGCTCCCGTTGTAGACAACTTTGCCTTATCCACGAAAGTGACTTTGGAGAAAATTCGGATTTGATCCTTCGGTTGTAATTCGAAATTGGCATCGCTGTTAGGATCTTCCAGGATACTTTCCAAATCAACAGCAAGTAATTCAACCGTCTGATCGGCACTTGTACGAAAAACATATGCGATATCTCGCCGGGATTCAACTTCAAGATTGCCCTTGTTTACCAGGTCAATGACACGCATGCCATTGGTGAGTTGGTATTTTCCGGGGAATTCAATTTCCCCGCTTATCTCTACAAAATTTTCATAGGGCTTCGCAATTTTGCTGATCACAATATTATCTGCTCCTTTGAGCTCAAAATCTGAGCCCTGATCGATTAATTCACGAAGATTTACATCGATAATCTGTTGCTGATCATCAGCAATCCGGGTTATTTGTACAGATTTCAGGTAGGCATTATCCTCCAATCCACCAGCCAATTCTACCAGGTCAATCAGGTTCTCATCGCTGGTAAGTTCGTACTGCATCGGACGACGCACCGCACCAGAGATCGAAACTACCTTGCGGTTTACAGGAACGTGGATATAATCATTCTCCTGCAGATAAAACTGGTTTTCTACCTGTGGATTATTCAGGAACTCGTAAACGTCGAAAATCCGTGGCTCTTCCCCTTCGCGGATCAATTTTATTCTCCGCAGGGATCCAATTTCATTTGGCCCGCCGGCAGCAACCAGTGCGTTGAAGATGGTATTAGAGGCCAGGACGTTTACACTTCCGGGATTAAACACTTCGCCAACAATATTCACGGTAACAACTCTGGCATAGGATACAGCTACCTCAAATTGTCCCGGTCCAAAACTGTAATACTGACCAAAGCGGCTGGCCAGCAAATCCTGAGCACTCGCCAGTGTAATCCCTTTGAGGTAAATCCGACCCATTCCGGGCGGTTGAATATACCCCTGGCCATTAATTTGAAAATTAAAACTGGCCTGAGAAGCACCAAAAACGGAGATTGCTACCTCATCACCAGGCCCCAACACATAACTCGGCGGTGGTTTTACATTCAGTGCATCCACATCCACCGTTGCTCCTTCTTCTCTAAAAATGCTTTGACCGTAGATATTTGGCGGGGGCAACTCATCTTTGGGCAAATCTGTAAGAGAATCTGCCATACTGGCAACGACATCATCTCCACTCATTAGCGTATCTGTAGACGGAGAAGTTGCCTGGGGAGTAGAATCCGAAGCTGCAGACTTTTGCGCCTCGACAGCATCATTTACAGCACCTCCAGCTGCATTTCCGGCGGCTTCAGCTGCAGCAGGAGAAGCCCCCGATTGAGCCGCTTTCTCGGCAGTCATTTCGGCAATTACTTCCTCCAAAGCTGCTTGGACTTCATCTACATCTTCCGGGCCAATAGTTTCTATATCGATCCCTTTATCTTCCAGGCGGGCCATAACTTCCTCTTCATCCAGGCCCAAACTTTCAATCTGGTTTTGAAGGGCTTCCGGATCAGTTTGAGCCGATAGCAGGGAAATGCCTCCCAAAACAAGGCAAATGATCAAAAAGAAATTTCTCATACGATCTTCGGTTTATGTTTGGGATTAGAGTAGATCCTGTCCGTTCTATAGAAGGGCCAAACCATACTCTTAGCTTGTCTTTTGTTGGTATTGTTTCTCATAATATTGCAAATAAGCACCGGAAGTTACGGCTTCGAGCCAATCGCTGTTTTCCAGGTACCATTTGATGGTTCGCTCCAGCCCTTCCGGGAATTGCAATTTTGGTCGCCAGTTCAATTCATTAGTCAGCTTGGCAGCGTCTATTGCGTACCGCCTGTCATGGCCCGGACGGTCCCTGACAAAGGTAATTAAGTTGCGGGAACTTCCTGCTTCCCGGCCAAGCGCGGCATCCATCTGATCGCAAACTAAATAGATCAGATCAATATTTTTCCATTCATTCTCCCCGCCAATATTATATGTCTCTCCATTCTTCCCTTTCCGGAAAATCAGATCTATAGCATCGGCATGATCGCCAACCCACAGCCAGTCACGGGTGTTCTTACCATCCCCATATACGGGTAAATTCCGCTCATGGCGAATGTTATTAATAAAAAGCGGGATCAGCTTCTCCGGAAATTGGAAGGGGCCGTAGTTATTGGAACAGTTGGAGATTACTACGGGAAGCCCATAGGTATGATGGTATGCCCGAACAAAATGATCGGAGCTCGCTTTTGAAGCCGAATAAGGACTGCGAGGATCATAAGCCGTTGTTTCTGTAAACAGCCCTGTTTCTCCTAAAGAACCATAAACCTCATCGGTAGAAACGTGGTAAAAACGAACATCCTGGCGGTCTCCCCAGGCATCCTTAGCCGCGTTGAGGAGCTCAACCGTGCCAATAATATTGGTTCGCAGAAAAGCCATCGGATCCGTTATTGACCGGTCTACATGCGACTCAGCAGCCAGGTGGATCACCCCATCCACTTCATATTCTTCAAATACTTTTTTCAGGAATTCCGGATCTTCGATCCTGCCTTTTAGAAAGGTGTAATTTGGAGCATCCTCAATATCTTTCAGATTGGCCAGATTGCCGGCATAGGTAAGTGCATCCAGATTCAAAATATGGGCATCCGGATATTTATTTACAAGCAGTCTAACCAGGTGAGAGCCAATAAAGCCGGCTCCACCGGTTACCAGTATCGTTTTTCCGTTCATTTGTTTATCCTTTACATTTTAAGCCGCTTTCAGGCACCTACTTTCTCCTGAAAATAAGACAGGGATTTCTTTAAACCCTCTTCCCGGCTCACTTTGGGCTCCCATCCCAGTATTTCCCGTGCTTTGCTAATGTCCGGCTGGCGGATTTTAGGATCGTCTACAGGCAAAGGCTTATACACAATCTTCGCTTTGGGATTACCTACTAATTCGATGATTTCTTTGGCAAAATCCAGAATGGATATCTCCCGCGGGTTACCAATATTCACCGGAAGGTGGTGATCACTATGCAATAAACGATAGATGCCCTCTACCAAATCCTCCATAAAACAAAAAGACCGGGTTTGAGACCCGTCTCCAAACACGGTTAATCCTTCTCCCCGAATAGCCTGCGAAATAAAAGCCGGCAACACCCGGCCGTCATTGATTCGCATACGAGGCCCAAAGGTGTTAAAGATCCGTACAATACGAGTCTCCACGCCGTGAAAGTTGTGGTAAGCCATGGTGATAGCTTCCAAAAATCGCTTGGCTTCATCATATACCCCCCGGGGACCTACCGGATTTACATTCCCCCAGTAATCCTCCTTCTGGGGATGTACCAGCGGATCACCATATACTTCCGAAGTCGATGCCACCAGGATACGTGCATTTTTGGCTTTCGCCAAACCCAGTAAATTGTGTGTACCCAGGGCCCCCACTTTTAAGGTCTGGATCGGCATCTTCAGATAGTCAATCGGACTGGCCGGAGAAGCAAAATGCAGGATGTAATCCAATGTTCCCGGTACATGCACAAATTTGGAAACATCGTGGTGGTAATATTCAAATTCCTTTAACGGAAACAGATGCTGTATATTATCCAAACTGCCGGTTAGCAGGTTGTCCATGCCAATAACATGATAACCCTCCCTGATAAAACGATCACACAAATGAGATCCTAAAAATCCGGCAGCACCGGTAATGAGCACTCTTTTCACTTAAAGGTTTTTTAGCAAAACTGAAATGATGTAATCCTGAACCTCTGGCGTCAACTCAGAGTGCATGGGCAGCGAAAGCACTTCCCTGGAGAGTTGCTCCGAAACCGGAAAATCGCCCTCCTGATATCCATATGCCTGATAAGGAGCATGCAGGTGCAAAGGCTTGGGATAATAGACTCCCGACGGAATTCCGGCCTCACCTAAAGCGGCACGTACTCCATCCCGATCGGCGCTGGTCAATCGAAGGGTGTATTGATGAAAAACATGCGTGGAGTAATCGGCGGTCTTCGGACAAATCACTCCATCCACTCCTTCCAATTTTGAGCTGTAGTATTCGGCAGCCTCCCGCCGGGCCTTGTTATAGGTGTCCAGCTTCCGCAATTTAATATCGAGTACCGCTGCCTGAAAACTATCCAGGCGGCTGTTTACGCCTATTCTTTCGTATTGATACTGCTGGTTCATTCCGTGATTTACAACCGACCGCATTTTTGTTGCCAGCGACTCATCTCGACTGAAAATAGCCCCGGCATCGCCATAAGCTCCCAGGTTCTTCGAAGGAAAAAACGAAGTTGTACCTATATGCCCAATAGTGCCAAGCATCTCTTGCCGGCCATCCGAAAAGGTATAGGCGGCACCAATTGCCTGCGCATTATCCTCAATAACAAAGAGGTCATTCGCGGAAGCGAATTCCATAATAGGCTCCATGGGCGCTGCCTGACCAAATAAATGCACCGGAATAATTACCCGGCTTCGATCGGTCAATACTTCTCCGAGCTTATCAGGATTGAGCACAAATGTATCCGGATCAACATCTACAAATACCGGTTTGAGCTGCAACAAGGCAATCACCTCCGCCGTAGCCACAAAAGTGAATGGCGTTGTGATTACTTCATCGCCGGGCTTAAGATCGAGGGCCATTAAGGCAATCTGAATGGCATCAGTACCATTGGCACAGGGAATCACATGGGCCCCGCCCAGATACTCCGATAAATTGGCTGTAAATCGTTTTACAACCTGGCCATTTACAAATTGACTGGTATCCAGTATTTCCTGAAAGGCTTCCTGAATTTCGGTATGAATGTGGTCGTACTGAGTTTTCAGATCGACCATAGGGATTTTTGGAACGGACATATTCTATTTTTCAAACGCTGGCAAATATACCGGAAAGAAAATGCTTAGCGAACTTTTTATCTGCAAAACAATACCCAATATATTTGTATTCAAATTTGGAACACGAAGCCCCTGTCCTTAAAATTTATCATCTTTGCCAACGTTTGCTGATAAACGGGTGCTCTTTGTAATGAACTTGTTTTTCAACCTGCAGATTCAAAGTACAGCTATGCCTATAAAATTAAAACTACTCCTCCCCCTTTTGGGATTCCTGTTTTCGCTTTCGCTGAATGGCCAATCCGACATCAAGGAAGAACCCGTCATTACTTATAATATTTCTTATGGGCCGCAATTGCCTGCCGGAGATTTGGCAAATCGTTTTGGCTGGAACTCCAGTATTGGCATGGATGTGGAATACATCTCCAGCTCCAACTGGATCTTTGGAGTCGGTGGCTACTTTATGTTTGGCAATAATGTGAAGGAAAACACCATAGAATTTCTCTACAGTCCCGACACCCTGCTCTATGCAGAAACCGGAGAACCCGCCTTCATCGGTCTGAGAGAAAGAGGTTTTTATGCCGGCGCACATATCGGAAAACTCATTCCCATTCAAAGCAAAAGAGCCCGTACGGGCCTTCGATTGATCCTTGGCAGTGGTTTGCTGCAACACAAAATCCGGGTTCAGGAAGATGCAACGGTTTTCGTGGGGCAGATTGCCGGAGACTATAAAAAAGGATACGACAGACTGACCAACGGACTGGCATTTAATCAGCAGATCGGTTGGCAATATATGAGCCGAAACAACCGCATCAATTTTTTCATTGCACTGGAGGCTACCGAAGCCTTCACCCAAAACCGAAGAAGCTGGAACATCGACCAAATGGCTGTCGACACCGAAAGCCGACTGGATATGCTTTTCGGTCTGAGGATAAACTGGATACTCCCCGTTTTCGAACCAGGCACAGGAGACTCCGATTATTACTAGTGCGCTATCAACTTAGTTAATGCTTACGTGGATACAGGAAAGCTGTTACAACATCAGTATGGCGCTTTTAGGCCTCGCCATTCGGGTAGGCAGTATTTTCAACCCCAAGCTGAAAGCGTGGATTTCCGGGCGGAATGGACAATACAATCGGCTGAAATCGGCTGTAGGCAACTTGCCAAAGTCGGCTAAAAGATACTGGTTTCACTGCGCCTCCCTGGGCGAATTTGAACAGGGCCGACCAGTCATGGAATTGCTTCGACAGCAAGAACCGGAAGCTTTGATATTCCTTTCTTTCTTTTCTCCGTCCGGCTATACCATCCGCAAAGATTATCCGGTGGCAGATTTGGTCTTTTACCTTCCGCTCGACTTACCACATGCGGCCAAAAAGTATGTAGCCTTACTTGAACCCGACACCTTTATTCTGGTGAAGTATGAGTTTTGGTACAACCTTCTCCGACAATTACACGCTAAACAAACCAGATTATTCCTGATCTCTGCTGCCTTTCGGCGAAAGCAGTGGTTCCTCCAACCAAACATTCAACTGGGGAAAAAAATGCTTGGCTTTTTCAGTCATTTTTATGTGCAGGACAGGCAGAGTAAAGAAATTCTTCAGCAAGCAGGCATTGAAGCTGTAAGTATTGCAGGAGACACCCGGGTAGACCGGGTACTGGATCAGGCCGCAAACCCCAAACCGCTGGATAAGATCCGGCGATTTGTCGGTGAAGCAAATCGCGTATTAGTAGCTGGCAGTACCTGGCCTCCGGATGAGAAGATCATTCACGATTGGCTTACAACCTCCGACTTAAAAAACTGGAAAATCATCCTGGCCCCGCATCAAATAGATGAAAACCACCTGAAAGTCCTTGAAGAAACATTCGCGGAAGCGGGAACCAGATACTCCAAATGGGAAAGCAACCAAGCCTCCACTCCCCTGCTCATCCTGGATACGATCGGCGACCTTTCCTCGGCCTATCAATTTGCCACCCATACCTATGTGGGCGGCGGCTTCGGAAAAGGCATCCACAATCTGTTGGAAGCAGTGGCTTACGGACCGCCTGTTTTTTACGGCCCCAAACACGAAAAATTTAAAGAAGCCATCGAATTGAAAGAACTGGCCATAGGACAGGTAATACAGTCAGCTGCCGATTTTAAGGAAAAGATTGGAAAACTGGAGGATGAGCAGAAACTAACCGAAATCCGGAAAAAAGCAGCCGGCTGGTTTGCCAAAAGTAAAGGAGCCAGTGCCCTGATTGTCGATGCACTAAGCCGGTAATTTGTACTTTTGTCGCGCTGGAAAAAGAATGGCATGCCAGAAAAACAGATAGAACAATTATTTGACCGCATTTCTAAGCTTCACATCCTCGTTTTGGGAGATGTGATGATAGATCGTTACCTCAATGGACGGGTTGAAAGAGTTTCTCCGGAAGCACCGGTCCCGGTCGTACAATTAACCGATGAAGAAAACCGCCTGGGTGGAGCCGCCAATGTTGCCCTGAATCTAAGGGCACTGGGAGCCCGTCCGACGCTGGTTTCCGTAATCGGAAAAGATCTCAACGGGGAGATTTTCCGCAGCCTGATGCCGGAAAATGACCTGCAAGATCAGGGTATCATACAATCTAATGATCGTCCGACCACGGTAAAAACACGGGTCATTGCGCAAAGTCAACACCTCCTTCGGGTAGACCGGGAATCAACCCATGACCTCAACTCGGTCGATGAAAAAAACCTCCTCGATCGGGTTAATTATCTAATTGCTTCCGACAAACCGGATTTGATACTTTTTCAGGATTATAACAAAGGTGTCTTAACCAAAAGCCTGATCAAAGCGGTCATAGAACTGGCGATAAAAAATCAGATTCCAACAGCTGTAGATCCTAAGAAAACCAACTTTTGGGCTTATCAGGGAGTCACCTTGTTTAAACCCAATTTGAAGGAAGTCAGAGACAGTCTCCCTTTCGACATTCAGGCTGATGCACCCTCCCTAAAAAAGGCTTCCGGTCACATTCGCAAGCAATTGCAAAACCAACACACCCTCATTACCCTTTCCGAAAAAGGTTTGTATATCGACAATCAACAGGAAACGGTTCTACTCGGCACCAAACCCCGGTCTATAGCAGATGTTTGCGGAGCCGGAGACACCGTCATTAGTATAGCGGCCGCCGCTTTAGCTGCCGGAGCACAAACCAATCAGATAGCCCAACTAGCCAACCTCGCCGGTGGGCAGGTATGCGAAAAAGTGGGCGTTGTACCGGTGAATCGGGACCTGCTCATCCGGGAGTATCTGGCTGATATAATTCAGGTTTAGGAGCCCCGGCTACTTTACCAGAAATTCCTTGATCAAATACAACAGGAGGTATAAAATGATTGGGGAGCCAATTCCCACCAGGGTGACCACAATAAAAATGATCCGGACCAATTTAACATCCGTGTCGGTTCGTTCAGCAATCCAGGCAGCAACGCCAAGAATAGTGGTTTCTTCCAGAAATTTATTTACGTCCATTTGAGTTTGAATGAGTATTAAGGTATAGTAATGTAGGTAAGTTAAGGGGGAAACAGGCAAAATACCAGCCTGTTCGACGAGCCTGCTCTAAGGGAAGACTAAAACTGTCTACCCCGCCTGTCACATTTCTTTGTTGGTCGATTTGTCAAACGCCCGGTTCAGACTTTTTCCCGACACATCCGGACAAACAACCACCTTCTACTTCCAAGTGATTTCCCGTATATTTGAGATTAATAGCCACATGACCCACAATTTTAAAACCATCCCAATCGGGAAACGAAACCCCATTCTGTTATGAGACCCGCACTTACACTGGCAGGTCTGTTTTGGCTGCTTCTACCCTGGCTTCCTGCACAGATTCCATTCTACGAAGAAGACTTTTCAGGTACCGGATTACCAACCGGCTGGGAGACTACTGACAATTCCGGCAACCCGCCAGCTTTGCTAATCAACTGGGAAAAATGCGAGGCAGGCGATTATTGTCCGCCCCTTACATACAACATCTTTACGGGTAATTTTGACGATCAGCCCTTTGGATCCTCCACGGCAGCTAATGGTTATGTATTTGCAGATTCTGATGGCACCAATTTGCCCGCAGGCACCAATCCCCACCTGATCAGGCTAAGCAGTTCCGCTATAGATTGTAGCAATCGCGATGAAGTCATTCTTTATTTTGAAACCTGGATAGGCCGGTACAATTTTGATGTAGCAGAAAATGCAATAATTAGAGTAAGTACCAATGGAAATGACTGGAGCGAATTTCAAATATTTCCAGACTTAGAAGTTCCTACAAACAATAGTGCAACCACCACCAATCCTGCCCTAATCTGGTTGGATATTAGTAGTGTGGCTGCCAATCAAAATACGGTGTACCTGCAATGGCAGTGGACGGGTGAAGATGAATGGGGTTGGGCATTGGATGATGTCAGATTGTACTCGAGTCACCCGGTCTATGAAAAAGCTATTTGGGGATTGGGAACCAATGAAGGGCGTTTTGAAAATGGCTTAACCGGCTGGACGAGTAACTTACTAAATGGAACCGACGATGCCTGGGCATGGACAGCAGGTGGTGGGTTTGGCATGGCTGCTTCCGCAAACATTGGGCACTACCTGAGCGCTCCCTCTGCGCTAGACGGCGCCGTATCCTATAATGCCGATTTTTATGAGACCGGCGGCATGGAAATGCCTGGTCCGTTTGATTTTTATTCCTGTGAGCTCATTTCTCCAATCATCGACCTGAGCAGCGCTGACAAACTTTTGAACTTACAATTTGCCCAATCTGTCAGAATGCTGGATAAACGTCCCGGCTATCCATATCACACCGCCTTTGCTTACAGCATGGACGGAGGCAGTAGCTGGAGCGATTGGTTTAATGCCAATCCGGGTGTGCCGATCAATAGCTATTACACACCGGAGATTAGCAAATTTCCGCTGCCTGCCGAAGTATTGGGAGTATCTGCGTTTCGCATAAAATTTCTGTATGCCGGCAATTTATACTGCTGGACCATTGACGATATACTGATCACGGAGCGAAACAATTATGACCTGGCAGCACAAAGCAACTTCTATGCTGTAAATCCAAGTTTACAAACTCCTATATCAGCCGTAAGTCCCATTCAGTTTTTATTTGACATAAGAAATGATGGAGCCCTGCCGCAATCAAACACCAGAGGATACGTAGAAATAAAAGATAAAGGTGACGGCCAAATCGTATTCAGGGATACAGTTGAGTTAGGCACCATACAACCGGATGAGTTAATTGAAAACATTCAATTTCCAGGCTCCTATTTACCTGATCAAATCGGGACATTTTCCGGAAAATACTTTCTGAATGGAGATGGCTTTGACAGCAACCCTTCCAACGACACGCTTCGCTGGGAGTTTGTGATTAATGATTCCATTTTTGCCAAGGAATTGAGTTATACAGGTGCATTCACCCCGATTGATACGAAAGACTTTAGTTATGGCAATTGCTTTTACATCCCGCCCGGACCTGCGCAGAAAGCGTGTAAAGTGACTTTTGGAATCAACAATCCACAACAATTGATAACCCGTAAAGTAAGCATATTAACCTACGAATTACCGGCGGGGGATGCAGATGGGGATTTGGAAATTGCTCCATCCGAATACAATCAGATCAGTTTCAACGAATACACATTTACCGGATTGGAGGGAGACCAGATTACCGCACCAATTGCATTTGATGGTACCACCATCGAATTAAAGCCCGACACCTATTATGCCGTGCTGATTCGGTATGCTACAAACAATCCTGTTAATGATCCGGCTTGTTTTATATATGCCAGTCAGCAATACGATCTGCAGGCAACCTATGTTTTATATGACTTGCTGGATGACCCCAGATACTTTAGCATGCTGGACCTTGACAACACAGGTACTTTCAGTGTGATCGGCCTGGGAGAATCCGGATTTGATCAAATTCCGGTGGTGCGTTTGCATCTGTGTAACAATACCACTTCTACCAAAGACTTAATTTCCGATTTTCCGTTAAAATTATACCCAAATCCGGTTTCGGATAAACTTTTTGTCTCCTCAGACTTTTCCTTGTTGGACCGATTATTGATTATGGATATCAATGGACGAAAAATTTGGGAAACCACCCAATTTTCGTCGGCTGCTAAACAACTTGAGATAAATGTCGGGCACCTGAGCACCGGAATATACTTTTTAGGTGTCTATAATAAAGACGGGCAAATAGCCTTTCGGAAATTTGTCCGGGTTCAGGCAAAATGAGGTCTGACTAAAAAGCAAAAATTCACTAATTTTACGACCAAACTATTTTTTTTAAACAACAAGCAACATGAAGAACTATTACGCATTGCTAAGCTTTGCTTTCGCGCTGTTTTTCTCCATCAACCTAACTGCTCAGGACGTGATCTGGGAAGAAGATTTTGACGGAGATGCAGACGGCTGGGAATCTGTATCTATCACACCTAATGATACCAGCGACTGGTATTGGGAACCAACTGGTTTTGTTGGAGATGGAGCTATTACTGCTCAGTTTCTCGACCCTAACCTTTCTATTGATTCAGAAACTGCCGCTAACGGGGCGATCGTTTATAATGCCGATTTTTTCACCACATTAGGAGACCCGGATAACATTCCTTCCGGTCCGCCATCCACTTATCCGAAGTATATTGGTGAGTTGATCTCTCCAAGCATTGATCTTTCTGCAGTATCCAATGCCGTTTCTTTGCAGTGGACGCAGCTTTATACCATCCTTAACGTGTCTCCGGGAGCAACTTTCCGTTCTTCCCTGCAGTGGAGTACAGATGGTGGCTTGACCTGGAGTGATCCGGTTGATGCCAATGAAGACAAAGACATCAATACCGTATATAACGGTGATATTCAAACAATTCCGATTCCTGATATCGAGGGAGAAGCTAATGTTCGCTTCAAATTCACATTTGCCAGTGACTTCTACCACTGGGTTCTTGACGATATCAAGGTCATTGAGCGTGAAGCAAACAACATGCGCACCAATGAAAACTTCTTCGCAATTGCTCCAAACCTCCTGACACCTGCTTCTCAGGTAGAAGAGTTTGGCTTCCTTTGTGATATTGAAAACATTGGTGGTCAGGATCAAACAGGAGTAGTACTTTCAATCACGATCAATGAAGATGGTGGTGGAACACAGGTATACTTCGACGAAGAAGAATATGGTACAATTGGCGTTGACTCTATCGCAGAAAACGTTTCTTTCGGTGCTTACACACCTGACGGTACCGTAACTTCTTACTCAGCTGTTTACGAAGTTTCTGCTGACTCTGCTGATTTTGATCCTTCTGATAACAGCATTTCCTGGGGATTTGCGGTTACAGATTCTACTTTTGCTAAGGAAGATGCACCTACTCGTTCCATTTACCCTGCTGAGGACAACTGGAACCCTGGTGATCCACGCAGCTGGGCTTATGGAAACTTCTACCACATCGTAAATGGTGCCGGTTACTATCCAAACACGGTTTCTTTCTCCATCGACGTATCAGACAGCGACGATCCTGATCCGGTAGGTCAGAACGTTCGTATCCGTTTGGACAAGTGGGAAGACAACAATGCCGACACCAATGCTGATGTTGACGAGCGCGAAAACGTAGCTCTCTATAACTACACCATTACAGGTGACGAAGAATTTGATGAAATTATTACAGCACCTCTGACTGACCTCTTTACAGGTTATACGCCTGAGCTGGAAGACGACACTGATTACATCCTCATCATCGAATTCATCGCAGAAGATGAAACTCGTGTTGATTTTGGTGCTTCTGATGATTACGACTACAGTGCCATGATCCTCAACTCGGAGCAAATTGGTGAGCCACGCTATGCCGGTATGCTGGGTATTTCAGCTGATTTGGAGTCTGAACCACTCAGTTCTGTTGGTTTCGGTGGTAATTTTGTACCAGTTGTTCGCCTGAATGTAGGTGACGAACCACTCATTAGTGAGAACAATGACAACACTGTAGGTGTTCTTAATAATGACAACCTGGTTAAATTGTTCCCGAACCCGGCTACTGATCAGGTACAGCTTGATATCGACCTGGTTGAAACAGCTTCAACGGTTACACTTGACCTGCTCGACCTGCAGGGACGTACCCTCCAGACCAATGATCTGGGTAGCTTGAAGAGCTTGTCAACCAACATTAATGTAAGTAATCTTCCTACTGGAACGTATTTTGTAAGAATTTCTACTGACCTTGGTACTCGTGTTGAGCGCCTGGTAATTAAGTAATTCGAATTACATTAATCACGAATAAACCCTGCGGAGCATGACTTTGCAGGGTTTATTTTTATTTTTACAGGACTGCATCAAGCAGTTCAACCATCAAAACCGCCTGAACTTTATGGTTTGTGTTCAGAACGGTATTAATAACCAAAACCGCAGCATTATGACGTATTTTACAAAGAAAGCAACCACCCTTCTGTTATTGGTTGCTGCTTTTGCCTTTGCCGCACAAGCGCAAACGGCTTTTTATTCAGAAGATTTTTCAGCTGAAGGAATCCCTTCAGGCTGGATGTCTGAAGATGAAACACTCCAGGGAGGTGAATGGACCTGGTGCGATGATCCCAATCAGGGAGTCGGCGACGGTTGCGTAGTCAACTGGGCCAACTACTCTGATCAGCACGAGGATGGTTTCTATGCAGAAACTGCCGACAATGGCTTTTTGGTAATGGACTCCGATGCACTCGGTGGCCTGCCTATCGACCACGTTGTTAACCTGACTACAGAAGCAATCGACTGCTCAGGGCAAACAGAAGTTTGGGCAAAATTTGAAGGCCTGATCGGTGTATTTGGACTTCCTGCCATCGAAAACGCTGTTTTGGAGGTAAGTAACAATGGTACTGACTGGACTTCCTATACTGTTTTCCCAAATGTTGATATCGCTACCCGCTGGTCAGAAAACCCGGAAATATCTATTATCGATATTTCTGCAGACGCAGCCGGAGAAGCTACAGTATACGTTCGCTGGTCCTGGACCGGCAACTACGAGTACTACTGGCTCCTCGATGACTTCCAGCTCTATGACGCTGATCCATCGATCATCTTCATTCCGCCAAACGACATGCGCGTAAACTCAAACTTCTTTGCTACTGCTCCAAACACACAGTGGCCATTGTCTCAGACAGAGCAGTTTGGTTTCCTCGCAGACATCGAAAACGTTGGTGCGCTTGATCAATCTGGTGTGTCTCTCAATGTTACCATCACCGATCCAAATGCCGACGTTGTTTATACGGAAGACCTGGATTACGGCGACATCGAAGTAGACTCACTTGCTGAGAACGTACTTTTTGACGGAGACGGTTTCACACCTGACATGATGGGTACTTACAATGGTACTTACACCGTGTCTCAGACAGAAACAGACGACAATCCGGATAACAATGTTCAGACATTCAACTTTACCATGACTGATACACTCTGGGCAAAGCATACAAATTATGTAGATGCTACCCGTCCGGCAGATGCCAACTGGGAAGATCCTGCTGAGGGTTGGTCCTGGGCTTATGGTAATGAGTACTACTGTGTTGACGGTGGTGACCTCTATATCCGCACCATTACTTTCGCAGTTGAAGAAAGCGACGGAGGTTCCGGAAACGCTGTATTCCTCAAAGTTTACACCTGGGAGGACGACAATGCCGATGGCCTTGTAAATCCTGATGAGCGTGGAGATGCAATCGGTCTTGCTACATATACCACTACTGGTTCTGAAGACCGTACAACACCAATCACGCTGCCGATTACTTCTATCCTTGGTGAGCCTATCAAGCTGGAAGATGATACACGTTACCTGGCTGTTATCGAGTATATCACAGATGTACCTGGAGATGAGCTTCTCTTCGGTGTTTCTTCGGAGAATGACTACAGCGCACAAATATTCCGCTCAGAAGAGCTGGGTATGGCTCGCTATGCTAGTGTGCTTGGTATCAACGGTGATCTCGAAGTTGAAGATTACTCAACTGTTGGTTTTGGTGGAGACCTTGTTCCTGCAGTTGCTATCAGCATCGGTACGATTGAGTCTGCTACTGAAAACATCCTCTCTGAAGAGAATGTAATCAACCTGTTCCCGAATCCTGCTCAGGACTTCCTGACTATCGATCTCGACCTGGTTGAAAACCACGATCGCGTAAATCTCTACGTAATGGACGTTACCGGTAAACTGGTACAGTCTTTAGAACTGGAGAATATCCGCAGTCAGCAGATTGAAATGAACCTCAACAACATCACAAGCGGTACTTACTTCCTGCAAGTAGTTACTGAAAATGGTGTTCGCACTGAATCTTTCATGGTTCAGAAATAATCGGCTTTCGCCGAATGAAAAAGCCGGGCCGTCAATGCGACGGTCCGGCTTTTCTTTTATCCCCTTATCGGATCTACCCCAGCTTCTCGAGACTCTCTTTCAACATCCGAATCTTGGCTTCTCCGTCTGAAAGCTTTTGGCGCTCCTTCTCCACTACAGCCTCCGGTGCATTTTGCACAAAGCGCTCATTGGATAGCTTCTTATTTACAGAAGTAACAAAGCCTTCGTAATATTTCAATTCGCCCTCCAGTTTCTCGCGCTCAGCCTCCACATCGATCTCCTGCTTGAGATCTACGTAAAACTGATCGGTTCCGGATATAAATGCAATGGTATTCTCCACTTCATCTTCTACTACCTCAACAGATTCAATGCCTGCCATTTTTTTAATCATGGAAGTTATACCTGAAGTATTCAGGAAGACATCAATCGCTTCGCTTTTCTGAGCAAACAGCGGCAGACGCTCCTGGTTTTTCACGCCCTTCGAATTGCGCAACTCCCTAACTTTACGTACTACATCCTTCGCACGATCAACCAGCTTCACAACCTTAGCATCAAATTCGGCGACAGCCGGATAAGCACTGATCACACAGTCTTCTCCTTGCGTCCTGTCCTTCAATTGATGCCAGATCTCCTCGGTTACAAAGGGCATGAAAGGATGCAATATCGTCATCATCCGACTGAAAAGGCTTACGGTTTTTTCATAAATCTCTTTCGGCATACCAGCTCCCTGTGCCGGCTTGATCATTTCCAGATACCAGCTGCAAAAGTCATCCCAGATATAGCTGTACAGCGTCATCAGGGCATCCGACAAACGGTAGGTCTCGTAGTGATCTTCTACCTGACGAACCGTTTCTTCAAATTTATTCTCAATCCACTGCAAGGCAAGTTTCTGGATATTTCCAGTTTCAGCATCTGCGGCTTCTTCTACGACATCCCACCCCTTTACGAGCAGCATGGCGTTCCACATCTTATTGCAGAAATTACGCCCCTGTTCGCATAGTTTGCTTTCATTTAATACAGCCTTGGTCTCCGGGTCAAAAGGTGCATCAAAGATGATGTCGTTGCCTGCTGAAGCACTACTCAGCATTCCAAATCGAACGCCATCGGCACCATAAATGTCAATCAGCGTCAGCGCATCCGGGGAGTTACCAAGCGACTTACTCATTTTGCGACGCTTGTTGTCTCGTACCATACCGGTAAAGTACACATCGTGAAAAGGCATCCGCCCCTTCTGTTCTACCAGCTCTTTGCCGAGCAATTCTTCGGAGTACTCGTACCCTGTCATAATCATTCGGGCCACCCAAAAGAACATAATATCCCAGCCCGTTACCAGTACATTGGTCGGGTAGTAATATTTGAGCTCCTCCTGATTTTCAAATCCGTCAAATACAGACATCGGCCACAACCAGGAAGAGAACCAGGTATCTACAACGTCCTCATCCTGCTGCAAATCACCAATTTGCAGATCGGGATTTTGAAGTTTTTCGCGGGCTTGTGCCAGTGCTTCTTCTGCTGTCTGCGCTACAAAGATCTCATCTCCGTGATACCAGGCAGGAATGCGCTGGCCCCACCAAAGCTGGCGAGAGATACACCAATCGCGAATATTCTCCTCATTCAGCCAGGAGTAGTACATGTTCCAGAAATGCTCCGGATAAAAATGTACCTCACCAGATTTCACAGCTTTTAAAGCCGTTTTGGCAAAGTCTTTCATATCCAAAAACCACTGCATGGTGAGTCGGGGCTCCACAATGGCATTGGTCCGTTCAGAACGGCCCACTTTATTGCGATAATCTTCTTTCTCAACCAAATTACCAGACTCCTCCAGTGCTTTGGATATCTTCTTTCTTACCACGAAACGATCTTCACCGACAAACATGCCCGCCGCTTCGCTCATGGTCCCATCTGCATTGAAAACATCAACCGTTTCCAAATTGTGCCGCTGTCCAATATCGTAATCGTTCATGTCGTGAGCCGGAGTAACCTTCAGGGCTCCGGTTCCGAACTCCATATCTACATAAGCATCAAAGATCACCGGAATGGATCGCTCAATCAGCGGTACCAGTACGCGCTTGCCTTTCAAATGCGTATACCGATCATCATCCGGGTGAACGGCAATAGCTGTATCTCCGAGAATAGTCTCCGGACGGGTAGTTGCGATCGTAACATATTCCTCGCTTCCCTCGATCTGATACCGAACATGGTACAATTGCGAGTTCTCCTCAGAGTACAAAACCTCCTCATTAGACAATACCGTTTTTGCTTCCGGGTCCCAGTTGGTCATCCGGAGTCCGCGGTATAGCCTACCTTTTTTGTACAGGTCTACAAAAACCTGAATCACCGCTTCACTCAACTTGTCTTCCATGGTGAAGCGTGTGCGTTCCCAATCACAGGAGGCACCTAGTTTCTTTAGCTGATCCAGAATGATGCCGCCATACTTGTCTTTCCATTCAAAAGCATGCTTCAGGAATTCTTCCCGACCGATGTCTCCTTTCTTCAGGCCCTTCTCCCGCAACAACTTCACCACCTTGGCTTCCGTTGCAATGGAAGCATGGTCCGTACCCGGCACCCAACAGGCATTTTTGCCCTGCAGACGTGCCCGGCGAATCAGGATATCCTGAATGGTATTGTTGAGCATGTGGCCCATGTGCAGGACCCCCGTTACATTCGGCGGCGGAATGACAACGGTGAATGGCTCCCGATCATCGGGTTCTGAATGAAAGTACCCTTTTTCCATCCAGTGCTCATACCACTTATTTTCCGTTTCCTTTGGGTTATATCTCGTTGAAAGGCTCATCAGTTACTTTTAATTTCACGCAAAAATGGGTATTTCAATTTGTTTATTCAACAAGTCATCCAGCGTTTCTCGTTCCCGGATCAGATAATCTTTTCCTTTATGTATCAGGACCTCTGCCGGACGGAAGCGGGAATTGTAATTGGATGCCATAGAATAACAATAGGCACCGGCGTTTTTTAGTCCGAGAATATCTCCTTCCCGGATGTCTGATATTTTGCGGTTTACACCGAATGTATCGGTCTCACAGATGTATCCAACTACGGTATAAATCCGCGGTTTTGCAGACGGGTTTGATACATTGACGATATCGTGATGCGCTGCATAAAACATCGGACGAATCAAATGATTTAATCCGGAATCTATCCCCGCAAATACGGTAGAGGGTGTTGTTTTTACCACATTCACTTTGGCAAAAAACACCCCGGAGTCACTCACCAGAAATTTACCTGGCTCAAACATCAACCCCAGGTCTTTGCCATATTCCTCACAAAACTCTGTAAAGCGCGTACTTAGACTTTGTCCCAGTGCTTCTACATCAGTTGACACTCCGTTTTCCGTATAGGCGACCTTAAAGCCCGAACCAAAATCCAGGTAATCTAGTCCCTCAAAATGCAGCGCGGCCTGGAAGAGGATCTCTGCCCCTCGCAGGAACACCTCCGCATCAAGGATGTCAGATCCTGTGTGCATGTGCAATCCCTCTACATTAATCCCCAGTGTATCTACCACCTTTTTCAGGTGCGGCAATTGGTGAATGGAAATTCCAAACTTGGAATCGATGTGCCCAACTGAAATTTTACTATTTCCCCCTGCATTGATATGCGGATTGATACGCAGGCAAACCGGATAATCGGGATGCTCATGCCCAAATTGCTCGAGGATGGAGATATTATCAATATTGACCCGTACACCTGCCTCTACTGCCATGTTGATTTCCTCCATGGAAACACAGTTTGGGGTGTACAGTATGTCATTCGGCGCAAAGCCAGCCTTAAGCCCGATCCAAACCTCCTGAATACTAACGGTATCCAGGCCTGCTCCCAAATGCTTCAACAGGCGAAGGATATTAATATTGGTCAATGCTTTACAGGCATAATGAATACGAAGGTCCTTAACGGGAAAGGCTGTTTGCAGCCGTTTATACTGGGATTCGATTCGCTCGCCATCATAAACATACAGCGGTGAGCCGTATTTTTCTACCAGTTGCAAAGGGTCTGTATCGCCCGAAAAGCGGTATTGCCCGTTTAGGAGTTCCATAATATCTTTTCGTATCGTTTAAAAAAGGAAGGCCCAAAGATAGGGTATTCATAAGTTTAGTAACTTGTCCACACACCAAAATCGTTCCCCCTTGCATCTTTTTTTATAGAGTAGGGAGTATACCGACGATAAAAGTGCCAATTGCGCTTTATTTTCGGGAAAGCTCCCAGGCGACCACGGAAAAACTACCACTAAGTGACCGAACAGGAACTAATAGAAGGTTGCAAAAAAGAAAATCGTACGGCACAGAAAGCCCTCTACGATCAGTATGCGTCGTTGATGTTTAGTATTTGCCTGCGGTATGTAAAAAATCGGGCTGATGCCGAAGATGTCATGATTGAAGGCTTTTACAAGATCATGTCAAAAATCAACCAGTATTCCGGTCAGGGAAGTTTCGAAGGTTGGATGCGCCGGGTCATGGTCAATGAAGCCCTGATGTTTCTCCGTAAAAACAGCAATTTTAAAATGATGGTGGAGGTCGATCAGGCAGACCGACCGACGGTTGCAAAAATAGAACACGAATTGGCCGCCCAGGATATTTTGAAATTACTGGACAAATTGCCCACCGGCTATCGAACGGTTTTTAACCTCTACGTCATAGAAGGCCTGAAACACCGGGAAATTGCCGATGAGCTGGGCATCAGTATAAATACTTCAAAATCTCAACTGATTTTAGCAAAAAAAAGACTGCGGGAGATGATCCGCTATCAGGAATCGTCCGGAGTCAGATCAATAGAGTAACCAATGAGTAAGCGTAAAGATATAGAAGACCTCTTCAGGGACGGCGCTTCACAGATGCGCCAACAACCCTCTTCCCATGCGTGGGATCGGTTGGAATCCCGGCTCGACAAACGTAGGGCAACGGGTGGCAGCACCTTGTATCGCCGCCTGGCTATGGCAGCAGCTCTCCTCCTGCTGGTTACCATGGTAGCCTTACTTCCTATGTACCTCGGACCAAAATCCGGCGAGCAAATGGCCTTTAACCAAAACGGTTCATTTGGCATGGAAGAAATTAACAGTGAAGGCGGAATGCGCCCCCTTCCCATCAGCGAGGTTTACAGTGACGTGAATCTTCGGGAAGGAGATAGCCAAAAAAGAATAACTGTAGCGGTTCGCAATGCCGGGCCGCTTAACCAACCCCCCAATTATGACCGGGCCGAAACGCCGACTATGCTGGCAGATGAAGTTACTTCGCCAGACGACATCCCTGAAACCATTGTACAGAACGAGCCTGCTTTCGAAGAAGAAGATGATGCCGAAATAGCTGCCGAAACCAGCCCGCCGGCAGAATACGATGCTGTATCCGAAACTCCTCAGCCTGTTGAACCGGCTTACGGACCACCAACCTACCAGGAACCATCGGTTGCTATGGAGGAAAATGCCGGTATGGAACCGGTAGCTAAAGAAAAACTGGAGAAGCGTGCTGATGTGCAAATTCAGGAAATGAATGCAGCAAGCAACGCGATACAGTTTGAAAGTGAAAGCCTCGACCCCTCAGTTCAACAGTTTCAATGGCTCATCGGCCAATGGCAATCTGAAGAAGGCATAGGTCGCTCGGTGGAACAATGGGAGATTCAGAATAAATTTACCATTTCCGGTAAGGGATTGCTGGTACTCAACGGCAAAGAAACTTTCACCGAAGAAATGCAAATCCGGAAGATCGGAGAACAATTGTATTTCATTACAGCCATCGACGAAACCGGAAAAGAACGCTACTTCAGGCTGAAGTCTTATACGGATGGAATCGCCATTTTCGAAGACGAAGAGAATGCCGATTTCCCACAACAAGTTATAATCGAACAAGAAGGTCCAAATACCTACAACGCTATCTTCACCGAAGAAGAGCATAAGGACATGACACCTACGCAGCAAAACTACTTACGCTACAGAAATGCGGTAGAACCGGATCGCGCTACGAGAAATATGTCGAGGATGGGGAATTGAGGTTCCGTTGGTTCCGTTGGTTCCGTTGGTTCCGTTGGTTCCGTTGGTTCCGTTGGTTAATTAAGAATTCAACATTCTCAATTCCTAATTAAGAATTAAGAATTAAACCCTAAAACCTATTTAAACGGATGTCTTGGTTGCCACTCCTCCGTAGGGCCTTGCAAAGTGCCTACAATTGGACCAACCAATCGATTGATCCAGGGTGTCCGATGGCGGATGATACATTGTTGATCACAGGCAATCGCTCCAACAGAACTTTTGATCTCAGAAGCTGTGCGGGCAAAATGTATACGGGGTGCTTCCATTTCAATTCCTTCCCGAATCAGATCATATAGGATATTGAGATATAATTGCCGCTTTCGCTGAATGGCCGAATCAAAGCCGATGAAATGCGCTTCTAATCCAAAATCTCCCGTGAAGTAGGAGATAAATGCAATGGGTTCCCCTTTGTCAAAATAAGCCAACACATTAAAATCACCGGGTAAGGCGTTTTTCAGCTGATAAAAGTAATCAGCTGGTACCGTGGCCAGATTAAAATCAGCCGAATCAGCTACTTCTCTGTACAACTCGTACAATTCCGACTCCCAGGCTTTAATCTCCCGGGCATTTAGGTAACGCTTTTCTACATCACCCAGTTTTTTAAATGCCCGGCGAGCACGTACCCGATATTTACTGGACAGCGCCTCCAGGTAATCCTCGAAGGATCCCCAATCTCCGGGCATACTCATATGCATGCAGGGCAAAAATTTAAAATCCCGATAACCACTTTTTCGGAAGGCATCCAAGTCTGCACCATGTTCCGGTGGAAAATCTTTAATAAACAAACCCTGAATGCCTCCTCGGTCTTTATCCAATACAGAAGATACTTTGATCAGAGCTTCACTAACCAGTTTGGGCGCATCCAGCTCTGTATCGGTAAAAAAGTAAGCATAGGGTCCTGAGAATAAAAGATTCCCACAAACCAGGGTGCGGAAATTAATGCGTCGGGCCAAAAACTTTCTGAGCGGATCATACCAGCGCCGATCTCCACTTTCCAGAGAAGCTTCGAGGCTTTTATAGGCATCAAATTCAAAAGTCTGGCAATAAGCAATTCCAACAGGTTGGAGGTTCCGGTGGAATATTAAATAGGCAAATTCAACCCCTTCAGGCGGAGCCGTTTCCAAACTTTGAAGAAAAGGAGATTGCAAGAAAAAGGGAGCCTCGGAGGTAACCTGATCCCAGTCACGCAACACAGCGTCCAGGTTTCGGGAAACACTTAGACGTATTTCACCCCCCTGCAAATGCAGGTCGGCGTTTTTTGATTTTGCATAGGATAAACCAGGACAAATACCCATTGGGGATTAATTTCGGATAAGGAACAGTCGCGTTTACCAATAAGTTTTATCGATCGGGCAGAATTATTGAGAATCGGCTTCTTTTAAGGACTTTGTCATCAATTGGTCGGCAAAAATTTCATTTCGCCACCCCAGAGATTCCATCCGCCCGGGCCCCTTATAGTTTAAAAACCAGTCCTCCACCATGTTCCTTACAGCCGGAAATTCAATCGCCATCTGCTGGAAAGTCTCCACCTGAAAACTTCGGATACTCGAATCTCTGGGAATAGCAATGATCTTGGTATCTGCTTCGCCATCGTCTTTTAGAAGAAGCGCAGCTATTGGTTGAATTCGAACTACGGTACCGGTAGGCAATGCTTCCGAAATAAGTAATACGTCGACCGGATCCCCGTCTCCTCCGGCAGCAGCATCCATAAGGGTGGATGGGATGAAACCATAATTTCCGGGATAAGGTAAAAAATTGACTATCCGTGGCTGACCATTTATGGAGTCGGGCAAAAAGCTGTCCTTAAAGGCATCATACTCCAACTTGAGGTTGGTGCCAGCCGGAATTTCAACGACCATTTGCCAATCATTGCCCGCTTTCGCGGGAAGCGCATAAAAATCGGATCGACCTCCAAAATCCTGCCGGCAGGAAGATAGTCCAACAAAAAGCAGGCCCGCCAGACAGGCAAACAAATACGTACGCATACTTCCAATCATTTTCCAAAGCTAATTACTTGGACATATTTATCCATAAGAAACTATGCTTTCTTTTAGTCTTCAACAGAATAAAAATGGCACTTTCAAAATCCGTTGAGAACAATATGGCCGTACATAAGTTGTGAAGGGTAAAGGGCCAAAAAGGATTCATGCAAAGCGTCCTGATCCCTACACTAGCCCTAAAATTTCCGGTAAATGCTTTGCGCAGGCGGTTGCTTGGCTTATTTTGGTCGCTCAAAAAATACAAAATGGCAGAAAAAAAATATTTCGATCCTGCAGACCTGAAGCAATTTGGAAACATCACCGAGTTTCAGGAAGAAATGGGTAAAGACTTTTTCAACTGGTATAATAATATCTTTAAAGAGGGAGCCCTTACTCAGCGGGAAAAAGCACTGATTGCATTGGCCGTAGCCCATGCCATTCAATGTCCGTATTGCATAGATGCCTATTCATCTGCCTGCTTGCAAAAAGGCGCTGATGAGGAGCAAATGATGGAAGCCGTTCATGTAGCGGCAGGAATCCGAGCCGGAACAACCCTGGTGTACAGCACCCAAATGATGAATCACGTTAAGAAAATGACGATGTAGGAATTTGAATGTTTAATGCTGAGTTTTTAATTATTAATTCTGCATTCCCAATTCAAAATTCCTAATTCTACATTCTACACTCTACATTACCGTCCCACATGGCAATTAAACAACGCAGTAAATCACTAAGCGTTCGCGGAAGCGAATTTTCAGACACTTTCTTTCAACTTCAGGTTCTCAATGGCAAAGAGATGACGGATGCCAAATTCCCCTCCTTTTCGGAACGGGTAGGTGTTCTTCAACCCGGTGCCGTGGAGATCTTCCAGATTAATATCGGAAAGCTCTGTAATCAAACCTGCTCCCATTGCCATGTCGATGCCGGACCGGACAAGAAGGAAGAAAATATGTCCAGAGAGGACCTCCAACGTTGTTTGGAAATCATCGCTTCGGTAGATAGTATTCATACCGTAGACATCACAGGTGGTGCTCCGGAAATGAATGCCAATTTCCGCTGGTTTGTTGAAGAAGTTACAGCGCTGGGTAAAAAGGTTATGGATCGCTGTAATCTGACTATCATCCGGGCAAATAAGAAATACCACGACCTGCCGGAATTCTTTGCCAAACACAAAGTGGAGGTAGTTTCATCCCTCCCCTCTTTCAGTAAGAACCGTACCGACTCACAACGCGGAGACGGCGTTTTTGAAGATTCCATCAAAGCCCTGCAAATGCTCAATGAAGTCGGGTATGGAAAAGAAGGCTCCGGCTTGGTGCTCAACCTGGTCTACAATCCGTCTGGTGCATACCTGCCCGGCGACCAGGAGGCTATGGAAGCAGAATTTAAGCGGCAGCTGAAAAGAAAATTCGACATAGAATTTAATCAGTTATTTGCCATCACCAATGTGCCGATTTCCCGATTTCTGGAATATTTGATCCAGACAGATAATTACGCGGATTACATGCAGCAACTTATCGATGCCTTTAATCCGGGCACCGTGGATGGACTCATGTGTCTGAATACCCTTTCTGTAAGTTGGGATGGATATATCCATGATTGTGATTTCAATCAAATGCTGGATATGAAAGTGGCTACCAAAAACTCTCAGCACATCAATGATTTTGATCTGGCAACGCTGGAAAAGCGTAAAATTGCCATGAACCAGCACTGTTATGCCTGTACTGCTGGCTCCGGATCCAGTTGTGGCGGAGAGATTTCCTAAAAAAATCCGATTTTGGGGCAGGAAGTGAAATTAGACATTCTATACACTATCTTTATGCCAAACACAAAATCTGGATTTATGAACCTTCGAGTAGTATCTATAGCCGTTTTTGGCTGCCTTTTGCTTTTCACTTCTTGTGTAACTACCAAGAAGTATGATGAAGCTGTTTCTCTCAAAGATTACTACAAAAGCGAATCCGAAAGTCTCGCGGAAGTAGAAGAGGAAAACGACGAACTGAAACAAAAACTCAAAACCACCGAAGCTCAACTAAAACAGAGTTACCTCGAATTGGAGGAACTCACCATCCGAAACGACCGGCTCAATAGCGAAAATGCCGATCTGCGCAAACGCTACGATCAATTGCTGGAGCAAAACAAAACGCTCCTGTCCACTGCTTCCTACGAAAAGCAATCCTTACAGGAATTGCTCATCACCAAACAGGAAGAACTCAATGAGAAAGAAACTGCCCTGGCAGACGCCCAGTTTGAGCTCGATGAGCGGGAAGCCAACCTGGCTCTCCTCCGTGCCAACCTGGATGAGCGCGAAGCCCGTGTGAATGAACTGCAAGCTTCGCTGCGGGAAACCCAGGGACAAATGTCTCAGCTTAAAGCCAATATCAAAGAAGCTTTATTGGGCTTTTCAGCGAAAGACCTTACGGTTACTGAGGTTGATGGCAAGCTCTATGTTTCCATGAGCCAAAACTTACTTTTCCGTTCGGGTTCCGATAAGATCGACAACAAAGGAAAACAGGCCCTGCAGCAACTCGCCGCAGTTCTGAATGATAATCCGGACATCGATATTACAGTAGAAGGTCATACCGATTCCGACGGAAGCGCCACGCTCAACTGGGACTTGAGTGTGTCCCGTGCAACTACAGTAGTAAAAGTACTGACCGACAATGGTGTGGATCCTACACGGATCACAGCCTCCGGCCGTGGATTGTATTCACCGGTTGCACCAAACGACAGTGCCGACAACAAAGCCCGAAACCGTCGTACGGAGATTATTCTTTCCCCACGACTGCAATCAATTTTCGATATCATTAATCAGTAGATAGGCTTTTTCCATTTTTGGAAACCGGGTGCTTTGAGGGATATTTTGCCTTCAAAGCACCTTTTTTTTGAGTTTAGAGGCTATTGACGACAGGCCTTAGATAAGAATTTTACTGGAGTATCATTCCTAATTCCTCTCAGTCCGCAAGCGGACAGCTCCCCCTCAAGCGGTGGAGCACTTTCCAACACCTCCCTCCCGCTCAGAGGGTGGGAGAAAAATTCATAATTCTACATTCCCAATTCCCCCCAAACACAATCTTGGCCCCTTTTTTCATTTTTTTTCAAAAAAACACAGCCAAATCCATTTTTGGCATGGTATTTGAAATAATTATAATGTGAAACGGATTGAGCCTCTGAGGATAACGCAAGCGAAAAATTAGAATATGTTAAGAGAAGCTTGTATCTTCCCCGGATATTACACACTAGAAACACTTTAAAATGAAACACTACTTACCACTATTACCACGAGGCGTATCTCCTCCTTTCTTCACAGATACATTCCATTTATAAGATCCTAACCTGAATAATCGATCAGGGAAATAAGCAGGTCACTGCTTAAACGGGATTCCTATGTCTTTTCCGGTCGTTTTGCGGCCCACACATTTGGTACAAAGTACCTCCTGGCATTGCTATGCCATCTCAGAAGCCGATAAGTAACACACTAACACTAATTGAAACACTATCAAACACACTTATCATGAAAAATGCTAACCCATCCATCGACGCTTCTAAAGGAAAAAGCAACGCATTCATCCTTCTTCTTATCGGTCTTGTAGGTGTTGCCGGCCTGGTATACGTACTCAACTCAGGCAGCGGAAAAGCCAGCCTCTCAGAAAACGAGGTGTTTTCTACACCGGCGGTAAGTATGGTGGAATAAGAGTTTGTTCGGGATTTGCTTTTGGAGCGAGTGCAGCCCAAAGGGAAAAACCCAAACAAACTCTAAAAAATACATACATGAGAAAATCAGGGCTGTTCCACCGGGGCAGCCCTTTTTTATTGATTTCTAAAAGGAATTTCCGTATTTTTTACTGAAGTTATTTAATAATGGCTGCTGAGATTCTGAGAATTGAATTTTCATTCCAGTTGAGGCTTTTTTAGAGCCGCATAGCAGCGCTACGGGGCGAAAAAAAAGTAAAAAGTGGGATGAAAAGGCTTTTTCAGGAGCCAGTGAGCTATTTTTAAACAACTTCACTGGTAAAACCTGCTCGAAGATGCCTCCAGGACACGTATTAAACAATTAAAACGTTATACGAATTAAACGAAGTAACAAACCAACGAACTCCTTTTTTGTTACACCAGTAAACCTGAAATACGCATTAAACCTTAGTTATCGATGAACCTGTTTAACTACTTTAAAGAATTGCTGGAGCGCTCGGCTTTTGGGGTTTGCTCCTATCTGGGTGATCGTATGGGCGTGGCTTCCAGCCGGGTACGGCTGTACTTTATTTACATCTCATTTGCCGCACTGGGCTCCCCTATTATTATATACCTTTTTGCTGCTTTCTGGCTAAACCTCAAGCGCTACATCCGCAATCAACGCAATGTGATCTGGCGCTAGTTTAGGATTTATTCGAAAGCAAACTGAATCAAATTCGCTCCCATCTGTAAGGCTTTGATCCGCACCTGTTCCGGATCCCGGTGCACGGCAGCATCCTCCCATCCGTCTCCCAGATCGCTCTCATACGAATAGAAACAAACCAATCTCCCCTCCCAAATCAATCCGAATCCCTGTGGCGGATCGCCATCGTGTTCGTGTACCTTAGGCAAACCGCCCTGGAAATCAAAGGTCTGGTGGTAGACTCCGTGCTCAAAGGGCAGCTCGACAAACTCTAATTCGGGAAAAACCTTTTTCATCGCCGGACGTACAAAAGGATCCATTCCGTAATTATCATCGATATGGAGGAATCCGCCGGCAATCAGGTAGTTCCTTAAATTCTCCGCTTCTGCATCAGAAAACACCACATTTCCGTGGCCGGTCATGTGTACAAATGGATAGTTGAAAAGATCTACACTGCCAACCTCTACGGTTGCATAATCCGGATCAAATGCCGTTCCGAGTTGCTGGTTGCAAAAAAGCGCCAAATTGGGCAGGGCCGTCGGATTTGCATACCAGTCTCCTCCCCCTTTGTATTTCAAAAGTGCCAGTTGAAGGGTGTTCGCATTTTCAGATTTAAACCCTGTTGCGAAAGGAAGGATAAAAAGGAATATCAGTATCTTCTTCATGTTATTTCATTTGCCAGCTGGATCGTGTGTACGGCAGCCAGTGCTGCGGTTTCGGTACGTAGTCGCTGCTGACCGAGATGAACGGGATCAAATCCCTTTTCGATAGCCAGGGCAATTTCATCCGGATGAAAATCGCCTTCTGGTCCGATCAAAATGCTAACGTCTGTTCCGGCAGTATAGTTGTTCCACAAATGGGTTTTAGGCGTGTTTTCACAATGAGCAATATAGCCTTTCCCGCTAAAATCCAATTCGCCGAAAGGCACCATAGGATTTAGAACCGGAAGATGGGCTTTCATCGATTGCTTCATAGCCGAAAGCAGGATTTTTTCCAGGCGGTCGGGCCGAATGCGATTCCGCTCCGAATGCCGACAAAGGATTGGAGTAATGCTTCCGATGCCCATTTCTGTAGCTTTTTCCAAAAACCACTCGTAACGGGAAATATTTTTGGTGGGTGCAACAGCCATGTGCAAATGGCAGGATTGAGATTCTACCCTGGTTTTGCTCGGATCCAGTTCGATGCTGCAGCTACGCTTTTCCGTTTGGGAGATTACCCCTTCATACCAGGTTCCTTTACCATCTACAAGGGTAATCGTGTCTCCTGCCTTTCGGCGAAGGACTTGCAAACAGTGGCGGGCTTCTTCTCCGCTGAGTCGGGCAATATTGCCTTCAATTTCGGTGGTATGGAAGATAATCACAAAGCAAATGTAAAAAGCAAGTCGTTTCTGCGGGTGTTTTTATAGGCAAAATGCTGAATTAAGTCGATTTCCGCTTACCTTTGCGCTCGCTCGGACAACAAAGCAGGCCAAAGTCCTGTTTTTGTCCAGAAGGAATTGGAAAATTCCCTCCCTAAACTTAGCTGTACAGCATGGAATATGTGATTATGATCGGCCAGCTTATGCTGAGCCTCTCCTTCCTGATAATTCTCCACGAGATGGGGCACTTTCTGCCTGCCAAACTATTTGGTACACGCGTGGAAAAATTTTACCTCTTCTTCGATGCCTGGTTTTCGCTCTTCAAAGTAAAGAAAGGCGAAACCGAATACGGTATTGGCTGGCTTCCCCTGGGTGGTTATGTCAAGATCTCCGGTATGATCGACGAAAGCATGGATACCGAACAGATGAAGCAACCGCCACAGCCCTGGGAGTTCCGCTCCAAGCCGGCCTGGCAACGCCTCATCATCATGCTCGGCGGGGTAACCGTAAACTTCATCCTTGGATTCCTGATCTTCGGTATGGTATTATTCACCTGGGGTGAGAAGTATTTGCCGGCAGAGAATGCCACTTTTGGGATTCATGCCGACTCGCTTGGACAGGAATTGGGCTTGCAAAACGGCGATCACATCATCAGCATTGGTGGGGAGCCTTTTGATAAATTCAACGACCGCCATTTGGTGCGTGCTATTGTGATTGATGGTGTAGACCAAATGACCGTGCGTCGCCAGGGCGGACAAACCACCATTCCGATCGACAAGAAATTTGTAGGCGAGCTTGCCAGCTATAAAAACAAGAACCAGCCCCTGTTTGTGGAGCGGGTACCTTTTGTAGTAGGACGGGTGGTAAAAGACAGTCCGGCTGAAGAAGCCGGCTTCATGGTTGACGACAGCCTGATATCTGTAAACGGAGTAACTTTCCAGTATTTCGATCAATTCCTCAACTACCTCAAGAACCGGCAAGAAGAGAAAGTGATGGTCAGCCTGTACCGCGAGGGGCAACAAATGGAAATTTCTGCGACCACCACCGATGATGGAAAACTCGGACTGGCGCCATATGACGGACGCCGCTTCTTCGATTATGAAACACAGGAATACAGTATTGCAGAAGCCCTCCCTGCCGGTGTTGTAAAAGGCGTTACCTTTTTGAGCGACCAGTTGAAGGCTTTCCGCAAGATGCTATCCAATGAGATTCCTGCTTCTGAGAGTTTGGGCGGATTTGCGTCGATCGGCAGTATGTTTGGAACTACCTGGGACTGGTATCGGTTCTGGTATATGACAGCGGTATTATCCCTGATCCTGGCTTTCATGAACCTCCTGCCTATTCCGGCACTGGATGGTGGCCATGTGATGTTTCTGTTGTACGAGATGGTAACCGGTCGCAAACCAAGCGATAAGTTTATGGAATACGCGACCATGGTCGGCTTCATTCTCATCCTCGCTCTGATGCTTTACGCGAATGGTTTGGATGTAATTCGAGGTTGTTCGTAAAAAAATGCCCGGCAAGTATTACAAATTTGCCGAAAGTACTAAATTTGCACTCCCCTACTACCGGGGTCGCAAGCCGAAGTGGCGGAATTGGTAGACGCGCTGGATTCAAAATCCAGTGGTGGCAACACCGTGTGGGTTCGAGTCCCACCTTCGGTACTCATTGAATATCAATGATTTAAGCCAAGTCGTCCGACTTGGCTTTTTTAATTTTAATCAGTATGGGTACAACATAGGGACAACAAACAGTGTTTTTCCTCTATTCCAACCTTTATTATTTACAGCCTCAAAACTTTGCTATTAAGTTTGCAATTGCATTGCATATTAAATTTATCTATTTTTGCATCTTATGAGATTAGCTTCTCACATATTGACCATCTATATACTTGCCTTGTCGCTTGTTCCCTGCGGCGACGGTGGAGGTGGTATTATGGAAATAGCTAATCATCTTTTTGGAATAGAACACCAACACGTATCAGACCATGAGCAGCATTCAAACGGCTGTGGAGATGACACTTGTACTCCTTTTTGTGTTTGCAGTTGTTGTTCAATCACTACAAGTATTCCAACAAGTGCCAATCTAACAGATAGTTATATCACACTAATTTCCCAAAAACTTCTTCCCCACTCATCTAATTTTTATCCTTCTGGGGTTAATGCCTCCATCTGGCAACCGCCAAGATTTAGCTAAACCATTTTCGTGGGACTCCTACACCTACACCAATCGTATTTATAGGTTTAACTAAATTTTAATTTCAATATGTTTGATAAGATAATCGCTTATTCGATTGAGAATAAGTTTGTGATAGGGCTATTGGTAGCCGCCCTAATTGTTTGGGGATTATTCTCCCTGCGACAGCTACCCATTGATGCTGTGCCTGATATTACTAATAATCAGGTACAGGTTATAACCATATCGCCAACTTTAGCAACTCAAGAAGTGGAGCAGTTCATTACCACGCCTGTTGAGTTGGCTTTACAAAATATTCAACAGCTTGTTGAAATACGCTCCATTTCCCGATTTGGCTTATCTGTTGTGACGGTGGTTTTTGAGGAAGATATGGACGTGTATTTAGCTCGTCAGTTGGTGGGTGAATATCTGAATGAAGCCGAGGATAATATTCCCGAAGGATTAGGAAGCCCTGAAATGGCACCTATTTCTACGGGGTTGGGAGAGATTTATCAGTATGTTGTCCGACCTGCCGAGGGTTTTGAAGATAAATATTCGCCTACTGAACTAAGAAGTATTCAGGACTGGATTGTAAAACGTCAATTGTCAGGGATTGAAGGCGTAGTCGAAGTCAATACAATGGGCGGTTTCCTCAAACAATATGAGGTGGCAGTCAATCCTAATTTGCTTAAATCGGTTGGGGTGAGTATTACCGATATTTTTAAAGCATTGGAAAATAGCAATGAAAATACAGGGGGAGCTTACATTGAGAAAAACCCAAACACTTATTATATCCGAACAAATGGTATTGCTCGTTCACTAACCGATTTGGAAAACATTGTGGTGGATGTCCGCAATGGCAGACCCATTTTGATAAAAGATGTGGCAACGGTTCAATTTGGCAAAGCTCCCCGATATGGTGCATTGGTACGGGATGGAGAAGAAGCCGTTGGAGGCAGGGTAATGATGCTAAAAGGGGCAAACTCGGCAGCCGTTACCGAACGAGTAAAAGAACGGGTGGAACAAATCAAAAAATCACTCCCTGAAGGCGTGGTAATAGAACCCTATCTGGTCAGGGATAAACTGGTATCAACCGCAATTGGAACAGTTAAAACGAATCTGATTGAAGGGGGGCTGATTGTCATTTTCATTTTGGTATTGATGCTCGGTAATTGGCGAGCAGGATTGATTGTAGCTTCCGTCATTCCCCTTTCAATGCTCTTTGCTGTTTCCATGATGAATATGTTGGGTATTTCTGCCAACCTAATGAGCTTAGGCGCAATTGATTTTGGGTTAATTGTGGATGGTGCAGTCATTATTGTAGAATCCATTGTTCATCGCTTACAAGTAAATTTTGCAGGGAAAAAATTGACGGCTGCACAAATGAATCATGAGGTCAAAACGGCTTCGCAAAAAATCAGAAGCTCCGCAGCCTTTGGTGAAATCATCATCCTGATGGTTTACATTCCTATTCTGGCTTTGGTTGGTATCGAGGGCAAAATGTTCAAACCGATGGCTCAAACGGTGATGCTGGCAATAGGTGGCGCTTTAATTCTCTCCTTGACTTATGTGCCAATGATGTCCGCTTTGTTTCTCAATAAAAAAATTACCGACAAAAAAACGATTGCTGACCGCATCATTGCTTTTTTCCAAAGACTATATACGCCTGCTTTAAATTTAGCCCTACGACTAAAAGCCGTTTTCGTTTTAGCTACGGTTGTCCTGTTCGCTTTTAGCTTTTTCGTTTTTACCAGAATGGGAGGGGAGTTTATCCCCACATTAGAAGAAGGGGATTTAGCCATGCAACAGATTTTACCAGCTGGCACTTCGCTTTCACAAAGTATTGAAATGGCATCCATTATTCAGAAGAAGCTACTCAAAGACTTTCCTGAAATAGAAGATGTCGTGGTCAATATCGGAGCAGCCGAAATACCTACTGACCCCATGCCAGTTGAGATAGGCGATTATGTATTAGTAATGAAACCAAAAGAGGAATGGACATCGGCAAGCAACCGAAAAGAAATGTTTGAAAAAATAGAAAAGTCATTAAGCGTTATTCCTGGGGTGGGCTATGAATTTTCGCAACCTATCCAATTACGTTTCAATGAATTAATGACTGGTTCAAAAGCAGACATTGCCATAAAACTCTATGGTCAAGATTTGGATTTGCTTTATAGCAAAGCAAAAGAAGCTGAAAGCGTCATCACAAAAATTGGTGGTGTCGGCACGGTCAATGTAGAGCAAACTATTGGGATGCCGCAAATTATCATCAATTTCAAATATGATAAAATGGCGCAATATGGTTTGCAGGTCAAAGAAGTTAATCAAGTGGTCAGAAGTGCTTTTGCAGGAGAAAAAGCAGGGGTGATTTATGAGGGCGAAAAACGCTTTGATTTGGTAGTTAGACTGGATGAAAAATACCGAAATGGCATAGCGGATGTGCAAAATTTATACATCACTTTGGATAATGGTACACAAGTTCCTTTACAGGCAGTTGCCAATGTAGAATTGATAGATGCACCCATGCAGATTTCCAGAGATAATACCAACAGAAGAATTGTCATCGGGGTGAATGTAGGGAATACAGATGTGGAAACTTTGGTAAGCAAAATTCAAAAAGAACTGGATGCTAAAGTGGATTTACCTGCTGGTTATTATTTCACCTATGGCGGTCAATTTGAAAACTTAAAAGCAGCCAATGCCCGTTTGATGGTAGCTGTACCGATTGCTTTGGCTTTAATTTTTATCCTTCTTTATTTCACCTTTGGAAGTATCACACAAGCAGCCTTAATTTTTACCGCCATCCCGCTTTCTGCGATTGGCGGAATTTGGGCATTGGAACTACGGGGGATGCCTTTTAGTATTTCCGCAGGCATTGGATTTATTGCCTTGTTTGGTGTTGCGGTATTAAATGGAATTGTTCTGATTGGTTATTTCAATCAATTGAAAAAAGAGGGTGTAACCAACATTAGAGAGCGTATCATCAAAGGTACAAGTGTTCGTTTACGCCCCGTTTTGTTAACTGCTGCGGTAGCCTCGTTGGGCTTTTTACCAATGGCTCTTTCCACCTCTGGCGGTGCAGAAGTTCAGCGACCTTTGGCAACCGTTGTGATTGGTGGGTTAATAACCGCTACCTTCTTGACATTGGTAGTATTACCAATTTTGTATAGTTGGTTAGCGAAATGGCAGGAGCGAAAAGGGAACAATTCCATTGGCTCAACGGCGATAATGATTATTTTACCATTATTGCTTTTTAGCCTTCCAACAGAAGCACAGCAACGACCAATTACGATAGATGAAGCGGTTGAAATAGCTGTCCAAAATCATCCCTCTATTCGTGCTGCCAATTTACAAATTGAGCAAGGGCAATCTTTACAAAATCTGCCTTATGCTCTTGGTACAACAGATTTCAGCTATCAGGGTGACGGATTATTTAGAGAAAATGGTCAACGGGTCAATCAAATTGGCGTAGTTCAAAATATTCCCAATCCTGCATCTGTCAAAGCTCAAAATGCCTTTCAAAATGAACAGGTCAAAAGGCAGTTTTTACAAAAGCAACTGACCGAAAAAGAACTGACCTTACAGGTGAAGCAGATATATCTTGAATTGCAGCAGCGCAAAGAACTAAGCGAACTCTACAAACAACTCATACAGACCTATGGGCAGTATTTTCAAATGGCAACTGTTAGGGTGGAAACTGGTGAAGCCAATCCCATTGAAAAGTTGACCATTCAATCCTCTTTAAACGAATATCAGCTTTTGCTCAATCAGGCAGTTTTGGAAATTGGCAATTTAGAAAAACAGTTAGCCAATTTACTGAACACTACCGAAGCCATAACCGCTACGGACAGTTTGGTAATGATACCATTTGTCTTAACAGACAGTTTGAACAGTTTCCAAATACAGATAGCTAATCAGGAAATTCAGATTGAACAGGCAAATATTGACTTGCTAAAAGCTACCTTAAAACCTGATTTCAATATTGGCTATTCTACTCAAAATTACTTTGATGGGGGCTGGCTGCATGGCTTACAGGCAGGGGTGCAAATTCCGCTTTTCAACAAACCAACCAAGCAAAAGATAGCAGCCCAAAAGTTACAGACAGAAGTGGCAAGAGCCAATCTTGAAACAAAAAAACAGCAAATAAATCAGGAGCTATTATCCATTGAAAATGCCATACAATTGTATGAAGCAGGTGTAAATTATTATCAAGAACAGTTGGAATTAATTAATCCTGAAATGGAGCGAATTTCTGACCTCAATTATGAGGCAGGAGAGATTACCTACCTTGAATTACTCAACATCTTGAACATTTCAGCCAAAAACCAAGTGAGTTATTGGGAACAAGTGTTGGCTCATAATAAGGTGGTAATGCTTTATCAATTTTTCTCTAACTAAAAATAAATCATACAATGAAAATCATAAATATTTCAATCATATCAATAATTAGTCTGTCTGTTGTTCTCCTGTTCTTCGCTTGCGGTCATAGTCACGCAGAAGATGACGAGCATAACCACGACCACGGAAATGAAACAGAACAACACACCGAAGACGATGGGCATGGACATGGCGAAGAACACGAAGAAGGGGAAATTCATCTGACCAAAGAGCAGATTGAAACCATGAGCATCAAATTCGGTGATTTCTCCAATGTCAAAATCAATGATTTTATCAAGGCAACGGGAACACTTGATTTACCTCCCAATGCCTATTCTTCGGTAAGTGCCAAAGCAAACGGGTTTATCAAATCCACTAAGAAATATGTGGAAGGCAGTTATATCAAAAAAGGGGTGAATATGGGGTATTTGGAAAACCCTGAATTTATTCAACAGCAACAAGCATATCTTGAAGTACAAGCCGAGCTAAGTTTTTTACATCAAGAATTGGAACGCCAAACAAGATTGGTAAACGCCAATGCTGGCGTAGCTAAAAAACAGCAAAAACTACAATCTGATGTAAACATGAAATCGGCAACTCTGAAAGGAATAGGCAAACAGTTGGCTTATTTAGGTATCAATACTTCCAATTTATCGCCCGATAATATTACGGAACGTATCGCCATAATTTCCCCGATGGCTGGCTATATCACTTCCATAAATATGCACAATGGAATGTACGTCACGCCACAACAGGAACTAATGGAAATAGTTGATGAAAAGCACCTGCATTTGGAATTGGATATTTTTGAAAAAGACATTTCCAGTATCAAAGAAGGACAAAAAATAAGCTATACCGTTCCTGCAATGGGCAGCCAAGTATATGATGGAGAAGTTCACATTATCGGCAAAGAATTTAATACCGAAAATAAAACTGTTCGCATTCACGGGCATTTGGAAAAAGAGCGTCCGAAATTCATCAAAGACTTGTTCGTTGAAGCCAAAATTTGGCTGAATGACCAAACCGTACAGGCATTGCCTGAAAAAGCGATTATCAAAGACGGGGCTTCCTCTTATATCTATGTCGCCAATGACCAAACAGATGAAGATGAAATAAAATTTGAAGCAATCAGAGTGGTGCAAGGCACAACCGATAATGGTTTTACCTCTGTAAAACTGATTGATGCCATACCCGATAAAATGAAAATCGTAACCGAAGGGGCTTATTATGTATTTGCTCAATCAAAGGCTGGGGAGTTGTCGCATGAGCATTAGAAGGCTAAGAGATATTATATAGGTGGAGGGCAATAGTTCTCCACCTATATAAATTTGTTATTTTTGCGATGATGAAGTTTTTCATTAAAATATTCACAATTTACATTTTTGCGCTATCGCTTGCACCCTGCGGCGATGGTGGTGGAGGCATTATAGTAATAGCTAACCAACTATTGGGTTTAGAAATTCAAAATAGCTTAGATGCAGAACAAAATTCTGACCCTTGCGAAGATTCCCCCTGTTCTCCGTTTTGTATATGTAGTAGTTGTTTTACTGCATTTGATACGGCTAAAGAAATTCATCTCCCAGAAAAAACACCTACATTAATACCGAAAACAACTCCTTCGTTTATACCTCACTTCCACCCTTCTTCCTTCAATCACTCCATTTGGCAACCGCCAAAATTAGGTTAATCATTCGGGCATAGACAGGTATGCCCTTTTTACAAATTTGTTTGATTAATCTAATATTCAAAAAATGAAAAAATTAATATTGTCATTATTGGCAATGGCTACAATTAATGTAGTTTTTTGTCAAAACACATTTCAGGCAACCATTTTGGATGCAGACTCCGAAGAACCACTAATTGGTGTTAATGTCCTTTTTGAAAAACTGGATAAAGGAGGTGTAACAGACTTGAATGGTATTGTTGTTATTGAAAACTTACCTGACGGAACGTATGAAATTCAGGTTAGTTATGTAAGTTATGAGACTAAGGAACTGGATGTTACCTTGCCCCAACAAGAGCCTTTAACCATACTGTTGGAATCGGGAAGTGAAGAACTGGAAGCTGTAACCGTCACTACCACTCGAAGCAGTCGATTGATACAAGATTTGCCAACCCGCTTGGAAGCGATTACCGCAGAGGAATTAGGCGAAAAAGCATTTATGAACTCTACCAATATTTCCATGCTGTTGCGTGAAAGTACAGGTATTCAAATGCAACAAACTTCTG
>JAAEZH010000046.1 GCA_018222965.1 Bacteroidota bacterium
CAACGGAATCAACGGAATCAACGGAATCAACGGAATCAACGGAATCAACGGAATCAACGGAAAGAACCCTATCTTGCAAAAAATCGGAAAATCTATATGCTGAATATTGGCGAGATCAATGAACTGGAGATTCTGCGGGAGACACTTGTAGGATTATACCTCGGTGACGACGAAGAAAACGACGTTCTTTTACCAAATAAATACGTACCGGAAACCTATGAAATCGGCGATAAAATTGAGGTGTTTTTATACAGAGACAGCGAGGACCGTCCGGTAGCCACTACCCTGGAACCTAAGATCAAGCTCAATGATTTTGCGCCGCTGACAGTGCGTTCTGTTACGAAGTTTGGAGCCTTTTTGGACTGGGGAATGGAAAAAGATCTGTTGGTGCCCTTCAGCGAGCAGCTGGAAAAAATGCACAAGGATGAAACCTATCTGGTTTATATGTACCTGGATGGAGCGACAGACCGCCTTGTAGCGTCTTCCAATTTGCCTCGATTTATCAAAAATCGGGAATTGACCGTTGAAGAAGGGGAGGAGGTAGATCTTATCTTTTCCGGAAAATCAGACCTTGGTTGGAATGTGATCATCAACAAAGCCCATTGGGGATTGATCTATTACAATGAGCTTTTCGCGAATGTTTCTGTCGGTGATCGCCGACGCGGATTTGTTTTCAATATCCGGGAAGACAATAAGATCGATGTGCGCTTGCGGAAGTCTGGCTACGAGGGCATTGAGCCAAATGCCAAAATACTGCTGGAAGCAATCCGATCCAACGATGGTTTCCTGCCCCTTACCGACAAAAGCGCTCCGGAAGATATCCAGGAGCAACTTGAGATGAGTAAGAAAGTCTTTAAAAAGGCCGTTGGTGCCCTGTACAAGCAAAAGATCATTCGGTTGGAAAAGGATGGTCTCTATCTGGTTTGATAAAATTCCTTTAATCGTATTGAGTATATGAAGACTAAAACCCTGTTGTTATCCCTCACCATTTTAAGTGTTCTTGCCTGCACAAATTCCAAGCCAACAGAGCAGGAGCAAACTGCTGAACCAACAGAAGAACCGAATGGATTTAAACCTTCCATGCTGGAGGAGGATCCTTTTGCCGAAGTAGGCGATAAGCCGGTAATGCTTGGGGAAGGAGTGATTTCCTCGGAAGCGCCGGAGTTTGCCACCACCTGGGATCCGGAACGGAACATCCTGGCTTTCAATCGCACCAATGCCGATCGCTCTGAGATTTACATTTATTTTTCGAGCTACTCCAATGGCCAGTGGGCAACACCGGTTAAGTTTGAATACAGTGAGCCTGAATACAGAGACATTGATCCGTTTATCAAAAAAGGCCGGCTGTATTTTAGTGCTGTACGCACAGAGGGTCGGGAAGATTATGACATCTTTGTTTCCAGCTGGATCAATAACCAATGGTCTGCTCCGACGGTTTCGGATGAAGGCCTGGGAACAACAGAGGATGATATTTTTATCAGCATCTCCAATGACTATCAGGCCTATTACAGCCGCTTTATGGAAGATAACTCCGTTCAGATTACCCGCAAGTCGCTTTACGATGCAGAGATTCCTTTTGAAGTTCAGCGATTTGAAAACAGCACGGCCCGTATGACCAATCCGGCCATCGCGCCCGACGGTTCATTTCTGATCACTTCCGGTGACTTTGCAGGGGAGGGGAGTGCGGATCTTTTTATCTCTTATCCAACCGATACCGAAAACGTCTGGACAGACCCTGTGAATCTGGGGCCGACTGTAAATTCTCCGTATACCGAATTTGCACCTGGAATCTCTCCCGACGGCAAGTATCTGTTTTTTACCAGCGAGCGTCCGGGAGTAATTGGTCCTCAGGCAGAAGGGGTTCGTCCGCCGGGTGATCTGTATGTGGTCAAACTGGCCGGACTTGTTGATCGGAAATAAACAACCTTCAATATTCTTCCTATCTTTGCCGCTCAGTAAATCCAGGCAATGAATTTTGAAGATTTTCTCAGCGATTTCTCGACAGATTTCATCAACAATCAGCAGTTTTTGTTGAATGCAATTCTGGCAGCAGTCCTATCCTTTATTCTGGGGCAGTTTTATTCGAGATATGGTAATGCCGTAGCCAACCGAAAGCAGTTTGGACGGAACTTCATGTTCCTGACTCTCACCACCATGCTTATCATATACATTGTGAAAAGCTCGGTGGCACTTTCGCTCGGTTTGGTAGGAGCCCTCTCGATTGTGCGTTTCCGTGCAGCGATCAAAGAACCGGAAGAACTGGTTTATCTTTTCTTTGCCATTGGTATTGGTCTGGGTATGGGGGCCAATCAAGCTACCATTACCTTGCTGGCTTACCTCCTGATTATGTCTTTGCTCGTGATACAATCTATGGTGTTGCGCAAAGGCCGACAACGCAGTCCGGAAAACATGTTTGTAAATATCCGTACGAAGGAACTTTCGGCGGAAGCCGTAAGCAAAGTCCTGACCGATCATTTTCGCCTGGTGGAATTGAGACGAATGGATCAGTTTGACGGAGATCTCGACCTTTCTTTTCTGGTGGAAACAGAAGATGTAGATCAAATCATCAAGGCCAAAGACCAGCTGATCAGCGAAGCGCCAAACCTCAATTTTTCCTTTGTCGAGCAACGCAATATCGCCGTCTAAAGCGTTATTGTTCCAGACAAATTAATCAGCAATATGCGTTTTTCAGGGATTGTTGTAAGTATGATTGTGTGCTGCTTGTTTGGGCTTGCGCCCTTTTCGGGCTTGCCGAATGCTTACAGTCAGGAAAACCGTATCGAGAACGAATTCAAACTCTCGGTTCCAAAGGGAGAGGAAGAGGCCGTATGGGTGTTTTTGCAAGAGGCACTATCGGGTAGTTCCCTGCTGGCCTTTGATTCCGCATTTACTTCCTCTTTTGCGCGGGAAGAATTTCACGATGTCTATTTTGATAATGGAGAAGGGCGTGTAGCCAGCTTTCAGGCAGGTGTGCGCTTGCGCGAAAGATATATTGCCGACACCCTGTCCAAGCGGTTGTTGCAGCTCAAACTGCCTACCGACGACTCTTCAGGAGTGGCGCGACAGGAGATCAAGTTTAATCCCTACACAAAGTTTAAAACGAGCGACCGCAAGGCGACCCATCCCTTTTGGAGATTTGTGAAACCGGGCGACCGCGATGAGGTCAGCTTATATCTGGGGTCGCTACAGGTAAGTGGCGATGATCTGGAGCCCGAGTTGAAGCTCAAACAAGATCGCAGACGGGCCTATGTGTCCCAGTTTGGTACACCATTCCTGACGGCCACGCTGGATCATGTAAGTTATTTTTATTTTCCCTATTCGTCTTTTACGGAACTGGAGCTGGAACTGAATGAGATCTTATATACCGAAGCCGATTTTGATCAAAGGGCTGCTATGGAAGCTATAAATCGGGACATCCGGGACAAGCTGTTTCAAAAATTTCCGGGATTAAAGCAGGATCAGACTCCGAAGTACAATAAAATGCGGGCCCTGATAAAAGGGAATAAGATAGTCTGGCTGGGAAACAACCTGATGTATATTATTCTTGGCGGACTGGTTCTTACTGCCATTGTACTATTTTTGCGAAACCGATAAAACGCCGCATGCATGCGCATTCAAGGAAAAGACCATAAACGACGTCCACGCTGGATCCAAATCCTCATTTTGGGGCTGGTCGGAGTGGTCGTTTTATTGCTGGTCCTTCGCTCTGCCTCTTTGGGTGGGGAGGATTTCTATTTCTGCGATATGGAGCGTACAACCGGTGGCGGAGATTATTACAAATCGCAGGGAAAGACCTTTTCCAACGGCCGTACGCAGTCGAGTGATGCGGCTTTCGCCGGAAGGCATTCTGCTAAATGCTCGGCAGAAAATCAATATGGCCCCGGTGTTGAATTCAAAAATGTAAATGGCGGAGATCGTTTCATTGCCAGCGTGTGGCGGAACAGTACGGATGGATATGGCGTACTGGCATTTCAGGGGGACTGGGGATTTTATTCGCAGGCAACTTTGCCCGTTCAGATCACGGGCGACTGGGAATTGGTTAAACGGGAAATTACCATTCCGCTCGGAGTAAGAAACCGCAATCTTAAAATTTTCCCCTACATCCCTTCTAAAGAGGGGATTGTCTATTTCGACAATTTAGAAATACGGCACATCAAAGCGGGAAGCGATGCCCAGATCGACCCCAATGCTTATGCAGGTCCAAAATTGAATCTCCGGGTAGATGATAACGGGATGGTTCAGCTTCGAGAGAAGCGATTGGAGGCCTTTTCGTACGGAAATTTGGTTACCGGAAAGAAGGACCTGGTAGATGCCAAACTCGATACCGGGAAAATGGAAATTCCGGTACGTGCCCGCTTGAAAGGCGATTTACTGGACCATCTGCAGGGTCGACAGTGGTCGTTCCGGATTGTTCCGGAGGATGGTTTCAACTGGCGGGGAATGACCGAATTCTCGGTGCATAATTCCCGTTCCCGATACCATTTGGATGAATGGATATTTCATAAAATTGTGGAAGGGGAGGATCTAATGACTACCCGCTACGACTTTATCGAAATGGCGCTCAATGGCGATCCGCTTGGGATCTATGCTTATGAAGAACACTTCAACGACGGCTTTCTCCTTCAGCGGGAAAGAACCCCCGGGGTTATCCTTTCAATAAACGAAGACGGGCACTGGCAATACGCCCCCAAACAGTGGAGCGAACGTCCGCCCTGGTACGAAAGCGCTCAATACGAGGTCTTTGAAGACGACAAGGTGGTTGATGATCCGGAGCGGAACAAACAATTTGAAGCGGCTCGCGACTTGTTGTACGGTTTTCTGCATGGAGATTTGAAGACCGAACAGGTATTTGATACAGATAAGCTGGCGACTTTTCTGGCTTTGGTGGATCTGACAAATGCTTTTCACTCCATCAATTATACCAATATGCGTTGGTATTTTGATCCACACACGGCCCTGCTGGAACCGATTGCCTATGATGGATTTACAGAGGATGGGACCAAAAACATCCGTAAACCCCTGTTTATTGGATCAAGGATAAACAGCCGGACGCCGCGCAATTTTAGTCCGGTGCGCGGGGATGCCTATCTGCATTACAAGCTCTTTAATGATTCGGTATTTACTGCCAAATACCTGAGCGAGTTGGAACGGGTAATTCAACAGGATTACATCAATAATATTATCAAATTCTACCAGGCAGATGTCTTGGGCAGGGAGTCTTTTATCCAGCGCGGGTATGTTGACTACGAATTTAGATGGGACTATTTCTTCCGGTTTGCCCCAGAGATCCGGGAGATCATGTATCCTTTGCCGGAGATATCCATCAAAGCTTACCTGAGTAGCGACGGCGTTCAGGTAGAATCCTATCACCAGCTTCCGATGGAAGTGGTGGGATTTGGAGATGGAGCGCTTAGCCAGCGATTGCCGGAGCCGGTGCTATTGGAGTCGTTTAATGAAAGCATTCCTGCCCGGAGGTATTTGATCCAGGCACTGGGGAGTCCGGAAGATATATTTGTGCGTACCCTGGGGACCGAAAAACTGGTGGCATTTCCCGTATATGAGTGGAGTGCGCCGGAGCCCAAAATTCGCAGCGAGCGTGGTTCGGCGAAAGCCCTTACTACTTTCTCCTTTTTGAGTGTAAATCCAGACAGTCAGGTGGTTGTACAACCGGGTCGGCATCTCATTAATAAAGACTTAATAGTGCCTGCCGGATTCAGCTTGCGGGTTTGGCCGGGCACGGAACTGGTGCTTGAGAATGGCGCTTCTATCCGTTCCTTTGGCCCGGTACTGATGGAAGGCAGTGCCGAGGAGCCAATCCTTATTTCTTCCCCTTCCAAAGACGGCGGCGGTGTTTTGGTAGCTGATGTTCCGGGAGGAAGCGTATTCAGGCATGTCGTTTTCAGGGACCTTGGAAATGCCGGCCTTACGGAAAGCAGCGTTTCGGTTTTTAAGACTAATGTCATATTGGAAAACTGCCTGTTTGAAAAATCGCGTGCGCCCAATGCACTGGGTATTTCCAATGCCAATTATAAGATCTCGGATTGTCGGGTAGAAGAAGCTGCAGGGGACGGGCTGGACCTGGACTTTAGCAGTGGTTCCATCGCTGGATTGGTCGTTAATACAGCCGGTCGCGACGGATTGGAAGTGTCGGGCGGGCAGGCCACCTTGTATAATATCTCCATTGTTAATGCCCGCGAAGCCGGCTTCAATGCCAATCGAAAAGCCCTGGTGACCATCGGCACCATTCGAATTCAGAAAGGGCGTCAGGGGATTCATTGTACCGGAGAATCTGAAGTAAAGATCGCCACCCTGGAGTTGGAGGATATCCAGCAGGGGATTGTTGTGTTCAAACAGGAAGCTGTTTATAATGGAGCCCGGGTGGAAATTGATGCCTGGGAGCAAAAGGGGGTTGATCAATTGGAAGTCGTTGAGGACGGATCCCGTCTGAGGCTTGGAGAAAGGTGGATTAACTAATGCGCTACGAAAGAAAATATCGGATAGAGCAGGCAACAGCCCGGGAAGTTCGGGAAGTGTTGCGGGTGGTACCTGGTTCTTTTCATCAGGCGTATCCCAATCGTTGGGTAAATAGCATTTACTTTGACGGACCCGGCTTTGAAGCCATGCGAGAAAATCTGGGAGGAATCTCTAATCGTATTAAGTATCGCATTCGGTGGTATGGCGAAGTGCGTCAGCATATTCAAAAGCCGGTGCTTGAAAAGAAGATCAAAAGCAATCAGTTAGGCACTAAAGAACATGTTTCGCTTTCACCGATAGACCTTACCGGACCATTTGATCTGAGCAGGCTTTTGCGCCTGGAGGCGAATATTGGTCCGGAACTTCAGCCCGTAATCCTGGTGCGTTATAATCGCACTTATCTCGAAAGTATGGATCGCCAGGTTCGGGCTACAATTGACGAGGATCTGCAATACTTTGCCTTTATTGGGCAGCGACCAATTTGGCATTCTCCGGTGGTAGATCCTGCGGTAATCCTGGAGGTAAAATATGGCCAGGATCAGGAAGCGCGGATGGATGAGATCCTGCAAGCTATTCCTTTTCGACTCACCAAGAATTCTAAGTTTGTAAGTGGTATGGGGTCTGCCTGGTAGGTACTTAAACCACTTCTGCTACTGTAAAAATGCTACCTCCCACATAGATCAGATCCTCCTTTGATGCAGCTTGTTTGGCCGCACTTAGGGCTTTTGGGATGCTGGAATAGGTTTTTCCATTAAGTCCGGCTTTTGCTGCTGCATCCTGTAGTTTAACTGCATCCAGTCCGCGAGGAATGTCTGCTTTGGCAAAGTAATAGGTAGCTTTTTGCGGGAACAGTTGAAGAACCGGCAAAGGATCTTTATCGGCTACAATACCCAGTACAATATGCAATTCCCGGAAGGGTATTTCGTCAAGTCTGCCAAGAACCAATTCCAAACCGGGCTGATTATGGGCGGAGTCTGCAAGGATAATGGGATCTTTCCCCAGCAGGTGCCAGCGCCCCAGCATATTGGTGGAAGGCTTGATCTTTGACCAGGCAGTTTGGAGGATAGACGGATCGACCCGATAATCCGGATTTGTATTTCCAAGAGCATCGAGACAGGCAAAAGCGGTATTGAGATTAATGCTTTGATAAGGACCGCTGAGGTCCGTTTGTAGATGATCCAGTACTTTTTCTCCTCGTTCGTGTAAGTTGATCTTCATGCCTTCCAAAGTTGTTTCGGCGACTTCTGTTTGGTAGATCTGGTCGGCATAAATGAGAGGCGCTCCCATTTGGATGGCTTTCTCGCGGAATACGCTGCGCACCTCTTCCTGAGTTTCTCCGATGACTACCGGACGCCCTTTTTTTATGATCCCCGCTTTTTCTCCGGCAATTTCCGGCAGGGATTCTCCCAGGAATTGCTGATGATCGTAACCTATGTTGGTAATAACAGAAACCAGGGGATCTAAGACATTGGTGGAGTCCAATCTGCCCCCAAGTCCTGTTTCAATTATTGCAATATGTACGCCCGCTTCCGCGAAATGCTGAAAGGCCATGGCAACGGTTATTTCGAAAAAGGAGGGTTTTAGTTCCTGGATAAAGACATCGTGTTTTTCCACAAAATGGATGACCTCCAATTTTGGGATAAGCTGGCCATTAACCTTAATGCGTTCGCGGAAGTCGCGATAATGGGGAGAGGTGTATAAGCCTGTTTTCCAGCCGGTTTCCATCAGGGAAGCTGTCAGGATGTGGGCTACGGAGCCCTTGCCATTGGTTCCGGCAATATGGATGGCCTCAAATTTCTGTTCGGGATGGTCGAGATATTCGAGGAGGGCATGGATGTTGCCGAGATCCTTTTTCATGGCAGCCGGTCCTATGCGCTGAAACATAGGGAGCTGACTGAATAACCAGTTGATTGTTTCTTCGTACGTCTTCACAGGCAGTTCTTGTAGGGCAAAGATCAAAAAAAAGGGCAACCTAATGGCCGCCCTCAAATCGAATTAGTATGAAAATTGTATTTCTTAATTATCCCACTCTTCCCAGTCGTCGTCATCGTCGTCCCATCCGCCTTCATCAAATCCTCCGACGCGGAAAGTAATAGTACCCATGGGGCTGTTGAATTGATCTTCTCCCAGTCCGACAGGTAATTCATCAATACCGGACACAAACCGGTAACCACCGGTGAATCCTACTTTTAGCCAATCGGTGATATTAAGTTCCAATCCGATTTGCGGGGTTACGGCAAAGAAAGGATCGGAATAAATAGAAAACTCATCATCATCGTCGCGAAACTCTTTGATCCGGGCTTTACCCCAACCGAGTTTTACGTCGCTGTACAGGTGAATGAGTTTGTGTGGCTTGTAGGTGTACCCAAGCCAAAAACCGCCATGGCCGAAATCAATAAAACGGCGATCTTCTTCGATCAATACGTCGGCAAATTGTCCGCCAATGCCATATCCTCCAATAAAAAAGGTATTGAGCACAAGGGCTCCGCCGCCTCCGATGGAAACACCGGTTTGGCCGTTTATTTCACTGAATTCTACCATGGGGCCACCAAAGGCTCCGTTTACTTCCACATTGTTAAAGAGCGTTTCCGTTTGCGCTGTGGCAAATTGAGCGCCTCCCAAAAACAGAAGTGCTAAAATGCTGCTGAAAAGGTAGTCGGGTTTCTTCATTAGTTTAAGTTTTTTAGGACAGATTGATTAAACAGGGTCATACACTTGACGAATGACAATTCCTATTTGTTACAGTTGCCCAAAGATTTTTTGAGATTGCCTTGCTCTCTTGCAATGGAATCTAATATCACTCAAAAAGGATGAATGGAGGAATTTTTTAGACGGCGAGGCGAAATGGGTAGAGGAAAGGGGGGGCTGTTTGTTTCGTTGGTGCTGTTGATTCCGTTTGTTCCGTTAAGGCGTTGCCGTCATTAATAATTCGAGTCAGGAGTTGAACGGATAAAAACAGATGCAGCAAAGAGGCAATTCCGATTGATAGATGCAATGGGTCAAACGTACTCCTCCTTTTACACCCGGCTTCCCGAAATGACTTTTATTGTGGATGTGCAGCCTTTAGCTTCAGGGATTTATTTTCTTGAAGCTGTGGGGCCAGAAGGGCAGCGGGTGGTTGAGGAGGTGATGGTGGGAAAATAACGCTCTTGTGCCGAATAAATTCGGCACGTACGAAATCTGTGAAATCCCAAAAATCTGGGATCCGTTTTTGAGTTGTCTGTTAGTTCGTAATTCGCATTAAAAATTCCCGCCTGCTGTGCCAGCATGGCCGGCGGGAAAAGCTAAGAATTATAAACTAAGAACTAAAAATTTGAAATTCAAAACACCCCTTCTTTGTGTGAAATCTAATTAAAAACTAAACCATAAAAATTAAAACCTTTAAAGCCCTTCTTCCTCAATTTTGAGAATCGCTTCCACATGCGCATCGGCAATATCCTGTCTGACTCCATCTTTCATCAGTTCCAGTGCCTGATCTTTGTTGTTGTAAAAGCCGTTTTCGGTGAGGATAGCCGGCATAACTGTTTTCTTGAGTACGTAAAACGGACTGCTTTGACTGGTTTTCAGCCCTCTGTCTTTCCAACTTGTTTTATCGATTAGTTTCTGCTGAAAAATTCCGGCCATTTTTTTGCCATTGGTACTGCCGTAATAATACCAGGTCTCGATGCCGCTGACTGAGTCTGAGGTCCAGCCATCGGCAGGAGCGGGGCCGGCATTACAGTGTACCGAAACAAATAAGCGGGGCAGATCTGTTTCGAGTTGATTGGCTTTCTTAACCCGTTCTTCCAGGTCGTTGCCCTGATTTTCCACATCGGGCATCAGGTCGGTATAGGAAATCCCATTATCATCCAGTTTGGCTTTGATGCGTTTGACGATGTCCCGATTAAACTCATATTCAAAAAATTGGGTTTCGCCATCATCAAAGATGGGAGAGCGTTTTCCGGCAGATTCTGCTCCGTGGCCATTGTCCAGACACCACATATAGCGTGGAGTATGATCGGGGACCTCCGGAACTTCCGGGTCTATCGGACCGGGATCGGGATCTACCGGTTCCGGCGGACCATCTATTACAATCAGGGTATCCGGATCACTAACCGTAATCGTATCGGTATCGATGACCTCGGAACCATCATCCGGGTTTGGGTTTGGATTGGGCTGAGGCTCCGGTTGTGGTTCTGGTTTTGGTTCCGGCTCCGGTTTTGGATCGGGTGGAGGAGGTGTGTTATTACCGAAAAGGGAGCGAAAGAAGGCAGCAATTCGTTTGAATAAATCCCGTAGCATGTGGTGAAGGTTTGAATGGCGTTTTATTCAGGCTTGTCAAAATATGCGAAAATTGTGAAATTGTTCCAATATTCCGACGTTAATAATACAATGAGGCAGGCAAGGCCTCGTAGACTGAAGACTTTTGTTATGAGAAAACTACTCCTCTTATCCGTTTGTCTGCTTCCTTTTATCGGGATTTCGCAGAGTACACTGGTAAATCCGAGCTTTGAAGGTACACCTCAGGATGCAGAGACTCCTGTCGGTTGGTTTGAATGTGCTGCATACACCACACCGGATATACTGCCTGGTTATTGGGGCGTGTATACAGAAGCAAGTGATGGAGAAACATATATCGGACTAATCACTCGCGAAGACGGTACTTATGAAAGTATCGGACAAAGATTGAGCCAGCCACTGAAAGCGAAGGAATGTTATGAATTCTCGCTTGATCTGGCCATGTCTAAAACCTATGCCGGTTATGGAAATCCTCTCAAGATCCGAATTTGGGGAAGCTACGATAAGTGTGGCAAAGCCCAATTACTGGCTGAATCTGTTTTAATAGAACACGGCTACTGGAAGACGTATTTATTTTCCTTCTCCGCTAAATCGCAAATCAATTACATCGTGATCGAGGCATTCCATAAAGAAGGCCGCTTCTCCTACCAGGGAAATGTGCTGGTAGACAATATCAAATCAATTGAAGTATGTGATCGGGCAATGAGGTGGTAGATGATTGGCACCCACACTCATCCCGATAGCTATCGGGACACACTCACACTCACACTCACACTCACACTCACACTCACACTCAAACTAATTCACACTCTCTATCCCCTCAATCATGCGCTTGGTGCGCTCCATAAATTTGTCTAGGTCTTCCCGGAGGTTCTCAGTTTTGGAACTGTCTGCATCTTCGCCCTGACTTTCCAGATCTTTCAGCCGTTCTTCCAGTTCTTTGCGTTCTGCATCCAGATTGCTGATTTCTCCTTCCTGTTCACTACTCAGATTGTCGACTCCGGTTTTTAGCTTGTCGAAAAGACCGCCTACTTTTTCCAGTGCCGTATCGTATTTACCGGCATCAAATTTTTCTTTTTCGGAGCGGAGCAGATCGGCTACAGAGCTACCAACTTCCTTAACCTCGTTGAAAATCTTGCTGGCACTTTCTTTTTCTGAAGGGCTCCCCAGAAAATAATTATAAACCAGCACACCTATTACGACCACTAAGGCCAGACGAATAAGACTTTTAATCATGATCTTGTTTTTTGGAACTATACCTGTCCTTTGCTTTGTTGTACCTTTCTCAAATATAACACGCAATGCGGACCTAAAATTCGCATTAATGTACGAAAAGTCATAATCCGGGGTGGGATGAACGACAGTATCTAGTGCAAATTCACTATTTTCGCCCCTTCGAAAAATTATTAGCATATATGGATTATCGGCCACGCGATATTGAAAAAAAATGGCGTCAGTATTGGGTTGAAAACGACACCTACAAGGTCTCCAATGACTCTGACAAGCCCAAGTTCTATGTACTCGACATGTTTCCTTATCCTTCGGGAGCAGGATTGCACGTAGGGCACCCGCTGGGCTATATTGCTTCAGACATTTTTGCCCGTTACAAGCGACTTTGCGGATACAATGTCCTGCATCCCATGGGCTATGATGCCTTTGGTTTGCCGGCTGAGCAATATGCTATTCAAACCGGTGTACATCCGGCCGTTTCGACCAATGAAAACATTGCACGTTACCGCGAGCAATTGGATAATATCGGATTCAGCTTTGACTGGTCCAGAGAAGTAAAAACCTGCGACCCCGAATACTACAAATGGACGCAGTGGATCTTCCTGGAGTTGTTTGAGCATTGGTACGACAATGCACAGCAGAAGGCCCGTCCGATCAAGGAATTGGTTGCCCATTTGGAAGCGAATGGTACAGAGGGACTGGAAGCGGCACAATCGGAGCCGATAAGCCTTTCGGCGAAAGCCTGGAAGGAAATGAGTGCTAAAGAAAAAGACAGCACCCTGATGAATTACCGCCTGGCTTACCGCAAAACCACTTTTGTAAACTGGTGTGAGGAGCTGGGAACTGTATTGGCTAATGACGAGGTAAAAGATGGTGTGTCAGAGCGGGGAGGATTTCCGGTAGAGCGCAAGCCCATGTTGCAGTGGTCCTTGCGCATTACGGCTTACGCCGAAAGGTTGCTGCGCAGCCTGGATACCCTGGAGTGGTCGGAGGCCATGAAAAAAATGCAGTCCAACTGGATTGGCCGCAGTGAAGGCGCTCAGGTCTTTTTCCCGATTCAGGGGCACAACGAAAGTATCGAAATCTTTACGACTCGTCCGGATACCATCTTCGGAGCGACCTTCATGGTGCTGGCTCCGGAACACGATCTGGTCGATGAACTCACAACCCCGGAGCAACGGGCGGAAGTGGATAAATATTTGGAGTATGTCAAGTCTCGTTCGGAGCGGGACCGGATGGCCGATGTGAAAGAAGCTACCGGTGTATTTACCGGAGCCTATGCCACCAATCCGCTGACAGAACAGCTGGTACCGATCTGGTTGGGAGAATACGTATTGAAAGACTATGGTACCGGAGCCATCATGGCTGTACCGAGTGATGATGAGCGCGACCACCGCTTTGCTACCAAATTTGGCATTGAGATTATCGATGTGATCGACAAATCGGATTATCCGGATGCCGGTCGCGAAGATAAGGTCGGGAAGATGATCAACTCCGGCTTCCTCAACGGCATGGAGGTAAAAGATGCGATTGAAAAGACATTGCAGGAAGTAGAGAAACGGGGCATTGGTTCCCGCCAGGTCAATTACCGCTTGCGGGATGCGATATACAGCCGTCAGCGTTACTGGGGCGAACCATTCCCGATCATGTACGATGCCGATGGTGTTGCTCATGGAATGGATGTGAAAGACCTGCCGCTGGAGTTGCCTGATTTGGCTGATTTTAAACCGGCTTCCGGAGGCAAGTCGCCTTTAGCAAGAGCGGAAGACTGGGTTTATGCCGTAGATGGTTATACCCGGGAGACAGACACCATGCCCGGGTTTGCCGGTTCGAGCTGGTATTTCCTGCGCTATATGGATGCCGGTAATCCGGAAGCATTTGCGAGCCGGGAAGCAGTCAACTATTGGCAGGATGTGGATTTGTATGTCGGTGGTACCGAGCATGCTGTAGGCCACCTGATGTATTCCCGCTTCTGGCATAAGTTTCTGTTTGACAAGGGATTGGTGCCTACAGATGAGCCATTCCGCAAGTTGATCAACCAGGGAATGATCCAGGGGGTGATTGAGTCAATGTACATGCAGAAAGAGAAAGTAAACGGATATAATCGCTTCGTTTGTGCCGGTCTGGTAGGCGAGGAACCGGATAAAGATTTTGTAAAAATTCCGGTCCACGTGGATTTTGTACAGGATTATGGTTCCAATGCTTCCCACATGGATACGGAAAGTATCAAGAAGTTTATGGACTGGCGGCCAGAATTCCAGCATGCCATTTTTGAATGTGGCAACGGCATTTATCAGGACGGGACCTTTAAGTCAAAGAAAGAAGTAGACGGTAGTCATTTGATGACCGTATCTGAAGTCGGCAAAATGTCGAAACGCTACTTCAATGTAGTGAATCCCGACGATGTGGTAGAACGCTATGGAGCCGATTGTTTCCGGATGTACGAGATGTTTCTGGGACCTGTTGAGCAGGCCAAACCCTGGGACACCAAAGGCATAGACGGGGTTTCCAAATTCCTGCGGAAATTCTGGGGCTTGTTCTTAGACCAGGAAGGCAACTTTCATGTTTCCGATGCGGAGGCGACCAAAGACGAACAAAAGATCCTGCACACCTGCATCAAGAAGATTCGGGAGGATATTGAACGCTTCTCCTTCAATACCTGTGTGTCTGGTTTTATGGTAGCAACCAATGACCTGCAAAAAGCCAGGTGCAACAAGCGCTCGATTTTGGAGCAACTGGTCGTTTTGCTGGCTCCATTTGCCCCTCACATGACCGAAGAGCTTTGGCATAAGCTGGGGCATGAGGGAAGTGTGCACGATGCCGCTTTTCCGGAGTTTGAGCCTAAATGGCTGATAGAAGATTCGATTGCCTATCCGATTAGTATCAATGGAAAAAAACGGGCACTGGCAGAGTTTCCGGCTGATGCCTCCAAAGACGATCTGGAGAAAGCCGCTTTGGAATTGGAAGATATTCAAAAGTGGATTGAAGGAAAGACGATTCGGAAAGTAATCGTAGTGCCCAAGCGTATGATCAATATTGTAGTAGGGTAATTCCTTGTGCCGAAATTCGTCGGCAGTACAGCAAGTTGTACAAAAAACAATCACTATATTTAGGCAAATGGAAGGAACTGGTTTACCGGTTCCTTCTCTTCGCCAAACCCTTTCAAGGAATCCCTCCGTTCCAGCCCATGAACAGTCCGGCCACAAAGTGGCTATTTAACCCTATATTTCCCAAACAACCCGTATGAACGCGCGTATGATTCGTTCTTTACTGTTCGGCTGGCTACTTATTTTATTCACTGCCCATCGTATTCAGGCATCCCCTTCGGATTTGGCCTGTACGGCTCCCTCTGTGCTTAATGTATTGGATGTCTCTTCCACTTCAGCCTTGCTGGACTGGGTGCCTGCCGGAGATAACGATAGCTGGGAATTGGCCGTTTTGCCTGTTGGTTCTCCACCACCGACAATGTCTACGCATGCAGCAGCCGTTGTACCTTTTAGTGCAGCAGCCCTAACACCAGGTACCCATTATACATTTTATGTCCGCGCTGTTTGCGGTGCGGAAATGAGCAGTTGGGTACAGGCACCGGCTACTTTTTACACCAATCTGGTCAATCCTTCGGCTTGTCAGCTGGAATTGGATATTCCCGATCCGGGATGTTTAGACCTGGGCATTGATATAAACGGAGTGCCTGCTTCCTCGATGGGTATTGATGTGGTTTTAGCTGAGGTTCGTGTTATTCTGTCTCACGAATGGACCGATGATGTGGAAATTAGTCTCGAAAATACAGCCGGAACCCTTGTTGCCCTGAGTATGGACAACGGAGGCAGTGATGATAATTACGGCGACCCGGAAGACGGCAGCTGTCTGACTTATACCGCTTTTGTTTCGGATCAGCTGGCAGACAATTGTAATCAGCCAAATATCCAAAGCGCTTCAGCGCCTTTCATTGGCTCTTTTCTCCCGGAAAACAGCCTCGCGTATTTCAACGACGGCTCGGATCCCAATGGAGAATGGACTATTCATGTTTGCGATGATGCCGGCACGGATATAGGGGTTCTCCAGTATGTCGAGTTGGTCTTTGAAAATCTGGTTTGTCCGGGACCAAGTACCGTACAACTGGTTGACAGTGATTCTACCAGCCTTACCATAGACTGGTTGCCGGGATCCAATTGCAGCAGCAGCATCGTAGAATATGGCCCTGTTGGCTTTATGCCGGGAGATACCGAACTGCCCGGAGGAGGAACCGTTATCCTGAGTGGCTGTCCGCCATTCACGATAACCGACCTCAATCCGGATACTCCTTACGAAATCTATATTCGGGAAGATTGTGGAGGGAATTACTCTCCCAATTCCTGTGTGTTGTTTGGTATGACCGATTGTTCTCCGCCAGCTTTTACCTTTAGTGAAGATGTGGAAGGAGTGGATATCTGCGGAGGCGTTTGCTCAACCACCTGTGGCCTGAATGGCAGTAGCTGGACAAACAGCCAGGCCGATGCTGTAGACTGGCTGGTCAATAGCGGACCAACACCTACCACCAGCACGGGCCCATCTGATGATGTGAGTGGAGGAGGCCGCTATTTTTATTTGGAAGCCAGTGGTGGTTGCCCCAATGGCAGCGCCGCAGAACTGTATTCCCCTTGTCTCAGTATCGTGGCCGACCCACTGAGTACCTGTCATTTCTCTTTTTGGTACCATATGTATGGCACAGCAGTAAACAGCCTGATGCTGGAAATCACAACCGATGAATGGGTGACCACAGATACCCTTTGGCAGCAGTTTGGCGATCAGGGGGATATGTGGATTCAGCAATTTATCGATTTGTCTGTATACGACGGACAGGAAGCTCAAATGCGGTTTACCGGCTTTGAAGGCGATAATGCACGTGGCGATATTGGCCTCGATGAATTAACTTTCTACGGAAGTACCAATGAAGGACTCCCCTCCAATATTTACTATCTCGATAATGACAATGACGGCTATGGCAATACAGATGTATTTGTCATCCTTTGTGCTTCAAATGCACCAGCTGGTTTTGTGGATTTGCCGGGCGATTGTAATGATGATAATCCAACAATATATCCAAATCAGCCGGAGTCGCCCTGCGATGGGATCGATCTAAATTGTAATGGAGATGGAGATGAATACGACCTGCCTCCTCCGGTCGTAAGCAACGATACCATTTGCAGTGGAGAGCTTGGTCTTGTAGAGGCAGTACCCGGCTATTTTGGCCAAATAAGTTGGTATGATGCTCCAAGCGGTGGCAATTTGCTCCATGTTGGCAACTCTTATGTGCCGATTCCGCCACCGGATATTATGGGGAACACTCCCCAAACCTTTAGCTATTATGCGGAAGAAGAAAACTTTTTGGGCTGTCTGAGTACTGTCCGGGCAGAAGCTGTGATCTATGTGCGTCCCAAACCCGACCTCTTTATCCCTGACGATCAGTTTGCTCCCGAATGTGCCGGGGAAGAAGTAGATCTAAGTCAATGGGTCGTTCAGGACTTAAATAATACCGGTATTTCTCTGAGTTATCACAGCAGCCTTCCGGCGAATGCGGACAATGTCATTGATCCGCCGCTGGTCGTTCCTGCCGCTGATACCTGGTACTATGTATTGGGTGTTTCAGATGAAGGTTGTACGGATGTCGACAGTATTTTGGTCGAAACAGCCCCCAGTCCGATTGCTGAAATTACGGGTCCGGAAGAGATATGCCTGCTGGAAGAGGCCTTGCTTCAGGTGGTTGATGCCGGGAGTGGTGTTCAGCCTTTCCAATACCTCTGGAGCAATGCGACGGCCCAGACCTCTGTGGGGGTAACCGGATTTGGTCCGGTGGGAACCGAGCAGGATTACAGTGTGACCATTACGGCAGCCAATGGCTGTGTCAGTACGGATTCAATTACGGTAACCACGATCTCCAGTTTTGCAGGTATCGCTGTAAATGTTTCCGATGTAAGCATTTGCGGAGGGACGGATGGCAGTATTCTGGTTAGTCCGTCTGGTGGTGTGCCTCCTTTTACTTACTCCTGGTCTGGAACTTCTTCGGGTAGTGTAAACGGGCAAAATGGCAATTTTCTACTTGAAGACCTACAACAGGGAGCCTACTCCGTTACGGTTGTCGACAGCTCCCCGGCGGCTTGTCCGTTTGTGCTTCCCAACTTGATCGTTGATGGTCCTTTGGCAAGTGTAAGTATTGTTTCCGTTACCAATGCCGATTGTTATGCGCAAGCTGACGGCTGTATTGAGATCGAAGTCGATGGAACCGACCCGGATATCCTTTGGAGTACGGGCGATACCACCGAATTGGTTTGCGACCTGCCGGCCGGTTTTTACAATGTAACGGTGACAGATGGTGCTTGTGAATCGGTCATAACAGATATTGAGGTTACGCAGCCGGATAGTTTGTTTGGCAAAGTATCCCAGGTGGTGGATGTAAGTTGTAATGGCTTTTCTGATGGTGCAGTATTTATAGTGGTATCCGGCGGACAGCCGCCATATACTTATGAATGGTCTGATGGTTCTTCCGATCCACAGTTGCAGGATGTGCCTTCCGGCGAATATTATGCCACAGTAACCGATGCTAATGGATGTATTTGGGAAGGCGGTCCGTTTGAAATTAGCGAGCCGGACGCCCTTGTTCTCCAATCCGCTGTTGAGCAGGTGGACTGCAATGATGCCGGCAACGGACGTATAGAAGTAATAGCGACCGGCGGCACAGCACCCTACAGTTATTTTTGGAGCAATGGCGGTAATGCACCTTTTATCGAGTTTTTGGAACCGGGTACTTATGAAGTTACCGTGCTTGATTTCCGTTCCTGCAGCATAACGGAGTCCTTTGAAATAACAGAACCTACTCCGCTGGCGATTGGGCCGCTGGAACCAATAAATGCCAGTTGTTTTGGGTTGGATGATGGCTCTATGCTTGCTCAGGCATTCGGCGGAAGCCCACCCTATGATTATGCCTGGAGCAACGGAGATACAACGGCCCTGGCCGATAGCCTTGGCGTCGGATTCTATACATTGACTATTACCGATTCTCTGGATTGTGTGATAATCTACGATAGCCTGGAGATAACAGCTCCTGAAGCAATCGATCTTGGATTTAATTTAGACAGCACAAGTTGTCTGGGGGTAGCAGACGGGATTGCTGAAGCAGCAATTATCACCGGGACCCCGCCACTGGCCTATGCCTGGAGCAATGGAGATACCGGGGCTGTTGCCGACAGCCTGGATCAGGGCGTTTATACCCTCACGGTTACGGACGGGGCCGGATGTATTGATACTTTCAGTGTGGAGGTGGGGGCGCAGCAGCCACTTGTGTCTACCATCAGTTCGCTGGATCCAAATTGTTATGAAGGCGATAACGGGGCCATTTTTACGACCATTATGGGAGGGGATCCGCAATACACTTATGCCTGGAATAATGGACTTGACAGCCCGGACATCCAGGATTTGGCAGCCGGGGCTTATGTCCTGACGGTCACCGATGAAGATGGCTGTTTTATGGTTACGGATACTATCTTTCTGGAAAACCCGCCAGAAATCATCGTTGAAATTGATGCCATAGATAGTATTCTTTGTGCAGGGGATTCCAGCGGTGCCATTTATGTGACAGCTAGCGGAGGCGGAGAGAATTTCCAATACAATTGGAGCAATGAAGAAATTACCGACGATATTCTGAATCTGCCAGCCGGAACTTATAGTTTGACAGTCGTAGACGGACTCAATTGCTCGTTTGCGCCTCCTTCCATTGTGTTGGGGAGTCCCGATCCTTTGGAAGTGGATGTGATCAACCTGGATGATCAGGTGGATTGTTTGGGCAACACGGTGGATACGGTCTATCTGGATGTGACCGGTGGAATGCCTCCCTATCAATTTGCCTGGAGCGATGGCTCCGATCTGCCTTATCTGGCTGATATGGATCCCGGCGAATATACGGTGACCATTACCGATCAGAATGCCTGTATGGTTATTGAGGAGGAGATAAAAATTCCGGAGCCGATCATTCCACTAAAGCTCTCTCAAAACCTGGACCTGTTGACCGTGGAAGATTGTGATTATTCCGGAGGTACCAGTCAGTTGCAAGTGCTTATCGAAGGGGATGGAGCTCCATACCAGTACAATTGGAGTTTTGGAGGCAATGGAACCCTCAACTCCGATACACTCAATGCGCCGGCGCTCAATCCAGGTTATTATGCCCTCACGGTAACAGATGGGAACGGCTGTGTTTCAGAAATTGATTCGCTGTTGGTTACTGATTTTGATGGTTTAAGCCTGAGTGTATTGCCCAATAACATACATCCGGTGAGTTGTTATGGCGGCTCGGATGGTTGGATAAACCTGTTTTCGGGCGGAGGCGTACCCCCTTATGAATATGTCTGGACCAATTTAGAGGGAGATACGGTATCCCTGGAGGAAGATGCCATGGGTTTGCCTTTCGGCGAATATCAGATTGAGATGATTGACTTCAATGAGTGCAGCATTGTTCTGGGAGGGCTGCTTGTTAATCAGCCTGCCGATTCTCTGGATCTGGATTTTAGTGTGATCAATAATTTCTGTTATGGGTACAATAATGGAGTGATCGATATAAGTGTAACGGGTGGTACGAGTCCGTATCACTATGCCTGGAGCAATGGAGATATGGAAGAAGATATAAACGGGCTGCCTTCAGATTATTATTCGGTTACGGTTACAGACAACCGGGATTGCATCTTTGTAGAAGATTCCATTTTTATTTCCCAACCATTAGACTCCATTGAGATTGATACGGTCATTGTGAGTAATGTCAGTTGTTTTGGGGATGGAGACGGAATGATCGATCTCCAACTTGTAGGAGCGAATGGCCCTTACTCTTTCTTCTGGAACAACAATAAGTTTACGGAAGATATCTCCGATTTGAGTCCGGGATTTTATTACTGTACGATTGTAGATATTTCCGGATGCCAGATGATGACAGATACCTTTGAGATCAGCCAGCCACCACAGTTGTTGCTGAATATGAGTTCGACCGATGAGAATGCGGGTGAGCAGGACGGGACAGCCACGGCTGATGCCAGTGGGGGTGTTCCGCCATTGACCTTTGAATGGAACACGCTGGATACCACTGCCACGATTGATTCGCTGGAAAGCGGATTCTATCAGGTATTGGTTACAGACAGTCTGGGCTGTATGATAGATGGTGTTGTTTTCGTCGATCTGAATGACAGCGTGGATGCCGTGACCGAGTATCTCACTGAGGTTCAGTATTCTTTGTATCCCAATCCGACTTCCGGAGAATTGTGGGTGGAATTGGTGTTGCCCGACAGCCGGGAACTGACACTTGAAATAACGGATGTTCTGGGACGCAAGCTGATGGATACCGAAGCGATGAAATCCAAACGCCTCAATCGGCTTATCTCTGTTGAATCCCTTCCTGCCGGGCTGTATTATATCCGCGTGACCATTACCGACCGGGGAAGCTTGCTACTGCCATTTGTAAAGGGATAGACTTTGCTTTTTGAATTGTTATCAGAAAAAAACAACACCTGCCGAACTATTTGTTGAATAGCCCTGTTTCTTAATTGCGACATTTTTCATAAATTTAACGACAAAAGTCGCGTACATGGGAAAAACAACGAAAGCAAGCATTAGTGGCGGCATACCACAGGACATATTTGAGAAACCGCTTGATCTGATCTCTTTGACCAGAAGGGGAATACCATATCCTGAATTTGAGAAAATTTTGGAATATGCTCCTTTTAGTCTGCAGGACTGGTCTGGCTTTCTGCATTTATCGAAACGTACGCTGGAGCGATACCGCAAGGAAAAGCGGGTATTTGATCCCTTGCATACGGAGCGAATTTTGCGGATAGTACAGGTCATGCAAAAAGGGATTGACGTATTCGGGAAGGCAAGCTATTTCGAGTCCTGGATGGGTAGTCGCAACCTGGCCCTTGGCGGGGTGAGTCCTACAGAGTTACTCGATAGCACCTTCGGTATTGAGTTACTAAAGGACGAACTGACCCGCATAGAGCGCGGGGTATTGGCATGATAGTATTTCGCTTGTGTAAATCCATGTTTAAGGATGACCTCTCCGGACGGGGAGCTGAGATAACCGGTGGTCGATGGAACAGACGGGGCAACCCCATGCTGTATACTGCCGAAAACCGGGCTTTGTGTACGGCAGAGATTGCGGTACATACGCCTTTGGGGATTATTCCACAAGATTACATGCTGTTGTCTATAGAGGTGCCCGATGAGCTCAATATTCTCGAATACGCTCCCGATACCTTACCGGAAGATTGGCGACTCTTTCCACACCCCATTTCCACCAAACGGCTAGGAGATCAGTTTTTAAGCGAAAGACATGCTGCGATTATGCGTGTACCTTCAGCGATAGTAGGAGGGGAGTTTAATATACTGGTCAATCCCTTACATCCACAATCCGAAAAGATCAAACTCGTTGACGTAGAACCTTTTGTATTTGATAAAAGGCTTTTTGTGCGTTGAGTTTTTTTGGACCTGTCAGGTTGCCGACCCGTCAGGTCGCCGACCTGACGGGTCGGCAACCTGACAGGTCGGAATTTTTCGGGTTTACTCCAGAATAGTAAAAGTCGTTCGCCGGTTTTCCTGGTGCTCTTCCTCGGTACAGCGAGAACAGGCACAATCTACTGCCGGTACTTCCTCTCCAAATCCTCTTGCTGCCAAACGTTCCCGATCGACTCCCTGCTGAATGAGGTACTCCACAGCAGATTGAGCGCGCTTTAGGGACAGATCGGCATTGTAACGCGAGGGGCCCCGACAATCGGTATGCGATGCCAGCTGGATAATCAGGTCGGGATTTAACTGCATGTCGCGTGCCAGCTGATTGAGGGTAGGCTCTGCATCCGGTCTGATCTCCCAGCGATCAAAATCGTAATAAATATTTTCGAGGGTGATTTCCTGATTGCGGAAGATCTTGTCGAGAACGATCTCCAATTCGTATTCCTGAATGGGATTCTCCGGGTCTTGTCCGATGCCTTCGGTGCTAAAGAATCCTTCCCGGCTGATATACCCGTCGTGACTGGCCAGGAAACGGTAATTTTTATCGTATTCCAGCTCGAGGCGGAAAGCATTTTCTTCGCTGGTTTTGGAAATGGTAAAAGATTCTTCCCCTTCCGGGAATACTTCCAGTACACTGCCTCCGAGCGGCTTGCGTCCCATTACCCGGCTGTTTGGATCATCCGGTACTTCGTAGATTTTTTCGAGGACGAAGACATCCAGGTAAAGGAGGTACTCTTCCGGTTCTATCACCACAGGTTCCGGTTCTTCCGGAATGCGCTTCTCGAAACGGTAAATATCGTCGCCTCCCGAACCGTCTTTGCGAGAGGAGGTAAAATAACCTTCCTGCAAAATATCCGGGTCGTCGGTGGATTCGCTGAAGATCAGGCCAAAATCATCGGCCCCTGAATTGATAGGTGGCTTCATATTGACGGCCTTGGTCCAGTAATCACCATTGTATTTATAAGTCTTAAAAATATCGAGTCCGCCCATACCGGTATGGCCGTTGCTGGCAAAGTAGAGGGTGTCTGCTACGATTTGGGGGAATTGCTCGTCAAATTCCGTGTTTACAGAACGACTCATCAAATCGGGTTCGCCCCAACCGTTTGCTGTTCGCTCTACCCGGTATATATCAAAACCGCCCCATCCATCGGGATGATCGCTGCTGAAATAAAGCGTATTGCCATTCGCCGAAAGGCTGGGATGGGTATAATTTACTTCATCCTGTACGAAAGGCAATACCACCGGCGCGGTCCATTGATTGCCCACGCGCTGGCTGACCATCAATTTGCAATAGTTGTCTTCGAAGACCTCATTGCTGAAGCAACGCGTAAAGAACATCTCCGTTTTATCGGTATTGAAAATGGCTGTTCCTTCGTTGTTGTCGGTATTTACCACCGGATCAAAAGGGGAAACATCTCCTGATTTTAGGTCCACGATAAATAAATCAGAGAAGGATTGGCCGGTCCAGAGGTAAGTGTCTTCTCCGGTCGCTGAGCTGCGGTCTGAAGTGATCACCAGTTGGTCTTTTTCCCAGAGGGCAGGAGCGTATTCAGCCCGGCTGCTGTTGAAGGGCAGGGGAGTGGTGACATATTCTTTGGCCGGGTTTTTCAGCCATTCAATTGCCTGCTCACAGGATTCTATTTCCCGGCGGAATTCATAAATACTGCCGATTTCCAAACCCAACTCCCGAAAGGCCTGAATGGCATCCTCGTAATCCTGGTTTCGTTTGAGGGCGTAAGCATATCCGCGGAGCGCTTCTATGCCGTAGGCATTATCATAGGCGATTCGGTACCAGCGAGCTGCTTCCGGATCATTGCCGATCTCTTCATAGGAACTGCCTATCAGAAAGGCGACCTTCCCTTTTTCGAGGCGGGTTTTTTCTTTTTCGTACTCTTTCTCGAGCATGGGAATGGCCTCGTAAAACTGGTGCCGCTCATAAGCGGTTCGTCCGTCCCGAATCTTTTGAGTGTAAGTACACCCGGCAATCAGGGTAAAAAGAAGCAGATAGAATGTCCAGCGCATAAACAGCCATTTGGTGAAAGTCTGAAAATTTAACGCCCCAGTTCCGGCTTTGTTGTTGCCGATTTGTACTTCGGATGACGCAAAAAGAAAAGGGCCATTCCCAAACAGGAATGGCCCTTAATATTTACAGAAGGCTGTTCTTAGCTGCGTGCTTTATTAGCTGCGCGAGAGAAACCGCCTTTTTTGTCTGAAGTTGATTTTCCTTCGATTTTGCCACTCAGGTCAGACATAACCGGCGTTGCAATAAAGATGGAAGAATAAGTACCCACCAAAATACCGATGAGGAAGGCAAAGGCAAAACCTTTGATACTACCACCACCGAAAATGAAGAGTACCAGAACCACAAAGAGTGTCGTAAGCGAGGTAATTACCGTACGGCTTACTGTACTGTTTACGGCCATGTTGATCACTTCTTCTTTGGACTTTCCTGTATAGAGGCCGAAGAATTCCCGTATCCGGTCAAATACTACAACGGTATCGTTGATAGAATAACCGATTACGGAAAGCAGGGCCGCAATAAAGGCCTGATCAATTTCCATGGCGAATGGCAGCACGCCGTGCAGGAGGGTAAACACACTCAGTACCACGAGAACGTCGTGGAAGAGAGCAGCAACCGCACCCAGCGAGTATTGCCATTTGCTAAAGCGGATAAAGATGTAGAAGAAGATAAGTAAAAGAGCAAAGACGGTGGCTTTCCAGGCCGAAGACTTGATGTCGTCGGCGATGGTCGGACCCACTTTCGTAGATGAAGTGATGTGTGTTACTCCTTCAGAGTCTGTCGCTTTGAAATCATCAAAAGTAAGATTGCTTCCCGCCAATTCTGCAACACCGGAAAACAGTGTTACCAGCGTCAGGGAATCTGCATTCTCATCCGAGTTGTCAATATTGTAATCCGTAACAACGCTGAATGTGTTTTCGGTGTCAACCGCCTTCACGGTTGGTGCATCACCAAAAGTAGCAGTAAGCGTTTCGCGCAGTTGATCTGCTGTTACGTCTTCAACGAATTCGATATTGTAGCTGTATCCTCCTTTGAAGTCAACCCCCAGGTCAAAACCACGGGTAAAGAACGAAATGGCACCTGCCAGAATAATCGTACCGGAGATCATGTAAGCGATGCGACGCTTAGCGAGCCAGTTGATACTCAGGTTGGCAAATGCATTTTTAGAGAATCCGGTCCAGAAAGTAATTTCGCGGCCTTTTCCTGTCCACCAGTCGATGATGAGGCGGCCGAGCAATACGGCAGTGAAAAGAGAAGAGATCACACCGACTATCAATACAACCGCAAATCCTTTGATTGGTCCGAGACCAAATACAGCGAGGATGATCGCAGTCAGGATGGTGGTTACGTTGGCGTCAATGATCGCAGAATAAGAGTTTTTGAAACCGTCGGAAATAGCCATTTTGAGCGATTTCCCGTCGCGGAGTTCCTCCCGTATCCTTTCGTAGATGATTACGTTGGCGTCAACGGCCATACCGATCGTCAGTACGATACCTGCGATACCTGGCAACGTCAGTACAGTACCGATAGAAGCCAGGGCACCCAGAATGAAGAATACGTTCATAAACAGGGCGATGATGGAAACCACACCGGCTGTTCCGTAGTAGAGGATCATAAACAGTAGCACCAGAAGCACACCGATTACCAGTGCACGGATAGAGTTGCTAATGTTTTGTGCACCCAGTGACGGACCAACCAGACTCTCCTGAATAATCTCAGGTTTCGCCGGCAGTTTACCTACTTCCAGGATGTTGGCAAGGTCACTTGCTTCCTGCGTAGAGAAATTACCGGAGATGGCTGTATTTCCGCCGGTGATTGGACCATTCACGCGAGGAGCCGAAGCAACCTCATTGTCAAGGGTAATCGCAACCTCCCGGTTTCCGTTGTTGGCAGCGCGGGTGGTCATTTGACCCCAAATGCGGCTTCCTTCCTGGTCCATACGCAGGGTTACCTGCATTTCGCCAGTGGTTGGATCCGGAGAAGCATCGGTAGATACTACGGCACCTCCTTCGAGCAAAGGCTCGTCTTTACCACCGGGCAATTTGATCAAATACAGGCGATAGCTGTCTGCATAAGGATCATCCGGGTCGGTAGAGATAGGGTCTTTATCCCAGCGGAAAGCAGCATCCTGAGGAAACAGGCTGCGAATGCCTTCGCGGTTCATCATTCTGATTACGTCGTCTTTTTCGTTGCGGGTAGCGGTACCCATAACGGCCGGACTGAAAGCCTGTTGAGCATTCAGTTGCAGCTTTTCAAACAACGGACCAAACTGACCGAAGTCGTCGCCTTCGTAGATGGTGTCGATCCGGATTTCGCCGGTTTCAACGGCATTACCCAGAGAATCCGTTTCCGTAACTGCAATAGTGTCATATCGAACTACAGCATCGGTATCTTCATTGCGCATCATCTCAGCCAATTTCTGGTCGGCTGTTGTAAATGCTTGAGCAATACCGGCATCAGAGATACGGTACGTATCCCAGAATTCCAGGCTGGCAGTAGAAATCAGGAACTCGCGAGCGCGTTCCGGGTTGTCAATACCAGGCAGTTCTACGATGATAAGGTCACGACCTTCGTCTAATGATACGTTAGGCTGGGCTACACCCAGTTTATCGATCCGCTCTTTCAGGCGGTTGTAAGTGAGGCGTACTGTTTCATTTGCGCGTGTGCGCAGAATACGAATTACTTCTCCATCACTGGAATTGGCGTTGATGTCATCCCGAAGGATTTCACTACGGTTAAAATGAGAGGCCAGTGATTCGCCCTCAGCAACATTCTGCCATTCACGGCCGAAGAGGGTGATGTAATCAGATTGCGCTTCTTTCAGCGCTTCAGTAGCTTGGTCTAACGCATTATTAAGGGTAGGGTCTTTGGCATCATTTGCGAGTTCACGTATAAAATCACGCAGGTTTACTTGTAATACTACACTCATACCTCCTTTAAGGTCAAGCCCTAAAGCAAGCTGCTGTGATTTTAGATCCTGATAAGTGTAGTCTTTAATGAGTGGTATTTTGAATACCACATTCCGGGACATGGAGTCCAGGTAGGCTGTTCGAGCGGTCTTTTCCGCTACTTTCTGCTCTTCCTCGGGGAAATCTTGCGCGTATGACTTGGCGTATTCATCCGCTTTTTTCTCCACCTTATTGGTCGGGAGAATAAAGAGGTACTGAACCACGCATACGATCGTCATGATCACGAGAAAGAACTTTACGATACCTTTCCCTTGCATGTTAATGAATTTTGAAAATAATTTAATAATGCGTTTAGACAGTCTTTCCTTTCGGAAAAACTGCGCAAATATAAGTGTTTTAGCAAACATAGCACCTTAATGACGGAATATTATCAAAAGGATTTGGCCGGGATTGGACTTGGTTGATTATCAGCCAGATAGAGATTCTTGTTTGGCGGCTTTCGCCGAAAGGCGGTAAAGGATAGAGGAGGATTCTCTTTTTTTAGGTGTATTGGCGGACTGGTGTGGGGTGTAATGGTTAGTTCCGTTGATCCCGTTGATCCCGTTGATCCCGTTGGTCCCGTTGGTTCCGTTAGTTCCGTTGATTCCGTTGGTACCGTTGATCCCGTTGGTGCCGTTTGACTGCCGGGCTAAAGCGGGCAGGGTTGTGGCCTCATCGACTTCGTCGCTTTGGTTTTGTTCCGATACGTGATAAGCGCTTAAGGATTTTTTCTCGTTTATGCTGTTTTTTAAGCATTAAATGTAGTGTCACATAAACTTAGGGACAAAACCAGGTGCCGCACCTGCGGCGCTTAAAGTGAATCCGATTTTTTTTGTTACAAAGGTGTGCCTCCTCTGGAGGCTTACTGTAAATGCGGTTAATGGCTCCAGAGGAGCCAAACCTTTGTAGATTTAGTTGCGATTTTGATGGTAAGCTCCGGCGGTGCGACACCAATTCGTAGTTGCTATTTTGAATCTAAGATTGGGTGCTAGTACAGCTAAACGCTTCAACGGCAATCTCTGAAAATTGTGGAATTTCACAAAGGTTGGACTCCACTTTAAAGAAAATCGGCCAAATGTGTACCTTTAGGGGGCATGTTGCCGTCATAAACATGTACGATTATTTTAGGTCCCCCTGCGGGCCGCTTGAAAACCACAAAAATTCTGAATTATTATGGGATTATTTTCCTTCCTGAAAGATGCAGGTGCACGCCTGTTTAACAAAAAAGATGATGCTCCGGAAACGCCGGCTACTCCAAATGCTGATGTTGAAGCTCAACTTCGACAGCAGAAAGTTATGCTCCTGCGTGGCTCTCTGAATGACCTTGGATTAGAGGTAAAGGATCTTTCGCTTGATCTGATCGATGAAAAGGTGACTGTATATGGCGAAGTAGATTCTCAGGCAAACCGCGAGAAAGTGGTTCTCGCACTGGGTAATGTGCATGGCATCTCAACAGTAGATGATCGCATGTCTGTTGTCACTCCTGCTCCTGAAGCTAAGTTTCATACAGTAAAAAAGGGAGATACCTTGTCTGGTATTTCTAAAGAATACTACGGTTCCTGGAAGCACTATCCGGCAATCTTTGAAGCCAACAAGCCAATGCTGACAGATCCGGATAAGATTTATCCTGGTCAGGTATTGCGCATTCCACCAATGGAAGATCAGGCTTAAACAGAGCATGATTGTTGAAAAGGACCCCCGCTGTTTTAAATAATAGCGGGGGTCCTTTATTTTAAGTTAAATCAATCGGAATTTCCACTTTCAAAATTTGCATAATTTCAAAGGAGTAGTAGATTTGCAGTCCACTTATTTGTAATAAGTCTAAATAAGTATAGTGTTTCATTTTTCAGACCATTTCATTCGCCGAAAGGCATAAAAGTACATCCTCAACAACATGCAAAAACAGCTAACCGTAAAAGAACAGGCCAAGAATCTCCTGAAATCAGAACCCCGTTTAAGAACCCGGGATCTGGCAGCCCGCCTCGGCCTCAGCGAAGCCGAATACCTCAGCCATTATACCGACCAACATATCACGCTCCTGGAAGGAGACTGGAAGGCATTGCTACAGTCCATGGAGAAAATGGGCTACGTCATGGCTCTTACCCGCAACGAACACTGTGTGCATGAGCGCAAAGGCATCTATAAAAATGTGGAGTTTTACGATGGTCCGCACAACATGGGGGTAGCTGTAAATCCCGATATCGATCTGCGCTTTTTCATGAATGCCTGGAAATATGCCCTGGCTATCACGATGGAGCGCGGCAGTTTACCGACACTCTACGGATTTCAATTTTTCAATGCGGAGGGAGAAGCGGTACACAAGATCTATTCCACCCCAAAATCCGATCTGGATGCCTACCGCCAGCTGGTCGGTCAATACAAAGCTAAAGTGCAGGAGCCCTGGCAAATTGAGTCTGTTTCGACCCCGGAAAAATCAAAAGAAATACCAGATAGCAACATTGATAAGGATAGCTTTCAACATGCCTGGGAAAATTTAGAAGATACCCACGACTTTTTTGGCTTGCTCAAAAAGTTTAAGGTGAGTCGAACGCAGGGTTTGCGGCTTGCGCCGAATGGTTTTACACAGCAGGTCGACAATCAGAGTGTGGTCAAAATGCTAAACACTGTTGCGGAGCGGGAAGTGCCAATCATGTGTTTTGTACACAGTAAAGGCTGCGTGCAGATTCATACCGGCACCGTAACAAACCTAAAGGAATACGGCGAGTGGTACAATGTGATGGATCCGGAATTCAATCTCCATCTTTTTATGCCGGCTGTCGCCGAAAGCTGGATCGTTAAAAAACCAACCAAAGACGGGATCGTAACCAGCCTGGAATTGTTTGACAAAAACGGCGAATTAATCGTCTATTTCTTTGGCAAACGCAAACCGGGCATTCCGGAATTGAAAAGCTGGCGTGAAGTAGTTGCGAGTATTTAATTTACCTGATTGCGCGGAGATCCTTTTTGGTAAGCTTTGATATTAAGCACCGTTTCTTCCAACAATCTTTTGCGGGAAGCAAATCCGGCCCAGGCCAGGTGGGGAGTGATCAGGCAGTTGGGCAAACCAATTAGCGGATGATCTGCCGGAGGCGGCTCTGAAGATAAAACATCCAGAGCTGCAGCTTTAATAGTTCCATTTTGCAGGGCATCTCTGAGGTCTTGCTCCACGATCAGTCCGCCGCGTCCCGTATTGATTAAAATGGCTTCTTTCTTCATCAGAGAGAGGCTGTTTTTATTTATAAGTCCCTGTGTTTCGTCGGTCAGCGGAACATGTAAGCTGATTACATCGCTTTGCTGGAAGAGTTCCTGCCTGTCGGCGAATGATACACCCGGCATCCGATCGTGACGCGTGCTTCGGCGGTTGGCCAGGATCTGCATATCAAATGCCTGTCCGATTTCTGCTACTCTTTTTCCAATTCTGCCAAAGCCAAAAATGCCCAGTGTTTTGCCAGCCAATTCGGGAATGGTACCCAGGCTGTAAGAGAAATCATCCGAACGGCTCCAATCTCCTCTGCTAACACTTTCGTGATGCAGCTGCACTTTATTGGTGATGGCCAATAACATGGCAAATACCTGCTGTGCTACTGATTCGGTGCTGTAACCCGATACATTGCAAACCGGAATGCTCCGTTTGGCTGCTGCTTCAAGGTCTACATTGTCGTATCCCGTGGCCGTAATAAAAATGGCTTTTAGGTTTGGCAGTTGATCCAGTTGATCCTTCCCAATCCGAATTTTATTGATGAGGATAATCTCCGCTTCTTTGGCTCTTTCAATGACCTGATCTGCCGGGCTGCGTTCATACACGCTCAGGTCGGAAATTTCTTTCAGCGATTCCCAGGAGAGGTCTCCCGGGTTCATGGTATATCCGTCTAGTACTACTGCTTTCACATGCGATTAATTGGGTGGATTGGTAAAGTATGTATTTTTTTTAAAACGAGAGGGTCTGGCTCACCTGCGGTGAGGTCGATGCTCCTGCCTTTGGCAGATTGCGTTTAGGTTAGTTCTAAATTTAGCCAGGAGATCCCCGACGAAGGAGGGGAGCGACATAGCCTCCCGCCTACGGTAAGCCGTAGCTTACCTTCGGCGGGCTAGACAGCGAGCGTAGAGAGCCTCCCCCCAACCGTCCGCACAAGCGGACGACTCCCCCCACCGTCGAGCAAAGCGAGACGACTCAACCAAACTCAACCCTGCCTTCCTTACCAGTACGGCAGGCGAATCCTGCCTTCCTTGGCAGTACGGCAGGCGAGGCAAACTCAGCTACATGGCATTCAACTTCCAGCTATAATCGTGATAATTAATCGTAGCACCAGAGTTGATATTCGTATCTGAATAGTCATTCAAATATCCGATCACATTGCCAAAGTCTACTTCATACCAATCGAAGATTTTAGAAATCTTGACGGAGTTTGCTCCCAGCGTATTATACTGTGGATTGTTGATGAATGCTTTGGTTTGTTTTTCCAACTGCGCATTTAGATTAGCTGCTGTAAAGGCACGATTGAGGAGTGGCGGACAAGACTTAGCCGCACAGTTTACCGCAAAGTGGATGCGGGCATCTTTGTAGATGGGCCGCAGAATATCATTCTCAATCTGATTGAGCGAGTAGGTTTTATTGCCGAGTTTAATCCATTTTACATCCCAGGGCTCTCCGCCGTGCAGGTCGGTAATACTTCCTACCGGATAATTGTCAATGATCAGCTTTACGGTAAATGCATTGTAGGCATTGATCCAGTAAGCCATGTTTTCATTGCGCGACCAGTCGGAACGCGGCGGATTATCAGCCAGTAAATCGAGGTAAGATTGGAGCACATCCTTATTGCTCTTCATGGCGGAATAGTTTACCTGTCCGCTCGAGCTCACGTGTTTGCGCAGGAGTCCGTCCCAGATTACGTGAGAAGGAGCCGTTTGAGGAGCTGGCTCCGGAATTTCTTCGGTTTGGGTTTCTTCTGTTTTTGGAGTCGAGGTATCAACTTCGGGACTGGTCGCCACTTCAGCCGGACTCTCTTCAGCAGGGGCAGATTCGGTTTCAGCCGGCATCTCTTCCGTTACTTTGTTTTCCCCTTTGGGTTTTGTGGCCGGAACATCCGATTTACCTTTTGTAGGTTCTGTCTCCGGTTTGGTTTCAGCTTCTTCGACAGGTGCCAGATCCAGCTCGGGCGATTCGGCAGGCGTTTCCACTGGTGCAGAGATAGATTCCTTTTCTGCTTCCGGGGTGGAAGTGTCTGCAGGCTTTTCAGCTTGCGCGCAGGCAGCCAGGAGTAAAAAGGAAAACAACAGCGCACCAGAAAGTGGCAGTCTTGGAAGTGATTTGATCGTGTTTTTCATAAGGGGATGTTTGAAAGAGAAACCCAAACGGGCCCTACTAAGTTCGATTTTATTTTTAAAACGGGCGACAAAGGCACCCGAATTCAGGGGGGTTGGTTCTGAAGGCGACAAAGCCATTCGCCAGGGCCGACAGGCCGCAAGGCACCCCAATCCTGAAAAGTATCCACTTTTCAAGGACAAGACATATTTCAAAAGGCGGCTTTAGTACTATTATTCCCTGATTGTGGAAAAATCCAACAGATCAGACTTCCCGATTTATTTAGGAAAATACTAGCTTTGTCGACATGATAAAAACGCTGCTGGTCTGGTTGCCGGCCGTTTGTTGTCCCCTCCTGCTTTCGGCTCAACCACTTTCTGATGTAATGTGGGAAATGTATGAAATGGATAATTTCGAAGGTGCCATTGAGCTTGCCCTCGAAGCAGACTCTCTGTGTACCTCAGATATTTATACGCTGGGTCTGTGTTATTATTCGGTCAACGAAGACCTCCTTGCCGTGGAGCAGTTTTCAAAAGTGCTGGAAGAGAAGCCCAAACATGCCGGTGCTCATTTTTTCAACGGGCAAAGTCTGATGTTTCTGGGATTAAACCAACAAGCGATCCAACATCTGAAGCAGGCGGTAAGTCTGGAACCCGACCATTGTGATTATTTGACGGGACTGGGATCTGCTTACCATACAACCGGCCGACCGGATAGCGCCCTCCTTTGTTATAAAAAGGCGCTAGCCTTGGGAGGCTGTATGGAAAACCTGTACATCTACCGGGCCAAAGCCTTTGAAGCCCTGGAAAAGCAGGATTCTGCCCTGGCCGTTTATTACCAGGCAGTAAACAAGCTGTCGCCTGAATCCGAGATTTTTGAAGAGAGTATGTACCATATCGGAATGTATGAGTACCTCAACGGAAATCTGGAAATGGCTGAAAAGGCATTTCACCGGCTGATAGAGATTCGTCCGCATCAACTGCATTATGTGCCCAAATTGATTCAGGTGTATTACGCGCTGGAAGAATATGAAAAAGGGGATTCGCTGAAGCAAAAACTTTATGGCGCAAACGAGCGCGGAGAACTCGACGAGGCCTTTGTGAAAGACGGATTCTGCTTTGATCAGTTTACCTGGAGAGGCAAAAGAATCTACGCCTACGAATCGATTGGGATTCAGGGGCCACTCTATAATAAGTATGTGTTTTTCGTGGCACATCCCGATGGAGAGGTAATCCGACAGATCCAGTTGGAACACCGGCCGGATGTGCTGGATAAAGGCTATTATTTTGTCCTGACACACACCAATTATCGGGGACATGAAAATCTCTGGCAATACCTTTTTGAGAAAGACGTTGAGTATCAGGATATAAAGAAATCTGTGTTGCGTATCTTGCGGCAGGAAAAAAGTAAATGAATTAATGAGGACTGAGGAATGCAGAATGTTGAATTCTCACTTCTCAATTCAAAATTCTCAATTCAATTTTTGATGTCTGTAATAGTAGAAGGACTTACCAAAATATACGATACCCAGCGGGCTGTCGACGATATCTCATTCAAAGCAAATAAGGGAGAGATCCTGGGTTTTTTGGGGCCAAATGGTGCCGGAAAGACCACGACCATGAAAGTCATTACCACCTTTATCCCGCCTTCAGCCGGAAAGGTTTCGGTTTGTGGCTTTGATGTGGAAAAGCAGCCGATGGAGGTGCGTCGTCGATTGGGATATTTACCCGAGCACAATCCGCTATACCGGGAAATGTATGTGCGGGAATACCTTCAGTTTATTGCCCGCCTGCACAAAGATCCACTGAGTCGGGTCGATGAGATGATCGAACTGACCGGTTTGCAGCGCGAAAGCCACAAACACATTGGCGCTCTTTCGAAGGGGTATCGCCAGCGGGTGGGATTGGCACAGGCATTATTGCACGATCCGGAAGTATTGATTCTGGATGAACCAACCTCCGGGCTTGATCCCAACCAATTGGTGGAAATTCGGCAATTGATCAAAAAAATAGGGGAGGAGAAGACTGTTATTTTCTCGACCCACATCATGCAGGAAGTTCAGGCATTGTGCGACCGGGTACTGATCATCAATCAGGGCAAACTGGTTGCCGACGATCCGATCGACCGCCTGCAGGAACGCATCAGCGGACGGAGCCTGGTGACCGTCGAATTTGCCAAAGAAGTTAAGCTTTCAGACCTGGAGTCTATATCCGGAGTGGATAGTGTGAAGAAACTTGGCCGCAATCGCTGGGAACTCACTTCTTCCGAATCGAAAGATGTACGCGAAGCTGTATTTAATTTCGCGGTAAGCGCAAACAAACCCTTGCTGGAACTGCACAAAGAAACCCTCAGTGTAGAAAATGTATTCCAGCATCTGACGCAAAATGCGGTGCATGCATAGGATTCTGCTGACATACATACTGGCCATCTGTATTCTGGTACCGGTATCCGGCATATCGGGGCAGGATTCTGTACTGATTAGTAAGAATTTTGAATTTCAGGATGGCATATACCTGAGCTTTGCTTCTTTCCAGGCAAACAAGCCCGATATCCTGTGGGAATCAGTGGATGCTACGATCTATACCAACCCGCAAACCCATCTGACCAAAATTGCAGAGGTTTGGCGACTGGAGTCGAATGAATTTGTCGAGCAACTAAATCCCGAAAATTTCTGGGGGATTTGTCGGAACGGCATCCCATCGATTTTGCTTTCTAAGGATGCCGTACAAAAAGAATTAGCTACTTTTGCAGCGCTTCGGCTGCGGGGCAAGATTTGTTATTTTGCCTGGCCCGACAGCGAAGTTCGAAACATAACCATGTCGGCCTACAATCCCCGAACGGGAAGGCCGTTTCGAACCGGTGTAGTGAAGCGTGAAGTGGACGTACTGCGGGAATTTATCCTGCATTTTGAGACCGGAGAGATCCGGGCTTTTACCTTAAACAACTTCATTGATTGGATTCCGGATGATCCGGGCTTAAAAAAATCAGTTTTGGAACTGGATGAATCGGAAGTGGAAGAGAAACTCTTTCGCTGCCTCTTGATCTATGTAGACCGAAACGCTGTTTATACACTGAAAAGCTGAAGGGCATCTTAAAGGAGCCAACGGAAGCATAATCAGACCAAAATCAGATCCCAATCTATGTGGAGTATCTATTTAAAAGAATTAAACACCTTTTTCAGTTCGCTGATCGGTTACATCGTGATCGGAGTCTTTCTGATCTTTACCGGTTTGATGATGTTTGTCTTTCCGGACACCAGCCTGCTGAATTACAATTACGCTACGCTAAACCAACTGTTTGAGTTGGCACCGCTGGTGTTTTTGTTCCTGATTCCGGCAATCACCATGCGGTCCTTTGCCGAAGAGAATCAAAACGGAACCATTGAGTTGCTCGTCACTAAGCCACTCACCGAATTTCACATCATCTTTGGCAAGTTTCTCGCCAGTATGACGCTGGTACTTTTTGCTTTGCTTCCCACCTTGCTATACTACTATACGGTGTATCAACTGGGAGCCCCAAAAGGCAATTTGGATTCCGGAGCTATTATGGGCTCTTACATCGGCTTGCTGATGCTGGGAGGGGTGTTTGTAGCCATCGGCCTGTTTGCCTCCTCGCTGGCCAATAACCAGATCGTTGGTTTTATCCTGGCAACCTTCCTTTGTTTCCTACTTTATTACGGCTTTTTCTTCTTTAGCAAACTGCCGGTATTTGTAGGGAAAAGCGATGACCTGGTTCAGATGATCGGAATTGATTATCACTACGCCAGCATAAGCAGGGGAGTGATGGACAGCCGGGATATGATCTATTTTTTCAGTGTGATCGGCGTATTCCTGTATCTCACCCAGACATCACTGGAAAGACGTAAATGGTAAAAACGAGAGGCATGTCAGCAAAGAAAAGAAATCAATCGCTACTAAATCTGCTGCTCGTTTTGGGTATTGCCTTTGCGGCGAATATCCTCGGCAGCTTTGTACACGGATATATTGACCTTACGGAAGATAAACGCTTCACACTTACGGAGCCTACCGAAGACTTATTGAATCAACTCGATGATGTCGTTTTCGTACGGGTTTTGCTCGAAGGAAAGTTTCCGGCCGGATTCAAAAGGTTGCAACGCTCCACCGAAGAAATGCTCGACGATTTCCGGGGAGAAACCGGATACCTCGAGTATGAATTTGAGGATCCTTCAGAAGGTTCCATGGAAGAAGTGAATGCCCGCCGCGAAGAACTGGCAAATGAAGGCATTGTGCCCACTCTTTTCCGCATGAAAGATGTGGAAGGCACAGAAGAAAGACTGATCTATCCCTATGCGACCTTTTATTACAAAGGCCGCTCGGTCAGTGTAAATCTGCTCGAAAATCAGGGCGGGCAATCCCAGGAAGAAGTGCTGAATAACTCCATCAGTTTGCTGGAGTATAAATTTGCCAATGCCATCCAGAAACTCATGCTGGAACGCAAGCAGGTAATCGCCTTTACTTCCGGCCACGGCGAACTGGGAGAATTGCAAACAGGCGATCTGGTAAACAGCCTTCGCCAGTTTTACGATGTAGGCCGCTTTAATTTGGACAGCGCTTTTCAAATTCCGCCACAAATAGATCTGCTCTTCGTTGCCAAACCGCGCGGTCCTTTCAGCGAGCGGGATAAATTCCTGATCGACCAGTATGTTATGAACGGGGGCAAGGTCATTTGGCTGGTGGAAAAACTGAATGCCACCAACGACAGTATCCCACCCGGTGGATTTTATGTGCCGCAGGATTATCCCCTGCAACTCGATGACATCCTGTTTAAATACGGCGTGCGGGTGGAACCGAGCCTGGCGCTGGACCTACAGTGCTCCAGTATTCCCCAGGTGGTGGGGATGCAGGGCGGCAAACCACAGATCGACCTGTTTCCCTGGTATTACCATCCGGTCGTAACGCCCAAAGCAGACCATCCGATTGTAAAGGGATTGGACAATGTCAACTTCTTTTTCCCCGGAAGACTCGATCTGGTGCGCACAAAAACAGAAACCGAACAAACCGTTCTGCTTACCACCTCCGAATACAGCCGCGAGCAATTGTCGCCGGTTAGATTGAGTTTTGAGATTCTGCGGTATGAGCCCGAACCAAGTGCCTTTAACAAAGGCGAATTACCCCTCGCTGTATTGCTGGAAGGAACCTTTCCTTCTCTGTATGAAAACCGGGTTTCAGACGCCATGCTGGCCGGTTTGGAGCAGATCGACCAGGAGTACAAATCAACTTCCGCACCTACAAAAATGGTGGTGATTGCAGATGGAGATTTGGCCGCCAACACCATTAGCCGGGAAACCGGGCAGCCACGACCTCTGGGGTATAACCCATACGATCGCTATCAATATTCGAATAAAGATTTTTTGCTGAATTGTGTAGAGTACCTGCTTGACCGAAACGGCGTAATCGAAGCCCGTGGAAAAGAAGTAAAACTTCGCCTGCTGGATACCGTTAAGGCTGAAGCCAATAAATCAAGTTGGCAGTTTCTCAACCTTGGCATACCGGTATTGTTTTTATTAATCTTCGGATTAATCTATAACTACCTGCGCAAGCGCAAATATGCTCGATAGAAAATGAAGAAACTACTTTCCGACAATAGAAAACTAAAGCTATGAATAAAACAAAAATCTTACTGATCCTCTTTGCCATTATCGGCAGTGTAGCTGCCTGGATGCTGGTCAAAAAAGGAGGCGACGACAAAACCACGGTCCTCACCTGGGAACGCGATTTTAAGATCGATAATGTCGACGATATCCATAAGATCTTTGTAGCCGACCGCAAAGGAAATACCGCTACCCTCGAACGGGCTGACGGCTACTGGATCTACGATGAAAAGTACCGGGCCAACCCGCAGGTAATTAAAAACATGATGGAGGTCTTTAAATCGGTAGAGATTCTCTACGTGCCTCCTAAAGCAGCGGTTGAAACGATGGTTACCGACCTGGCTGCCAATGGCATCAAAGTGGAAACATTTGATGAGTCCGGCAAAAAGATCAAAGGGTATTACATCGGCGGATCAACCCCCGACGAGCGCGGCACCTTTATGATCCGCGAAGGAGCGGAAACGCCTTTCGTAACCAGTGTACTTTATTTCTCGGGCACTTTCTGGATTCGTTTTGTTCCACAAGGCGATAAGTGGCGCGACAAGACGGTCTTCGGCTACCAGCCGGAAGAGATTGCCCGGGTTAGCGTGGAATACCCAAAGCAGCGAGAGAAATCCTTCATCCTGAATTCTACCGACGAAGGTTATGTGGTTTCACCTTATTACGACCTGAGCGATGGTATGGAAGGTCAAACTTCTCAAGGTGCCGCAGAGCGCTATCTGACCGGATTTGAAACCCTCCTGGCAGAAAACTACATCAACGGCAGTCCGAGTCTGCAAAACGTGAAGGATAAGATTCCATTTACTTCGATCACGGTGGAAACCGTTGATGGCGACGAAAAGCAGATAAAACTGTGGCCCATGGACAATATCGATAATTACGGTCGGGTCATAAGCGAAGATACCGAGCGCTATTATTGCCTGGACAGTAATGGGGACTTTCTGCTAATCCAACATCAGGTGTTTCAGGATATCCTGTGGGCTTATGAGTCGTTTTTTTAGGCATGTAGTATCTTAGACCCTATGTCGAGATTCATTCTGATCATTTTGTTGTTATTCCCGCTGGGCGCCCAGACTGCAATGGCTCCGGCCTGGGGTTTTTTTGGCCACCGCCGGATCAATCGCCTGGCTGTTTTCACCTTGCCTCCGGAGATGATCCGGTTTTACAAACAGCATATTGAATACGTTACCGAACATGCGGTGGATCCCGATAAACGGCGTTATGCTACTAAGCACGAGGCGGTTAGACACTATATAGATATTGATCATTGGGGAGCATATCCATTCAATGAAGTGCCCCGAAACTGGACAGATGCGCTCATGCGTTATACCGAAATAAGTGTCGTTCGGGAGAGTGGAGATACCGTTTTACTCAATGGCAACGATATTCATTTTGAGGAAGACGATTTCTGGTGGTATCGCTCCGGTCCCCTGAAGGAAGCCGGTCTGAGCCTGCCGGATTCCACTTACCGCCGCTTTTTTCAGGACAACATACTGCCTCAGTATTACGAGGATGCCTGGACGCTGGATTGCGACTTGCTGATTGATTTTTTCGGGCTTTCGCCGAATTTTGATTGTAGCTCGGCCCATGCCATCGATCCCTTCTCAGAATATGGGATTTTGCCTTACCACCTTCTCCAAATGCAACGCCGACTTACCCGCGCCTTTATGGATGGAGATGCAGAGAAAATATTACGCCTTTCGGCGGATTTCGGACATTACATTGGAGACGGGCACGTTCCCTTACATACCACCGAAAATTACAATGGCCAGCTGACCGGTCAGGATGGCATCCACGGTTTTTGGGAAAGCCGGATTCCAGAGCTGTTTGCCGATGAGCAGTACGACTTCTTCGTGGGTAAAGCCGAGTACAAAGAGGATCCCGGACAATGGTTTTGGGATATTGTACTGGAAAGTCATCAACTGGTAGATAGCGTGCTGTTGATTGACAGAGAACTCAGAGAGACCTTTCCGGAAGATCAACAATTCTGTTACGAGGATCGGCTGGGAGTGAATATCCGAACCCAGTGTCCTGAATATGCCGCGGCCTATCAAGCTCGCCTCCAGGGCACCATTGAAGCTAGAATGCGTGCTTCCATTAGAGCAGTGGGCAGTGCCTGGTATACAGCCTGGGTAGATGCCGGATCTCCACCCCTTCAATTTGATTTGGCAGACATTCCGGAGGAAGAAATAGAACGAGGCGGCGAAGCAAAGGGGAGGAAGCACGAATAGTTAGTTTTTAAGGCTGAATTTTGACTTGTTTCAATATCTATACCCGAGCCGAAATGGTTTGGGATAATTTTACCAAATTTATTTTTTTGCTCCGCGAGGCAAAAAGCACAGGCATAGCCTTAAGCTACGACGTCCCGATAGCTATCGCGATTTAACAAAGCAGATCGGAAAAAGAAAGAGATAAAAAAGCCCAAATTGCTTCGACTTGGGTATATCACTAAAGACTAAGTGTAATGTCTCTTTAACTTAGGGTTAATCTTTGGAAATTTTTCCGGCCTTATTTTATTTAGTGAGCAGTGAGTCAAAATGCGTTAAAAACTGGTTAGTGTCTGAGCCAGAAATCAAAGAGCATAAAAAAATGGTGTGCAACACAAAGAGACTTTAGGCATCAGGTAGTCTGTTCCGGCGAGTTTAGCCAGTTTAGC
>JAAEZH010000003.1:0-64492 GCA_018222965.1 Bacteroidota bacterium
TTTAGGAAATATCGGATTGATCTACAGCAATAAGGGTGAATTGGACGAGGCGTTAAAATACCATAAGTCAGCTTTGGAGCTAGATCGCCAGATAGGATATGTACAGGGAGAAGCTTCAGGTTTAGGAAATATCGGATTGATCTACAGATCAAAGGGTGAATTGGACGAGGCGTTAAAATACCTAAAGTTAGCTTTGATTATTTGGGAAAAATTAGAATTAGGTGGTGAAGTAAAGAAAACACAGGAAATACTTGATGAAGTAATTTTGGAATTAGAGTCATCTCCCAATGATTAAGGTTTCCCGCTCCCAAGAACCTCTCACCGGACGCATCCGACTCGATGGTTCCAAAAGTATCAGCAATCGCATCCTGATCCTGCGTGCCCTGAGTGGAAGTGATTTTCCCATTACCGGTTTGTCGACCTCGAAGGATACAATTACGATGCAGGCCTTGCTCAAACAATATGCCGCCACCGATTTTGACACCCCTTTTGATGCCGGGGCCGCCGGTACGACCTTCCGGTTTATGACCGCTTTTTTGTCTACGCGCCCTGAAACACAAATCCTAACGGGCTCTGAACGCATGAAGCAACGCCCTGTCGGTCCGCTTGTGGATGCCCTTCGGGAGCTGGGCGCTGACATTCAATACCTCGAAAAAGAAGGCTATCCGCCTCTGAAAATAAATGCCTTTTCGCCGAAAGGCAAGCATGCAAAACTCGCTATTCAGGCAAGCATGAGCAGCCAATACATCTCTGCCTTGCTGATGCTCGGTTCTTTTTTACCCGGCGGACTGGAGCTGGAATTGATTGGCGAGGTAGTCTCGCGCCCCTACATTCAGATGACCCTGGGGCAAATGGCTTATCTGGGCTTGCAATCCGACTGGTCGGGTTCTGTGATCCGGGTGCCGGAGCAGATGATACAGGCGCGTCCGTTTAAAGTGGAAGCCGATTGGTCTGCCGCTTCTTATCACTATGGGTTGATGGCTTTCGCCGAATCGGAAACTTCGGAGTTGTACCTGGATGGATTGAGTAGCGATTCCTTTCAGGGGGATGCGGTCATCGCCAAAATTATGGAGCACTTCGGATTGGAAACGACTTTTACCGATACCGGTTTATGCATCCGCAAAACAGCCCGCAAGCCCGGTGCTGTATTTGAATGGGACTTTCTGGAATGCCCCGATCTGGCGCAGACCCTGGCCGTTATTTGTGCGGGCACAGGGGTGCAAGGGCGTTTCACCGGATTACAAACCCTGCGGATCAAGGAGACCGATCGCATTTTGGCATTGCAGCAGGAATTGAAAAAAGTGGAGGTAATCATGGAAGCCGAAGATGCTTCGGAAAGATGGTTCGCCATTCGCCCTGAGCGAAAAAAGGGAAAAGCAAACTGGGAAGAAACGCCTAGCTTTCAAACTTACGAAGATCATCGCATGGCAATGGCCTTTGCACCGCTAGGGATGTTTGATGAAGTGATGATTGAGGAACCGGAGGTGGTGGTAAAGTCCTATTCGGCCTATTGGGACGATTTGAAGAAACTCGGATTTAAGGTGGCTCCTGTCTCCTGATCGAGCGCTTTCAAAATACCCTTGGCTTTAAGTTGACACTCTTCGTATTCCTCAAGTGGATCGGAGTCATACACGATTGCACCGCCCACCTGATAAGAAAGGTATTCGGTAGCTGCATTGTATTGCAGGCTGCGGATCACCACATTGAAGTCAAAGTCTCCCTCGGGCGTGATATACCCTACTGCCCCGGAGTATAATCCGCGGCGACTTTCCTCGTAGGCTTCGATCATCTCCATGCAAATCACTTTCGGTGCACCCGTCATGGATCCCATTGGGAAGGCCCTTTTAATGGCATCCACAAAATGTACGTCTTCCCGCAATTCTCCCTTAATCGTTGAGATCATTTGATAGACCTGCTCAAAACCGTAAATGCCGAAGAGTTCTTCGACTTCGACCGTGCCGGGCTTACAGCTGCGGGCAAGATCATTTCGCACCAGATCAACGATCATAATGTTTTCCGCTCGATCTTTTTCGCTGTAATACAGTTTGGTTTGCAGGAAATGGTCTTCCTCCGGATCCTGGCTTCTGCCAATGGTTCCTTTTATCGGTTGTGAAATAAGCGTGCTTCCCCGTTTTTGCATAAAACGCTCCGGACTGGAACAAAGCAGGTATTGCTTCCCGCTGTTAAACCAGGCTCCAAAGGGGGCTTTGCTCACGGCATTGAGTTTTTGGTATACCCGAAGCGGATTAATTTTTGCCTTTTCGGCGAAAAATTCCTGGCAGAAATTCATTTCATACAGATCACCGGCTCGGATATGTTCCCGAATCCGTTCTACTGTTTCGAGGTATTTCTCTTTGGAGATTCGATTCGTAAATTCGGTATTGGCAGAAGCGGCAGCGTTCGGGCTCTTCTGCTCAATTATTTCCCGGTAAATATCTTTAGGGGCAGCTTCCCGACTGTGGATTTGCACCGAGTCCCGGAATATCTCCAGAACATAAACCGGTTTGAAAAAATGAAGTAGTGGAAATCCCAGGTGATCGGGATTGTTTGAACTGAGGGCTTCCACATCGTTTTTCAGGTCGTATGCCAGATACCCAAAGGCCCAATCCGGGCTTTCATCATACCACTCCCGAAGTTTTTCGAAAGCATCTTTAGACTCATCCAGCTTACATATGGAGACCGCACCGGCTCCAATGATGGCTTCATACTGACCATAGCGGTCGCTCGAATAACCATTTGAATCGTAGCAGGCAGAAGGATCAAATTTGGAAGCCCATTGCAGGCTGGCCTTTTTGAAATCCTCCAGCGGAAGAAGAAGCGGAAAACGCTCCGTTTGCGGATATGTCTTTGAAATTGGTTTTACCATAGCAGGCTGAAAGGCGCAAAGGTAAGTCCCTTCCTTATTATGACCAAAAAAGACGGTCGGAGTAACTCCAGACCGTCTTTTTTAAAGGACTCTTAACGCTTTAGCCGACTTATCAGCCGTCAAAGCCCAGGACTTTGATTTCAACCCGTTGGTTCTTTCTTCGTCCCTGGGCCGTATTATTGCTGGCAATCGGTTTCCGTTTGCCATACCCTTTGTATTGCAGCCGTTCTCGCGGAATGCCTCTTGAGATTAGATAATCTGCCACGGCTTTGGCGCGGGCAGTGGAAAGGCGGTCGCAATAGTCGTGTGGTGGATTGCCATTGGTATGACCTCCAATCTCTACAACCACATCTTTATTGATATCGAGGAATTGATAAATCTCATCCAATACCTGAAAGGAATTTTCTTTGATATTAGAACTGTCGGCCTGGAAGTAAAGTTGGTCAATTTGAATGACAGAACCTTCTTTCAAATTCTCCCGGACGAGCCGATCAGACATGATGCCTTCCAGCGGTTCGGTTTCGGCAATGGTGCCGGCGGTATCCTCCGGGGTTGATTCGGTATCTGTTTCTTTTGGTTCCGGGGTTTCTGGTACCGGAGCTGGTTCTGGTTCTTCTACCACCATGGCGATTGGTGTGTCTTCTTCACAGGGCACGGCAATGATAGGAGACATATTGTCGAGCAGCAGATTTCCGTTGTAAGGGAATAGAATTGGCTGGCGATAAAAAGCTTCCAGCGTGATGTATCGAATATCCTGACTGGGCTCAAAATGCAAGTCGAAGCGCAGCCAGCGCGTGTTTTTGATCAGATTGGTTTCGGCCAGAAGTTCGGTGCGGTCGCAATAAGAAGAACCACCCCAAATCATTAACTTAACCGGAGTCGTATAATTTACTTCAGAATCAGAAGTGCGGCTTTGACTAACATACATTTCGGCTCGAGCCAGGTAAATGCTAAAATCATAACATTTTCCTGCTTTAAGCGCAGAAGTAAGTCGCTGAGAAATTCGCTCCCAGGTATCGTTATCGCGCACAACCATACCCAGATAAGTATTGCCGTCCTGAGCTGGATGGGTTACATTAAAATGCGGGATAGTCGGGTCTCCGGAGTGTACATCAGGTTCGGTTTCTCCGGGGAAACCACAATCTTCCCATCCTCGGGGAGCACTGCTATGGCTGGGCACACCCTCAAAGGAAGGGTTTACAAGTTCGATTATCTCATCCTGGGCAACAGCTTGCTGTCCGAATAATCCGATAAGGCTGAAAATGCAAATAATAGTATGACGCATAAGTTTAGCGCTTGTAATGAAAGAACAAATGAACCGGAAGGCTTACAAAAATACGGCAATCTGTGTTTTACAGGCCTTTAAATGGAGACTTTAACCCCATTTTAAAATGAATTGGCTTCTTCTAAAGCTTCTTCATTGGGTTAGGATGAGCCTTCGGTTGATTATGGCGTTTGCCAATTTTAAATCATTAACGTAAATCCGAAGGTGAAATGTTTATTCTGGCTAAAAAAAAGTGGTCAGGGAGGGATGATTTGTTGATTTGAGGGTTTGCTGGCTGGTCAGTTAGTTCGTTGGCCCTTTGAGATAAACCAACAAACTAACCAACCGGCAAACCAACAAACTATTATTTAAACGCATTCAGTCCGGTAACATCCATGCCGGTAATCAGCAGGTGGATGTCGTGGGTTCCTTCATACGTTAAAACTGTTTCCAGATTCATCATGTGGCGCATTATCGGATATTCATTGGTGATACCCATGCCGCCATGTATCTGACGAGCCTCTCGTGCGATTTCCAGGGCCATGTTGACATTGTTGCGCTTCGCCATGGAAATTTGAGCAGGGGTAGCGCGACCTTCATTGGCCAGTGTACCCAAACGCCAGGTCAACAATTGCGCTTTGGTAATCTCCGTGATCATTTCAGCCAGCTTTTTCTGCGTCAGCTGAAACTGACCAATTGGTTTGCCAAACTGCTCCCGCTCCTTCGAGTAGCGAAGAGCACTGTCGTAGCAATCCAGGGCCGCTCCAATGGCTCCCCAGGCTATGCCATAGCGCGCTTTCGACAAACAGGAAAGCGGTCCTTTCAATCCGCGGATTTCAGGGAACACATTCTCTTTAGGTACCCGTACATCTTCGAATACCAGTTCGCCTGTGATGGATGCCCGTAAACTCCACTTTCCGTGAATTTCCGGAGCAGAAAAGCCTTTCATATCTTTTTCTACCACCATGCCACGGATCTTGCCTTCTTCATCCTTGGCCCAAACCACTGCAATGTCTGCAACCGGTGAATTGGTAATCCACATTTTGGCTCCATTTAGGATATAAGCATCGCCATCGTCTTTGATATTGGTTACCATGCCTCCCGGATTGGATCCGTGATCGGGTTCGGTCAGGCCGAAACAACCGATATACTCGCCAGATCCCAATTTGGGAAGGTATTTTTGCTTCTGGGCTTCAGAACCAAACTTGTAGATGGGATACATAACCAGGGAGCCCTGAACAGATGCCATAGAGCGGATGCCGGAATCTCCTCTTTCGAGTTCCTGCATGATCACACCGTATGCGATCTCATCCATTCCGCCTCCGCCATATTCTGCAGGCAGGCTGGGCCCAAAAGCACCAATTTCTGCCAGTCCTTTGAAAAGGTGGTGGGGACATTCAGCCCGATTGGCATAATCTTCAATGATAGGACTTACTTCTTTTTTTACCCAGTCTCTTACCGCTTCCCGGGCAAGGAGATGGTCTTCGCTGAGTAGTTCGTCCAACTGATAGTAATCGTGATGCTGGTAACGATCTTCTTTGGCTGATCGTACGGTTCCTGTTCCGTTTTCTTTCATCATTTTGGTATTATCGTACTCCGGTTAGGGAATTTTTGGATATTGTCGGGCAAAGGTAATGCAAAAATTGCGCAACCTTAACCAATTAGCTTCATACTTGCGTTAACTTAGCGCATAGTAATGGAGTCTTAAAAAACGAACAAGAGAACATGGCAACAGTTGCATTGGAGGGCATGCGTTTTTTCGCCTACCACGGCTATTACGAAGAAGAACGCCTCATTGGTGGCGAATATGTCGTGGATGTATACATAACCACTGATGTTAGCAAAGCAGCTGTGAAAGATGATCTGGAGCGCACGATCAATTATGAGAATATTCACACGATCTGCCAGGCGGTCATGAAAGAACCCTGTAAGCTTATTGAAACCGTTGCTGAAAAGATCAGCCTCCGCATAAAACACCTTTATCACTACATTAAAGAGATGAAAATCAGGGTGCGGAAACTCAATCCGCCGCTCAATGGCCCGGTTCAGCAAGCTATGGTTGAAGTCGATGGCGATTTTCGAAAAAAATGTGGCCGCTGCCAACGTCCGCTGCTTTGCTATGGAGATCGCTCCTGCTGGTGTATTGATACCCACGTACACAAAGGGCAACTAGAGCAATTGAAAATCCAGTATGGCAACAACTGCCTTTGCAAAGAGTGCCTGGATTTCTTCGCCGCCTAAAACAACTTCATCCCCTTTTAAGTGACTCTTTAATAGGAATAACGTTTCAATAACAGAATCCAAAAGCGATTTGACGTTTCTTTACCAGAAGCAAACGCGTCAAACGAATTAAACGTACAACGTATAAAACGTATTTATCATGATAAAGAAAATGCTCCTACTGGTCCTCGTACTTCAATTTACAGCCTGTGATACACTCAACCAGATCGCCGGCGATTTCCTGGAAGAAGGAGGAATTAGCAATGCTGAAGTAGCTAAAGGACTCAAGCAGGCACTGGAATTTGGAATCATCGAAGGTGCTCAGAAACTCTCGAAAGAAAACGGTTATTACCAAAGTCCGTACAAAATCCTCCTTCCGGCGGAAGCCCGAAAAGTAACCGATAAGCTTCAAAACATCCCAGGCTTCTCCAATCTGGAAGAAGTAATCCTGGAAAAGATCAATCGAGGAGCAGAAGATGCTGCTAAAAAAGCGGCACCGATCTTTAAAGATGCTATTACTTCCATGACTTTCTCAGATGCGATGAATATCCTGATGGGAAATAATGACGCAGCCACCAATTACCTCAATAAAGCAACCTACAACAGCCTGTACAAAGAATTTAATCCGGTGATCGTTTCTTCATTGGATAAATTCAATGCCCGCGATTATTGGGCCGATGCGGTAAATGCCTACAACAAATTACCATTTGTAGATCAGGTGAATCCCGATCTCGATGATCACGTGACCACTATGGCGCTGGTAGGATTATTCGACATGATCGAAAAGAAAGAACTCGATATTCGAACCAATCTCAGTGCCCGTACCACCGATCTGCTGCGTAAGGTGTTTGCGAAACAAGATTAGGGGGAATTGATAATGTTTAATTCTTAATTTTTAATGGAACCAATTAATAATTAAAACCTAAGAACTAAGAATTCCAAAATGGCCGCCTCAAGCGGCCATTTTGCTTTGTACATTTCTTACCTTTCCGGTCTCAACCTAACCATTATATGAAGATCGGAATAATTGGAAGCGGCTCGATGGGAGCCGGTATTGCACAAGTGGCCTCTACTGCCGGCCACGAAGTTTATCTCTACGACAATAATCCCGCGGCTCTCGAACGAGCCAACAAGAATCTGCGCCGCATCATGGCCCGCCTGGTCGAAAAAGGTCGGGTAGAGCAGGATGAAGCGATGGCTATTCAGAGCCGGATTACCTATGTCGACAGCATTTTTAAAATGACAGATGCCGGTCTGGTGATCGAGGCGATCATCGAAGATCTGGACGTTAAAAAGGCTGTTTTTGAGCAAATGGAAGATGTGCTTGAAACCGATGCTATCCTGGCCAGTAATACGTCTTCTCTTTCCATTGCATCTATAGCTGCATCCTGCAAGAAACCAGAGCGAGTACTTGGGCTCCACTTCTTTAATCCGGCCCCTTTGATGAAGCTGGTAGAGGTGATTCCGGCTGTGCAAACTTCCTCCGAAATTGTGGAAGAGGCCACCAAACTTATGGAATCCTGGGGCAAAACAACCGTGCTAACCAAAGATACTCCGGGCTTTATCGTAAACCGTGTTGCCCGTCCGTTTTACGGAGAAGCGCTCCGCATTTACGACGAAGGGCTGGCTGATCCGTCTACCATTGACTGGGCGATGACAGAATTAGGTGGTTTCCGGATGGGCCCATTTACCTTAATGGATTATATTGGGAATGATGTCAATTACAAGGTGACTGAAACTGTTTTCAATTCCTTTTACAACGATCCTCGATACCGTCCTTCTTTTACGCAAAAGCGATTGGCAGAAGCCGGATACCTGGGCCGAAAATCCGGACGCGGGTATTACGATTATTCGGAAGGGGCCAAAATCCCGGCACCCAATAAGGACAAAGAACTGGGCGAGCATATCTTCTGGCGCATCCTGGTCATGTTGATCAACGAAGCCGCAGATGCACTCTACTGGAAAATCGCTTCCCGTGATGATATTGATCTGGCCATGACGAAGGGGGTGAATTATCCCAAAGGACTCCTGGCCTGGGCCGATGAAAAAGGCATCAAACATTGTGTGGAAACCATGGACCGCCTGACCGCCGAATATCAGGAAGATCGCTACCGCTGCAGCCCGATGTTGCGAAAAATGCTGCGCGAGGGGAAAAACTTTTACTAGATGCAAGCCCTACTCAGAATCCTGTTCCTTTGCCTGCTGACTTCCGCCTTGCAGGCACAAATCTTCGTTTCACCACTGGCAGATATGCCGGAACCGGTAAGCAATAATGCGGTAACGCAAGCAAGGGTGAACGGAAATTTGTATGTCTATTCCTTTGCAGGGATCGATGAAAGCAAGGATCACAGCGGAATCCACAAAAAAGCCTGGCGATACAGTGTGGCAGATGATCAATGGGAGTCTATTGCCCCCCTGCCTCTTGGTTTGGAACGAATAGCTGCCGGCGCAAGTACCGTGAAGAATAAGATCTACATCATCGGAGGTTACCACGTTTTTTCCACCGGTGCAGAAGTCTCCCTGGATCATGTGCATATCTACAATCCGGAAACCAATTCTTACGAAGCAGACGGTACGCCCTGCCCCGTGCCAACTGATGACCACGTACAGGCAGTGTGGCGCGACAGCCTGATCTATGTGATTTCCGGCTGGAGCAATTCGGGAAACATCCCTACCGTACAGATTTACAATCCGACTGAAGACAGTTGGGCCTTTGGGACCTCTGTTCCGAATACGGCCGATTACGAAGCTTTCGGTGCGAGCGGGATCATTATCGATGATGTGATTTATTACATTGGGGGCGCCACAGACCTTTGTTGCAATCCCGTTTTTCCCGCTGCTCCGTTTTTGCGGATTGGTCAAATCAATCCCGATGATCCAACTGATATTAGCTGGTCAGTAGTGCAAGATCCTTTAGCTACCCGATACCGGGGCATACTACTGGAAGACTCCTATGGTACGCTGGTTTCTTTATTTGGTTCGAGCTTGACGTACAATTACGACGGCATCGATTACAATGGCAGCGGAGGCGTAGAGCCCGATACCGTGCCCGTGCACTTCGGTACGGCTGATCCCGCAGATATGGAAGTGTTGTTTACCACCGATTTTTCCCTGATGGACCTTCGCGGGTATGGGGATCTGGGCAACGCTAAATACATCCTTGCAGGCGGGATGTTGGCTGGTCAGGAGGTCAGTAATAAAACCTGGCTGGTAGAGCCGGAACAAACTGTCGACACAAAAGAAATAGATAAACTTTCGGTTTCAATTTTCCCCAATCCGGTGTCAGATCAGGTTTTTGTAGCGCCTTTCGGCGAATATGCCTTTAAAGTGGTAGGATTAGACGGAAGTGTACTTATGCATAAAACGGATTTCTCCTCAGCTCCTCTCGACGTATCTGCCCTGGCCTCCGGGATATATTATTTGCAGATTCTGAATCGCAGCGGCCAATCCGTTGCTAAGAAAATGGTAATTCCCTGATATGGATAAAAAAGAACAAGCTACCCGCATCACCGATGCGATGATGGATAAAGATTATTTTTCCCAATGGCTGGGCATAGAGCGTTTGGAAGACGGAGAAGGTATTTCTGTGCTTCAGATGACCGTGCGCAAGGAGATGCTCAACGGATTTGGCATTGCTCACGGGGGCATAACTTATAGCCTGGCCGACAGCGCTTTTGCTTTTGCATCAAACTCCCACGGCCGACATGCTGTTTCCATTGAAACAACCATCTCTCATACAGCCCCATTGCGTGAAGGAGATGTGCTCACTGCCCGGGCCCAACTGGACAAACTCAGCAATCGGGTAGGCTGGTACAATGTTCGGATCACCAATCAAAACGATGAGTTGGTCGCGCTCTTCAAAGGAACGGTTTACCGGAAATCAGCAGAATGGGAGGTATAAGGTCCGGCTTTCGCCGAAAGGCACTAAACCTTCGCCGAAAGGCAAAACCGGATGGAGATATGGAGTGTTTTTGGATAGAGGATAGAGGATAGAGGATAGAGGATAGAGGATAGAGGATAGAATCCCGTCCGGCGTAGTACGTTCTCATGAAAAAAACTGATTACAAAATTTTGAATGTAAAATGAGAAATGTAAAACGATAACCCTTGGACCAGAAAGCCTCTACCTTGCCCGCTTTAGCCGGGCATCTCAACCCTGACTGCCAAAGGCAGGCAGTCTCAACAAAAACAAATGTAAAATTTGGAATCCCCAGTCACTCTCTAAAACGCATAAAACGCAAAACGAAAAAACGATTCAATGAACGCAGCATATATAGTAGACGGAATTCGAACACCCATAGGCAGATTTGGAGGTACTTTATCACCTGTCCGCGCAGATGATCTGGCAGCTCATGCCATCAAGGCATTGCTCGACCGGCATCCGGATTTGGATAAAGCTGCGATTGAAGATGTGATCTTTGGTTGCGCTAACCAGGCCGGAGAAGACAATCGAAACGTAGCCCGTATGGCTGCCTTATTGGCCGGACTGCCCTGGTCGGTGCCGGGCGAAACAGTAAACCGTCTTTGTGCTTCGGGTATGTCGGCCGCGGTGCATGCACGGCGTGCTATTATGGCTGATGAAGGAGACCTCTTTATCTCCGGTGGTATGGAACACATGACAAGAGGCCCGTGGGTTATCTCCAAAGTGTCAAAGCCCTTTGGCCGCGATGCGGAGATGCACGACAGCAGCTTTGGATGGCGCTTTGTCAATAAGAAAATGAAAGAATTATACGGCACAGACGGCATGGGACAAACCGCCGAAAACCTGGCCGAGAAATTTGATATAAGCCGGATCGATCAGGATCGATTTGCGTATTGGTCGCAGATGAAGACCAAAGAGGCGATGGAATCCGGTCGATTGGCAGAAGAAATTGTACCGGTAAGCATTCCGCAGCGGAAAAAAGATCCGATCCTTTTTGATACGGATGAGTTTCCGCGGCCGACAACCAGCATGGAAGCGCTGGCCGGATTACGTACTGCTTTTAAACCCCTGGATCAGGGGGGAACGGTTACCGCCGGTAATGCATCCGGCTTAAACGATGGGGCAGGGGCTCTGTTGATAGCTTCCGAGCAAGGCTTGAAAGATCACAACTTAAAGCCACTGGCACGCATGGTTTCTTCGGGTGTGGTGGGTGTAGAACCCCGTATCATGGGTATTGGCCCAGTTGGAGCTTCCCGAAAAGCACTGAAGCGCGCCGGGCTCACTTTGGATGATATGGATGTTATTGAGCTCAACGAGGCCTTCGCCTCACAGGTGCTCGCCTGTACCCGCGAACTGGGTATTTCAGACGATGACCCAAGGATCAATCCAAACGGAGGAGCGATTGCTATCGGTCATCCGCTGGGTATGACAGGAGCACGCATCTTATTGACCGCTGCTTTGGAACTACGCCGCCGAAAAGGGCGTTATGCTTTGGTGAGCATGTGTGTGGGAGTAGGGCAGGGTTATGCAGTAGTCCTGGAAAACATGGATTAATAAGTTTTGCGGAATATTTCCTGCCACAACGGGTGGGAATTTTGAATTATATTCGCATCAATCGTTAGAGATAAACTAAATGAAAAATAATGGCTAAACGAGGCAATTTATTTCAATCCCATAACCCGGTCATGAACGAGCGGGCGCTGCAGGGAGAAGTGCAGTCAAAGTCCGACGGACTGATCATGCAGGATAAGATGACTGTGCAGGGGGCGATCAATAAAAGCTTGATCCTCTTTGTATTATTACTTCTGACTTCTGCTTTTGCTTATATGAATCCATCTAACTTGTTCTTCTACGGAGGTATGTTTGGTGGATTGGGGATCGTGATTCTTAGCGTATTTAAACGAGAGTGGTCGCCCTTCCTTGCACCTATGTATGCAGCGGTGGAGGGCTTATTCGTAGGCTCTATTACGGCGATGTATGCCAGCTTTATGGACGGGATTATCTTCAATGCAGTCAGCCTGACTTTTGCATTGTTGTTCCTGATGCTCTTCCTTTACAAGATGCGGATCATTAAGGTGACAGAGAAATTCCGTTCCGGGGTAATCATGGCAACGGGAGCTGTATTTGTGGTTTACCTGGCCAGCTGGATTCTGGGCATGTTTGGCGTTAGCCTTCCATTTCTCCACGAAGGAGGGGCCATCGGTATCGGAATAAGCCTGGTGATCATTGCAATCGCTTCGCTGAACCTGTTGTTGGATTTCGACTTTTTTGAAAAAGGCGAAAAGGCAGGTGCTCCGGCTTATATGGAGTGGTTTGCCGGCATGGGATTATTGATCACACTGGTGTGGTTGTATGTCGAAATCCTTCGTCTGTTGTCTTATCTCTCGTCTGATTAAGTAATACATGATCTACGAATTTAAAGGATTTAAACCTGTTGTCCATCCTACCGCTTTTGTACATCCACAGGCAGTAGTTACGGGCAACGTCATCATCGGGGCCGACGTTTACGTGGGCCCCGGTGCTGCTATAAGAGGAGACTGGGGAGAAATCATCATAGAAGATGGTTGCAATGTGCAGGAGAATTGTACGATACACATGTTTCCCGGTGTCACGGTAAGGTTAAAAGAAGCGGCACATGTTGGGCATGGAGCTATCATTCACGGTGCTACCCTCGGTAAGAATTGCCTGATCGGTATGAACTCGGTAATCATGGATCGGGTTGAGATCGGGGATGAATCTATTCTCGGTGCGCTCACTTTCGTGAAAGCCGATACGGTCATTCCTCCTCGGAGCCTGGTGGTTGGAAATCCGGCCAGAGTAGTCAAAGAAGTAAGTGATGAAATGATCGCCTGGAAAACCAAAGGCACGCAATTGTATCAGCGCCTCCCCGGCGAATTGCACGACAGCCTGAAGCCCTGTGAACCATTGCGGGAAGTTCCAAAAGATCGCCCCAAACAGGAAACACTCTTCCAGACATGGAATGAGATGAAGGGGGATTGATAAATTTTATATTTTGAGAGGATGGTAGACAGACTTCATGTCCATAATTACAAATCTCTGGTGGATTTTGAATTAATCAATATCCCCAATTTTTGTGTTTTTGCCGGACCGAATGCATCCGGGAAGTCTAATATTTTTGAGGCTTTGCAGTTTTTGGCTTATTTAATTCCGGTGCTTGGTACTGGATATAAGCACTTTCCACCTGATGGAGTCGAGGAAGAGAAAATGGCTGGCTATTATTTAAAAAGTTCAGTTGTTTCTGCGTTTGGAGGCATGCAGGACATATTAAATAAAAATGCAGTAAGGCAGAATGCATTTGATTTTAGCTCTGATGATAGAGAATTGTCAATAAATATTGATATCGATGGAGAGAGGTTTGGGTATGATCTCTTGGTTGGTTTCGAGGAGAAGGAAGACAAGTTCTCGTCGAAATCATATACACCTATCGATTTTAGTTTTAAAACGAGGAAAGAGGTTGAAAAAAATCTTGCCAGTGTTTTATATAGATACAACAGCAGTTTCCTGAGGCTTTTTGTTGATAATGAAAATGTAACAAAAGAAAAGAATAATAGCAACCAAAAACTCGCCTCAGACGCATCCAATCTGGGAAAGGTATTGGATCGGCTTTTAAAAGAAGAAGCTAAGCGGGAACAGATATTTGAGTGGTTGGACTTGTTGATCCCTGAATTCGAATCCATAAAAACAGAGAAGGGGCCAGATGGTAGTTCTTTTTATTTTGTCAAAGAACGCAATACGGAAGAATGGTTTGGTCCAGATCTGATCTCTGATGGTACCAAAGCGATTTTAGCCATTCTGGTTGCTGTGTTTCAATCTGATGAACCACAGTTTTTGTGTATCGAAGAACCGGAAAATGGCCTCAACCCCTATGTGCAAAGAAGTTTGGTTGATTTTTTCAGAACGATGTGCGAGGATTACGGGCACACTATTTGGCTAAATACGCACTCCCAAACAATTGTGAGTCAGTTGAATCCCGGAGATTTAGTGTTGGTGAACAAGGAAGACGGGATCACAAAAGCTAAGCATATTACGGCTGATACAAATCTGCATGGACTAAGTATGGATGAGGCCTGGTTAAGCAACGCATTGGGAGGAGGAGTGCCATGGTGAAGACCGGATTTATTGTGGAGGGCGACTGCGAAAAAATAATATTGGAATCAGAGAATTTTCAAGCATTTCTTCGAGAAGCAAAGATTGAAGTTGCCGGCAATATAATCAATGCACGAGGGGTAAATAATTTGGAAAACCCTGAGCTGCGTCAAGCTTATGTCAGTCAGTTAAAAAGTCAGGGGGCAGAAGAAATTATCATTCTCCGGGATTTAGAAGATCATCCTTGTATAACATCGGCTAAAGAAAAAACTGATCCTGAAAATGCCTGTAGAGTATTTGTTGCCAAACAAGCTATTGAGACTTGGTTGATAGCGGATGAAGCAGCCTTGTCCTCTTTCCTTAAACAAAAAAATAAATTGTGAAAACCCGGAGGAAATTCCTGACCCTTATGCATGGGTGAAAGAAAAAAATATGGAATTAAATGGAAGAGGAGTCCAGAAAAAAATTTTTGCAAAGTCCATGATCCGCAATGGCTTTAATATTGAAAATTCAGATTGCCCAAGCGCTCAATACTTCCATAAAAAGTTAAAGGGTTGAATAAGAAGCAACTCCTATTCAACCCTTCATTTTGTGCCTCACACTCAAACCCAAACTAAATCACAGGTAAAACCTCAAACCCAGTCCACCACCGATATGGCCGGCTGTTTTATCCAATAACTGTAGTCTTGGTGTTGCTCGGAGGTAGATCTGGAAAATGTCGAAATAGGCACTTAATCCAATCGTACCACTAACTCCCATATAAAGGTTTCCATCAAGCCCTTTTGGTGGTCCGTCCCAATCGCCTTCAATCCCGGCAAACACACCAGGTCCGTAAAACCAGGTAAAATTGTTTCCGGCCAGCGGGTTCTCATACATAAAGTGCAGGTTGGCAAATAGATAATCGTTTAAGTCCCAGGCGAGCAGTAAATCGTAACTCGGACGGCCCTGCGCACCAAAGTGCAAACTTAGTCCGGTAGGGGATCCAATTTGAGCGCCAATTCCAAAGGAAGTCGGCTGGCTGTAGGCTTTTTGAGGGCTAATAAATAAGCTAAGTGCATACAAAGCAACAATGCTTGTAATCAGTCTGCCAAATCGGCTAAATGCTGGATAGTTCATAGGGGTAAATTTGATTTTAGTTACATTATCAGAACCGTCGGACCTGTCCGGATGTTCGTTTTTGAGATTCAGACTTGACAAAAACTTGCCTTATCTTCGGGGTCTTAACCGAATACTCGATGGGTGTAAAATCCCACTGAAATAAATAGAACCATGCAGATTACGAATTACATTCAGGGTAAATGGGTAGAACACAAGGATGATGGACTCCCGCAGTATAATGCCGTTACCGGCGAATTGATCGGCACGACCAATAGCAAGCCTGTCGACTATCAGGGCATGTTGGATTATGCCCGAAAAACAGCCGGCCCGGCCCTTCGGAAAATGACTTTTCACGAACGCGGGCGCATGCTCAAAAGCCTGGCATTACACCTGCACGGAATCCGCAAGAAATATTATCCATTGAGCTTCCAGACCGGAGCAACCAAAGCCGACAGCTGGGTGGATATTGATGGCGGAATAGGGACACTCTTCGCTTATGCAAGCCTGCGCAAGAAATTCCCCAATGAAACCTATTATGTAGACGGAGAAACAGTCGGCCTCTCCAAAGGCGGTACTTTTATCGGCCATCACATCATGGTGCCCAAACCCGGTGTGGCTATTCATATCAATGCCTTTAACTTCCCTATTTGGGGAATGTTGGAAAAAGTATCTGTAAATCTCCTTGCCGGGGTACCGGCAATCGTAAAAGCCAGCGAACTGAGCTCCTTCCTTACCCGGGCTATGGTAAAAGACATCGCCGAATCCGGCATTCTGCCGGAAGGAAGTCTGCAGTTGGTTTGTGGCACAGGAGAAGGTATCCTCGAACATGTAACCTATCAGGACGTGGTGACCTTTACCGGCTCTGCAAGCACCGGAAAGAAACTTCGCGCGCATCCCCGGATCTTATCTGAAGGCGTTCCTTTTAATTTGGAAGCAGACAGCCTGAATGCAGCTGTTCTCGGACCGGATGCCAAGCCGGGAACTCCTGAATTCGATCTTTTTGTAAAGGAAGTACGCCGGGAAATGACCACCAAAGCCGGGCAAAAATGTACGGCCATACGGCGGGCTATTGTTCCGGAAGGATTGATTGAGGATGTACAATTGGCCCTGAGTGCCCAATTGAAAAAAACGACCATTGGTGATCCCAACGATGAGCGGGTACGCATGGGGTCTTTGGTTTCCCGCTCGCAACTGGAAGAAGTGCGTCGACGGGTAGAAGAACTCAAAAAAGCATCCCGACTGGTATATGGAGACCCCAATGAAATCGAGGGTGTAATCGGAGCCGATGCAGAAAAAGGCGCTTTCATCTCGCCCATGCTTTTTATCAATGACGATCCATTCAAGAATCAGGAGACACATACGGTGGAAGCCTTCGGCCCGGTAAGTACGCTTTTGCCCTACAAAGACCTGGGCGAAGCCATCGAATTGGCCAATATGGGCAAAGGCTCTTTGGTGAGTACCATCGTAACCAACGACCCGAAAGTCGCCCGCGAATATGCGATCGAATCAGCTCCTTATCACGGACGTATCCACGTACTGAATGAAGCTTGCGCGAAAGAAAGTACCGGACACGGATCACCCATGCCTATGTTGGTTCACGGCGGACCGGGTCGAGCAGGCGGGGGCGAAGAAATGGGAGGTATGCGCGGCGTATTCCATTATTTACAACGCACTGCCATACAGGGACACCCAAGTATGGTGACCGCCATGACCAATGTGTTTCAATATGGCGGAGAGCAGAAGGAAAAGCCGGTACATGTATTCCGCAAACACTTCGAAGAACTGGAAATTGGGGATACCGTAGTTACCGCCAGGCATACTGTTACGGAAGGGGATATCAACAATTTTGCGAATCTAAGTGGCGACCACTTCTATGCGCATGTCGATGCTACTTCCCTGGAAGGAACCATATTTGAAGGCAAGGTTGCGCATGGGTATTATATCCTGTCTAAAGCTGCCGGGCTGTTTGTAGAACCTAAAAAAGGGCCTGTTTTGCTCAATTATGGTATCGATGAATGCCGCTTTACCAAGCCGGTTTACCCGGGAATGACCATAGGCGTAAAATTGACCGTAAAGGAAAAGGTGGATCAGGAAAAACGAAGTGAGGACGATATTGCCAAGGGCATTGTGAAATACCTCGTTGATGTGTATGATGAGACAGGTGAAACCGTTGCCCTGGCAATCATCCTGACAATGGTGAAAAAGCTGGATCAATCCTGATAAGGAAACATTAGCCGGATTTTGCTGTTGGGTTTTTAATGAAGATTCTACTCACCGGTGCTACCGGATATATTGGAAAACGCATATTACCTGTTCTTCTGGAAGAAGGACATGAGGTCATCTGTTGCGTGCGAAACAAAGACCGCTTTGAATGGAAATCAGACTTTGAAGGGCGTGTAAGCCTTTTTAAGGTAGATTTCATGGAGTCGCCCGACCTGGAAAATGCTCCCCTGGATTTTGATGTAGCTTACTACCTGATCCATTCGCTGACAAGCAGCATTGGAGGATTTGAAGATATGGAAGCAACTACCGCTAAGCATTTTCTGGAATTTGTAGAAGCCTCTTCCGCACGCCAGATCATCTACATGAGTGGTATCGTAAACAGTGAAGACCTGTCTGTGCATCTCCGTTCGCGAAAGCGGGTGGAAGAAATTCTGGCAAATGGAACTGTTCCTGCAACGACCCTGCGAGCAGGGATTATTGTGGGGTCCGGCAGCGCTTCCTTTGAGATTATCCGTGATTTAGTGGAAAAACTACCTGTAATGGTAGCGCCCCGTTGGTTGAATAGTAAATGTCAGCCGGTGGCTATAAGAGATGTGATTACAGCTTTGATTGGTGTAATCGATCATCCGGATTGTATCGGACAAGCTTTCGATATTGGTTGTGGTCCGATAAAAACCTACCGGGAAATGTTGGTGGAATATGCGGAGGTGCGCAAACTCAATCGCTGGATCAGAACAATTCCGGTGATGACTCCCCGACTTTCCTCTTACTGGCTTTTCTTCATCACATCAACCTCCTACCCACTTGCTGTTAATCTGGTGGATAGCATGAAATACGACGTGATCTGCGCCGACAACCGATTGGGAGAAATGCTTGACATCGACTGGATACCGTATAAAGAAGCGGTTGAACTCGCTTTCGCGAAAATCAGACAAAACATGGTGGTCTCCAGTTGGAAAGACAGTCTGGTCTCCAGCAGTTCCCTGCCGAGCCTTACAGAATATGTGGAGGTACCTAAATTTGGATGTTTCTTTGACCGTAAAGAGCGGGAGTTGGAACCTGGAACTGAAGAACAGGTGCTGGCTAATATTTGGGCGATCGGCGGCGACCGGGGTTGGTACTATGGCAATTGGATGTGGAAATTGCGAGGGTATCTGGACAAGCTGGCCGGCGGGGTAGGCCTGCGCCGGGGAAGAACCGATCCGGTCGAAATCCATGCAGGTGATTCACTGGATTTTTGGCGGGTCCTGGCAGCTGATAAAAAAGCGCAACGATTGTTGCTTTATGCCGAGATGAAATTGCCCGGAGATGCCTGGCTGGAATTTAGTATTGAAAAGAAAAACGGCAAATCCATCCTGAAGCAGGTGGCAACCTTTAGACCCGACGGATTGTTAGGTCGTTTGTACTGGTTTAGTGTGTTGCCCTTCCATCTATTTGTCTTTAATGGCATGATCTCTCGGATCAAGAGGTTTCGAGGATAGGGAAGATTTGGCAATGCGCCCGTTTTTTAGGAAATTTGCACTCCGTTTTGAGTGTGTGCACGCTCATTTTGTATTCCAAATAAAACCTACCCGGCATGGACAAAAGGCAGCTTGGTTCTGTAGAAACCAGCCATAATAATGGCATTGCTACCATTGAATTTTTTCACCCTTCCCACAATTCGCTTCCCGGCCGCTTGCTGGCCGAATTGGCAGCAGCTATTACCGCTGCCGGAGAAGATGACTCTGTTACCCTGATCCTTCTGAAAAGCGCCGGTGACCGCACCTTTTGTGCAGGCGCAAGCTTCGACGAACTCATTGCCATTGAAGATCTCGACAAAGGGAAAACCTTTTTCCTCGGATTTGCCAATGTGATCAATGCCATCCGTAAGTGCCCAAAATTTGTGGTGGGCCGCGTACAGGGTAAATGTGTAGGCGGGGGCGTTGGCCTTGCTTCAGCAGTAGATTTCTGCGTGGCTACCAAATACGCATCCATAAAACTGAGCGAACTGGCCATCGGTATCGGACCCTTCGTCGTTGGTCCGGCTGTCGAGCGAAAAGTAGGACGCTCAGCCATGAGCCAACTGGCTATTAACGCCACTGCCTGGAAAACGGCCCAATGGGCTGCTGAGAAAGGGCTGTTTGCCGAAGTTTTTGAAAGTGCAGAAGAAATGGACAAATGGCTGGACGAGTTTCTAACCAAAACAGCCGGTATGAACCCGGAAGCTATGGCAGCACTCAAAGCCAATTTCTGGGATGGTACAGACCACTGGGATGAATTACTCGATGCCCGTGCGGCCATGAGCGGCAAACTGGTACTCTCGGATTATACCAAAAAAGCCATTGCCCGTTTTAAGGAGAAAGCATAGACCCTGTCAAAAAGAAATAATATGATCGCCGAAAAAGTGAAGATTCCGGAAGAGGTTTTGTTGAAAGGCTTTCGCCTAATGGCAACGGCCAAGTCTATGACGGATATCTATGAGGAGAATTTTAAAGAAGTCTCCAAATATGTGCATGCTACTTCCAGAGGACACGAAGCCATCCAACTGGCTGTCGGACTGCAATTGAAGCCGCAGGATTGGGTGGCTCCTTACTATCGCGACGACTCCCTCTTGCTGGCTATTGGAATGGAACCTTATGATTTGATGCTTCAGCTGATGGCGAAGCGCGATGATCCTTTTTCCGGCGGACGATCCTACTATTCACACCCCAGTTTACGTGATGACGATAAGCCAAAAATTCCGCATCAATCTTCAGCTACCGGTATGCAGGCGATCCCTACAACCGGGGTTGCAATGGGGGTGCAATACAAAGAAAAGCTGGGTATTGGAGAGGATTATGGCGATGAAAAACCCGTTGTGGTTTGTTCGCTTGGTGATGCCTCCGTTACAGAAGGCGAAGTAGCAGAAGCCATGCAGATGGCAGCGCTCAAGCAGTTTCCGATCATTTTTTTGGTACAGGATAACGGCTGGGACATTTCCGCAAATGCAGAAGAAACCCGGGCCCAGGATGCGGCAGAATATGCTAAAGGTTTTCACGGTATTGAGGTGCGCAGCTTTGAGGGCAATGATTTTCCGTCTTGTTATTCCGAGTTGGAGGAAGTCATCGGACTGGTACGCAAAGAGCGTCGACCCTTTCTCGTGCATGCGCGTGTGCCCTTGCTGAACCACCACACTTCCGGGGTTCGAAAAGAGTGGTACCGGGATGATCTCGAAGAACACGAAACACGGGATCCATATCCGATTTTCCGGACCTGGCTGAAAGATCAGGGCATTGGAGAGCGGAAGCTGAAGAAAATAGAAAAAGAAGCCCGGGCAAAAGTGGAAGAAGACTTCCAGCGTGCCCGGCAAGCAGAAGACCCTCGTCCGGAAGATTTGTTTTTGCACGATTTTGCACCAACACCGATCACTGAAGAGGCGGGCGAACGTTCGCCGAAAGGCGCAGAACCTACTGTAATGGTAGACAGTGCTTTGTTTGCGGTGGAGGAACTGATGCGCAAACACCCTGAATGTCTCCTTTACGGACAGGATGTTGGCGGTCGATTGGGAGGTGTGTTTCGGGAAGCAGCTACTCTGGCCCAGAAATTTGGCGACGACCGGGTATTTAACACACCAATCCAGGAAGCTTTCATCGTAGGAAGTACCGTGGGAATGTCGGCTGTAGGCTTGAAGCCCATTGTTGAGGTACAATTTGCCGATTACATCTGGCCGGGCCTCAATCAGTTGTTTACCGAAGTTAGTCGCTCCTGCTATTTGTCGAATGGAAAATTCCCGGTGAGTATGATTCTTCGGGTTCCGATCGGGGCATACGGGAGTGGCGGACCATACCACAGCTCCAGTGTAGAGTCGGTGGTAACCAATATTCGCGGCATAAAAATCGCTTACCCAAGCAATGGCGCCGATCTGAAAGGCCTCATGAAATCAGCCTATTACGATCCAAATCCGGTCGTCATGTTTGAGCATAAGGGACTGTACTGGTCCAAAGTGCCCGGCACGGAATCGGCACGCACCATTATGCCCGATGAGGATTATGTTGTGCCTTTCGGCGAAGGGCGGATCATTCAGGAGGCAGCTGCCGACAAAGTAGAAAACGGGGAAAGTTTGCTGGTAGTTTCTTACGGTATGGGGGTTCACTGGGCATTCAAAGCGGCTAAAGAGCATGAAGGCCGGGTAGAAGTTCTGGACTTGCGGACCCTTTATCCGCTTGATGAAGATTTGATTTACGAGCGGGCTAAAGAGCACGGCCGGGTTTTGGTTGTGACTGAAGAGCCTTCCAATAATTCGTTTGCCCAAAGCATTGCAGCCCGGGTACAGGAAAACTGTTTTGAATACCTGGATGCACCGGTACGAACAATAGGTTCGGAAAACATGCCTGCCATTCCCTTAAATTCAACGTTGGAAAAAACCATTATTCCTTCTGCTGAAAAAGTGAGCGCGGCCATCGGGGCATTGTTGGATTATTAGTTGAGCGTTTAGAGGAAAAATAAATGGCATTAGGTATTGTGAATATTCACAGAAAGAATATATCTTTGCACTCCATTAGAAAGAAAAGAGCGAAAAGTCATGAAAAACGACATTCATCCAGATAATTATCGCACCGTAGTATTCAAGGATTTCTCCTCAGATGAGTCTTGGTTGTCCCGTTCCTGTGCTCCTTCCAAGGACACAATCAAGTGGGAAGACGGCAACGAATACCCATTGGTGAAGCTGGAGATCTCCAATACATCTCACCCGTTCTTTACCGGTAAGATGAAGTTTGTTGATACAGCGGGACGGATCGACAAGTTTAACAAGAAATTTGCCAAGTCGAAATTTGCCAAGAAGGAAGAGGAAAGCGAAAACGACTAATTCCCTTTTGCAAGTCGGTTTGGTGCGAAACGCACAAAGAAGTCTCAGCCAACAGGGTTGGGACTTTTTTCGTAATATTGCTTAGCCCGATATGAGGAACCTAATTCTATTCGACAGCGACATTCGCGATCGCCTTTTGCCACTTACCTATACCCGCCCGGTATGCGAACTGCGGGTAGGAATACTCTCCATTCGTGAAAAATGGGAGAAACACCTTGGTGGTAAAGCTTCTTATATAACCCAGGACTACCTCAACGAAAAGTATCCAATCAATATATCCTCCGACAATTATGTCATCAATGGCAGTTTGCTGCCAACCGATGATATTCTGCGTCTGGTGAAGGATTTGAAGCCTTCCGTTGCCTTATTGCACGGAGAGAGTGAAGACCTGATCGCAGCTCGTCTGACTCAGGATCAATTCACCCGCCTGATCGAAAACAACGACCCGGATGATATCTCCGGTTTGAAGATCGATAAGTTTCCGCCCCGTTTGGTCGATTCCCTGACCAAGATTTTTACCTATAACGGATCTGAGATTGAGTCGGATTTTAATCTGCTGACCCGGGGTCGTACTTCTGCCCCATTATCAGCTACCAACACCCTGATCGGTGATGGTCCTGTTTTTTTGGAAGAAGGTGCCTGGGTAGAAGGGGCTACACTTAATGCGCAAAACGGTCCGATTTACATCGGAAAAAATGCGACTGTCATGGAAGGCAGTATGTTGCGCGGACCAATAGCCGTATGCGATAATGCGACTATTAAAATGGGGGCAAAGATCTACGGAGAAACGACCATTGGTCCCTGGTCAAAAGCTGGTGGCGAAATTGGTAACTCTGTCCTTTACGCCTACTCCAACAAAGGCCACGACGGTTATCTGGGCAATTCTGTGATCGGAGAATGGTGCAATATTGGTGCAGACACCAACGTGTCAAATCTCAAGAACAACTATACCGAAGTGCGGCTTTGGGACTACCCAAGCCAGCGTTTCCAGCCTACTGGAGAACAATTCTGCGGATTGATCATGGGGGATCATTCCAAATGCGGAATAAATACCATGTTTAATACGGGCACCGTAGTTGGGGTAAGTGCTAATATTTTCGGCGATGGTTATCCCCGAAACTTTATTCCATCCTTTGCCTGGGGAGGAGCCTCCGGCTTCTCGACCTACGACCTCGAAAAGGCCTATGACACTGCTGAAAAAGTGATGGCTCGTCGGAGTCAGAATCTGAGTCATGCAGAAAGGCTGATCCTGATGCGTGTATTCGAGGATTCTGCTGTTCACCGTCGTTGGGAACCCAAGAAGTAATCATGGAACAGCCCCGCTGGAAAAAATGGCTTTCCTGGTTATTTGAGTGGCACATCGAAAGTGCCCCCAGTCCGATAAACCCACATTTATATGTCAGTTTGAAAAGAGGGAGGTACCAACTTTCCACCGCTCATGCTGTTTATTCCTATGGAGATTTGTACGACAATTTCCGCCGGGCCTTTAAAGGGGTAGATCTCGACAGGCTTTCCGGAAAAAAGGTGCTTTTGCTGGGCTTTGGCCTGGGCAGTGTGCCGTATATGTTGGAAACGGTCTTTGAACGGCACTTCCGATACACAGCAGTAGAAATCGATGAGTCGGTTATTGACCTGGCCAGCCGATATGTGCTTCCTCAAATGGAGTCGACCATTGAGCTGATCCAGGCAGATGCCTTCGCTTACATGCTGCAACAGAGCGACACCTACGATCTGATTGCTATGGATGTATTTCTGGATGATACTGTTCCGGAATCATTCGAAAGCGATGCATTTCTGGAAGCACTAAATAGAGCTCTAAAACCCGATGGGTTGTTGATTTATAACCGACTGGCTCAAACCCAAACAGATAAAGAGTCTACCCGTAATTTTTACAAGGATCGATTTAAAAAACATTTCCCGAAAGGGGATTATCTGGATGTAAAAGGAAACTGGATGTTGATTAATCGGTCTGACTATCGGCTTTAAGCCACGATTTATTAATTTTGCACCACAAATACGCAACCTATGTTTACGATTAACATATACCTCCGATTCACTTTGATCGCACTCACCATTGGAGGCGGAGTCGCTCTGGCAGCTGCTTATGGTTTTTGGTACGCTTTTCCACTCTTTTTGATAGGCCTGGTTTTGCTGGTAGGATACCTGCTTTTGGGTACGATTGGCTCTGCAGCTCAATTGATGCAAACCGGTGATCTGGATGTTACTGAAAAGCGACTGAACATGACCCTGACCCCGCGCTTGCTCTATGCAACCAACCGGGCTTATTTCTATATGCTTAAAGGAAGTATAGCTCAATACCGCGGCGAAAATGACCAGGCAGAAACCTACCTGACCAAAGCACAGGAGATTAAAGTTCCGACCGATAATGAAGGAGCTATGATCCAACTGCAATTGGCCAATATTGCTGCACAAAAGAACAAATGGAATCAGGCGAAACTGTATCTGCGGGCTGCCAAACAAATGAAGGTAACAGAACCAAACATCAAGGAGCAGATCAAGAATTTTGAAAAAGCCCTGACCAATCGCGGACAGGCACGTGTAGCCATGCAATCCGGCCGTCGTGGCCAGAATCCGGGTGGTAAACGTCGTCGCCCGAAAATGAGATAATTATTCCTTACTCTTTTCAGGAGTTAATTGCCTGACCAGGCTATTCAAAAGGAATAAGGCTGTCAGGAATAAAGAAATCCGTCCGATCAGGTCACCGTGTCTCAGGTAGAAGGTGGCCTCATCGGAAGGATAAATCGTTCCGGCAACAGCCGCTTCCTCTCCATACTTCGTTTCATTAAAGATATCTCCTCTGGCATTGATAAAGCCCGATATGCCTGTATTGGCTGAGCGGGCGATTGGTCGTCTTGTTTCAATAGCACGCAAAGAAGCAAATTTGAGGTGTTGCTTGTGACCGGCGGTGTTGTCCCACCAACCGTCATTGGTCATGATGAAGGTCATATTGGCTTTGCCTGCCCGCACATAACCGCCATAATATTCTCCGTAAATGGATTCGTAACAGATGGCCGGGCCTACAACAAGCTGGCCATTTTCTGATTCAAATGCACTGCGTTTTTCCTGTGCGCCATATCCGGCCATGCTTCCTTCCAGCTTGTCTACCAGTGGCTTAAGGAAGAAAAACAGTTTACGGTAGGGGAGGAATTCGGCTCCGGGCACCAGTTTGGATTTTTTGTAAACGGGTACTTCCTCCTGGCCTGCTGTAAATTGAACCGCCGCATTGATCATTTCAAAACGGAAGATGTTTCCATTGCCTCTGTCTCTTTCCCGCACAGCTCCGGTGAGGGGCTCTCCTTCTTCAAACACGTGGTAAACGGTCAGCCCGCTGATGAGTTTTAGTCCGGGCCGGGCATCGGTAAAATCCTTTAATTGCCGCGTTAGTGGTTCAGTGCCGAGCTGGCGATCCTGAATGGCCCCAAAGCTGGTCTCCGGAAATACCAGGTATTCTGTTTTATCGCTAAGGGCTTTCGCCGAAAGGCTTAAAAAATGATCGAGCTGCTCCTGCTCCGGAATATCGAATTTCTGATAATGCGGCTCATAATTGGGTTGCACCACCACTACTTCCACTCCTTCTCCCTGCTCCGGATCGAAGCGAGAATACTGAATCAGTGAAAGGACGACCGGGACAACAATTAGCCCGCCGAAACGCAGCAGGCTGGGCAGTACCGACAAACGCCCTTCTTTTTTTCGTTTCCACAGGAATTGAAAGAGCAATAAATTGGCCAGTAAGATCCAAAGGCTTCCGCCGAATACACCGGTGAAGGAGTACCATTGGACCCAGGATGGATATTCTGCGAAAGCATTTCCAAGCGTAAGCCAGGGCCAGCTAATTTCCCAGCGAAGGTGTAAATATTCAAAAGAAAGCCAGTAGGACAAAAAGATCAGAAAGCCAAAGCGAGGCATCCGTTTTAGGGTCCAGGACGTCAGAAGGAGCGGCACGCACATGAAAAGTGCGTTGACGAAAATGGCGAAGATGCCAGCTACGAAGGCTGTATTGGCTACCCAGAAAGTGGTGAGGATGTTCCAGGTCACAAAGAAGTGGTAGCCGTATTTAAACAGTCTTCGGCGGGGTTTTTCAATATCGGTTGCTTCCAGAATTTCCCGGGAGAGCCAAAAAAGCGGCACAAAGCCCAGAAACATCAGAGGCGTAAAGGGAAGTGGAGGAAATCCCAGTGAAAGCAAAGCGGCACCACTCGTGGCCATAATAAACCAGCGAATGCCGCGGCGGTCGTTTAGCGTTTTGCGGGCAGTCCATAAAAAGATGCTACTCCATCCGGCCAGAAAAAGGCCCAGAGGCCAGTGCCCCCAGAGTTCTTCCTGTTGATGCAGATGAATCATCCAATAAGCGATGCCGGCGGTGATCAGCGTGAAACCGGCGGCCAGACTTAATCGTAAACGTTTATTCAAGTGTCTGGTTTTTTTTAGGTATTCAAGTTGATCTTAGGCTACCGGCCATCCTTCCGGCCAGCCATCCGGGGCATTTACAAAGCCCAGCTTGCCATCCTGATCTTCGGCCATAAGGATCATACCCTGCGATTCAATGCCACGCAATTTGCGCGGAGCCAGATTTACCAGCACCAGTACTTGTTGGCCGATTATGTCTTCCGGCTGAAAGTATTTGGCGATACCCGAAACCACTGTTCTTTTTTCGAAGCCCAGGTTAACTTCAATTTTTAGCAGTTTGTCGGCCTTTTTTACTTTCTCGGCACTGATTATGGTCCCGGTGCGGATGTCCAGTTTGGTGAAGTCCTCAAACTGTATTTCTGGTTTTAATGCAGGATGTTCCATTTTATTTTCTTCTTCCAGAATGGCTTCCAGTTGTTGTTTCTGGCTGTCGACAATTTCTTTGAGGCTTTGATCTTTTTTGTTGTTGATCTTAGCGAAAAGAATCTCCGGCTCCCCGATTTTTGAGCCTGGCTTAAGGATCGGTTCCTGCTTTTTCCAGGCATGGATGGCTGCTTCCAAATCGCCCGCTTCGAGCGCAGGCAGGCCTAAAATTTTCCGCACTTTTTCAGCAGTAAATGGTACAAAGGGAGACAGGATGACGCTGAGCAAACCGGCGATCTGCAAACTGGTGAAAATGCAATCTTTGATTTCCAGGCTGTCCGGATCTTCTTTCCAGATTTTCCAGGGAGAAACATCTTGCAGGTAGGTGTTGCCTGCAGAGGAAATTTCCATCACCAGATTAACAGCAGATTTGAAATGAAAAGACTCCAGTTCGTTGGTCCATTTATCCAGCAATTCTTCCACGCCACCCAGAGTAGATGGCCAGGGAAGGCCGGGTGTAGGAACAGCTCCTTCAAAATATTTATTGGCGAGTACAACTACCCGGTTGAGGAAGTTGCCGAGATTGTCGGCTAGCTCTTTGTCGTGGAAATCTACAAACTCATCCCATTTAAAATCGCTATCGCGGTTTTCCGGCATGTTTCGGATCAGAGCATAACGCAAGGCGTCTTCCTTATTGGGGAAGTCCTTAAACTTTTCGAGGTATTCATGCTGCTCTATTCCCCAGCCTCGAGACTTAGAGAATTTTTGTCCTTCAAAATTCAGGAATTGATTGGCCGGGACATTCACCGGAAGGTTATAATCTCCATGAGCCTTGAGCATGGCCGGAAAGACAATGCAGTGAAAAACGATATTATCTTTCCCGATGAAGTGAACCAATTCCAGGTCATCGCCGCCTTTCCAGTAATCTTCCCAGTTTTTTCCATTCTCTTGTGCCCACTGCCGGGTAGCGGAGATATAACCAATTGGTGCATCAAACCAAACATACAGCACTTTTCCTTCTGCATCGGGAAGTGGAACCGGAATGCCCCAGTCCAAGTCCCGCGTAATAGCCCGAGCTTGTAAGCCGCCATCGAGCCAGGAAAGACATTGTCCGGTTACGTGTTTTTTCCATGTTTTGGGATCGTGGTGTTGTTTGCCATCCAGAATGCCTTTATCGATCCATTCCCGCAGCCAGTCCTCGTGTTTGTCCAGCTTAAAGTACCAGTGTTTGGTTTCCCGAAGGATGGGTTTGTTGCCACTGAGTGTTGAAACCGGGTTGATCAATTCGGTGGGCGATAGAGCGGATCCACAGTTCTCACACTGATCTCCATAGGCTTCTTCATGGCCACATTTCGGACAGGTTCCTTTGATGTAGCGATCTGCCAGAAACTGATCGAACTCCTCGTCGTAGTATTGTTCGTTGGTGCGCTCTTCAAACTGGTCTCCCTGTTGGTACAGCTTCTTGAAAAACTCCTGTGCTGTTTGGTAGTGCAGGTCAGCGCTGGTTCTGTGGTAGTAATCAAAGGAAATACCCAGCTTCTCGAAAGTCCCTTTATTGAGATTGTGATATTTGTCGATAATTTCTTGCGGACTGATATTTTCTTTCTTTGCCCGCATGGTAATAGCGGCTCCGTGTTCGTCTGATCCACAAACAAATACAACATCTTTTCCGCGCAGGCGCAGGTATCGTGCGTAAACATCTGCCGGCAGATAAGCTCCTGCCAGGTGTCCCAGGTGTAAGGCACCATTTGCATAGGGCAGGGCAGAGGTCAGCAGGTATTTTTTATCCTTCTTCATTCAGTAAAATTCTGGTACTTATTTCGATTGCGAAGATAATCTAATCTGGTGAGAGGAAAGAAAGGGGAAGGGGAGGTAAAAAAAAACAGGGCACTTTCGAAAAATCGAAGTACCCTGTATAACCCCAAAAAACCAAATGAAAACAATCTACATAAAATGTCTTATCGTAAAGTTACGATCGCTGGTTTGTACGATCTCGTAACAACGTGGTCACAATCTATGAAAAAAATGTGGAATAAACTACCACTCTTTTCCAAAAGAATTTGAGACAAACTCAATTGCCTCTCGAGCACAAAAATAATAAAAAGTGTAGATTCAATGTACCTACAAATTAATTTATTGACACAAAGTCAATTTTTTTTGTGTCAATTTTACATTACTATGATATTACCAAATGGTTAAATCATATTATCGGACACTTCCTAACATACAAATTTTGAAGAACTTCTCAAAGTTTGCTTCTTTGTAAAAGAAAACAAAATGGCCTGTGAGTAAGACAAAAACCGTTTATATCTGTTCGAATTGCGGGAATAAAGCTCCAAAGTGGTTTGGCAAATGCACCAGCTGTGGTGAGTGGAACACCTGCCAGGAAGAGATTGAAAGCAAACCCGGAACCCGGGAAGCGCGGAAGGATAGTTGGCGGGGAGAACCACGGAAAGGACACCGGCCGGTACCCCTTCCGGAAATTCAGGCTAAAGGCATTGTGCGGACCACCGTACCTGATGAAGAACTGATGCGGGTACTTGGCGGCGGTATCGTGCCAGGCTCTATTGTTTTGCTCGGGGGCCAGCCGGGAATTGGTAAATCAACGCTGCTGTTGCAGGCAGCTGTACGCACCAACCTTCGGGTCCTTTATGTGTCTGGAGAAGAGAGCGAGGAACAAATCAAAATGCGCGCTGATCGCGTTGGTCCGTCGAGACCTGATTGTTACATTTTTACTGAAACCAATACCGAAAAGATTCTGAAACAGGCCCGCGAGCTGGAGCCGGATTTTTTGGTGATAGACTCCATACAAACCCTTTCTTCGCCTTATCTGGAATCCACACCGGGAAGTGTTTCTCAGGTTCGGGAAACGGCCGGGGAGATGCAGCGTTTTGCCAAAGAAACCGGTGTGCCGGTATTCCTGATCGGACACATAAATAAAGAGGGTTCTATTGCCGGGCCCAAATTACTGGAGCATATCGTAGATACGGTGTTACAATTTGAGGGCGATCGGCACTATTCCTACCGGATACTCCGAACCCTCAAGAACCGCTTTGGATCTACTGATGAAATGGGGATCTATGAAATGCAGGCAGATGGTCTGCGTGAAGTCTCCAATCCGTCTGAGTTGTTGCTTGCGCAGAAAGACGAAGACCTGAGTGGGAGTGCAGTGGGCGCAACCATGGAAGGGATGCGCCCCATGCTGATCGAAGCACAGGGGCTGGTCAGTTCGGCAGTATACGGGAATCCCCAAAGAACAGCTACGGGTTTTGACTTACGTCGAATGGGCATGTTGCTGGCCGTGCTGGAAAAACGCTGCCATTTGCCTTTTGGGCAGAACGATGTCTTTCTGAATATTGCCGGTGGCATTCGCGTATCAGATCCGGCAATTGATCTGGCTGTAGTTTGCGCGTTGATCTCTTCATTGCACGACATTCCGGTTCCCAAGGATTATTGCTTTGCCGGCGAGGTGGGGCTAAGCGGAGAGATTCGGTCAGTCAACCGGGTAGAACAGCGGATTCAGGAAGCTGATCGTCTCGGGTTTACACGGATATTCATATCCAAGTACAACGCCAAAGGCTTAAACTTTGATAAATACAATATTGAGGTAATGTTGGTGAGTCGCCTGGAAGAACTACTCGATGAGGTATTTGGATTATAGTCATTAATAGTATAAAGCATCGCTATTCTACCGAAAGCATTTTACGAACGATCCGATGTGGTACAACTCAGCAGGGAACTGTTGGGAAAGTATATAGTTACCCAATTTGAGGAAGGGAAAAGTGTGGGGCGTATAGTAGAAACGGAAGCCTATCGGGCACCGGATGATAAAGCCTGTCATGCTTATAATAATCGCCGAACCAAACGCACAGAGATTATGTTTGCGGCCGGTGGTTTTGCTTATGTTTATCTTTGTTATGGCATCCACCATCTGTTTAATGTGGTGACAGGCCGCGAAGAGGAGGCCTCCGCTGTTTTGATCCGGGCGGTCGAACCAGTGGAAGGCATTCCGTTGATGCAGCAACGTCGCGGAATAGAAAAACTCAAACCACAATTAACCGCCGGTCCGGGCGTTATGTCAAAGGCTTTGGGTATTACAACCCATTACAGCGGGCATTGTCTTTATGAAAAGAATGCCCGGATATGGATAGAGGATCGAGGAGATATTTTGAGTGAAAATGAAATCCTGTCAAGTCCTAGAGTTGGAGTGGCTTACGCCGAAGAATGTGCGCACTGGCCATGGAGATTCCGGATAAAAAACAATAAGTGGTGTAGCCCGGCAAAGCCTGTTTACTGAAGTTAAATCAAGTTTATTTTGACGAAAGCGCTAAAGCAATTTCCTGTTTTTATTTTTTTCCTTTTCCCGTTGGTAGTATCTGCGCAGGATGAAAACCTGGAGTTTAAGGACAAAGTATATGTTCCGAATATTCACAGTGTCCAGTTTTTTGTAAGCGGTCTGGTCCTGAGCAATCCCATTATTCAGCTGGGAGCCAATACGCAATTGTATTTCACTTTTGACGACCTGGATGATCGCCGGAAAACCTATGTCTACAGTTTTGAGCATTGCAATGCAGACTGGACACCTTCCGGACTCACAGAACCCGAGTATATCGATGGCTTTACGGAAAATTATATTGATAACTACGAGTATTCGATCAATACGCTGGTACCTTTCGTACATTATTATTTAAGCTTTCCAAACCGGGATTTTTCGTTTTCCAAATCCGGAAATTACCTGCTTAAAGTTTACGAAGATGAAGACGAAAAGCGCCTCGTTATAACGCGCCGTTTTATGGTTGTTCGTCCGATGATGCAGGTAGTTCCTGAGGTGGTACGTACGGCTATGGTCAATAAATCCAATTCGCATCAGGAATTGGATTTTGCGGTATTGCATCCGGATGTGGACGTGCGTTCTCCGCTTTCTGAAGTGACGGCAACCATTCTGCAAAATGGACGCTGGGACAATGCCATTACGGGGGTTAAGCCGAAATTCATGCGGCCCCAGGAAATTATTTTTGATCATCAGGATAAGGTTGTTTTTGAAGCTGGTAAAGAATATCGATGGGCAGACCTCCGATCATTCAGAACGCCGGATAGAAGATCGGTATACACGGTGGATCAATTTGATGACGGATGGGATGTAACCATGATGCCGGATGAAAAACGACTGGATACCTACTATCTGGATATTAATGATATCAATGGTAAATTTGTAATCGGCACGAGTGATTACCGGGATAAAGATCTGCAATCTGATTATGCCAATGTCTTGTTTTTCCTAAGAAGTCCGACAGCGTTTTACGATGCCGATGTATACTTGTTTGGAAGACTTACAGATTGGGAGATTAAGCCCTCCTTTAAGATGACCTACAACTATCAGAAACAGGTATACCTAGCAGAAGTCTTTTTAAAGCAAGGATTTTACGATTATGAATATGTACTTGTTCGAGAGGGAGAAAAACCGGATATTTCGGAAACAGAAGGTAATTGGTATGAAACCAATAATGACTATACCATTTTGATTTATTACCGTCCTTTTGGGGCGCGATTTGATCAGTTGGTAGCCACCCGTTCGATCACCTCGAGATCTTAAACACAGGTGCAGCCAAACGGGCATTTCAGGCCATTAATCCGATTCAGCTTAAGTTTGATATAAAAAATTCGTCGATCGTCGATCGACTTATTACTATTGTATCTCCAGTTGGAGTCACCCTAAACGCAATGTATTATGCGACTAAAAGCTGTTATTTTTCCATTTTTTATTTGCCTGTTTGTGTTGCCCTTGTCGGCACAACAGGAAACCTGGGATCTCAAGGATTGTATTGAGTACGCCCGGGAAAACAACTTAAACCTGGAACGGGCTGAATATGGCCTCCGGGATGCCGAATTGGTAAACACAGCCAATCGGCTCAGCCGCTTACCCAACCTCAATGCGCAGGTCTCCGGCGGTGCTCAATTTGGTCGTACCATCGACCCTACTACCAATGAGTTTGACAACCAGACTATCGGTTTCAACAGTTATTCCGTCAGTTCGGGTATGACCATTTTTGATGGTGGTCGCATTCATCATACGGTAAAACAAGGAGAGGCAAACCTCGAAGCTTCCAGACACGATCTGGATGCTGCCTTCAATGACCTGAGTTTGCAGATAGCTTCTGCTTACCTCCAGATTCTGTTGGCAGATGAACAATTGGCTGCCGCCGAAAAACGACTGGAGCTGTCGGAGCTCCAATTGGATCAAACGGATAAATTGATCCGGGCCGGTTCCCTTCCGGAGAATGACAGACTGGATTTTGTAGCGCAGATAGCTACAACGGAACAGACTGTTATTCAGGCTGCGAATGCCCGTGCAAGTGCCCTGCTTACATTGCGGCAACTGCTGCAACTGGACCTTGGCCAGGATCTGCAGATTGAGCGCCCGGATGTTATTGTACCGGAAGAAGATGCCGTAGAAACCTTCAATGCAACCGAAGTGTATATGGCTGCACTGAATACCCAACCACAAATAAAGGCCGATCAATTTAGAATGATCGCAGCGGAAGAAGGTGTTGGTGTAGCTCGTTCGCAGGGAATTCCCTCTATCAATATTTTCGCAAACCTTACTACCAACTGGTCGAGTCTCGGACAGCGGCTCACCGGTAATGAAAGCACTGTTTTTGTGCCCCTGGATGTGAAATTTCCCGATGGTTCGGAAACAACGCTTGAAATTGGACAGACATTCCCGGAAACGGAAGAAAGCCCTTTCGGGACCCAACTCACTGAAAACTTTGGACAAAATGTAGGCGTGAGTTTGAATGTTCCTATTTTCAATGGCGGAAGTGCCAGTATTGCGCGACAGCGTGCCGAACTCAATGTGCTAAATGCACGTGTATCCGCTGACCTAAACAAGCAATTGCTCCAGGCAGATGTGCAGCGGGCCGTTAATGACGTTTCGGCCTCTGAAAGAGCTTACGCCGCCGCTCAGCGTGCTTTTGAAGCTTCTTCTGCTTCTCTGGATAATGCGCGAAAGCGTTTCGATCTCGGAGCTATCAATACGTTTGAATTGACAACTGCTCAGAATAATTACGATCAGGCGGAAATTGAATTGATCCGCTCAAAATACCAGTATCTGTTTAACCTGAAGATTCTGGATTTTTATCTCGGCAGAGAATTGAATATCGATTAATCTCAGCAGGAATAAAACCAACTAGAAGGATTAACCATGGCAAAGAAAAAGAGAAATAATACCCTGTTGTACGTCCTGTTAGGCGTCGTAGCCTTACTTATTGTATGGGCGGTTATCAAATCCCAAAATCGGGTAGACGGGACCAAAGTGTCTTCTGAAGTCACCGAAAAACGGACCATTATTCAACAGGTTTCTGCTTCCGGAAAAATATTTCCGGTAACAGAGGTACAGATCACCTCCGATGTATCCGGGGAGGTTGTCGAATTATTTGTGGAAGAAGGCGATTCGGTGATAGTTGGCCAGTTGTTGGCCAAAGTTGATCCCGATGCCTACGAATCGCAGGTAGAAAGGGGAGAGGCTACCGTTAATAATGCCCGGGCCAATCAGGCAAATGCCATGGCCCAGGTTGAGAGCCTCACAGCCCAGAAAGAGCAGATTCAGGCACAGCTGGATAATGCGCGGGATATATTCAATCGAAACAAGAAGCTCTATGAGGAAGGCGTAATTTCTGAAGCAGATTTCGACCTGGCAAAATCCAACCTGGAAGCCCTGGAGGCCAATCTGCGGTCTTCTGAAGCCTCCATTCGCTCCGCAGAACAAAGTGCCCGGGCTGCTGAATATACCGTTAGCAGCACCCAGGCTACCCTGAAAGAACTCCGAACCAATCTAAAACGTACCACGCTGTACGCCCCGATTGACGGAATTGTATCCAGCCTCTCTATTGAAAAAGGAGAACGGGTGGTAGGTACTATCCAAATGTCTGGTACGGAGTTGATGCGCATCGCTGATCTCAATGCCATGGAAGTTCAGGTAGAAGTGAGTGAAAATGATATCCCCAATGTAGCCCTGGGCAATGAAGTTGATATAGAAGTGGATGCTTATATCGGTCGCACCTTTAAAGGTACGGTGAGCCAGATCGCAAACTCCGCGAGCAATACGACAGGAGCAGCGGCTCAGGTTTCTCTGGTTACGGATCAGGTGACCAATTTTATCGTGACCATTGATATTAATCAGGCATCCTACAAAGACCTGATCACGGCACAGAAGCCTTATCCATTCCGCCCGGGAATGTCTGCTTCGGTAGAGATATATACACAGACATTAAAAGACGTACTCAGTGTACCCATTCAGTCTGTTGGAACCCGCGAACGAGACGATGAAGGTGCGCGTTCAGCCAATACACTCACCGATAATATTGAAGAAGTGGTATTTGTTGTTTCAGCCGACTCGGTAAATCAGGTGACTGTTACAACGGGGATTCAGGACGACGACTACATCCAGGTATTAAGTGGATTGTCTGGCGGCGAAGAGGTCGTCACCGGGCCCTACGACGCTGTTTCCAGAGAACTGGAACAGGGCAGTGAAGTTACGGTTGTCGACAAAGACGATCTATACAAAGAAGAATAAATTAAAGCCCGGCATTTTGTCGGGCTTTTTTTTATTGGGTTATTCCTATATTTCGGCTAGTATTGAGAACTTCCATTTTTAGGCTACCGGAACCTCTGGTAGTTTGGAAGTTAAAACAAAGCCGGACCCAATGGAAAATCCCATTCTGAAAAATGCTGAAACACTCATTTTAAAAGGACTCGTATTCCTTTGGGGGTTCTGGGTATTGTTGGAATTTTTACTACACAATCCACATGTATTTGAGGGAGTCCTTTCTCCGGCCTACGGCTCGCTGCAACTGGGGCTTGGCTTGGTCATTGGTGGTTCCTGTGGCTTTCTCTGGTATAAAAAAAGAAAGCGAAAAGACGGCATTCTCGAAATACCCTTTTTCGGAATAATCGTTCCGATCCTGACGCTGATATCCTCTCTAATCATTCTGGCAGCTGTTCTTCCAAATTTAACTTCGATTGAATCGGGAAACATGGGATCCAGGCTTGGATACTTTGGCTTTTTCAGCAGCCTGATGCTATTGCAGTTATTTTTTATTGTTCTTACCGTTTATGGGCTTGGCCATTGGGTGTTGAACAAATTTCCCTATGTATATGGATCTGCTTTGCCGGTCTTGTCTATCGGCCTGGGGTTTGTCCTGTTGGGCGTAGTCCTGTTCTTAATAGGAGCCTTCGGATTCTTGAACATGTATGTTTGTTGGGTATTGATGGGACTTCTTTTTCTCTGGAGGGCAAAATCAAACGGGCGCTTTGCCTTTGACCTCCTCCTAAAACGGAAAACGATAAAGTTGGAAAGGGTGTGGCCGGTAGCTTTGTTTTTGTTGCTCGTGATCATTACCGCAATCTATATAATTGCAGCTACTAAACCTTATCCGGTTGGCTTCGACGGCAATATGGTTTATCTGAATCAAGCGGGTCTGGTAGCCGAATACGGAGGCTTACCTTTAAGTGAATCCCCTTATAACTGGGGACTGATCATGGGCCTGGGCCAAATTCTTTTCGGACAGGCGACTATCTCTATCTACTTATCGCAATTGATGAGTGTCCTGGTTTTATTTGCACTCTTCGTGTTTTTGAAAAGATGGTTAAGCGCCAATCATGCTTTGCTCGCTGCCAGTGTAGTGTATTTGATCCCCGCCTTTAGATTTCATGCGCATGCAGATGAAAAGACAGATCTGGCATTCCTCTTCATAGCTATTTGCTCGCTCACCTTTGTTTTTCTCAAAAACAGAAAAGGGGCGAAAACAGCGGACTGGCCGATATTTGGAAATAAAAACTACCTAAACAAGTGGCTGCTGGCCGGATTATTAGCGGGATTTGCTTTCGGAATAAAATATACCGGGATATTGTTGATCATTTCCTTGTTGGGCTTGGCCTTTCATCAAAAAGGAAAGGAATCCGTTTTAGCCGGGTATTTTACGACTGTCTTTGGTGCCCTGTTTTGCTTTGGAATTTACCGATTTGCTTTTTTGCCATTGGAAGCATCTGATGCAATGATCATCGGAGGAGTAGCTATAACTATTGGAGTCTTGCTGATGCTAAAAGGCGTACAATGGAAGTACAGGGAACTTAAAAAGCCGGCACTTACTTTTGTTGCTCTTGCAGCCACAAGCTTTTTGGTGTTTGCTCCCTGGGTAGGATTGAATATAAGTCGGTCAGATAGTATTTCGGTTCAAAGCATGGTGTCTCCTGAAGAGTCTGGTGCTGAATTGATATTTCCTTTTCGGCAATTGGATGAAAGTAAGGTCGAATCACTGGTCGATAGTTTAAGTAGTATTCAGAATGATCCACAGCAGGGCATTGACTCCCTGAGACTCGAACGGTATAAAGAAAGAACAGAATCTCAGGATACAGCCCCGGTGGAGGAATCTGAATTAAAAAAGACAACAGATGAACTTTATGAAAAAGGCGTCTACGAAGAACTAGTGCGTTATCTGGGGTATGAAGAAGGATTGTGGCGTTATACCTCCCTGCCCTTCGACATTACCAATAAGGTCAATACCAACTTTATACAGGGACATTATATAAATATCGGATTCCTCTTCCTGCTGTTTTTACCCCTGTTTCTCTTTTCTCCTCCCGGAAGTCGTTGGAGTATTCTTAGAAATATAGGAGCCTTTTTAGCCATTGCCGCCTGGACCGTGAGTAATTACTATTCTACTTTTGGCCAGAAGGGAATTCGAACGGAATCAGCAGTTGGGGATCAACTAAAAATGGGATTCTCCGATCCGGAAAGTGGATTCGGAAATATACTCTTAAGTATTTATGAGCCCTTACTTTCAGTGGTGATGTGGTTTATGAATATGTTGAAATCCCCACTCGAATTTGGTGCCGGTTTGAGTTTCCCAATGGTGCTGGTTGCCATGCTTCTTCTTTTTGGCTTGCTCTTATATTTCCTTTGGCCCCGTCTGGGCAAAATGGAAAGCAGCTTTCGGACCATGGTGTTTTTTGTTTTGACCTTTATGTTTCTATGGTGGCTTATGGGCAATGGAGTGGTGTGGTATGGATTTTTGCTTTGGGCCTTGTTGCCTGCTGTTTTTGTATATAATTTGCATAAGCCTGCTTCTTTCTTAGGGGAATCAAATGTGAAGTTTGCCCGAGTATTTACCGGTCTTGTACTAGGTCTTTATTTTTTATTGGGTTTTAACCAGCACATGACTGGCATTTTTGACGATCGGGCAAAAGAAGACCTTTTCCACTGGCAGATGGTAAATTTTGCCACTGACCCCGGGGTGGGAAAGAAAGAGGTCCTTGCTTCATACAACCCCTTCTTCAATGAAGCAATTGGCTATCTGAATGAGGATATGGATGCAAAAATCTTTGGTGTGAATACCTTTTTCAGGTACCACATTCGGGAAAATGATCGCCGGTTATACAACGATGCCGTACTGTCCAGATTTGATGAAATAATTTCCAAAGTCAGACAGGACCGGAATTTTATCAATACCTTAAAGAAAAACGGATATAAATACATTTTATACGATTTGCGCACAGCAGGTATTGATCAAACAGCAGAACAATCTCTGGTACACCGCTGCAATCGATTTGTTAACCTGCTGCTGCAATCTGAAAGAGTTGAATTACTGGTAACCGATAACTTTATAGAGGACAATGAAAAAGGAGATAAAACAGTGACACTCCCCAACGGCAAAAAATATCGCATACGAGCATCATTGACAGGCGATCCGGTAATGCCTGGATCTTTCGCCCTGTTTAGGATAGGTGAATAATTATGAGATACGAGGATATTTGGACCCTGATCCCTGCTTACAATGAGGCAGGTATGATCCAGGAGGTTATTCGGGACCTTAAAGAGGCCGGATTCTCTAATGTGCTTATTGTCGACGACGGCAGTACGGATGATACATACAGTCTTGCCCTTAATGCCGGCGCACGGGTTTTAAAACATGTCGTTAATCGGGGGGCAGGAGCTGCTGTACAAACCGGATTGCAATATGCCAAACAACAAAACTGGAAATATTTGGCTATGATGGATGCAGATGGTCAGCACGCTGCTTCAGATATAAAGATTATGTATGATGCGATGGTTGAGGCAGACCTGGACCTGGTCGTTGGCAGTCGGTTTATGAATCTGGATAATGAAATTCCCACCAGTCGTCGCTTTTTCAATCGCATCGGCAACCTGATGACAAACCTGAGTTGTAAAGGACATTATACCGACTCCCAGTCTGGTCTCCGGTTTTTAAATAATCGGGCCCTTCAGGTCCTTGAATTACACATCGACGGCTTTGGATTTTGCAGCGAGATGCTTTATCAGGCCGAATTAGATGGATTAAAGATTGGTGAAATCCCTGCTCAGGTTCAATATACAGCCTATTCAATGGGGAAAGGACAGGACTTTGAAGCGGGAATCACCACTGCTTTGATGTATTTGAGAAGAATATTTTTTTAAAGCAGGATAATCCTTGATAAAGCGGACAGCTTATGGAATTTCGGTTTTTTCAAATCATTGTACCCCTGTTGTCTATCGTGTTTATCGCAAGTCAGACAAGCAGATTTTTTAAGGGAAAGACCCGAATTTTTGAAACGGTTGTAATCAATTTGTTTTGGATCGGAGTCGGTGTCTTCGCTCTGATCCCGGATGTGATATCCAATCTAATCGCTCGCGCTTTTGGGATTGAAAGCAATGTAAATGCCATCATCTTTTTAAGCATTGGGTTTATTCTGTTTTTCCAGTTTCGTCTTTACAATATGATCAAAGAACAAGAAAAAGAAATCACCATTCTTACCCGGGAAATCGCATTGAAAAACGACCGGAAAAATGAAGAGGGATAAAGACGCATGAAGATTCTTTTTGTACTGGAACACTATCACCCCTACATTGGCGGGGCCGAACGTCTCTTTAAGGATTTAGCCGAATCGCTGGTTAGCGAAGGAGCTGAAGTTCAGGTGATCACCACACGTTTTGACAAGCGTCTTCCTGCCAAAGCGGTTCTAAACGGGGTGAAAGTCAAACGGATAACCTGCCGGAATCGGTTTCTCTTTACTTTTATGAGCCTTCCGGCTATCTGGCGTCTGGCCGGAAATTGCGATTTCATCCATACCACGACCTATAATGCCGCATTGCCAGCCTGGCTGGGGGCACGTCTCAGAAGAAAACCCATTACGATCACTTTTCATGAGGTTTGGGGGAAATTGTGGCTCCGCCTCCCTTTTGCATCTGCTTTTTCCCGGCGCTTGTTTTACCTGTATGAGCAATTGATTCTCAAGTTGGGCTTTGATCGATATGTAGCTGTTTCCAATTCGACAAGGGATGCTCTGGTTGAACACGGTGTTGCTGCTGATAAAGTAATTCGCATTTATAACGGACTGGATTACGAGTCTTTTAAAGGCTATGATTATGCGCCTTCCGGCGAATTTTGTTTCGCCTACTTTGGCCGATTGGGGATTTCTAAAGGATTGGATCTGCTCCTCCCCGCAGCATCCAGGTATTTTGAGGAAGGAGGGGAAGGTCGAATGATCCTGATTATCCCAAAGACCCCCCAAAACGTATATAAAAAGGTAATGGAACTGTTGGAGCAATATGCTTTGCATGACAGAACAGATGTCTGGCACGAACTGGACAGAGACAGTCTTTTTAAAAAGATCTGCCAGTGTACAGCAGTGGTAATTCCCTCATACAGTGAAGGATTTTGTTTTGTTGCTGCGGAAGCTGTTGCTATGGGAATTCCTGTTGTTTCTTCCCATCAGGCTGCCCTTAGAGAAGTGGTGACTGGAAAGCTGATCAGGAGTGAAGGGCAAAGTATAGAAGCTTATTTCAACGCATTAAACAGAGCTGCCGCTGGCGACTGGGATGAAATACCAGTCATTCGATATAGGATGCGTGATTCGGTAGCTGAGTATCTGAAGCTTTATAAGGGGCTTTCAAAAGACGCAAAATAAAAAAGCTGTACCATCATAGACGATACAGCTTTTTTTAATTGACGTAAGGGAGATTATCCCTCTTTAGCGTCGAGGATTTCCTGCCATTGGGTAGGTGTGATTACATCCTGACGAACACTTTGCTTCAACAGTTTGAACTGAGCTTTGTAAGCTTCAGGTGTGTCAAACGATTCCCAGTCGATGTTGGCAGAAATAGCCAAAATCTCATCTACCTGAGCCTGCGTTAGTGTGGTGAAAGTGTTGATTTTGTCAATGAGGCGTTGTGCTGGATCTCCTGGATTTACCAGTTCTGATTCGGCATTAGCCGTGGTTGCGGTCGCAGTGGCTGTGTTAGAATACATAACACCAGCTCCAACTACGAGAAGCATGAGAAGAAATTTTTTCATGGTCCTAGATTACAATTGTTAATTAAATAGGAGTTTCACTTCCAAAAGTACAAAAAAATAGTGTTTAACGCACGTTTTCTAGTAAAGTAAAAACAGCAGGGATATAAATGGCTTCACCTCCTGCATATTTTAAATTCGTTTGGAGCTTGGCATCGCCAGAGGAAATGACCTGAAAATATGCTTTCGGAAAGAAATGGTTAAGCTTTTCAAGGGATACTCCTTTAGGAGGCAAATTGCTAATAAAAACCTGCCTTAGCCTTTCCGGTAGTTCGCTAAACTTCCCATTTTCTACCCGGAAGTGATCCCGGATTCCATCCGACACCTCCACACAATACATCCGCCCACGATTTCCCAAAAGTTTCTTTACGGCTGATTGAAAGGCCGGAAGGTGTTCGTCCAGTATTTGGTGAAGAACTCCGCGCATGTAGATATTCAAATCACCCATCTTAGCAGAAATTTGGGCAACCGCAGCTTCATCTGTAATGTCCAGGACTCCAAATTCTATATTATCCGGATGTTGTTTGCTTTGGGCAATTCTTACAGCTTCGGCACTTACATCTACTCCCAAAACCCTCGGGAAGTGTTTGGACAAAAAAACCGATTGGGTGCCTGTACCACATCCCAGGTCGAGTATAGGCAGATCGGATGGCAAGTGACTGGAAAAGTAGGTATAGTCTGTTCCTACCGCTTCTTCAGCAGGTACATCCCATAATGCCTTTTTCTTACTACCGTAGGTCCGAATGTAATATTGATCCCAGTTTTTTCCGTACATAATTATTGGTCAACGAGTTCAGCCTTTTTTGCACAAACTTTACTGACTTTGTCTACTTCCGGATGACCGATCAAATGGCGATATTTGTCTATCATGTCCGGATTGCGAAGAATTTCAATGGCAGCAAGGTATTTCTCGTGGTTGCTAAAAAAGTCACCGGCAAGGATCAGGTGCAAAATGGAATAAGCGGTTTCAAATTTTTGGAAACTGTATTTTTTCAATGTTTCCTGACCACCGGCAAAGTTGATGGAATCCGGATCATAAAATGTGGTAACCAGCTTTTCAACCAATTTGTAAGCACCGTCAATTTGGCGATATGCCTCATCCATGAGGTCCATCTTGCCTTCCCTCAAATACTGGTCTACTCCTTTGCTCACCAATTGGGCACCCTTCATTCCCAGGTAAATTCCACTGGAAAAAATCGGATCTATGAATCCGCCGGCATCTCCTACCAGTGCAAAGTTTTTACCATACTTCTGAGTAGAATAATAAGAGAAATCGCCATTCGCGGCAAGCGGATTAACCATCTCCGCATCCTTCAATACGGCAGATACTTCCGGAGAAGTAGCAATTTCCTGAAGATACAGGGCAGTTTGCCAGTCTTTATGGGATTTGGATAACAACTTGCGCTGCGCTTTGCTGTAATCCATATTAAGGGCTACGCCAATACTCAGTCGATCGTCTCCAACCGGGATCATCCAAATCCACCCGAGCTTTTCTCCTTCGAGGTGGACGATCTCGATATTGCCTTCTTCAAGGCTTTCGTTTAGATTCAGGTTTTTCCAGTGAGTGGATAATGCCACCCGTTTGTTTAATTTTTCGAAGGGCACTTTGGTCTTCATTTGACGCGCCATCAGGGAATCCTGACCGGAGGCATCAATAACCATCTTCGTCTGATAAGTATTCTCCTTACCGTCTTTGTCTTCAGCTACAACAGTGGAAAGCTGTCCTTCTTCTCCAAAATCTACCCGGAGCACCCGGGTTTCCTCCAGAACCTGAGCTCCTTTACTACGGCTGTTATGGAGCAACATATCATCAAATTCTGCCCGAACCACGTGGAAGGACAGATAGCTGTCATCCTTAATTACATGTTTAAAACACCATTTGGAGTATTGCTCCCCATCAATATTGGAAAATTTCACGCCCGGCTTTCGGGTGAAGCGCGCTTTCATCTGATCGAGTACCCCCAGGTCTTCAAAGATGTTGTACAGAAATGGTAAAAGGGATTCGCCTACGTGCGGACGGGGAAATTTGGCTTTTTCCAGTACCAGGACCGTATAGCCCATATCCGCCAGACAGCTTGCTGTGGTAGAACCGGCAGGTCCACCTCCGATAATGATGCAATCAAAAATATTTTCTTTCATGGTTAGATTATAATTTGTAGCAGCCCTTTGAAATGTGGACTAAAATTAAGGCTTTATGGGGATATTTTATGCCTCGATCTTATTTCAATCTCATGTGGGTAGCCAAAATATTCCGAAGTACTTCTGTGGTGCCGGAATATAAGCTGTCGCCAACTGCATCCCTTAACAGTTGTTGTGCTTCGTGTTCTTCGCGGTATGCTTTGCCGGCATATAGCTGCATCAGTTGGGTGGCAAAACTCCGGAAAGTTTCGCTGAGCTGGACTTTAGCCATAGCCGCATCCATTCCGGCAGGTTTTCCTGCATCGAGTTTCCAGGCAGCTTTCAGGGTAAGCAGCCTCGCCGATTCTATCTGGATCTTTAAATTGGCAAGCGGGTGTGAGACCGCCTGATTGGAAGCGATTGACTTTCCGCCCGACTTTCTGGTTCTTGCAAAGGATATCGCTTTTTCCAGTTGTTTTTCCATGGCGCCCAAATGAAGCGCTCCCAGACAAATCCGCTCCCATTCCATGGAGGTATTGAAGATCATACCCCCTGCGCCCTCTTTGCCCAATAATCCCTGCCCACCAATGAGTGTGTCTGTAAACCGGAATTCTCCCATCTGGCAGGTGCGCACTCCAAACTTTTCCACTTTCTCACTCGCGAAAAAATCCTGCTTCCCTTTTTCAAGAAGGAAAGCAGAAATGCCTCCAAAGAAACCTTTTCCGGGAGTAGTTGTGAAATAAGCCAGTACAACATCCGCCACTGGTCCGTTGGAGCAAAAGTTTTTGTGGCCATTCAGAATATATCCCTCCGGACCTTTTACGGCGGCGGCTTCCATGTTGAAGGCATCGGAACCCGAACTGGCTTCTGTCATGGCATTGGCTGCGATCCATCGCCCGTCAGATAGTGCCGGTAAAAAGTAATTTTTCTGTTCCTCGCTGCCAAACAACTGGATCGGTACCACACAAGCCAAAAGGTGGGCAGCAAGCGAGAAATTTAAACCGCTGTCTGCACTTCCATACCCCAGCGCTTCGAGAGCAACTACGGTAGAAACAGCATCCAGTCCGCGTCCGCCGTACTCTTTTTTTACGAGCATCCCGGGCAATTTGAGTTGGCCGCAGGCTTCCCATAAACTGCGGTCGAAGAATTGCGCTTTGTCTCGATCCAGAGCTCCCGGAGTGAGTGTCTCCTCCGAAAAGGCAATGATCTCTTCGCGCAGACTTTCTTGTTCTTTGCTAAGGGAAAAGTCAATCATTGGATGCTGTTTTTAGGGCCTGATAATCGACTTTTTGGGTGCTGGTTTGTGGCAGGGATTTCAAAAACCTAAAAGAATCCGGAAGCATATACATCGGAATGTGTTTGAGACAGGCTTCTTTCAGTTCGAGTCCGCTGGGCGGATTTTCAGGGTCTTCCACACCCAGCCAGGCAATGACTTCGGTTTCTTCTTTCTCATTTGATCGGGCGATAACTCCGGCCTCAATAACAGAGGGATGGTGCGCGAGTGCCGACTCAATTTCGCCGAGTTCAATGCGATATCCCCGGCGTTTAACCATGCGATCTATCCGGCCGTTGAAGAGTAGATTCCCGGTGTCGTCTGTTGTAACGAGGTCTCCGGTCCGATACCAGATACGATTGTCTTCATCTTGTATGAAGCTGGTACTTGTACGTTCCGGCCTGTTTAAGTATCCACGGGCTACCGATTCTCCGGTTATCAATAATTCACCGGAAACTCCCGGGCCGGGTTTTTTAAGGCCATCATCGTCAATAGCACACTTAATATGTCTGCAGGCTTTTCCGATTGGGAAAGGGCTGGTCTGTGTTTCCGAAATCTGATCAGGTATGGGAAACCAGGTGACCACATTGGTTTCAGTGGGACCGTAAAGGTTGTAAAAGGCCACATTTGGCCATTTGCTTTTTAGTTGACGAAGCGGCTCAATGGGGAAAACTTCTCCGGCAAAGTGAACGATGCGGAGGGAAGTGTGGTCATAGCGGTCTATTCGTCCATAGCTTAAAACCAATCGGAGCAGGGTAGGAGTAGCATAAAGGATGCTAATCTTAAATTGGTCGATCAGCATGGAGAGTAGCATGGGGTTTTTAGCTGCTTTTTGATCGATCAGGACCAAAGAACCTCCGGCAAGCAAGGATACATAAATGTCGTGGATGGAAAGATCGAAGTGAAACGGCGCAATGGAAGAAAAAACATCTTCTTGTGATACTGGAAAGGTATCCATACACCACTCAATAAAGCTCAGCGCATTCCTGTGCGTGATCAGTACGCCCTTGGGCTTCCCTGTAGAGCCGGATGTGTATAACATATACGCCAGATCTTCCGGGAGTTTCGGACCGGCCTCGTCATACGAAAAGCGGATTCGACGAAAGTCAAAACCCGGCACCTCCTCTACGATCAGGTCACCTGAAAATTGTTCCCTCATCGAATCGACTAATTGCGGTGCGATGAGCAGTGCGTCTGCCTGGCAATCAGACAGTATCAGGGCATTCCGGGTGGCTGGTGCATGGGTATCGAGTGGAACATAGGCATGTCCGCTTTCCAGGATGGAGAGGATGGCGGTCAGGCTTTCGCCGGATTTGGGAATAAGTACGCCAATGACCTGTTTGTCTTTGGCAGCTAATTGTGCAGCCAGCGATTGGGTGTTTTGCCAAAGCTGTGCATAGCTGAGAACCGATCCGTTGGGCTCCTGAACTGCCGGGCGATCCGAAAACTTTTGGAAAGAGCCTGATAATATTTCAGACAGATTCTGCACTAGCCTTTTTTAGCTTTCACAAATTCTTCGATCAGATTCAGTGTGTTTAGGTTATCCTGATCTACTTCGTGTGGCTGAAATTGAAAGTTGAATTTTTCTTCCAAAAAAGCAACCAATTGCAGAGAAGAAATTGAATCTACAATCCCACTGCTGAGGAGAGGTGTTTCATCTTCAATGGGGCCGGTTTCGCTTTCATTTACGAAAGAATCCAACAGGAATTTTTTTACCTCCAATTTAATATTGTCCATAATGATTAACTATAGAGACTATTAGAATTTATATTGATTATTTGGCAGGGCGGGTAAAGATACATCTCCGTATACATACCCGGCACAAATATGCTATTTTTTCGTCGATCAACAACTTCCACAATAAAGTTGTAGCAACTTCTAGGGGGAGTAATCCCGGTAAATTTCAAAGAAAAATCTACACCTTTGTATTTTGTCGAAACAGAAAAGGTTTCATTTTTAAAGATGCAGAAGGACAACACAGGAATAGATCAGGTTTCGATAAGCCTGAAAGTGGAGCGCCCCCCGGGATTGCTGGGCAGTTGGAGGAAGATTATACATAATATATCCCGCTACCGTTTCTTTCTGCGCCAACTGGTGCGCATTAATATGCTGGTGGGTTTTAAGAAGTCCTTCATTGGTCTCTTGTGGCTGTTTATCCTGCCGGTCATTGCTGTATTTGTCTGGATATTACTCCAGGGCGCAGGTATTGTGGATCCCGGTAAAACAGATATTCCCTATCCGGCTTATGTCCTGCTTTCCACCTCTATTTGGGGTTTTTTTATCGAGATATATCGCACGGTCAGTCAGGTGTTGTCGGGCAATGGGAAGATTATGATTATGACCAAGTTTCCCCATGAGGTACTGGTTGCCGAAAAGATCATCGTTCATCTGATCCGTTTTGCCATTCCGCTGGCAGTGAATCTGGTTGCACTCTTACTGTTTGGCATAAAATTCAGCTGGTTAAGTCTGCTGTTTCCATTTACGCTAATACCGCTTTTGTTGCTTGGAGTGTCTATTGGATTGATCGTGGCCCTACTGCGAGTTGTGGCGGTTGACATCAGCTCCCTGATCGATGAGTTTATGCGCTTCCTGATGTATCTCACGCCCATTGTGTATGCACCCCGGGTAGAAATTGGCTGGTTGTCGGGCATAGTGGAATACAATCCGCTTACCTATCTAATTGGCTTTAGTCGGGATATACTTACTACGGGCAGTTTTTACGAACCGCAAAAGTATCTGATTTGGACCGGTATCAGTATTCTGTTTTTTATCGTGGTGGTTCGTTTCTTTTTTCGTGTTGAATCACGGATGTTGGAAAGGCTAATAAATAATTAATTGAATGGATCAGGCTGAAAAAATACCACTATTGAGTTTGGAGGGTGTGTACAAAAAGTTTAGCACAGACATCCGTTCCAATATGGTGTACGGGATACGGGATCTTATTAGTACACCGAAGAATTACATGCACCTGCGCAAACGCGAGTTTTGGGCTTTGGATGATATCAACCTCAAACTTTATGAAGGCGAAATCGCCGGTGTCGTTGGAGCAAATGGTTCGGGCAAAACGACTCTGATGCGTATCATTTCGGGGATTTATCCGGCCAATGGCGGCAAAATCCTGATGGCTGGCGATAAAAAAGTGACAGCTGTTTTTGCCTTGCGAGCAGGGATGCAACAGTTATTTACCGGCCGGGAAAATGTATACATCAAAGGCTCCATGTATGGTATGAGCAAGGAGGAAATCGATGCTCAAATGACATTCATTGAGGAGTTTTCCGAGTTGGGCGACAAACTGGATCGCCCTTTTGGCAATTATTCTTCCGGTATGCGGGCACGTCTGGCCTATTCGATTGCCCTGGCCACCGATCCCGATATTTTCATCATCGATGAAGCCCTGGCTGTGGGAGATTCTGTCTTTAAAGCCAAATGCTTTGACAACCTCAAGGACTTTGTAAAGCGGCCCGGAAAAGGGGTGTTGTTTGTGTCCAATAACATTAAAAAGGTCATGAAAATTGCTACCCGGATCATGGTCATGGATTTCGGGAAAATGATCCTGCAGACCGATGATATCCAGGAGGGATTGTTGTATTACGTTCGAAATTGCCTCCGCCACCTCGATGACGAACAGATCGAATTGCGACTCAACCGGGTCCGGGATTACGACATGTAAATGGTCATCAATCACACATATCGATTTTGCTATTTTGCCATTCCCCGCACGGGGTCCAAAGCGGTGTCTAAAGTATTGCTAGAGTTGCCGGGCAGTGAAGAACGCCTGCCAATGCATCTGGGAGTGGAAGGATTTCTGGTCGATGCAACGGCCGATGAGAAAAGCTATTTTCGCTTTGCGAGTATCCGCAATCCGATGGATTCTGTGGTGAGCGCGTATTACAAAAAGAAAATGGATCACAACGGAAGATTCTCCCGGGGTACCTTCAAAAAAGGAAAACCCATCGCGCCGCAAGCCTTGGAGGAGTATCGCTTTATTGTGGAGCATGACGCCGACTTTGCCACCTATTTTGCTGCTTTTTTTACGGAAGAATACCGACGTCCCAAGCACGAAAATACGGTGGCAGCTATGAATGACCTCATCCGTTTTGAGAATCTGCAATCCGATTTTGAGCGCATTTGCAAGGCCTTGTCCATGCCCCGAATGGAGGTGCCCCATTACAACAAAACTGCCGGTCGAAAAAGAGATTTTATTCACTTGTATACTCCCGCCATTCGCCGAAAGGCAAAAAAAGTATTTGGACCAATAATGAATGATTGGGGCTATGAATTTCCGGAAGATTGGCAGGCTGTTACTGATTGATCCTTTCCTGCAATTCTAAATCTTCTTTCCACTTTTTGTAAATACTCTCTGCGATCAATTTATGACCAAGGACACTTGGGTGCCGATCCCAGGGGCGAACACAAACCTCTTCTTTGGGGTACCCCTCATAAAGGTCAGACAGATCATAACTCAGGAAGCCAATACTTTCAGCAAATTCTGCCCATTTTTTATTTTCATTATTATGCGGGCTTTCGCCGAATGACGGTATGAATATCCAGAGGGGAATGATGTCTGCTTCCTGGCATTTTTCAGCTATTTGGGTCAGGCCCCAACGGATCAATTGTTGGCCATAGGGGCGTAGTTTTCGCTGTATGCTCTCATGGCTGTCATCAAGCTGAATATTGGCTGCCCGGCCAATGGAATCGAGAAATGTGTATTCCCCGGACCAGCCGTCCTTATAGAACAAAGTGAACTTTCGGATAGCCCGGCCTTCCTCATTTGGGTGGGCGGTGTAAATGACCATATCCGGATCAAAAGGCGGAATCTTTTGCTCAACCCGGGCAACCTGCTGCGGCATGTGTGTGCCTGAAATGGCAAAGTTTAAGATTTCAATCTTTTCCGGATAGTCGAACAGCGGATCTCTGTTGAGCTTATCTTCCAATTGATTTTCAAAAGTCTCCAAATTGCTCACTCCCGAACCCATTTCTATGGAGGTGCCAAGCAGGGCGATCCGGAAAGTGCCGGCTGCTTTTTGAAGGGTGTAAGCACGGTCGCGAAGGCCAAATGAATTGGTTTCAAGTAAGGCTTCCTTAAACACAACGGAGGTGTCTGGCACCAGTCTTTTTTCGAGCAAATCCCCCGTTTCAATGATGATTCCGGTGGTGTTGAGTTTGTCCCAGTTGTCGGGTCTTTGGCGTTCCATATCCGGGACGGCTGAGCCAATATTGGTATTGACCACCAGGCTTTCATAATACCCCTGAAATAAACGCTCCTGATCGGCTTTGTTAAGTTGGGTTTCCAGAATGGGGTCCAACGAAAAAGGAATTGCCGGGGCGATTTTTTCGGTAACGGGCTTGCTGCCCAGAATCACCAGAATGCCCAAAATAGCCGAGCAGGAAAACAAAGACCGATTGGAGAGTCCATAGGTCTTGATCCTGGCCTGTTTATACTTTTGTTCGAGCAGCAGCAGCCCGCTTCCGATGAGTAAAGTAGCGATCAGAATCACCAGCAAAAGGCTGCATTCTCCAGGGGATGGCAAACCCGCCTGATTCAGAAGCCGCCACCAATTGGCCAAAGAATCGCTTATCCATATAGACCATAGGAATACAGTTGTCATAAATACAGCCAGGATGCCCGCTGCTTTTTTCAGGCTTTCGCGAAAGCCGGGAGCTCCGGAAGGAGATTTTTTGTTTTGTTGACGCCACTGACTCCAGGCCAGTAAAATGCCGAATGCGGTCCAGAAAATAAAGTCAGTCCACCGGATTGGAAAGTTGCCTCGAATCCAAAACCACTGGAAGGAGTGCAGGAGCCAGTTGATAAAAAAGATGATGAGGGTGCTCAGGATCAGGGCACGGGCATTTCGGTTTTTGAATCTGAAATACACCGGAAAAAAGAAGACCTTTTGTACAAAGTCCCGCCAGTAAATATTGATGCGTCGCCAGTAGACATTAAAATCGGAAGCCGTAAAGAAATTTGTAAATACCACCGGAAGATCAAATCCAAAAAGACAGATGATTCCAACCGATAAATGGAAGAAACCGGATAGGCGGATGATCAGCAAATAGGAGGCGATCATGAATTGCAACAGTGAGAATATACCTGAGATATCACCGGGAGCCGGGATCAGATAGGTATAGATCAGCCGGTAAATAAACAAATGTGCCAGTCCCAGCAGGATCCACCGCAGTCCCTTTCGATAAATTTCTGCTGCCGGACGATTGTAGTAATTTCTCCTAAAGGTTTTCAGATCGACGACCGGAAAGATGAAAAACACCAGATTGGGCAGCAAAAAGAAGTAACAAAGACTGGTTACAAAATCCGGATGGTCCTCTTTGATTCGGGTTTCGTAGAGATAGAGCATCAACCGAAACATAAACAAGGCACCGAGCACCCGGATGGAGATTTTGTCGGCTCCTACGGGGATGATGTCGAGTTGTATGAGGGCCAGAATCAGGGTGATGCCAAGGATTAAAGCCAGGCGGATTCTGTATGGGGCCCGCATTCGACTAATGCCAATAATGGCAATACCTGTAGCGAGTACGATGAGAGCCGGCTTTAAGCCAAAGAGCAGAATTAAAGCTATGATATTCAGGGAAAACAAAAAGGCTTTCCGGTACTTGAAAGGAAGCCATGTATGTAAGGCAAATCCTCCGATTACCAAAGGCATCAATACCGGAAGCTGAACCTCCGCTTCAATGTTAAATATGGAGATAAATAGTCCGCAGAGCGCCAGACAAATTAGTAATGGGAAAAACGCTCGCAGGTTCACCAGCGCGTTTGGCCGACTCGCTTCTTTATATATGTGGATGGCGTTTTCCAAATGATCTATTTCTGTTGGCTGATGACCAGCCGGGCATGAAGCATGTCTCTCCAGGATCTTTGCCACTCATCAAAACTCTGAGGGTATTCCGGATATTCGTCAAAGGAACGCAAAGCATGAGACGCTTCCCAGGGTTTTTTACGGGCAGTGTAATGTACTGCCTTACACCCGTCATAATCCACCCCATCCTGTTGTAAAATGTGCTCGCTTACCACAAATCGGTAATTCCAGGTACTGGAAACGATGCTGTAATTATCCCGAAACTGTTGGTTGATCAACATCTGATCGGAATGGCTGGAGGTGATGTGTTTAAAATGCTCCACATTGATCATATCGACCATGGCCTGATAATTTTCGGGCGTTAATACGGAACGATCGATCATCATCATGCCGGAATTGAAGGTGTCGGTCCAGACCTCATCCAGTTTTTCCGCTTCTTTGGGAGAAACTTTGTGGAAGGTTTTTGGATCTCTTCGTTTGCCTTTGTAATAGTAAGCATCGCCACAGACCAGCAAGTTTCCTTTCTGTCGAAACAAGGATTTAAAGCTTCCGCGAATCAGAAAGTCGCTGTCCAGAAACAGCACCCGATCGTAGTCGTATAGCTTGAAGGCATTCAGTGAATAAAACTGCCCCTTGCGATGCTGAAAGCGATCGTATACCTCAGACAGTTTTTCCGTGCGTTCATGCAAAACGGGATCGACTTCCTCAAAACGAAAGCGCGGGAAATGGTCGAAGTACTGTCGCTCCCCGGCACTCAAATCATTGGTGAAGACCACAATGTCTCCCTTAAACCAGGAATTGTGCTCCAGGAAAGAATGGAGCAAGACCAGTGTTCCGGACAGGAATCTCGAATCGCTTACGGTGGCCAGACAATATTTTTTTTGAAAGATCATAGCTGTATTCTAAGGGAGCATGGCTTCTACTTCCGAACGATCGTAAAATTGCCAGCAGGCATGATCGCGGGAAAGAAGCTTTTCACCCAGTCTTTTCATAATATCGGAATCGTATAATTTACTCCGGTTTTTGCTCTCCAGCGGATACTCCAGATTGGCTGCTTCAGGTACAACAGTCTGGAGCGAGCGGCCATTGGTCTTAATCAAATCTTCGTATCGGATGATCGAACTTTCCGGCAGCTTCGTGTACTGCTCAAAGTACCACTGGAGTATGTGCAGTTGTTTTTCATACAGATCATCCATGGCTTCTAATTCCTTGTGCAACTTCGTATTCAACCATTCGGAAGCTCTGACCTCGCCCCGGGAGGCAGGTACATCCAGGCTGTTCCAACTGCCCAATACCGGGATTGGGTTACGGATCTGGGCAAAGAAGGGGTAAATAGCCCGAAGCTCATCCATCAGAATGGTAAAGGTGGCATTGTGCTTGATCCCCAGATAAAAGTCGGGATTCAGATCTTTGTCGATGGTGACCCGCTGTTTCTTGGCAATGGTTTTACGTCCTTTACCATCGGCAAAATTATTATCGGTAATGCCTTTTTTGGTAGCGCGGGCGATGGCCGTTTTTTCAGTCAGCAAGGTGTGCCTGTTTTCCTGGAAAAAAGTCCCTATGCCTTCGATGATATTCTCTTTGGTTCGCAAGCGCCCAATGCGTACAGGCTCGTTTAAAGCCACGGAGTTGGGAATCTCCGTCAATAAAAAACAGGTGAGTGTCGTGCCGGATCGAGGTACCCCTGTCAGGATGATATTGCGATCAGAAAGATCCGGACCTTCCGTTTTTTTGCCAAACAGCTGTTGCAATTTTTGGAGTATGTTGCTTTGCATGAAATTACGATCTATTGAATAATGATTGCTGTTCCCAGATGTCATGAGCCTGGTCCAGAAGAGTGATTAATGCCTGCCGCTCGTTTTCGATCTGATGTTCTTGTGCTTTTGCCCGGCCATTTGACCGATAATAATCCTTTTTTTCGGTTGGCAAGTTCCACATTTCGAGGGTTTTCTGTAAAATATCTGCAACCGTATACTTTGGTACCAGGCAATTAACCCGGTCCAAACAGTGGTCTACATTACCAACTGCATGCGGACAAACGACCAGGGTGTTTAAGGCCATGGCTTCCAGCGCCGGAAGATAAAAACCTTCGGATCCCCGATTGGCTTGCAAAGGTAAACATACAGCCATTTTTGCTCTTGCCAACAAGCTTAAAAAATCCATTCGGGTGGGTAATTTCGGCGGAAGTTGTACCTCTATGTTTGAAGGCAGGGTGCGGAACTGGCTTTTTCGAAACGCCCTTCGCCAACGAAGCCGGCGAATAATTTTCCGCGCCAGCTTCGGCTCCTTCAGTCCGATAATGAGAATGTCGATGTCTTTTTCTTTTGGAACTGGAGGCAGCATGCCCAAATCAATACCGTCCGGAATGACATAAACCGGGCCGTTTACGCCAAATTTTTTCAAAATATTTGCTCCGTTCTCGCTCTTGGCGATTCGTATGGCCGGATACTTGAGGTATGGATAGCGGGGATCGTCGGGACGGGTGTGCCGGGGCTGCGCAATGTTCAGAACAGGTACGGGAGGATTCTGGCATTCTGCTTCCGAAAAGGCCCGCCAATCGGTACCGGAGAAAAACACCAGGTCTTCCTTTTGCGGATCCCATTCGGGGACACCCTGATCTTTTAAATCTTTCCAGTGGTTGCCGGGATGATCGTTCCAGACCGTATCCGGGGAAAAATAAACAAGGGGCGTAAAGGAATCGGATTCCAGTACATGATTGTAGCAATCCCGCACCTTTAAATTGCCGCCATTCGTTCCAGAGGAAGGAGACAACAGCCGGCGGTAAAACCAAACCCGTTTTTTATTTTTTGTACCCATATCAGGCGGACTCAAAGTGATACTTTTCGAGGAAGGAATAGGGAGCCATTTTCTCTTCCATAAGGCTTATCATTTCCGGTGTCCAAATGGCTTCCACTTTTTTTCGGGATTGATTGGGGTTGTCCCAAACAATGGAAGCACAATCTTTTATATAATTTCCTTCGGCTTTAAGTCCGATAAAATCAAGGATTTCCTCCAAACCGCTTTCCGGTTGGCGGATGAAGGCATCCAGGTGTATGTCGAGTACCGGAATGATTTCGTCCTGTCTGATTTTATCAATAATCCGGCAGCGATCAAAATAAAAGCGCATTTGCCGCTTGAGGAGTGGCTGCGCGATTTTTGCTCCTTTGCGGGCAGCTGTGCGCCGCACCATGGTAGAGACATTGTCAAAAGGATTCCGGATAACATGCAGCAACTTCATCTGGTTTCCCGATTGCGCGTGTGCCTGATACAGCAGCTTGTCGTCTCCGGCTAATTTGAGTCGGTGACTGGTTCTGCCGCCACATTTATCTCCAATCACTCGAAGCTTGCGATATTTCCCCTGCCATTGATTTGGAACCCGGTAGTGATAACCTTCCCATTCTCTGCCCATTCGCGTAAAGCGGATGGAATTTTGGAGAATCCGATAATACAATTGAGTATTTGAAAAGCCCTCGCGATAATAATACAGGGCATCCAGTTCGTGTGCAATAAGCATATCCGGATGAGCATCAAGCATGGATCCGATTAATGTATGGCCGGATCGGGGATAACCAATAAATAGCAAGAGCTGCTCTACTTCCTTAAAATCTTTTTGGTAGAATAATCCCTGCATAGCCTGGGTCTTCCACCACCATTTTTGCAATGGGTTTTTGGCTTCCGTGTCAAAAGTATGGGCCATAATCAGAGAAAATTTCGGTTTAACAAGGTACAGGCTTCCTGGTATAATTCCAGATCGCGACTGTTTAGCTTTAGCAGGGCTTCCCGATCTTCTGCAGAAAGGGGAGCTGCTTTGAGTTGGTTGAGGTAGGGGGTGGAGACATCGGGCCAGTCCAGTTTGGCAGCCAGACGCTTCAGGTCTTCCTCAAAATGCTCCAACAGGCCAAAAAAATACAAATCGGAAAGCCGACAGCCATTCAGGAATTCGCACATGCGATTCTGGTTTTCGGGTTTGGAGGCATATTCTAAAAGGCTTTCGCCGAATCTGTGTTTGTTTAGCTCGTATTGTGCCGGATTGCGCATGGGGTTTTTCAGGCCTGCCATAAAAAAGCGGTAGTTGGAATAGACCCGTTCAGCCGGATCGCGCAGCCAGCAAATTACTTTTATAGCAGATTGCTTTTGCAACGCACTGATTTCCGGATAGCGAAAATGGCCGTGCAAAACCTGGAGTTTGCTGTCGGGATGTTGCTCCAATGGGCCCATTTCTTTCAAATCCTTTCGTCGATAGGATCTTGACAAACGATCGCCATACACATTCCGAAGGATGTGGTAGAAGGAAGTGCCTCCCGTCTTGGGTATGTGTATGGAAATAATCTCAGCCATGGTATCTGTCTCTTCGTTCCAGTGCTTTTTGGTACAGTTCTACGTCTGCCTGGTTATACCGGGCAATTTGAGCGCGCTCTTCATCCGATACTCCTTCCTTTTTTCTGCCGGTAATATTGTGTTTTAATTCCTGGGTTTCTTCCCAATCCAGGAGTTTGGCAATGCGCTGAAGGTCTTCGCTAAAGTGATCCTGAATGCCTACGAAGGCAAAATCTTCCAGTTCCATGCCGGCCAGAAATTTACTCATCCGATTCTGATTGATCTCCTGAGCGGCATACTCCATGAGGCTGCGCTGCATTTTACTCAGAATATTTAGGCCGCGTTTTTCTTCTTCCAGCTCTTCCCGCAATCGCTTTTGGAGGTAAAAATAATTGGATATCACGCGTTCGATCGGATCGCGCAACCAGGTGATAAAAGGGGTGCTCTCCGAAATGTCAAAGTATTTATGAAGCAGGGCCGGAGAGAAATGGCCGTGTGCTACCCGCACTTTTGAAGAGACTTTCTTTTTGTCGTACAGCTCCTCATTGATTCGAATTTTTTCATTGACCAGGCCGATGTCCAGTCGGATAACAGCCTCTTCACCATACACTTCCTTTAGTATCCCCCGAAAAGAGGTACCGGCTGTTTTGGGAATGTGTACGGAAATGAGCTGAAACTTATTCCGTATTCCGGAGTTTTTATTCCGTAGGAATGGGATCATGATAGTCCTTTTTTAAGATGACTTCATACAGCCTTTCGGCGAATATTTTATGCCCCAAAATATTGGGGTGTCTGTCAAATGAAGCGAGTATCAGCTCATCGGGGTCATGACTGTCATAGACATCAATGAGGTTGATGATTTTATACCCGATCTTTTGTGCAATATGCAGACTCTTATCAGCGCTTTCATTGCTTTGTATTCCGCTCATGGTTTTGGTGCGAGGCCAGTATACAAATACCGGAGTACTCCCGGCTTTGTCACAGTAATTTGAGATCCGCTTAAGGCATTTTTTTACAACGAGCTGGCTCAAAGAATCAATTTGATCGTACTTCAACCTGATTTTTTTTCCGGGAGAAATACCGAAGTCGGCAACGATCCGGTCAATGTAGGGGATGCCCAGTGTGTCGCCTCCTTCGTAAGTATCTTTAATGATCTTATAACATTTCTCAAAGTCGACTCCCTGACTGATAACAAATACTTCATCGGGGTTAAAGCGTTCAACATTGTTTTCTACTGCATAAACCAGATGCAGTAAATGATATCCGGGCACCGAAAAGTTTAGCAATTCGTAAACGGGGCTTTCTTCTCCGTCTGTATTTAATTTTTCTTCGCAAACCTGCTCAAAAACTTCTTCATTACTTACTCCGCTGCCGAAGACATAGGATCCGCCAAAAATGGCGATACGGTAGTGTCCTTCCGGCTTTTCAAGGGAATATTCCTTGTCTCGCATTGCGTGGCTGTTGGTGCTAAGCGGCTGCCCCTTAAAGAGAATGGATTTATTGGGTTTCAGTATTTGATGAGGCCAGTAATTCAGTTGCCGGGCTGCGTCTGAATCCCGGAAAGCTACCCAGTCCTCGGGCCTTTGTTGTAACTCCGGCAGCGGACTGCTAAATTGATTGGGGATGAGGATGTCTTCGTAATACCCCTGAACCATCAAGGCATCATCGGCCTGGGAAAGCCGGGTTTCGTAGAGGTGGCTGACAGGTTTCTTAGTCAAAGGTTGAAAGACTTCCAGGATCGGGGGATAAAGCAAAAGCAGGAAAACCAATAAGCTCAGTCCACCCCAGATCATGGAGCCTGGTTTGTGTTCGTCTGGTTCCATCCATTTTTTCAAGCGGGTTTGCTCAAAGGCTAAAAGTCCGGCAAAAAGAAGGACGTAAAATAATAACAGGAGCAGCGCAAGCATTTTCCATTCGGCGAAAGCCGCTGTGCGGATCGGACTAACAAGTTCCCACCAGTCGGAGACTGTCGGGCTGTTCCAAAAGGTCCAGAGCAGGGACATAAACCCAAGCATGCCGGTAATTTGCAAGCTTTTGATGGCTGTTTTGAGGTAAGGACTTTGAGCGGAATTTCCCTTTTTTTTGTTCGCTCTTTTTTGCTGGTAAACGCCATTGGCTGCTACGGATATGCCGAGAATTGCCCAAAACAGCGTGTCTGTCAGGTGAAACGGGAAGCTTCCCCGGATCCAAAACCATTGAAAAGAATGCAGGAACCAGGTAATGGCAAATGCAGCCAGCGTACTAACAACCAGACGGCTCGTATTTCCCATTCCGCGAAAGCGAAAATAAAGCGGGTAATAAAAGACCTTCATGACATAATCGCGCCAGTAAATATTGATGCGTCGCCACAGGTCGCTGAATCCTGTCGCCAGAAAATAATTATGAAAGACCGGGGGCAGGTTAAAGCCAAACAGACAAAGAATACCGGTAGCAAAATGAAAGATCCCCGATAGGCGGAGGATGAGCGCATAAGTAGTAAAGGCATAAAAGGCCAATCCACTCAGGGTGAAAACCATCTGTGGATCGGGCTGAATGAAGTAGTAAATGATGCGGTACAACATCAGATGAAAAAATCCGCGAATCATCCAGCGTATGCCTTTGCGGTAGATTTCCTGTGCCGGCCGGTTGTAATAGCTTCTGCGCCATACTTTATAATCTACCACCGGAAACAGGGTGAAAAAGATGTTGGGCAGCATAAAGAAATACGCAAGACGCTGTAAGAATGGTGCCGGCGCTTTCTCGTGTTTTACATCATATAAGTAAACGGATGCCCGAAACATAAAGATCGACCCAATAACCGGAATTAGTTTGGAGCTGCCCGGAATGATGGTTGGTTTATAGGCCCAGATCAGACCAAGAATAAGTCCTGCGATGGCCAGTAGTATTCCCCGGATTCTGACAGATGCGGGTAACTGAAGAATGCCAAAAAATAAACTAAACAGGGCAAGTGATAACAAGCCGGGACCCCAGCCAAGGATGTAAAAAAGGCAGACGAGTCCGGTAGTCAGAAAGATGGGCAATCTTAAATTTGGCGGACAGACTGTATGGATCAGAAATCCGGAAAGCACAATGGGCAACACCAATGGCAGCATGAGGCTTTGCTCTACCTGTAGCTGAATAACCAGAAAGCACAGTAATCCCAGCTGAAGCAGAGATACCAAAAACAAACCGGGTTGCAGAATACCAAGCGCTTCCAATCGGTTGGGTTTGGATTCTGCTATTGAAGGAGCCTGGCGTTTTGCGGTTTCTTTTTGCATGACGTCTGCCCGTTAATTGATTGAAGGTTTTTGCTTTATTCTGGTCTTAATAAAAGAGGCAATGCTATCGGCAACCAACTGGTGACCGAGCTTGTTTGGATGGCCGTCAAAGGGGGCTACCTTAAGGTCCTCCGAATCATAATCTACATAAATGTCTTTCATGTTGAGTATCAAAAAATCGTGACTTTCAGCTATTTCTACCAATCTTTTTTCTTCAGGACTTCCCCCTTTAAATTGTGTCCGGGGCCAAAAAGCGAATATGGGTATAATTCCCGATGATTTACAGCTTTCAGCCAAATGTTTATAGGCGGCATCTACCAGCGTTTCAGAAAATTCATCCACGGCATCTTTTCCGCTTATGGCGATTTTACCTTCCTCGATTCCTGCTGCTCTGGCCAGGGAGTCGGCAAAAGGGAGATCCAGCGGCAGTCCGGACATATAGGCTTTTATAATGCTGTTGTAATTCTTTTTGAAGTCTAATCCGTGAGAAAATATTATTACAGCATCCGGTTTAAAATCCAGTACCTGATCGTGAAATCTGTGAATAGACTGGAGGAGGTGATGTCCTGGAACAGCAAAATTTAGAAATTGATAGTTGTTGCTGTTTTCGCTGCTTTTATTGAATTGTTCTTCACATAGGCGGTCAAAGACCTCATCGTTTGACACGCCTACACCCGCGGTATAAGATCCTCCCAGGCTGGCAATGCGCAGTTTGTTGTCCGGGTTTTCCAGATTTACTTCCGGGCCTCTCATGCCAAATGCATTGGTTTGAAAAGGGGCGCCATTTACGATCGTATTTGCAGAGGGCTGAAGGGTGTACACCCGCCAGTCATCTACAGGAAGGGATGCTTTGGTTCGGGTAAAGGGCAACCAATCTTCGGGAGACTTAATGTTTTCAGCTTCGAGTTTTCTGTCTGATAGCGGAGAAGTAAAAGGATTGGCGATTAGAATTTCTTCGTAATAGCCCTGCACTTTTAGTGCATCATCCTGCACATTGAGACGGTTTTCAAAATAATGGGAGAGCGGTTTTTTGAAAACAGGTTGAATGGCATTCTGTACCACCGGCAGCGTAAGCCCGGTGAAAATGCTCAGAGTGGTCAGCGACCAAAAGACGGATAGCGATTTGCCATCGTCGGGCTCGAGGAATGCAGCGATTTTAGGGTTTTGAAACAGGCGCAAGCCAACAAAAAGGCAACCTAAAAAAAGGAAGACAAGGACCGCAAACCAAAGCCATTCGCCGAAAGGCGCCGCAAGTGCTTTTTGGATAAGGCTCCACCAATCGGTCAGCGACGGACTGTTCCAGAGGGTGTAAATAAGGCTCATAAAAGCAAACATGCCTCCGATCTGCAGGCTGCGAATGGCCGTTTTTTGATTTATCCCCCGGCTCTTTTTTGGCCCTTTCGTCATTTTCTTTTGCTGGTAAGCAGCATTGGCAGCCACCAGCACCCCAAATGTGATCCAGAATACGGCATCAACGGTACGCACCGGAAAACTGCCCTTCAGCCAAAACCACTGATAAGAATGCAGGAACCAGCTGATGAGGAAAGCGATGAGGGTGGTGAGGACCATGCCCCGCAAATTGCCCCATTTTCGAAGCTTGAAGAAAAGGGGGAAGTAAATAAGTTTGGTGACATAATCCCGCCAGTAGGTGTTGATGCGTCGCCAGATATCGCTAAAACCAGATGCGAGGAAGTAGTTGTGAAACAAGGGGGGCAGATCAAATCCGAAGAGTGCCAGCACGCCAGCAGACGTATGGAAAATGCCGGAGAGCCGGAGGATGAGCAGGTAGGTGGTGGCAAAATAAAAGGCAATTTGACCCAGGGATTGCAGGTATTGCGGATCGGGCTGAAAATAGTAGTAAACGAGCCGATAGAGCATCAGGTGACAGAAGCCGCGAATGAGCAATCTGGCACCTTTCTGATAAATTTCGAGATCGGAGCGGTTGTAGTAAAACTTTCGGAAGTTCTTGTAGTCGACCACCGGAAAAAGGGTCAGCACAAAATTGGGCAGCATGAAGAAATAGGCCAGTTGCTGAGGAAGCGGAACGGGTTGTTTTTCAAATTGCTGTTCGTACAGAAAGAGCGATGCCCGAAACATGAAGATGGAGCCCACTACAGGGATTACCCGTTGAGCACCAGGCAGTAAAAAGGGTTTGAATTGCCAGATTGCAGCCAGCACAGCTCCTGCCAACAATAAGAGGATGGCCCTGATTCTGACCGAATAGGGCAATTGCAGGATGCCAAAAAGGACGGCAAAAAGACCAAGCAGGACAGCAGCCGGCACCGGATCAAAGAGGTAAAAGACGGCAAAGAGCCCGAAACTCAAAAAGAAGGGCAGCCGCCAATTAAAAGGCAGCAGGGCATGAATGGCAAATCCGACAGTTGCGAGGCTCAGCAAACGGGGCAGTCCGATCAACGTTTCAATGGCATAGCGATTAGCCAGCCAGGAAACAGCGATGAGCTGAAGCAATACGAGAGAGAGTCGCAGCGCGCGGCGCAGCGAGAAAGTGCTTTCGCGAATGGCAATAGCTTCTCTCATTTTCGGGTTCTGCCTTTAAAGGTTTAGTGCAATTACATACACTGTTATTCCACCGGTTTATCAGGAATGAGGTTATTGTCTGTCAACAAGCGGTAAATTTTTTCAGCTGCCAATTGATGTCCCAGTCGGTTTGGGTGCTCATCCCAGGCAGCTAATTGTATCTTCTCTTTGGGATTTCCCTGATAGAGTCCTTCGGCATCCAAAATTTGAAATCCGTGTTTTCGGCCCATTTTCAGGATGCGTTCTTTTTGGTCTTTTCTATTGTCGGTTTGGGTACGTGGCCAGTATAAAAGGATGGGGGTGATGTCTTTTTTGCGGCACTCTTCTGCCAGCCACTGGTAGCAAAGATCGGTAAGGGTTTCGGTTTTTTGCAACCAATCGGAAAAGTTTGTTCGGATGTCGGCATCCGGTTGGAAGCCCAGTGAATCAGCAGCAGCTTTTAAGAAGTCATAGGGGATGCCGGGATAACCTCTACTGTAATTTCGGCCGATGGTTTCCAGCATTCGGTTTATGTCTACCCCGTGGGTGATGACCAGGAGGGCATCCAATTCAAACTGACTGGCTTTTTCCTGGTACAGATCGATCAGATGAAGCAGATGGTAGCCGGGTACGGCAAAATTCAGCAATTCATAGGCGGTATTTTCGCTTGCCTCCTGATTTAAGCGGCTTTCCAGAATGGCTTCAAATACTTCCTCATTATCCACGCCAGACCCTACCACATAGGAGCCGCCGAGTATGCCCATGCGCCAGGTATCTTGAGGAGTAGCTTTCGCGTACTCCCGGTCCCGCATGCCCAGGCTGTTGGTGGTAAAAGGAGCTCCTTTTAGTTGGAGGTTATTGTTGGGTTTGATATCATACATTTTCCAATCATGCGTCAGTATTGCTGCTTTCGATTGCGAAAAATTGACCCAGTCCTCCGGTTTTTTAGGCACATCTGTCAGGGGCGAAGTAAAGGGATTGGCTACTAAAATCTCTTCGTAATAGCCCTGTACTTTCAGTGCATCATCCTGCACATTGAGACGGTTTTCAAAATAATGGGAGAGCGGTTTTTTGAAAACAGGTTGAATGGCATTCTGTACCACCGGCAGCGTAAGCCCGGTGAAAATGCTCAGAGTGGTCAGCGACCAAAAGACGGATAGCGATTTGCCATCGTCGGGCTCGAGGAATGCAGCGATTTTAGGGTTTTGAAACAGGCGCAAGCCAACAAAAAGGCAACCTAAAAAAAGGAAGACAAGGACCGCAAACCAAAGCCATTCGCCGAAAGGCGCCGCAAGTGCTTTTTGGATAAGGCTCCACCAATCGGTCAGCGACGGACTGTTCCAGAGGGTGTAAATAAGGCTCATAAAAGCAAACATGCCTCCGATCTGCAGGCTGCGAATGGCCGTTTTTTGATTTATCCCCCGGCTCTTTTTTGGCCCTTTCGTCATTTTCTTTTGCTGGTAAGCAGCATTGGCAGCCACCAGCACCCCAAATGTGATCCAGAATACGGCATCAACGGTACGCACCGGAAAACTGCCCTTCAGCCAAAACCACTGATAAGAATGCAGGAACCAGCTGATGAGGAAAGCGATGAGGGTGGTGAGGACCATGCCCCGCAAATTGCCCCATTTTCGAAGCTTGAAGAAAAGGGGGAAGTAAATAAGTTTGGTGACATAATCCCGCCAGTAGGTGTTGATGCGTCGCCAGATATCGCTAAAACCAGATGCGAGGAAGTAGTTGTGAAACAAGGGGGGCAGATCAAATCCGAAGAGTGCCAGCACGCCAGCAGACGTATGGAAAATGCCGGAGAGCCGGAGGATGAGCAGGTAGGTGGTGGCAAAATAAAAGGCAATTTGACCCAGGGATTGCAGGTATTGCGGATCGGGCTGAAAATAGTAGTAAACGAGCCGATAGAGCATCAGGTGACAGAAGCCGCGAATGAGCAATCTGGCACCTTTCTGATAAATTTCGAGATCGGAGCGGTTGTAGTAAAACTTTCGGAAGTTCTTGTAGTCGACCACCGGAAAAAGGGTCAGCACAAAATTGGGCAGCATGAAGAAATAGGCCAGTTGCTGAGGAAGCGGAACGGGTTGTTTTTCAAATTGCTGTTCGTACAGAAAGAGCGATGCCCGAAACATGAAGATGGAGCCCACTACAGGGATTACCCGTTGAGCACCAGGCAGTAAAAAGGGTTTGAATTGCCAGATTGCAGCCAGCACAGCTCCTGCCAACAATAAGAGGATGGCCCTGATTCTGACCGAATAGGGCAATTGCAGGATGCCAAAAAGGACGGCAAAAAGACCAAGCAGGACAGCAGCCGGCACCGGATCAAAGAGGTAAAAGACGGCAAAGAGCCCGAAACTCAAAAAGAAGGGCAGCCGCCAATTAAAAGGCAGCAGGGCATGAATGGCAAATCCGACAGTTGCGAGGCTCAGCAAACGGGGCAGTCCGATCAACGTTTCAATGGCATAGCGATTAGCCAGCCAGGAAACAGCGATGAGCTGAAGCAATACGAGAGAGAGTCGCAGCGCGCGGCGC
>JAAEZH010000003.1:64592-74388 GCA_018222965.1 Bacteroidota bacterium
CCAGGAAACAGCGATGAGCTGAAGCAATACGAGAGAGAGTCGCAGCGCGCGGCGCCCCGAGAAAGTGCTTTCGCGAATGGCAATAGCTTCTCTCATGAATGCTTACTTTTATTGCTTGCTTTTTTGTTCTATAAGTTGTTTAATCGCTTCGCTTTCTAGCAGGCCTTGGTATAATTTTTCTCCAAAAATCTGCTGACCTTTTGCATTTGGATGATTGTCGTATTGGCCAATGATCAACTCGGATTCTTTATATCCATCCCATGTATTACTGAGGTCCAGGATGGTAAATCCGTGTTTTTGGGCCAACTCGAAAATCAAATCGAGGTTCTCTTCATTTGCTTCCCGTCTGGTTCGGGGCCAGTATACGAGCACCGGACTAATATTTTGGGCTTTGCAAATTTCGCTAATACGTTTATAACCGGCCTCTACCAAATCCTGATTCAGTTTTTCGAATAGGGTTTTATCAAAGGAAATTTTTTGGCCTGGTGCAAATCCGGCTTCTTGCATAATTTCCCCAACAAAGTCTAAGCTAACCTCCATGGTATCCATATAACAGCTGTTTACCACCTGTAGGGATTTGTTGAGATCCAAACCATGGGTAAAAAACAGGGCTGCATCGGGTTCGAATTCCGTCACGGAGGTTTCAAACTGTTTCACCTGATGCAGTAAGTGGTATGAAGGAACGGCAAAGTTTAGCATTTCAAATCGCAAATCCCAGGGATTGTCAGCGTTTAGTTTTTGCTCACAGATCTGATCGAATACTTCACTGTCGTGCACGCCGCTGCCCATAACATAAGAGCCTCCCAGGAGGGCCATGCGGAAAGTGTTGTCGGGTTTCGCTTTTGCGTAATACTGATCCCGGAATCCCCATTGGTTGGTGGTCAGGCGTTTGCCTTTAAATAACACACTTTTATTGGGCAGCATTTTATTGCCCATCCAGTCGCCGGTTCTTTGAGAAGCTCCGGTTTGGGAAAAAGGGGCCCAGTCTGCCGGCCAACCCATTTGCTCGGCTGCAAATGTGCTGATTCGATTGGGAATGAGAATGTCGTTGTAATAAGCTTCCAGCTTTTGAGCGTCGTCGTCTTCATTGAGCCGGGCTTCATAGAGGTGTACTACCGGCTTAGCTGTCAGGGCTTGCAAAGGCTGCAGCAATCCTGGAAAGCTGAGCAGGAGGAAAATGCCCAGCGAGGCAAGACTCCAGCCGATGGCTGTTTTTTTACTGTCGTCGGGTTCCAGCAATCGCCTGATAAACGGCTTTTCAAATGCGAGGAAGCAAAGCCAGGCAAAAAGGAAAATGCCCATTCCGATTCCGGCGAGCAATAGCCAGTCGGATAAAGGCGCATATTTTGCCCGGACAACCAGCTCGATCCAGGCAGAAACCGACGGACTGTTCCAGAAGGTCCAGAGAATACACATGAATACAAACAGGCTGCTGATGCGAAGGAGGCGGAAAAAGACCCGTTTCCCCGCAGATTGATTTTTATTTTTTTTGCCTTTCGGCGAATTATTCATTTGTCGTACCGAACTAACCGCTACGGTTATTCCGAAAATGCCCCAGAAAATACCGTCGATCAACCGGATTGGGAAACTGCCCTGCAACCAAAACCACTGATAGGAGTGGAGCATCCAGGTAATGCCGAAAGCGATCAGGATACTGATCACGGTTCGGGAGGTGGTTCCCAGCTTGCGCAGCTTAAAATAGACGGGATAATAAAAGACTTTCATCATGTAGTCCCGCCAGTAGATGTTGATGCGTCGCCAGAGATCGCTAAAGCTTTCGGCAAAAAAGTAATTGTGAAAAACCGGAGGGAGGTTAAAGCCAAATAGGCAAAGAACACCTGCCGAAAAATGAAATATTCCCGATAGCCGGATGATCAGCATGTAAGAAGTGACCATGTATAGACTCAGGCTGAAAACCCCTTCTACTTCTCCCAGAGATGGTTGTACATAGTAGTACAGTATGCGGTATAGCATGAGGTGGAAGAATCCGCGCACGATCCATCGCATGCCTTTTTGAAAAACCGGAAGGGAATCGGATTGATACCAGGATCTGCCAAAGGTTTTGTAATCGACAACCGGAAATAGGCTGATGGCCAGATTGGGCAATAGCAGGAAATAGGCTAATTGCTGCAACAAGGGTTGCGGCGATTTTTCGTGCTGCGTATCATACAAATAAACCGAGGCTCGGAACATAAAGACAGATCCAAGTATGGGGAAGATCCTGTATCCTCCCGGGACCATATCCGGATGGAATTTCCACAACCAGGCAATGGCTAATCCGGCGGCAGCCAAAAGCAAGGCCCGCCAGCGGGTTTTCAGCGGGAGGCGAAGAATGCCAAACAACAACAATATCATGCCCAACAATAAAGCACCCGGAATGCCGCCATACAGATAAAAGGCTGCTCCGGCTCCCAGTGCCAGGAACCAGGTCATACGGTATTTAAGGGGCAAAAAAAGCTGGATCAAAAAGCCTCCTGCAATGTACGGCATGAAGCTGGCCAGCATGAGGTTGGGTTCAAGGGCATATCGGCGCATCAACCAGCTGGTCAGGATCAATTGCAGGCAAATCAGACCAATGCCTGTCCAATAAGACAGGTCGATGTTTGCTGCTTTGATTAATCCCGGAACAGCTTTATTTGCCTGTAATTGTCCTTGGTTCTCAGCCATATCCCAGGCTTTCAACGGTGGGCAAATTATCGAGATTGTTTAGGAAGTCGTGCCAGTTTTCCAGCCACTCCTCATAGGCCATTCGGTAGTTTTCAAACTTTGGGATGGTCAACATGACGTGCACATTCTCCCAGGGTTTGCGACGACTGGTAAAATGAATCATCCTGGCCTCCTGGTAGGAAATGCCGTCTTTTTCAGCCAGGCGGTCTTCGATGCCCAGCCGGAAATTGTACTTGCCGGAAATGATCCGATAATCCTTCTTGAAATGCCTGTTTAATATGAGCTGATCGGAGTGATTGGTGTCTACAGAACCAAATAGGTCGTGATCAATCTGGTGTACCAACTGAGGATGGTGTTTTTCGCGGAGAAGACTGCCGTCAAATACCATAAAACCAGCATTGAAATTGTCGGTCCAAACTTCCCGTCCGGATATGTCGGCGGTTTTGGGTATGACATTGTAGCTAACCGGATCGCGCCATTTGTCTTTGTAATAAAATCCGTCGCCACAGGCCAGCATGCGGTCTTTTTGGGCAAATACTTCAGATACATCGCCTCTGAATAATACATCGCTGTCAAAAAACAAGAGTTTGTCGTATTCAGTGAAGCGGGCCAGGTCGAGGGAGTAAAACTGGGCTTTGCGACGCTGGAACTGCGGAAATCGCTCACTTACCTTTTCAGTGCGGTCAATGACTTCCTGACTAATCTGCTCGATCCGGATATTTGGAAAGAGGTGAAAGAAGCGTTGGAATCGGGGTTCCATTTGATTGGCCAATACAATCACATCCCCTTTAAACCAGGCATTGTGCCTCAGAAAGGAGTGAATGGCTACCAGGGATCCGGGCAGAAAAGTGGGTGTGGTAACCGTAATGATCCCATGTTTTAGAGTGGGGTCCAAATTGCTCGTGTTTTGCCGGTTTTGGGATCGAATCCAAATGTAAGAAATTATCTGATTGTCTAAATCTTCCTGACGTGGATCGCATTCTTTAATTCCTTCCCCAACATTCGGCGCAAGCCGGGAGATTTGAGTAATTTCCGCATTCATTTTTTCGCGTATGGTTTGGTTAGCCTCGTTTCCAAGGTCGGGAAATACATTTTTTAGGAATGTGCTGTATGAAGTCTATGGCATAGAGTCCAGCACGTTTCATATGGATCCGAATCGGGAACCCGACCCGAATTTTGCTTCCTATACGGCCATAAAGACGCATTTGTTGCCTGACCAACTACCCTATCCCGATGCACCGGCGGTGTATCTGGTTCGAGACGGCAGAGACTCCCTGGTTTCTATCGCCCATCACCGAAAAGACATTGTGGAGCCGGGCACAAACTTTTACAACAACCTGCTGGAGGCTATCCTTTCTCCGGGCGGCAGTAATTTTGGAGGCTGGCTGGAGAATGTTAAGCAATGGACCGAGAAGGCAGCGATTATCATCCATTTTGAAGAGTTAATAAAAGATCCCATCAGCCAGGTTGAACGCCTGCGCGAAATCATGGATCTGCCACCTCCTAATCGGGAAAAACTGCCCACTTTTCAACAATTGAAGTTTGGCGATCCCCGGTATGGTGCCGGAAAACCTTCCCAAAAACATCTGGAGCTGGCCAAACGGCATTTCCGAAAAGGCAAAAAGGGCAGCTTTAAAGAAGAAATGCCCCCGGAACTGGAAGAATTGTTCTGGCGGAAGTCCGGTGCATTGATGGAGTCGCTGGGCTATGACCGAAAGCGTGGTTTTGTTGGCGTAGGAAATGTTGAACCTGCTCCACTCGAAAAAGCAATTCCCGGAAAGATCCTGCTGGAGGCAGCCAAACTGTTTTCACCCGACAATGACGGCGTAAAACGCTATTTGATGGAGTTGGCCGAACATTTGCCTCCGGTACTTAAGTGGTATCCGGAATTGCAGGTGGACCTTTTCTATCAGAATAGTATTCAACCCATTTGGTCGAAAGAGGGCAGAACGGGCTTTACCCGTGCTGAAACGGTTCGGAAACTGGATGTAGACAACGAGGTTTATGGTTACGAGCGTTTGCTGTTGGAGGCAAAGAAATGGACGGCTCGCTTATTGCCCGGCTTCATCTATCGCCCGTTGGCCGCTTTTTACCGCAAGGGGCCCTTCCGGAAACTGCTGCACTTTGTCCGGCAAAGACGCATTGAGGTAGAGCAACAGAAAAATAAGGACGAAAAAAAACCGGAGGATTATGACCTGATCCATGTGCCCCTGCCGCAAAACATATATTGGTTTGATAAAGTAAAGGGGCGCTTTCTGGTAACTATCCACGATCTGACCCATCGGCTATTCCCTGATTTCCACACGTCTTCAAATATCGAATTGGCTGAAAAGGGCATGGAGCGTTGCCTGGAAAAAGAGGCCGATATGCTTGCTATCTCCAAAGCTACAGCCAGCGATATTCAGAAGTTCTATCCGGTCGAACCATCCCGTATTCATCTGTGTTATGAAGCCTCCAATTTTGGGCGTTTTAATCCGACTGCTACAGAGGGACCGGCCAAAGCTGTTTTGGAAAAATACGACATCCCGGATCAACCCTACTTTATTTGTCTTTCGACCATTGAGCCGCGCAAGAACCTGGAAAATATCATTCGGGCTTTTCAATTGCTCCGCGCTGAAAATCCGGAACTTGCTGTTAATCTGGTTATTTGTGGCAAAAGAGGCTGGAAAACCGATCAACTCTTTGACCTGCTGAAAGCCGATACAGATCGGATTCACCTGACCGGTTTTGTGGATGATGCCGACCTGCCTATATTGTATGCCCGTGCCCGTGCCTTGTGCTATGTTTCCTATTACGAAGGTTTTGGACTGCCGATTCTCGAAGCGATGTCCTGCAAAACGCCGGTAATTTATGGAGACAATAGCTCCATGCCGGAAGTAGCAGGTGCCGGCGGACTGCCCGCTGATCCGGCCGATCCGGAATCGATCAAAACTCAAATGCTTCGCTTGCTTAGCGAGGAAGCGTTTTATCTGGATATGCGGGAAGCTGCCTGGATGCAAACCAATCAATTTAGCTGGTGGCGCGCTGCTTTTGAAACGATAGCCATTTATCGAAAAATTTTGTCCCGAAACACATGAGGATTGCGATCATAGCGGATCCTCTGGATAATCAGCAGGCGGGGGTGCATACCTACACCCGGCAACTGGTGGATGCTTTGCTCCGGGAGAAAGGGCAACATGAGATTCTCCTCATTCGCGAAAAGCGGGATACGGATTTGACGGGAGCTGAACAGATCGTGATCCCCAACACCCGTTTACCGATCGGTTTTGCCAGCTTTCGTTTGTTTGTACTTATTCCTTTGGTGTTGCTTTTTAAAAAGGTGGATGTGGTTTTTGAGCCGGCGCATTTTGGCCCTTTTAATCTGCCGCGCTCAATCAAACGGGCCACGATGATCCACGATCTTACGCCATTATTATATCCGCAATATCATCGGTGGCACAGCCAGCTTTTGCAGCGTATTTTTCTGAAGGGCATCCTTCGGCGCACCGATCTGATCTTTTCCAATTCGGAGAATACTAGCCGGGACCTGCACCGTATTTTTCCCTTTACGGAAGGCAAGGTTCAGACCATTCTTTTGGGGCGCGACCCTTTTTTCAAACCGGCGGATTCGGAAGAAACACGGGATCAACTGGGCATTCAAAAGCCTTACTTTCTATTTGTGGGTACCTTCGAGCCACGCAAGCAATTGCAGGTTTTGTTGGCGGCTTTCGCCGAATTTCAGTCCGGGCAGCGCGATAAACAGGGGCTGGTGTTGGTAGGGGGCAAAGGCTGGAAGACCAGTGATATTTATGACAAGATCAAAGCACATCCTTGTGCAGATGATATAATGCTGACCGGATATGTGAGTAAAGAACAATTGCGGGCGTTGTATTCCGGTTCGACAGCGCTAATCTACCCTTCCGAATACGAAGGTTTTGGATTGCCAATTTTGGAGGCCATGGCTTGCGGGACCAATGTGATTTGCTCCGACAATTCCAGTTTGCCGGAGGTAGGTGGAGAGCTTGCCCTGTATTTTAAAACAGGAGATGCGGCTGATCTCTACCATCAAATGCAATACCTGATAGCCCATTCGGCGGAAGCCAAAGAAAAAAGAAAAGCCGGACCGGAAAGAGCATCCCTTTTTTCCTGGACAAAACATGCCCAATCCTTTTTGCGTGCCCTTGAGGAAACTGTCGGGAAACCTTCTGACCGGGAGAAACGTATATAGGAATAACACAGAATATTTTCAACCGAATGTCATGCCAGATTCCAATCAAGCTCTAATCATTTTCATCAAAAACCCCGAGCCGGGAAAAGTCAAAACACGTCTGGCCGCTTCCGTCGGAGATGCCAAAGCTTTGGAGATTTATCTCAAACTGCTGGACCATACCCGTTCGGTGGCGCAGCGCATAGATGCCAATCGCTTGTTGTTTTATTCTTCTTATGTGGATATGCAGGATGCCTGGCCGGATGCCGATTTTGAAAAGTTTGTGCAGGCATCGGGCGATCTGGGTGCGCGCATGACAGCTGCTTTTGAGCAGGCTTTCGCCGAAAGGCAGCAGAAGGTGGTGATTATCGGTTCGGATTGCCGGGAATTGACCGCTGGAATCGTGGATCAGGCTTTCGCCGAATTGGACCGTCATGAGTTTGTGGTGGGTCCGGCGCTGGATGGGGGGTATTATCTCCTTGGCATGCGGGCTTTCCATCCGGAAGTATTTCAGGATGTGACCTGGAGTAGCGAAGACACCCTCGATCAGACTTTGAAGAAAATGATCCGTCCGGGACAATCGGTGTTTATGTTGCCCGAATTATCGGATGTGGATTACCTGGAAGACTGGGAACGTGTCCTGAAAAAGATGAGTTGAAAAAGCAATCTAAATATCCTCTCTTACTTATGCAGCGATTTGTCCGGACGCTTGTCATTGGAAATACGAACTATGTACAGGACAAAAATGAAAACCCAAAAGGTGCGACTCGCTCCGCTGGTCTTGCCTTCTTAGCACAATGAAACCCCACCCACAACCGCACCCTATGGTATGTAAGTTTTGTCCTGTAGTGATAAATAGGAATTAAATTGACAATCATGGCCCGACTAATTGCTTCCCTTTTCCTGCTTTCTTTCGCTGCTGCACCTCTTGCCGCACAGCAATTCAAATTGTGGACAGACACACCCATCAGTGGGGAAGCTTCAGACAGTCGTTCGGTAAATATTATCGATGTGAATGGCGATGGTTTGGACGATGTGTTCATTTCCAACGGACCAAAAGACGGTGCAAATAACGAATTGTATATCAACCAGGGAGAAGGAAGCTTTGCCCGTGTTTTGGATGATCCCATCGTAAACGACGGAGCAAAATCAGACGGAGCCACTTTTGCAGATATAGACAATGATGGCGACCTGGACGCTTATGTCGTGACCTGGTACGGCGATCCCAATAATTTTTACCTCAACAATGGCGACGGCACATTTAGTGAAGCTTCTGACGCGGGTGTAAATGCGCCCGGCTCCTTTGCTGAAACGGCCTCTTTTGGCGATTTTAACGGAGATGGTTTTGTCGATTTATTTGTCTCCATTTCCGGGGGCAGAGATCGAAGCAATTTGTTTTTTCAGAATACGGGCAAAGGAAGCTTTGTAGCTATTGAAGTAGCGGGCCTGACCGATCAATCCAATACCTCTCGTTCGGTAAACTGGGTAGATGTCGACAACGATTTTGACCTCGATCTATTTGTTGCCAACGAAAATGCCGAAGACAATGGGCTCTACCTGAATACCAGCGATCCGGCTAAACCTTTCGTCCCGCGAACCAGTGATCCGGTAACTGCTTTTGGGAAAAGTTCGATCAGTGGGAGTTGGGGTGATGTGGACAATGACGGTGACCTGGATCTGTTTGTAGCCAATTCCGGTTACTTCAAAGAATTAAACAATCAGTTGTTTCTCAATGACGGCAAAGGGCGCTTTACCGAAGTGGTCAGCGCCGACTGTCATCCGGTTAAAGATGGGGGCTGCAGCTACGGTTCTGCGTTCGGGGATGTAGACAATGACGGCGATCTGGATTTACTGGTGACCAATGGATTCAGCAAAGACAAACTGGAGGATCGGCTTTATGAGAACCTGGGAGGAGGAAAATTTGAACGATGGGAAGACGCCTTCGATGTAATGCCGGCTTATTGTTCTTTTGGTACCGCCATGGGCGACCTCAATCAGGATGGCTTTTTGGATATTGTCATTGCTCATTGCAACAACAATACTGAGTTGGAGCGGGCAAATTCGGTATTCCTAAATGAAGGGAATAACAATCATTGGATCACAGTTGGTTTGGAGGGAGAAACGACCAATCGTTCCGTCCTTGGTGCCAGGGTTCAACTCACCACCCGATCCCGCGGAAAAACAAGTACTCAAACCCGGATGATAGACAGTCAAAGTGGTTACTGTGGTCAAAGCAGCCTGCGCGTACATTTTGGGTTGGGAAAAGAAAAGGAAGCGACCGAGTTGCGCATACTCTGGCCAAACGGGAAAGTGACCATATTGGAAAACCTGGAAGCAGATCGGCATTATCAGTTTTTGGAAAGTGAAATTCCGGAAGACCTGTCGGCATCTCATTATCTCGAGTTTTTCCCGGAGCGGAAGGTTGATGAGTTGTTGGTCAAAGCTTACAGCGGCAAAGAAAAAGTGAAGGAAGCGCCCCGGCTTTTGCTCCAAAATGAGAATGGGCTGTTGCTGATTGATGATCCTTTAGAATCTCTGGAAACGGGGGAGTGGATATACCGCAACAAAACGGATTTGGATCCCGGCTGTTACCTCCTGCGGATTGAATGCGGGAAGAAAACCTATTTGCAGCGAATGTATTTTTAATTCTTAAGTTTTAGGTTTTAATTTTTAATTGAACGGAACCAACGGAAAGAACGGAAAGAACGGAAAGAACGAGATCAACCCCTAAAGGTCTCACACAGAGAAGGGGAGAAGGGGGGATTTTTAAATAAACGATACCCGCACCACGTCGGACGTACCACGCAATTACGGAACCAACGGAAAGAACGATATCAACGGGATCAACGGGATCAACGGGAAGAACGGAAAGAACGAGATCAACCCCTAAAGGTCTCACACAGAGAAGGGGAGAAGGGGGGATTTTTAAATAAACGATACCCG
>JAAEZH010000003.1:74398-86467 GCA_018222965.1 Bacteroidota bacterium
AAAGGTCTCACACAGAGAAGGGGAGAAGGGGGGATTTTTAAATAAACGATACCCGTTCCACGTCGGACGTACTACGTTTTTACGGAACCAACCATTGCACCCTACACCATTTCACCAGTACACTAATTCCGTACCACGTCGGACGTACCACGCAATTACGGAACCAACGGAAAGAACGATATCAACGGGATCAACGGGAAGAACGGAACCAACCATTTCACCAGTTAAAATTTCCAATTCTATCATTGGATTTATATATTGGGATTCTTCCGGGAAAAAATGAATATCACCACTCCCGACTGACAAAACTCAATTACGCCAATCCTGTCCCGGTCTAATTTTACACAAAATTAAAGACCCATGGTCGCTTCGGCGGATACAAGAACTATACAGGAAATACAAAGCTGCTATCACTGCGGGGATGATTGCGGAGCCCATCCGATCATTTCAGAAGACGAAAAAGCCTTTTGTTGTGATGGTTGCCGCATGGTGTATGAGATTCTGGCTGAAAACGATCTCTGCAAGTTTTACGAGATAGAAGAAAAGCCCGGGATGAGTCTCAAGGCTCGCCGGGAAGAGCGGTATGCTTACCTTGATGATCCTGAGATTATTGATCGGCTGGTGGATTATCAGGATGAGAAGAAGACCCGGGTCAGTTTGTTTCTGCCGCAGATTCACTGTGCATCCTGTATTTGGCTGTTGGAAAACCTGTACCGCCTTGATGAAGCGGTGATGGAATCTAAGGTCAACTTCCTCAAAAAAGAAATATACCTCACCTTTAATAATGAAGGCACCAGTCTGCGCCGCCTTGTAGAAGTTTTGGCCAGTATCGGTTATGCTCCGGAGATCCGGCTGAGTGATGCTGATGGCAAAGCGCGCAAAGCGGTGGATAAGACCTTTTACTACCGCCTGGGTATTGCCGGTTTTGCTTTTGGCAACATCATGCTGCTCAGTTTTCCGGAATACCTTGGACTCGAGCAGGCTGCTGCTCAGGGCTGGGAGCGGGTGTTTAGTTTGCTGAGTATTGTACTGGCATTACCGGTCGTGTTCTACAGCGGAAGTGTTTACCTGCAATCAGCCTGGCAAGGATTGCGACAGGGCCATTTTAATATAGATCTGCCGATTTCGATTGGGATTTTAGCCCTTTTTATCCGGTCTGTATATGAGATACTTTTTATGAGTGGGGCCGGTTACCTGGACAGTCTCGCCGGACTGGTATTCTTCCTCCTGATTGGCCGCTGGTTTCAACAAAAGACTTACTATCAATTATCTTTCGAACGGGATTATAAATCCTATTTTCCGATAGCTGCCACCCTGTACAAAAACGGCACCTACGATTCGGTGGCGCTGGACAAGTTGGCCGTCGGTGACCGGGTATTGGTGCGCAGCAGTGAAATTATTCCGGCGGATGGCATTTTGCACAGTGGTCCTGCCCGGATCGATTACAGCTTTGTAACCGGGGAAGATGATCCGGTGCGCGTGCAATTGGGAGAGCGGGTCTATGCGGGTGGTCGTCAAACCGGGGAAGCGATTGAACTCAGCCTGGTAAAAACGCCTTCTCAAAGTTACCTCACCCGCCTTTGGAACGACGAAGCGTTTCAAAACAAAGACAAAACGGCTGTAAGCCGACTGGCAGATAATGCCGGAAAATTCTTTACCTGGGCCATCCTCCTGATTGCTACAGGTACCTTTATTTACTGGTACCCAAAAGACCTGGGCATTGCCATCAATGCCGCCACGGCGGTGTTGATCATAGCCTGCCCCTGTGCGGTGGCTTTGTCCATTCCTTTTACCCTGGGCAATGCTTTACGAATCCTGGCTAAAAGGGGCTTTTACCTGAAAAACACCTCGGTTATTGAGCAGATGCGGGAGGTGGATACGGTGGTGTTTGATAAAACAGGTACCATCACACAAGCCAGCGGCAGTAGTGTGAAATATGTGGGCAGCCCCCTTTCGGGGAATGAAAAAGACTTACTGAGGTCCATTGCTCACCAATCCAATCACCCTTACAGTCGAGCTGTTTTTGAAAACCTGGAGTCGGGTGCCGTTTATCCTGTGAAAGACTTTAAAGAAGAGGCAGGAGCCGGCATGCTAGGCGAAGTGAAAGGCCATTTTATACGTTTTGGAAAGGCCGAATTTATCGGCGAGGCATCATTCGCGGAAGCGGATAAAAAAGGAAGCTTATTGGAAATCGACGGCAAAATCCTGGGGCGCTACGAATTGCGTCCGGGATTGCGGGAAGGCTTTGGAGAGATGGTAACAGACTGGCAGAATGACAAAGATCTCTACCTCCTTTCGGGAGATGGCGAAAGAGACCGAAACCTGCTACAGGATTACCTGCCGAATGAAAAACTGTTGTTCCGTCAAAGTCCGGCCGATAAGCTGAAGTTCATTCGCGGAAAGCAGGAAAGCAAAAATCATGTGCTGATGATGGGCGACGGTCTCAATGATGCCGGAGCGCTCAAACAAGCCGATGTGGGCATTGTGGTAGCCGAAAATACCAACAATTTTACGCCGGCTTGCGATGCCATACTGGATGCGAAAAACTTTGGGCAATTACCTGGTTATCTGCGGTTTGCCCGGAAGAGTATCAGCGTGGTACACGCTTCATTTGTATTGGCATTTTTATACAATTTGGTGGGTCTGAGTTTTGCCGTGCAGGGCACACTTGCGCCGGTAGTGGCTGCCATTTTGATGCCATTAAGTTCGATAACAGTAGTGGTTTTCGGAGTTGGACTGAGTAGTCTGTACGCTCGAAAGTTGCTTAAATGATATTTGTCACTGCCTTATGAATGAGAAAAGTCATTCCCGAGGCGTGAACAATCTCACTCGCGCGAGGGGCCTCGTGCTATACCTTGCGCACAAATTCCTTCAATTGTGAAGATTATACTATTTCTGATTGTCCTCAGCCTCTTGGTTGCCGTTGGTTTTCTGATTGCCTTTTTCTGGGCAGTGAGATCCGGGCAATACGAAGACGATTATACGCCTTCCATTCGGATTCTGTTTGACGATCAACCAACTGACAAAAAATCATAAAACCGCGTCTTTATGGCCACGCTAGAAAAATTTGCCTACGACAATGGCATAGTGAAAAACTTCGCTTACGCGACTGCTCTTTGGGGGGTGGTCGGTATGCTGGTCGGTCTCTTAGCGGCCTACCAATTAATCTTTCCAGCTGCGAATTTGGGCTTAGCCGAGACTACTTTCGGCAGGATTCGTCCATTGCACACGAATGCAGTAATATTTGCATTTGTAGGGAACGGTATTTTTATGGGGGTTTATTACTCCCTGCAACGTTTGCTCAAGGCTCGGATGTATTCTGATTTCCTGAGTAAACTTCATTTTTGGGGTTGGCAGTTGATTATAGTTGCAGCTGCTATAAGTCTGCCTATGGGGCTTACCAGTTCTAAAGAATACGCAGAGTTGGAATGGCCAATTGATATTGCCATTGCTCTGATTTGGGTGGTGTTTGGCCTCAATATGTTTGGTACCATTCTCAAGCGCCGCGAGCAACATTTGTATGTAGCTATCTGGTTTTACATCGCTACCTGGGTAACCGTTACGGTCTTGCACATTGGTAATAACCTGGAATTGCCGGTTACTTTCATGAAGAGTTATCCGGTATTTGCGGGTGTACAGGATGCCCTGGTACAATGGTGGTACGGACACAATGCTGTGGCATTCTTCCTGACTACTCCCTATCTGGGGCTGATGTATTACTTTCTTCCAAAGGCGGCTAATCGTCCGGTATTCTCGTACAAGCTGTCGATTATCCACTTCTGGGCCCTGATCTTTATTTACATCTGGGCAGGACCTCACCACTTGCTGTATACCAGTCTTCCGGATTGGGCACAGTCTCTGGGTATGGTTTTCTCTCTGATGTTGATCGCGCCATCCTGGGGGGGTATGCTCAACGGGCTGCTGACCCTTCGGGGTGCCTGGGACCGGGTGCGGCAGGATCCAATCCTCAAGTTTATGGTAGTAGCAGTAACCGCTTATGGTATGGCTACTTTAGAGGGACCATTGCTTTCCATTAAATCTGTAAACGCGATCAGCCACTATACAGACTGGACCATTGGTCACGTACACATTGGTACCCTTGGTTGGAATGGTATGCTCACCTTCGGTATTTTGTACTGGCTGCTTCCGCGAATTTTCAATACCAAATTGTACAGTGTTAAACTGGCAAATTCCCACTTTTGGATTTCAACTTTGGGTATGTTGTTTTATGCCATTCCATTATACTGGGCTGGTTGGACACAGTCTCTGATGTGGAAGGAATTCCTGCCAGAGGGTGTACTTAAGTACGGTAACTTTCTCGATACTGTGACCCAGATCCTTCCAATGTATGGCCTGCGTGCATTGGGTGGCACCCTGTACTTTTCCGGTCTCTTTGTCATGGTTTATAATCTGAGAAAAACAATAAAGAGCGGTAAGCTGATGGCTAATGAAGAAGCGGAAGCTCCTGCAAGAATGGAGCCGGCTTCCCATGGTAAAGAGCACTGGCACCGTTGGATTGAACGTCGCCCGGTACAGTTGCTCGTGGCTTCTACGGTTGTAGTCCTCATTGGCGGGTTAGTTGAGTTGGCACCAATGATGCTGGTGGAAGACAATGTGCCAAAGATTGCATCTGTAAAACCTTATACACCGCTTGAATTAGAAGGCCGCGATATCTACATCAGAGAAGGATGTCTGGGATGTCACTCCCAGATGATTCGTCCGTTCCGCTCCGAAACCGAGCGTTATGGTGAATACTCCAAGTCTGGCGAGTTTATCTACGACCGTCCGTTCTTGTGGGGTAGTAAACGTACCGGACCGGACCTCCACCGGGTAGGTGGCAAGTATTCCCATATCTGGCACTACACGCACATGTATGAACCCACAAGTACATCGCCTGAAAGTATCATGCCGCCATACCCCTGGTTGCATACCGATATGCTGGATACCAGTAGTACGGCACGCAAGATTGAGGTGCTCCAGAGACTGGGCACGCCTTATCCGGAAGGTTATGCGGCTATCGCTACTCAGGATTTGATGAAACAGGCAACAGAGATTGCCAATGAGTTGCGAGCCGGAGAAGGTGGTATAGAAGATCCTGAGCTGGAGCGAAAAGAGATCATTGCGGTGATCGCTTATCTGCAACGACTGGGAACCGATATAGAACCCGGTCCACAGGCAACCAATTAATTGAAGGCTTCGGCCGGCTGAGAGTTGGCCGAAGCCTTCCAAACTCAAAAAGCAAAATCATGTACAAGCATATTTTAGCATCAGCAGGGGACATTAATTGGATGGCGATATTCGCCTTACTGACCTTCTTTCTGATGTTTGTGATCACCATTTTCGTGATCTTCGGAAAGAGCCGGTCATACATTGACCGAATGGCCAACATGCCTCTGGATGAAACCAATTCTTCCAACTCAGAAACTCCGGACCGCCATGAATAATAAATTTAAAAACCTTCGATTAATACTGGCAGGGGGGCTTGTGATGGCAGGCCACTTAGCCTGGGCTCAAACAGAAGCTGCTGCTGAGTCCGGCTCACCGCTGCTAAACAATATCTACGACAATATGCTGCTGTATGCTGGCTTTGCCGTAGTCGCAGTAGCTATTTTAAGTATGTTTTATCTTCTGAATACCCTGATTCAGGTTCAGAAAATGAAACTGCTTCAGGAACATGGTGCAGAGGTGCTGGAAAAAGCCGATCTCCTCAAAAGAGATCCCCTGTGGAAACGCCTGTACGATCGCTGGACCGCTGCCGTACCCGTGGAAGAGGAAAAAGACATCCTCATGGACCACGATTACGATGGTATCCGCGAACTGGATAACCGGCTTCCGCCCTGGTGGGTGGCCATTTTCTATATCTCCATTGCATTTTCAGCAGTTTACCTGGTCATGTACCATTTTACCGATTATGGAGTAGGCTCGCGTGAAGCTTATGAAATGGAGATGAAACAAGCAGAGGAGGATATTGAAGAATGGCGTTCCAAACAAGCCGATCTGGTGGATGAAACCAATGCAGAAATGCTGGAAGATGAAGCAGAGATCGCACTGGGACAGACGCTGTTTGAAACCAACTGTGTGGCTTGCCACGGACCCAACGGAGAAGGTATCGTTGGTGTCGGTATGGGGCCAAACCTGACCGATGAATACTGGCTGCACGGTGGTGGTGTGAAAAACATCTTTAAGACCGTAAAATACGGTGTGGAAGGTACTGGTATGATTGCCTGGAAGGCTCAATTACGGGCCAAGGACATTCACCGGGTTTCCAGCTATATCTGGAGCCTGCAGGGAACCAACCCGCCCAATCCCCGTCCGGTTGACGGCGAGATTTACGTGCCGGAAGATGAACCAATGGCCTCGGATTCCACGTCTACGGAAGAAGCCGAAGCTCTTGGGATGAAAGACGAAGAGTAGTAGTTGTAAAATAAGTATGTATCAGTCCCCTAATAAACGGGACCCCTATTATGAGTGAGCAGATCAAAGACACCGAGATTTATCGCGACCACATTGCAACTGTGGATCACAAAAGCGGTAAGCGGATTTGGATCTATCCCAAAAAGCCTTCCGGACGCTTCTACAAATGGCGTACCTGGCTAAGTTATTTCCTGCTGCTGGTGCTCTTTGGTCTGCCATTTATTAAAGTCAACGGGGATCCGCTGGTACTACTGAATGTATTGGAACGTCGATTTATTCTATTTGGCATCCAGTTTACACCACAAGACTTCCACCTCTTTGTGCTGGCAATGCTTACCGGTATTGTCTTTATCGTTCTGTTTACCGTAATATTCGGCCGCTTGTTTTGTGGCTGGGTTTGTCCGCAGACGATTTTCATGGAAATGGTTTTTCGGAAGATCGAATACTGGATTGAAGGGGACTCCAATGCTCAACGTCGCCTGGATAAAGGGCCCTGGAATACAGACAAGATCATTAAAAAGACGAGTAAGCACATCATATTCTTTTTCATTGCTGTGCTTATCGCGAATATCTTCCTCTCCTATATAGTCGGAGTGGATGAGGTTTGGAAGATCATTCGTGAACCCATCAGTCAACACTTTGGAGGCTTTATGGCGATGATTGCTTTCTCCGGGGCTTTCTACTATGTCTTTGCCAAACTCCGCGAACAGGTTTGTATCGCCATTTGCCCATACGGACGTTTACAGGGCGTTATGCTCGATCAGAACTCAATCGCCGTAATGTATGACTGGGTTAGAGGCGAACCCCGGGGGAAAATCAAAAGAGCTAAAAAACCGAAAAAGACCGGAGGGGGCGCCACCGCGGCAGCTGCAACCCCCAATCTGGTTTCGGCTATTCAGTCTGAAGTAGCTTCCGCTGCTGCCTCTGCCGGAGCAGAATCCGTAACAGATACAACCCCCGCTTTAGGCGATTGTATCGACTGTAAAATGTGTATCAAAGTCTGTCCTACCGGAATCGATATCCGCAACGGTACGCAGCTGGAATGTGTAAACTGTACAGCTTGTATTGATGCCTGTGATGAAATCATGGATAAGGTGGACCGGCCACGCGGGTTGATACGCTACGATAGTTTTAATGGAGTCGCCGAAAACAAACGTAAGATTTGGAACGGCCGTACCATCGCTTACAGCGCCGTGTTGTTTGTACTCCTGGCGGTAAATGTTTTCCTGCTCAGTACCAGGACAGATGCTGAAGTGCTGCTTCTCCGTACTCCCGGAACGATGTATACCGAACTGGACGAGGAGCATTATTCTAATATGTACAACTATCAGGTGATCAACAAGACCAAAGAAGATTTGCCTGTGGAATTTCGCCTGATTTCAGAAGGAGGAAATATCCGTTTGGTTGGAAAAGCGCCAATCGTACCAGGGAATGAAATGCGTGAGGGCGTCCTCTTTATCGACATGGAAAAGAGTCTAATCACTGGGAATAAAAACAAAATGGTCGTCGAAGTTTGGTCAGGCGATAAAATGATCGATCGGGTTAAAACCAATTTCCTGGGACCAATCAATCCCGGAACAAGGAATTAACCGCAAAATAAAAAGTCATGAAATTCAATTGGGGAACCGGCATATTTCTTTTCTACGGCCTGTTTGCAGGCATGTTGATCTTTCAGGTGATCAAATCCACCCACTATGACCACAGTCTGGTAGTAGAAGAATACTACAAAGAAGATCTGGCCTATCAACAGAAATACGACCGGATCGAAAACAGCATGCAACTGGATGAACCGGTTCGCATTCAAAGTAATGAAGAAAAAGAACTGGTTATTATTTCCTTCCCATTTCCGGGAGAGGGGATTAGTGGAAACGTATTGTTTTACCGCCCTTCTACCAAAGACCTTGATTTGCAGCTTCCGCTGAATGTGGATGCAAACGGCAAAATGTTTGTTCCGACGGCCAATTTGGTATCCGGTCGCTGGAATGTGGAAGTTACCTGGTCTTATCAGGATGTAAAATACTACGACGAACAAACAATTGATCTGCGCAGTGATAGCACGCTGGCAGGTACGCCAAAGCGCTAATATGTTTTTGATAACAGCATTTACGGTTGGCCTTTTCGGAAGTTTACACTGCGTAGGCATGTGTGGTCCGATTGCATTGGCACTGCCCTTTCAGGGGCTTAGCCGTGGCCTGATCGTGCAAAAAATGCTGCAATATCATTTGGGAAGAAGCCTGACCTATGCCGGATTGGGATTGCTGGCCGGGCTCGGTGGTGAATTTATTCGCTATGCCGGTATGCAGCGTTGGTTTGCCTTATTGGCAGGCATTAGCCTCATAGTTATCGCCATTTTCAGCTTACCCGTTGAAAGTCGGATCAATCGACTGCCGGGTATGCGGCAAGTGCTGGCAAAAGTCCGGCAGATGTTGAGCCGTATAATGGGGTCCGGAAAGGATATCCATACGTTCCGGTTAGGATTGCTGAATGGCTTGCTTCCTTGCGGCCTGGTTTATCTGGCTTTGGTTGGCGCTGTTTCTATGGGGCAAATTTGGCAATCGGGTGCCTATATGTTTTTGTTTGGACTGGGCACGGTGCCACTCTTGTTGGTTGCAACGGTAGGAGGCGGAATGGCGGGAATTCAATTGCGGCGGAAGTTCCGAAAACTATATCCTGTATTGCTAATTGCACTGGCCATCCTGTTTATCGGACGCGCGCTGGACTTTGAACTGCCCAGAGAAATGACTTTTTGGGAAGCTATGCAGGAAATGCCAATGTGCCACTGATCATGAAAGCAAAATACATCCTTATCGCCCTGTACATCATTTATATGCTCACTATGATGTCCATACTGCTCTGGGGTACATCAAGGGCGATCTTTATCGGTTCTCTGTTTTTTCCAATTCTGATCCTGTTTCAGGTGTACTACATTCTTCAGGATAAAAAGGGGAAGAAAAAAGAAGCGGATTATCACAATGAGTGGTATCAAAATAAATAGCAAACTCTTAATGTCGGAGGTAGCCATAAAACCTTGTCAGTTGACGGCCAATCCTAATGCCAATGACATAGATTAACCGAGATCTTATGCTCCCGATTAATGGATCGAAAGATTCGGTTTCAAGGGCTGTCCCTGTATGGGGGCAGCCTGTTTTTTGACATGACATGTGGTGTGACATCTACATTGCTCCATTCCAAATTTCTACCGGCTTTCGCCGAAAGGCAGCATAGTGTGTTGATTTTTAGTTGCTTATGACTTGATGACTCGACATGTCATGTCACCTAACATGTCATGTCGGGTTCCACAGCTGACAATTGTCAACACTGAACCTGACAGACCTCATTGCGTTGAAGGAAGTACGGGAGATATCTTTGACTAACAAATTGATCAGAAAACAAAAAGACCTAATAGCATGAAACCTTTCTCTTTATCTCTCAGTGCAATCGTATCTCGTTTTTTCCTGATGATGGGGGTAATTATCGCAGCCGGATTTTCTGGTATGTGGTGGCTCTCCATATTGGCACTACCAATCTTCCTGTCTGCATTGATGGGGGTGAAATTTGGTGGTGAGAAGAAAGAAGAAAAAAGAAAAGACGCCAAAATGGCTACGCTGGAGCAAAAACGCCAGGCTGTTTAACCGGGCATATTTTCCAGCTTCTCTTCGTCAATAATATGGATGACGCCGTCTTCAATGGAGATGTATCCATCTTCCTTGAACTCGGCCAACATCCGTATTACACTTTCTTTGGCCGTGCCAACAATACGAGCCAAATCCTCCCGCAAGAGATGAATCTTGGGACTGTCTTGTTGCTTGCCAATAACCAGCAGGGCATTAGCTACTCTTTTTCGCACGGAATTGTAGGCTAATTCGAGGAGTTGCTTTTCTTTTTCCCGGATATTTTGGGCGAGCAATTGGATAAAGCGGGCCGACACATCCCGATTCGCGAAAAGCAGTTGGGAAAAATCTTCCCGGGGAACCAGGCTCACTTCGGTCTCTTCCGTAGCTGCGGCAGAATATGGATAGTTTATTTGCTCGATCAAAGGCGTATATCCGAAGAAGTCACCAGGGCCCAACAATTTCAGGATGAGCTCCTTTCCAAAATCATTGGTCTTGTAAAGCTTAATCTGGCCACTCTTGACAAAATACAGATACCGGGGATAATCATCTTCAGCAAAGAGTGATTCTTTGGGTTTGTAGGTCCGAATCTTGCGGTCGGCAGAAAGTTTTTTCAATTCTTCATAAGCCCGGGCCTCATTGATGAAAGCAGATAAACCGCTTTCATCCGGGTTGAAATCGCGCTGTAATTTTTCATTCTTCTTTAAGCGGGTTTCAATAACCTGGAGCAGTTCGTCCTTGTAAAAAGGTTTGGTAATGTAATCATCTGCTCCCAGATTCATGCCCCGGCGCAAATCTTCTTTATCGGCCTTCGCCGTAAGGAAAATAAAGGGAATGGCCGCTGTCTCCGGCTTTTTACTCAGAATGTTGAGTACGCCATATCCATCCAGCTTGGGCATCATGACATCACACAGGATCAGGTCTGGCGGATCAGCCATTGCCAATTCTACACCTACTTTACCGTCTTCGGCCCCGTCTACAGCATAACCTGATAATTCGAGGATCTCCTCCAGATTTTCTCTAACCTCTTCGTTGTCCTCTATAACCAGAATCTTCTTCATAACGGGGCTTGCTGTTTTTCTAATTTCTAAAATTTGCGGAAAGATATTGAATTCTATTTCAATAATCCAGAACCTCTGCGATGCGTCGGGGGATGATTACCCGGAACGTAGTCCCTTTTCCTTCTTCACTTTCAAAATCAATGTTCCCCCGGAGGAGCTCTACATAGCGCTTTACGATGTTGAGCCCCAGTCCCGTACCCTGAATATTCTCTACATTATGCGCCCGGAAAAAGCGCGTAAACAAATGGGCCTGATCTTCCATTGGAATCCCGATTCCTTTATCGGTTATCCGTAACTGCAGCACTTTCTTACCCAGTTTAATATTACAGGTGATCGGAGCATTCTCCGGACTGTATTTGCTGGCATTGGAAAGCAGATTCGTGAAGATGAGTTTCAACATTTTAGGATCGTGAAATACTTCTCCGTCTACGTTTTCCTGCTCTATTTGAATGATTTGCCCGGGTTTTAAATTGGGCTTCAGCTCATCGAGCAGCTTGTGGCAAAAATCAGACAAAGGAAATTCCAGCGGGTTGATATGAATCTTGCCTTCTTCCAGTTTACTTAGGGAAAGAAAGTCATTGAGAATGCCCGTGAGGTTTGTTACGGCTCCTTTGATGCGATTGATGTGTTTGTCTCGCTTGGCATGCGGAGCAGCCTGGCTGTAGGCCTCGATCAATTCTATAGAAGATAAAATGGATGCCAGCGGTGTGCGAAATTCATGCGAAGCCATGGAGACAAAACGCGACTTTAAGGCACCCAGCTCTTTTTCTGCCTTTAAAGCTTTGTCAATTTCTTCTTTGCTTTCGCGAAGGGTTTCTTCAATAGACATGCGTTCCTGGATCTCATGTTCGAGTTGCTGATTGATCTTGAGCAACTTTGAAACGGCAATTTCCAGTTCGCTGGTTCGCTCTTCCACACGCTCTTCCAGTTGGGCGTTTAACTTGCGGATGCGTTCCTCGTTTTCTTTTTGCAGGGTCAGGTCA
>JAAEZH010000003.1:86477-214407 GCA_018222965.1 Bacteroidota bacterium
AAAATATAACGATCAGAAAGTTTTACTTCACTAATGCTGAGTCTGCACGGAAAAAGGCGGCCGTTTTTATGACGGGCCGTAACTTCTCGTCCGATTCCAATGATGCGGGCTATTCCCGTATCCAGGTAGTTTTTGATGTACTGATCGTGGCTGCTTTTATCGGGCTCTGGCATGAGCATATTGACATTCTGCCCGATCATCTCTTCTTTTTGATAGCCAAATAACTGAAAAACAGCATCGTTGACATTTTCCATTATACCTCTTTCTGAGATAATGATGATGCCGTCTGTGGCGGTATCAATGACTGCTCTTAGCCGTAAGGCCAACTCTTCCAGATTGTTGCTCCCTTCTTTTTCCTGTTCTTCCAAAGCTGTTGATGGTTAAAATTTGAGGTGTTAAAATAGAAAATATTGGAGTTTTGCCGGTATCGATTTTGCGGATTCCCCTTCCCAAGTGATAAAAGTCACAATGTATCCTGAGAATGATCATGCCACAAACCTGCAGAAAGCCTGATTTTGCAAAGGATTTAGAGCGTGACATAAAAATCCACTTTTCAGAATCAATTTGCCTATGTTACCGTCGATCCAGGTTTTAGGAGTGCGGGCTTATCATAAAACGGAGACCCTGAAGAAGCTTGTCGAACAAGCTTTAAAGGCCCTGCGTATTGATGTTCCGGTACAAATGGTGACTGGCCTCGAAGATATGGTCGAGGCAGGAATTACCGCCATTCCGGCCGTGATTATTGATGGACATGTCGTTATTCAGGGCGAAATCCCGACACAGGAGGAGGTCCTGCGAGTGATGCGTGGTGTGCTTCGGTCACAAAAAATATTAGTACCTGTAGATTTTTCTGAGGCATCCCATATTGCATTGCGTTATGCCGAAGGGCTGGCTCGAAAATATTATCTCAATGTAAAAGTGCTGCATGTATATAATCCGGCTGTCAACATTCCGGAAACCATGATGCAGCAAAGTGCCACTGAGTGGCTCGACGGTTTACATGAAGATATGCGCAGTTTTATCGACCGGGAATCCCCCCTGGTAAATAGTCGAATGCAAACGCCTGAGGTGCCCACTGAATACGAAATTCGTTCGGGGCGTGTTGAGGCAGAGCTTCGCAGAGAATCCCGTTTGCCCGAGACTCGCCTTGTTATTATGGCCAACAGTGGGGACCACGACATCGGTAATCGATGGTTTGGGTCCACTGCCGTGAAGGTAGCCAGACAGGCTGATTGTCCGGTTTTGCTGGTACCGGTAGATTATTCTTTTTCCGGCTTTCGCCGAATAACGGTAGCCACGGATCAATCGAAAGTCGCTGCCTGGCACAAAAAATTTGTCGATGGCATGATTAGCCCTGAAAACGGCAAAGTTGATTATGTGAATATTGAACTCAAAAAACCACTGAATGCACCGGTTCTTTCTACGGAGGAAGTCACCGACAATTCGGTGGTTCAGCACTGGGCAGATACCGTAGAAGAAGGCCTGCTGAGTTATGCTTCCGAAACTGATTCGGATCTCATAGTGTTATTAGCACAGCATAGAAGAGGTTGGCAAGATCTTTTTCATCGTTCCTGTACCAGAGAATTAGCACGGAAATGTCCATTGCCTATACTGGTTGTGCCACCGGCACCAAAGCAATAGCCACCTAATAATTGGCATTTTTTGACAGGCTTGTGATGATCCGATTTCGAGTAAATCGGATTTTATTTTTTATCTTGTGGCCGTTCGGAGATCGTTAAACGTAAAGTATTATCCGGATCGGGTTCCGCAGGCGCTCTTGCCTACCGATCCAATTTTGTAACTCCGTTCCCCTTTTTTCCCCAAAGCAAAAGTTGAACGTAGAAATATTATTAGTAAAGAGCTTATGAAGCCAGCAGTTAAATTTTCGCGACCGGATGCGGAAGGTTTTTTCCGTACAATGATGAATCGTGTAAATGATTATTTCCGCGAAAGCGGCGTCAAAAAAACCGGCAACTGGAAAATGTACCTCAAAACGGCTGTAATGGTCCTGACGTACGTGACTCCTTTTATTCTCGTTTTGTTGCAAGTATTTCCAGATTGGGTAGCCATTATCTTGTATGCCCTGATGGCCTTTGGTAAAACAGGCATTGGTTTGGCTGTTATGCACGACGCCAATCACGGTTCTTACTCCACCAATAAAACAGTAAACAAGATCATGGCCCGTTCCATGGAAATAATTGGAGGAAGTTCCTTTACCTGGAATATCCAGCACAATATCATGCACCACTCCTATACCAATATCTATGGATTGGATGAAGATATTGATGACAAACCATTCCTTCGTCTTTCTCCGCACGGGAAATATAAAGCATATCACCGTTTTCAGCATATCTATGCCATGGTGCTTTATAGCATGGCAACCCTGAGTTGGTTGCTGTTTAAGGATTTCAAACAACTGGTACATTATAACCGTACCGGTCTGACTGAAAAAAGCGGGAGCAAGCCGACAAAAGAAACCCTCCGTATGCTGGGCTCAAAGGCATTGTATGTCTTGTGTCTGGTTGTTTTACCTCTTGCAATGGGAGTTGCCTGGTGGGCCGTACTTCTGGGCTTTCTGCTAATGCACCTGATTACAGGATTTATTATCACCATCATTTTCCAATTGGCGCATGTTGTTGAAGGTCCCAGCCACCATACACCTGAAAAAACAGGTACTATGGAAAATACCTGGGCGATACACCAGTTGATCACAACGGCTAATTTTGCCTGCCAAAACCGTTTTGTTACCTGGTTTACCGGCGGCCTGAATCACCAGATCGAACACCATTTGTTTCCTTCGATCTGCCACATTCATTATCGAAAAATTTCCCGCATTGTGCGGCAAACAGCCAAGGAGTTTGGACTTCCATACCACGAATTTCCAAAGTTCCGCCTGGCACTGATGTCTCATCTCGGTGTTTTACGAGAATTTGGGCAACCAGCGTAGAAGGTATCTTAAATGATGCAAACCCCAAATATCGGATTAGCTCCGGTGTTTGGGGTTTTTATGTGGTGAAATGGTGGAATGGTGTAGGGTTTATTTCGTTGGTTCCGTTCTTTCCGTTGATCCCGTTGATCCCGTTGATCCCGTTCTTTCCGTTGGTTCCGAGAAAACGTGGTACGTGCGACGTGGTACGAATAGTGTACTGGTGAAATGGTGTAGGGTGGAATGGTTCATTCCGTTGGTTCCGTTCTTCCCGTTGATCCCGTTCTTTCCGTTGGTTCCGAGAAAACGTGGTACGTGCGACGTGGTACGAATAGTGTACTGGTGAAATGGTGTAGGGTGGAATGGTTCATTCCGTTGGTTCCGTTCTTCCCGTTGATCCCGTTCTTTCCGTTGGTTCCGAGAAAACGTGGTACGTGCGACGTGGTACGAATAGTGTACTGGTGAAATGGTTGGTTCCTTTCATTCCGATTCATTCAAAATTCCCGATTCAGCATTATCCGGTGTAAATGTTAAATCCAAAAAATGCAATACGAATTGCAAATTTTATTGTGGAGGGGATGATCCGAAATTTCGATTGCAGCACATACCTGTTAACTCCCCGCCCTTTTTCGTACCTTCGCTGCTCATTTTCAGCGGGAGCCGTTGAGGCAGTATCTGCGCGAAAAATATTGGAGTATGATCCACTACATTCAGGGAAAAATCACCTACAAAAGTCCCACGTATTTAATTGTTGAAGCAGGCGGTATTGGGTATAAGATCAATATTAGCCTGAATACCTATTCATCCGTTCAGGACAAGGAAGAATTGAGGATTCTTACCTATTACTACATCAAGGAAGATGTGCATAGCTTGTATGGGTTTGCTTCAGAAGAAGAACGTACGTTGTTTGGGCTATTACTCTCTGTGTCAGGAGTCGGACCTTCTACGACGCAAACCATGTTATCGACTATGAATCCGGAAGAAATACGGGCAGCGATAGTAGGTGAAAATGCCTCTGCCATACAGAAAGTGAAAGGTATTGGTGCAAAGACTGCCCAACGCATAATTATCGACCTGAAAGACAAAATCCTCAAAGGAACGGATTCAATTCCCGATCTGGCCGCCTCCGGAAACAATACGATTCGGGAAGAGGCGTTATCTGCATTGTTAGCTCTGGGATTTTCCCGGGCGCATGTATTGCGAGCGCTAAATCAGGTGATGAAAAAGCATCCTGAGATACGGCAGGTGGAAGAGATGATAAAACTAGCCCTCCGCCAGCTTGCTTAAACAAGAAGACACCTTTTTGATTTAGGACCGTCTTTAATAGTGTTAAATTAATTAGACGAAACAAAATCGACTAGCGAACAACGTTTTACTATCCGGAATCAAAACCCATCCAAAGAGACAGTTGCCTGAAAAGGATGTCTCGGTTTAAAGCGCCAATTTTCGGTCGTGTTTCCCCAACCGGTTAGAAATAGATTTTGTATCCATCGGAACTGATATTATGAGCAAAAGTTCTCTACTACTGGTAGCCCTGCTAAGCCTAATTGGAATTTGTGCCCAGGCTTCTGATAGTTTCGGAGGCGCCAACCTAGGCGATCCCTATGACCAAAGTTGGGTCGTATCCACTGATACGATTCCACTGGAAGATCGTTACAACGACTTTGTGACCGATCCCGGAGCGAATCCGTTCGACTTGCAGGATCCGGGTATCATCGAGCAAAGTGTAGAATACGATCCCGAAACAGGCACCTACCTGATCGAAGAACGCATCGGTGATGACTTTTACCGGATGCCTACCTACATGACTTTTGAGGAATACCTCGATTACAAAGCCCAACAGGAAGAACAAGCGTATTTCGGCCAACTTTCAGGTCTTGGGAGCGATGATATAGGTGCCAGTGGCCGGGTAGACCCCATGAAACGCATCGATGTAGATAATAGCCTCGTAGATCGATTGTTTGGAGGCACCGATGTGGAGATTCGTCCGCAGGGTAACATCGACCTGACGTTCGGAGTCGATTATCAAAACGTAGAAAACCCAGCTCTTACAGAAAGACAAAGACGAAATGGTGGCTTCGATTTCGATATGGCCATACAGATGAATGTTGAAGGCCAAATTGGAGAAAAACTCAAACTCTCCACCAATTACAATACCCAGGCCACTTTCGATTTCGACAATCAGATAAAACTCAATTACGATACCGATGCCTTTAGTGAGGACGAGATCATCAAAAAGATCGAAGCCGGTAACGTAAGCCTCCCCCTACGAAATTCCCTCATCCAGGGATCCCAAAGCCTCTTCGGTATCAAAACCGAATTGCAGTTTGGCCGCCTCTGGATTACTGCCATTGCTTCTCAGCAACGATCCGAAAATGAGCGACTGACAATCGAAGGTGGAAGCCAGGTCCAGGAATTTGAAGTAAAAGCCGATGAGTATGACGAAAACCGGCACTTCTTCCTCTCCCATTACAACCGCGATGTGTTTGAATCTTCACTCGAAAATCTGCCACAAATCCGAGGCCTGTTTAAACTGCAAAAGGTAGAGGTCTGGATTACCAATGACCGAAACGAAAACGAAGAGATTAAAGATATCGTAGCGCTGGCCGACCTTGGTGAGCCGGAAAGAAATCGGATGACTACAGATAACCCGGGGCTGCAGCCACCTGTTATTCCGAAGTACCAGGATATCTACATGGAGAATGCCCTGCCGGATAACAACGCAAACCCCATTTTTCAAGAACTTTTTGACAACCCCCGGGCACGGAAATCCGATCAGGTATCTTCCGTACTTAAAGGAGCACCTTTCAATTTCCAACAGTCAATCGACTTTGAAAAAGTTTCCTCCGCCCGTAAATTGAACCCCAACGAATTTACTTTCCACCCGCAACTTGGTTTTATCTCTATCAATGTGAATGTGCAGCCGGATCAGGTGCTGGGTGTAGCTTATCAATATTCCTACCGGGATAGTATCTATCAGGTAGGTCAGTTCTCAGACGATGTTCCAACAGCAGGAGACAGCCTCGCCGACTCACGCGTCCTTTTTGTCAAGATGCTGAAATCTACCACACAACGAGTAGACGTTCCGGCCTGGGACCTGATGATGAAAAACGTGTACTCCATTGGAGCCTTCCAGGTAACTCAGCAGGATTTCCGACTGGATATCTTTTACGAAGATCCGGGTGCCGGACAAAAGCGATTTTTGCCCGATACCGATTTGAAAGGAATCCCCCTCCTAAACGTATTTAACCTCGATAACCTGAATACACAGGGAGATCCCCAACGAGACGGGGTGTTTGACTTTGTGCCCGGCGTGACGATCAATCCGAGCAACGGACGAATCATGTTCCCGGTACTGGAGCCTTTTGGTTCCTCGCTGGCCGGGCAGATTGAAAGTCCGCTCGATAGTGCCCGTTATGTCTATCAGCAACTATACGACTCGACCAAAACACGGGCCCGGGAAGCGGCTTATCTAAACCGATATGTGATCCGGGGTGAATACAAATCCAGCGTAAGCTCAGAAATTTCGCTGGGTGCTTTCAACCTGCCTCCGGGTTCTGTAAGGGTTTCTGCCGGCGGACAACAACTGACCGAAGGCGTCGACTACGAAATTGATTACAACATCGGACGGGTTAAAATCCTGAATGATGCCCTGCTGGCATCAGCGGTGCCCATAAATATAGACTTTGAGGATAATACCATATTCGGCTTCCAGACCAAATCGATGATAGGAGTCAGGGGGGAATTCCGGTTTAATCCCAACTTTACAATCGGGGGTACCTACCTCCATCTTTTTGAGCGCCCATTTACACCAAAAGTAAATATCGGCGACGACCCGATCAATAACCGGATTTATGGACTGGATGTTAATTATAGCACCGAAGCTCCATTCCTGACCCGAATGGTGGATGCCATTCCATTGATCGAAACCAAAGAAAAATCTACCTTCTCCGTACTGGCAGAAACTGCTTTCCTGAAGCCGGGGCACGCCCGGGCCATCAACGAAGACGATGATGAAGAAAATGGAGGAGTGGTTTACATCGACGACTTTGAAGGAAGTGTGAGTGCCATTCCGTTGCACTCCCAGCCAAACCGCTGGAAACTGGCCTCCGTGCCGCAAAACGACTTAAATAACAACAACCCGATGTTTCCGGAAGTGGAGGTCGAAAACTCGGTCGTTCCGGGAGTAAACCGGGCTTTGCTAAACTGGTATCGGATGGATCCGGGGGTTGGTGGACCAAACCAGAATAACCCCTATACGACACAGATTAGCTGGCAGGAGATTTTTGAAAATTTCTCCAATCAGAATGTTCCCCAGTTTGGAGGGGCCGGTGTCGACCCATTCTTAAATACAGTACCAGGTCTTAATCTGAGTTATTATCCGGATGAGCGCGGCCCTTACAACTTTGATCCGCCAAGTGGTACTGCCTTTTCTGCTGGTTTGAGTACCAACGGAGGTTTGTTGGAGCCGGAGACTCGCTGGGCCGGTATCATGCGGGATATTACCACCAATGACTTTCAGGCAGCCAACGTGGAGTTTGTAGAATTCTGGTTGCTTTCTCCTTTCCTCGACACCCTGGGAAATGCCTCCTCTAACCCAATGGATCATGAAGGAACAGTATATCTGGAACTGGGTAATATTTCCGAGGATATCCTTAAGGATGGCCGGAAGTTCTTTGAGAATGGTTTGCCGGGGCCAGAGACGATGGATCCCGAACAGACTTATGTTGAAACCCAGTGGGGGCGCGTACCTGTTGTTCAGCAAGTGACCAACTCTTTCGATGCCAACCCGGATGTACGTCAACAACAGGATATCGGTTTTGATGGTTTGTCGGATGAAGAAGAAGAAATATTTTATTCTGACTGGCTGTCACTGGTGCAGGGGCACGTAACCAATCCAGACAGGCTGGCCGAGATTTTGGCCGACCCATCCAACGATAACTACGTTTACTACAATGATGCAAACGTATATGGTCAAAATGACAATGCTTTAGTTCGTTACCGGGCATTTAACGGCTCGGAAGGTAATACTCCGGCTGCCTCTGAAGACAGCAACGTAAACACCTTCGGTTCCAACTTCCCGGATATTGAGGACCTTAACGATGATCGTACCACCAACGAAACAGAAGCTTATTTCCAATACCGGATTCCGATCGAGTTTGACGGCGATGACGGGATCGACCTGGGAAGTGAGTTTGTGGTGGAGCGTGTAGATGTAGAAGGCACCAATCGGGCCTGGTATCGATTTAAGGTGCCACTCGATTTGCCAGCTACCCACCCCAACTTTAAGAAAGTAGGCGGTATTCAGGATTTCCGTTCAATCGGATTTATCCGGATGTATCTGAAAGACTTTAAAGATGAAACCCACCTGCGTTTTGCCCGTCTGGACCTGGTGCGTAACCAGTGGCGTCGGTATATTCTCCCGAGTGGGGCAACTGATATTGGTGGTCCACAGGAAGAAGGCGATGTGCTGTTTGATGTTTCTGATGTAAACATCGAGGAGAACGCCTCCAAGGAGCCCTTTAACTACGATCTGCCTCCGGGGATTACCAGGGAGCAGGCATTCGGTGTAAACCAGCTGGCGCAGCAGAATGAGTCGGCCATGGTAATGAATGTTTGTAATCTGGGAGATGGAGATGAACGAGCCATTTACAAGCTTACTTCGCTGGATCTGCGTCTGTATGAAGGCTTAAAAATGTTTGTGCACGGAGAGCGGAAGCCAGATGACCCAAGCCTTCAAGATGGGGATCTGACGGTATTTATTCGGATCGGTTCCGACTTTTCCCGCAACTACTACGAATACGAAATGCCGCTGACCTTATCTGATCCGGATAATAGCCTTAATTATGGAGACCCCGGACACAATCGGATCGTTTGGCCGGTAGAAAACGATATGGAAGTCATGTTCCAGATTTTCAAAGATTTGAAAATCATGCGGAACAACGGAGGCATTGATCCGGGATCCATCTATCCGTTGAATGGATTCGAAGACCCTACCCGCCCGGGTTCGTTTGTACGTATTAAGGGTAATCCAAACCTCGGTGAGGTGAAAGGTGTGATGGTCGGTATTCGCAACCCGAAAGACGACAACGCACCACACTGTGCAGAAGTTTGGGTTAACGAAATGCGCGTATTTGGCCTCGACGAACGAGGTGGTATGGCTGCATTGGCACGGGTAGATATGCAATTGGCCGATTTTGGTAATCTTTCCCTTGCGGGGAATTACAGTACGGTTGGATTTGGAGCCCTGGACCAGCAATTGATCGAGCGTAGCCGGGAAGAGATTCTGTCTCTTGATCTGGCTACAGATTTCCAATTGGGTAAATTCTTCCCGGAGCAGTGGAATCTTTCCATTCCGTTCTACTACCAGCTTTCGCAAGAAACGCGAACGCCCCAGTTTGACCCCTACGATCTTGACCTGACGCTCGATGAAAAACTCGAAGCAGCCGATGCTGCCAACAGGGATTCGATACGTACGATCGCGCAAGACGTGACGACCATAGAGAGTTTCAACTTTACCAACGTAAGAAAAGGCCGTTCGGCGCAAGCCACCGGAAAACCTATGCCCTGGAGTATTGAAAACTTCAGCCTGTCTTACGCCCAATCAGAAATAAACCATCGGGATCCGATTATTGAAAGCGACAATTTGCGTACATACCGGGGAATTGTCGATTACGGATATTCGCGGGGTGCCAAATACATCAAGCCATTCGACAAGATCGTCAAAGGCGGTGCCGCAAAGTATTTGAAGTTTCTCAAAGAGTTTAATTTCAATCCGCTGCCAAACTCCTTTGGATTTAGCACGGTGATGGATCGTCAGATTTCAACCACCAGTTATCGCTTTACCGATGGAGATCCCCTGTACACGACCTTCTTTAACAAGCGGTGGACCTGGGATCGATCCTACAGCCTTACCTGGGATTTTGCCCGTTCGCTGAAGTTCAATTTTGACGCGATCAACACCGCGGTAATTGATGAGCCGGAAGGTTTGATCGACAATGATGCCAAGCGGGCAGAAATTTGGGAACGCATCCAGGGCTTTGGTCGTAACAAATCCTATAACCACAATTTTGGCATCACCTACACCTTGCCGTTTAAGTACTTCCCGGGCCTCGACTTTATCAATGTGCGGGCAAATTACAATGCGGGATATTCCTGGACAGCTGCCGCACTCAATGTACAGTCGCTGGGTAATGTGATTCAAAACAATCAAAGCCGGTCACTCAACGGAGATCTGGACTTTGTGAAGCTCTACAATAAATCCAAGTTCCTGAAAAAGCTAAACGGCACCTCTCGTCCGTCACCAAGCCGGGGCGGATCTCGGGGAGGACGGCCTGGAGCAGATCAACCTGCAAGAGGCAATGACGACGATCGGGAAAGAGGCGATAAGGAGCCGGGCATTGCGGCTAAGTTGTTTATTCGTCCGCTGTTGATGATCCGTAAATTCCGGGGTACCTACTCAGAGACCTTTGGAACGGTATTGCCGGGTTATCTGCCAGATACAGAATACCTGGGACTTACCGATCGCTTTACCAGCCCTGGCTGGCAATTTGTGGCCGGGCTGCAGCCGAATATCCGTACGGAGGATTATTATACGGATCAGGACTTTTTATACAACAACTGGCAGTGGGTAACGGGAGATCTGTTGCTCAACCAGTCGGTGACACAGAATTACACACAAGATATTGATGCGAGGCTGACCCTGGAGCCGTTTAACGACTTCCGGATAGAGTTGGATGCAACGCGTTCTTACTCGCGCTTTCATACAGAAGACTTCCGTCGAAATGAGATTACGGTATCTGTAGAGGATCGCCTGCAGGAAGAATACGAGCACTTAAACGTTCGGGATTTTGGTAGCTACTCGATCACTTATTTTGCGATGAACACCCTGTTTTCCGATGATTTGATCGGCTTGTTCAACACCTTTGAAAACAACCGGGTTGTCATTGCCAACCGACTATCGGATGGTATGCATGCCGATACTACCCAGGCTTTGGAGGGTTATCCTTCCAAATATGGCCGGGCGCAGCAAAGTGTTTTGATCCCGTCCTTCCTGGCGGCTTATACCGATCAGGATCCATCAACGGTAGAAGTGAATGAGGATTACACCGAAGTCTTGTTTAATACCCTGCCTGCTGTAAACTGGCAGGTGGATTATAGCGGTCTGGAAAAACTGCCTTTGTTTAAGGAGATTTTCCAGCGATTCAGCATAGCGCATGGGTACCGATCCATGTTGACGGTAAATACCTACCAAACGGAATTGCTATTTGATCAGGATGCACCGGCTTCCGAAAACATCAACCCGAATACCCAGGATGTATATTCCCGTTTTGAGATTCCGGATATCACGATCAGTGAGAATTTCTCTCCGCTTATTGGCGTGGATATGCGCTTACAGAATGACGTATCCCTGAATGTAGACTTCAAGAAATCGCGTAATCTGCAACTGAGCTTTATCGACAATGCTTTGAATGAAACCAAAGTCAGCGAGTACGTAATTGGTTTTGGGTGGAGATTGAGTAATGTGGATATTCCATTCCTGACAGGAAGCAAGCGTCGCCGTGGAAGGGGTATTACCGATACGGATCTTTCACCTGCATCGGGTGCCGGACGTGGAGCACGTGGTCCGGGTCTAAACCAGCGGGAGCCACAACAGATGGATATCACCTTTGATTTCTCCTTGCGGGATGATGTGACTTATCGCTATCTGCTGGATCAGAGTCAGGAGCCAATTCCAACGCGTGGTACGCGTTCGATCACGATCTCTCCGGCCGTTGAGTATCAGTTGAGCAAGCAGTTGGCGTTGCGTTTCTTTTTCGACTATCGCCGCACGGAGCCGAAGAGTACGCAGTCGTATCCGATCACCAATGTCAACGGTGGTATAACAGTGCGCTTTATTTTACAATAATTTTTGCCTTTCGGCGAATGGCGGATCGGCTTCTCAGCATAGTGTTGGGAAGCCGATTCTTTTTGTGGGTTGTCAGTTTTTAGATTCCAGGTGTCAGTGGTGCTTTTGTCATTTCTCATTTGCCTTTTGGACCTAATGATTTTTATGGCTTTCGCCGAAAGGCTTTACAAAATTTGACTGCAGTGCATTTGGACCTGTCAGGTCGCCGACCCGTCAGGTTGCCGACCTGACGGGTTGCCGACCTGACAGGTCGATGTTCAAAAGCCTCCATTTTCGATTAAACTTTGGCCAACAAGTGAAAGTTATAATTGATTGATTTTGATTCTATTAGGAGTTACTTTCGTGTTGTTTAAGTCGAAAATGCGCCTAAAATTTGGGGCATTCAGTTTAATTTCAACCTGACAGGTTGGCCAACCTGTCAGGTTGAAAAAAGCGAGATTCTATTAAATCTTCGTTAAAACCCAAATCCTGCCTGACTCTTTAGCTAACTTTGTGTATTCATTATAAACAACTGGGTCAAAGCAGGTGAATCGCCGTATCTTCCGGCATGATCACCACTTTGCAGGAATCACGATATGAATAAGAAAGTAATCTGGATTATTATCGGACTGATGGCCGCTGCCATGATCGGAGTGGCCTGGCTTCAGGTCAACTGGATCCGCTTTTCCATTAATTTAAATGAGGAGCAGTTTGATAATAACGCCATGGCCGCCCTCAATAAGGTGGCAGAGCGCTTCGAATACGAAGAGCAATTGGAGTTTTACAACTTCATGAGCAATGGATATGTGCGTTCCTACATGGAAAAAGAAATGCGTCAGCGGCTGCAGGATGGTGATCTCAATGTATCCATCTCCTTCGAGAACAGCGAACCTGCCGGAGACCTGGCTCTGAGTAAACAGGATCTGATAAACATTATTCTCACTGAAAATGATTGTAATTGCGCCGAGTGTAAAGACGAACGTGTTAAACGCTACGGCCGGGTAATGCAATTCAACCAGGGACTGGATTATACGGATATGGTAGATCGCTTACCAGACCTTGATCTGATCGAAAAATACATCCGGCAGGAGTTTGAAAACCACGGCATCAATATCGAGCATGAATACGGTGTATACTCCAAGCGCAAAAAGAGTATGGTCATTGCCAATGGGCATTATACTGTAGAAGATGACAATCCGCAAGTGATGATGGAGGGGTATAACAACCTTTACAACTCCAAATATTCGGTCAATCTGTTTCAGAACCAGAATGGCCAGACACCGGGATTATTAATGGTCTATTTCCCCAGCCGCTCGAGTTATCTCTGGGCTTCCGTATGGCGTTCCTTGCTGGCGGCTATTATATTTACGGCCATCATTCTTTTCTGCTTTGCTTATACCGTACAGGTGATTTTCTTCCAGAAGAAAGTTGGTGAGATGAAAACGGATTTCATCAATAACATGACACATGAATTTAAAACGCCGATTGCTACGATTTCTCTGGCAGCCGATTCAATCACCTCTCCGATGATTTCGGGGAAACCCGATAAGGTGCAACGCTTTGCCGATATCATCAAGCAGGAAAATAAACGCATGAACAGCCAGGTGGAGAAAGTGCTTCAAATGGCACTGATTGATAAGCGTGATTTTGAGTTGAAGGTATCTGATGTGAATGTACATGAAGTGATCGGTCAGGCAGTCGAAAACATTACGCTTCAGGTGGAAAAACGAGGCGGATATTGCCAAACAGAACTTAATGCAGAGCTGCCCGTTATACAGGCAGATTTGACGCATATATCCAACATTATGAATAACTTATTGGATAATGCAAATAAATACTCACCGGAAAAGCCGGAAATTTCCGTACTTACACGCAATGTTCCGAACGGCGTAGAAGTTATTATAAGTGACAAGGGAGTTGGAATGACTAAAGAAGCCCGAAAACATATCTTTGATAAGTTTTATCGGGTACATACCGGCAACTTGCATGATGTTAAGGGCTTTGGCCTCGGGCTGAGTTATGTCAAGGCAATGATGACCGCTCACAAAGGGCAAATTGACGTCAAAAGCGAGCTTGGTAAAGGCAGTACTTTTATCCTGTTTTTTCCATTCCGGGTAGAATCCTAATCCTTCTGCCTGACCCTATTTAAACCCACAACTGTTAGAAAAAACATTACCATGTCTGAAACGAATAACCGAATCCTCTTGGTTGAAGATGATCAAAATTTCGGGGACGTACTACGTTCTTACCTCGAGATGCACGACTACGATGTAACCTTGGCAACGGATGGCGTTCAGGGCCTGGAATCCTACAAAAAAGGAGAATTCGATCTATGTATCTTCGATGTGATGATGCCAAAAATGGATGGCTTCTCCCTGGCTAAGGAGATCCGCGAACAGGACACAACCATGCCGATTATCTTTCTGACTGCTAAAACGATGAAAGATGACGTATTACAAGGTTTCAAAATCGGTGCAGATGATTATATCACCAAACCTTTTAACTCTGAAGAACTCCTCTACCGCATTCAGGCAATTCTGAAACGCAGTCAGTCGAAGGCCGACCCAAGAGAAGAAGTAAAAGAATTTGATATTGGGAAGTTCCATTTTAATTTCCCCCTCCGGATTCTGACTTATTCTCCCGGAGAACCAGATGAGTCTAAAGAAAAATTATCCCCCAAAGAAGCTCAGTTGCTTCGCATGTTTGCCATGTATATGAATGATGTGCTGCCTCGCTCGGTTGCGCTCACCAAGATTTGGGGGGAAGACAATTACTTTACTGCCAGAAGTATGGATGTTTTCGTAACCAAGCTTCGGAAATACCTGAAAAAGGATGAGAACATCGAAATCGTGAATATCCACGGAAACGGTTTCCAACTACTGGTGAAAAAAGAGCAGGAGAGCTAGGAGAATGCTGAGCTGCAATAAAAAAGCCCGTGCGATTCCTCGCACGGGCTTTTTCTTTCGGCGAAAGCCGCCAGAGGTTAAATCTCTTCTTCCTCTTTTGGCTCAATGCTTTCGTTGTCAGTATCCGTTGAAGATCCATTATCACTGGAAGTACTATCAACATCAGGAGTTGCTGACTTTTGATGCGCGTGCTCTTCAGCAATAGCAGCAGCCTCAGCAACCTTGTCTTCGTAAATAAACGGACGCTTACCAATCAAACGCTCAACGTCTGATTTAAGGAGTACCTCTTTCTCAAGCAGGGCTTTGGCAAGTTGCTCCAATTCATCGCGATGTTCTGTGAGCAATTCTTTTGCCCGCTCGTATTGAGATTCTACAAGACGACGCACTTCCTCATCAATCAAACTGGCCGTATCGTCAGAATAAGGCTTTTGGAATTGATCATTCTGCATGCCGTAGAAAGAAACCTGACCAACTCGTTCGTTCATACCGAAAACGGTGATCATACTATAGGCCATTTTGGTAACCTGGTCCAGGTCGCTTTGAGCACCCGTAGATACTTTGTCAAAAACGATGGATTCGGCAGCACGGCCTCCAAAGGTCATACACATGCGGTCAAGCAAAGCTTCTGTACGTGTGATGTACTCTTCCTTAGGCAGGTATTGCGCATAACCCAGGGTGCCAATACCCCTTGGTACAATGGTCACCTTAACAAGGGGAGAGGCATGCTCCAGATACCAGCCACAAATTGCGTGACCCGCTTCGTGATAAGCGATGATCTCCTTCTCTTTCGGAGAAATGAGTTTATTCTTTTTCTCAAGTCCGCCAATTACCCGGTCGAGAGCATGGTTGAAGTCATCCATGTCGACAGCCTGTTTGTTTCGACGGGCAGCTACAAGCGCAGCCTCGTTACAAACGTTGGCAATATCAGCTCCTGCAAAACCAGGAGTCATTTCTGACAAGGTGACCGGATCAATATCCGGAGCAGTCTTGATATGCTTTAAGTGTACTTTAAAGATGTCTTCCCGGCCTTTCAGGTCCGGACGGTCAATTCCGATCTGACGATCAAAACGGCCTGGACGAAGCAAAGCTGTGTCCAGTACATCCGGGCGGTTGGTGGCAGCCATCAGGATAACGCCTTTATCGGTAGAGAATCCATCCATTTCAACCAGCAACTGGTTGAGGGTGTTTTCCCGCTCATCATTGCCACCCTGAATGCTGTTGCGTCCGCGGGCACGGCCGATGGCGTCGATCTCATCGATAAAAACAATACAAGGTGCTTTCTCGCGTGCCTGACGGAACAAGTCCCGTACACGACTGGCACCTACCCCTACAAACATCTCCACAAAGTCGGAACCCGAAATCGAGAAGAAAGGCACGCCTGCTTCTCCGGCAACGGCTTTTGCGAGCAAGGTCTTACCAGTACCCGGAGGGCCCACCAGTAAAACACCTTTAGGGATCTTACCGCCCAGGGCGGTATATTTCTTTGGGTTTTTCAGAAAGTCAACTACTTCCATCACTTCCCCTTTGGCTTCGTCCAGGCCGGCAACATCCTGAAAAGTAACCGTCACCTTCGTGTTCTGGTCAAAGAGCGTTGCTTTGGATTTACCAATGTTGAAGATTTGCGATCCCGGTCCGCCTCCAGCACCACTCACGCGGCGCATGATAAAGATCCAGATGGCTACGATGATAATGATGGGCAACACCCAACTCAGGATCGGGGCGAGCCAGTTTTGTTTTTCAACATACTGGGCGTATACCTGATTTTCAGCAGGTACAGAAGCATTCAGCTCTTTCAGGTTTGAAGCAAAAACTTCGGAAGGGCCGGTGTTGAATACGTAATGCGGCCGCGTACCACTCATGTTGCTCTTGGCAGCATCATCATACTCCGGCTTGGAAAGAGATTCTTCTTTCAGGTAAATGTGCGCATACTTTTCATTGATCACCTCCAGGCGGTCCACGTCACCCTGCCGAACCATTTCTGCAAACTGCGGAAACTTGATAGGGTCGTTGGAAACGCTGGAAATCTGATAGAAATTCAGCGCGATCAGGAAAAGGGCAATTATACCGTAGATCCAATAGGAATTGAACTTCGGTCCGCCTGCCGGCTTTTTCCCGTCTTTATTAGGTTTCTTATTGTTTTCCATTTTTTCTTATTAAGCTCGTGGAACACTATTCCACTTAGAAACGGCTGAAACGATAAATCGTTAAGACAATTAGACAAAATTGCTCTTACTTCCTACAAACTCTCGTATTCTGTAAAAGTTGCGTCACTCCAAAGGTCTTCTAATTGATAGAATTCCCGGGTTTCCCGGTAAAAGACATGCACTACGGTATGGAAGTAATCCACGCATATCCAATGTGCATTTTGCTGGCCTTCATGATGAGAAGGAAGCTGATTAGCCTCCTTTTTCAAACGGCCATAAATATTGTCGGCAATAGCTTTTACCTGCGTGTTGGAGTCGCCTTCACATATGATGAAATACTCAGCCGGAGCCTCGGCAAGATCGCGAAGATCAAGTTTTACAATATTCTTTCCTTTTATATCCTGGATGCTGTCTATTATCAGATCGTTCAGGGATTCTGTTGTGACGGGTGATGAAACTTCCGTTTTAGTACTCAAAAGCAATTATTTTTGTCAAATAAACGGATCGTAATCCTCAAAAAATACACGGCTTGGCGTGCATTCCTCTTATTATTAATTGAATTTCTGGTCAGCTGTTTAAACTTTTCCGGGCAAAGATAGATTGTATCCTCGTATACCCCAAAGAAAGAGACCAGCTAAAAAAGCAACGAATTAAGGTGCAGGCAGGCTTGTAAGCCGCGAAAATCCGTGTAAAACCAGTAAATACAGGCTATAACAATTTACGAAAATTCTCCTACTTGGCTAACAATAACACCCTTTTTATAGGAAAGGTTCTCCAGCGCTATTCGTCTCTGGTGTCAACCAATGCTACTGCTAAAGAATTACTATCAAAAAGCTCTCCAATCGAGGGAACTGTCATTTCTGCATCTTTTCAGACGGCCGGGAAAGGACAAATTGGCAGTAATTGGGAATCTGCCCCCGATTCCAACTTACTCCTGAGCATCATTCTCTATCCAAATATTGCGGCTTTTCAAACCTTCGAACTCAATATATTCCTCAGCCTGGCTGTCCGTAATTGGGCCCGGGAATGGATCCCCCAGCCCGTCGAGGTGAAATGGCCCAACGATATTATGGTCAATAACCAAAAACTGGCCGGACTCCTGATTCAAAATAGCTTTCAGGGGAGTAAATTGCAGTATAGCATCCTCGGAATAGGGATAAATGTTAATCAAGCACAATTTGAAACTTATAACCCCCCGGCTACTTCTTTGCGTTTACTTGCCAATACGGAATTTGACCTGGAAACGCTCGAACAATCCCTTTTTGCTTCCATTGAGCAGTATTATCTCAAACTCAAACAAGGGAAAATCAACCAATTGCGCACCGAATACCTCAGTCACCTCTGGAATTTCAGACAAGCTGCTATCTTTCAGCCGGCAAATGGCAACCCCTTTCGGGGAATGATCAGTGGCATTGATAAACAGGGCAAACTCCTTATTCAAACGGCAGACGAAGAACGCGCCTTTGGTATGAAAGAGGTGAAGCTTGTGAGAAATGAGAAATGAGGAATGAGGAATGAGGAATGAGGAATGAGGAATGTAGAATTGAGAATGTAAAATGTAAAATTGGAATGTTGAACAGGTTGAAACAAACCAACTACCCAGCCTTTTTTTTCACACAGAGAAGGGGAGAATGGGCATCTCAACCCTTACTGCCGAAGGCAGGAAGTTTCAACCGCGATCAGCAAAGAGGAGAGCTTTAGAGGCCGTGTTTTAAATTATCAGCGATCCTGTAACTATACATCAAACGTAAATGCTAACAAGAATAATCACCATAGGAGACGAAATTCTTATCGGACAAATCCTCGACACCAACGCCAATTGGATCGCCCGGGAAGTGCGGGAAACCGGAGGGCAGTTATTGGGTAAAACAACGGTTGGAGACGATGAGAAACAGATTCGACTGGCCATTGAGCGCGGATTTGAAGATGCAGAGGTAATCCTGATGACCGGTGGACTGGGACCTACCAGAGATGATATAACCAAAAAAGCCATTGCCGATCACTTCGGAGTAGGCCTTGTATTTTCTCAGGAAACCCACGCGCACATCGCCAAATTGTTTGAACGCTTTGGGCGCCCGATGCTGGAAGCGCACCGCCAGCAATGTTTTATGCCACAAAATGCTAAATTGCTAACCAATAAAATGGGATCAGCACCAGGCATGTGGTTTGAGAAAGACGGGAAAGTACTGGTCTCTATGCCCGGAGTTCCCTACGAAATGAAACACCTCATGACGGAGAAGGTGCTGCCCAAACTCAAGCAATCTTTTCAGCCCAGAGGCATATCCTACCGCACGATACTCACCGCCGGAAAAGGAGAGACCCAGATCGCCGAAGCCGTTGAATCCTTTGAGGATAATTTACCCGAAGAGCTAAAGCTGGCTTACCTGCCCGGTTTAGCAAGGGTGCGCTTGCGCTTAACGGCCGTAAAAGGCGACCCCCAAAAGCAGGAGGCTTTACTCAAATCCAAAGGCGATGAGTTGATCGAGATTCTGGGAGAGGATGTATTTGGCGAAGATGATATCAGCCTGTCAGAAGCACTGGGCAAATTACTGGTTGAACGTGGCCTGACAATGGGAACCGCAGAGAGCTGTACCGGAGGGTATCTGGCACATCTTATCACTTCCGTTCCCGGCGCTTCGCGCTACTACGAAGGAAGCTTCCTTACTTACAGCAACCGGCTCAAAGAACAGATATTAGGCGTAAGCCCAAAAACACTGGAAACCGTAGGAGCCGTCAGTGAAGAGACAGTAAGAGAAATGCTAAAAGGCCTTTTGAAAAACCTCGGTGTAGATGTGGGAGTAGCCATCTCCGGAATTATGGGACCCGGTGGCGGTACGGAGGAAAAGCCCGTTGGTACGGTTTGGATTGCATTCGGCGACAGCCAAAATCCACAAACCATAAAGCTCAGCCTGGGAAAAACAAGAGATAAAAATATCGAATACACCGCCATCAAAGCGCTCAATGAGTTGCGATTGTATTTGCTGAAACACTAATCACTCAACTACCTTCAAATCAACTGCAACTCCAACGCCTTTAATACCAGGCCTACCGAGTTGCGAACCCCAAATTTGCTGATGAGGTTTTTGCGATGGGTTTGGACGGTATTTGAGCTGATAAACAACTCCTGGCCAATTTCTTCCGTGGTCATTTCACGAGCAATCAGGCCAAGAACTTCTTTTTCCCTTCGGGTAAGTTTCGGCAAATATTGTTGTCGGACTTTGATGGTTGAACCCTGCCCGCTTAGATCGTCGAGGTAGTTCTGACGCACGATTTCTCCCAAATAGGTGCGTCCTTCATGGATCTTTCGGATGGCCACGGGCAATTCCTTCAAATCAGCTGCCTTGGATACGTAACCCGTAGCGCCGGCTTTGAATAAGCGTTTTACAATGCTGGTTTCGAGATGGGTCGAAAGTCCGATTATCTTTAATTGGTCGTTGATTTTCAACAAGGCTTCACAACAACTAATGCCGTCCATGCCCGGTAAGCCAATATCCATGAGCACGACGTCTACGGCTGTTTTGGGAATGACTTCCAGGGCCTCCGTTCCCGAATGTACAATGCCCACACATTTCATGTCTTCCTGTCCGCCCAGGAAGTCGATCAATGCCTGTGCCAGAATCTTGTGGTCATCAACTAAAAATACCCGTATCATGCCTCTTCAATTGGAATGTTGATGTGAAAATGGGTGCCCTTTTTATTGCGCATTCGGATTTCTCCATGCAGGTATTCGATGCGGGACCGAATACTTTTCAATCCCAAATTAGTGCTCTTTTCCCATACTTCGCCGGAAAGCCCCTTGCCGTTGTCTCGTATGTCAATGTGCAACGTGTTTCCGTCTTGTTTGCAATTTATTTCGACCTGCGTGGCTTCTGAGTGTTTAATGATGTTATTGACAAGTTCCTGGAAGATCCGGTAAGTCATAATGGACCGCTCTTTAGAATTTAATGCTTCCAGCGCTTCTGTTTGGGCTTTCGCCGAAATGCCCTTGCTTTTCAATAGTTGGATCAGATCTTCGATGGCTCCGCGTATGCCGGTCAGGCCGAAGGAAAGTGGGGTCATGTTGTGGCTGATCCGCCGCACTTCTTCGGATACCTGGCCCAGCATATTGTCGAGTTGGGCGTGATCGGATTGTATAGCCAGGACTTTAAGTCGAATGGCTGCCATCATGGAGCTGATGTTGTCGTGCAGATCCTGAGCGATGCGCCGCCGTTCTTCTTCCTGTCCTTCGAGGATGGACTGCAGGGCAATGAGCTGGTTTTCTTTGCGCAAGCCCGCAATTTCCAATTCCTGATTTTGCGACTTTTGTCGAAGGAGGCTGGATTTGTACTTTTCGTTTTTATTGCGGAAGTAAAACAGGAGCAATCCGATACAAAGCAGGGCTGCAAGAGCAAGAGCAACTATCCAGGTTTTTCGGGTCTTTAACTTCTGGGCGGAGAGTTCTTCGTCTTTTTTTGCCAGCTGATATTTGGATTCAATATCCTGATATGCAGAATCCCTTTGCACCTCCATCAGACTGTCTGAAACGGCATGGTATTTCTTGAAATACTCCAGCGCTTTTCGGTAATCAGTTTGCTGTTCGAAGATCTGGTAAGCCGTATACCACCGGTCTTTTTGGGTCAGCAGGTCTTTGCTGAGTAAACCGGCTTCTGCTTCTTCAAAGTAAACAGCGGCCTTATCTGCCTGACCGAGTTGAAGGTAGTATTGCGCCAGCAGGATTTTCAGTTTGTACAGGTCTTTGTCTTCCGCTTCGGCATAGGAAGTGTTTAATTCTTCCAGAAGGTTTAGTGCTTTTTCCTTTTCTCCTTTTTGAGAGTAGACCTCTGCCAGTGCCATTTGATTTTTGAAAATAAAATTGGGGTAATCCGTACCCATTTTATGGGCTTCTTCCATATAATAAATGGCGGAGTCCAGCTGCCCAAATTCTGCATAGACCAATCCCATGTTTCCATAGTTTTCGATCATGCCCGAATAATCGTACTGGAAGCTAAAGATCAAGTCAAGCCTTTCTTTTGCTTTTTGGTACTCGCCATTATAGATGTATAGGTGGGCGAGCACACCATTGGATCGCAGGAAATTAAAGGTATCCTGTTGTGTCTGATAATAATCAATGGTTTTATGCTTTAAGCGGATAGCCTTTTCCTTTTTTCCCTGCTCAAAAAGAATGGTTGCGAGTCCATCCTCAAAAGCAGCCTGATCGTCTTTGGCATCCAGTTTAATGGCTGTTTCGATAGCTCGGCGGTAATCTGCTTCGGAGGCTTCCAGTCTGCCCTGGAGGTAATGGTAGAAAGCCCGATCGTAGAAGGCAAACATTTCCTGGCTTTCAATACCGCGGGTTCGGGCATAATCGGCTGCCCGGGTAGCCAGATTAATACTGAAGTTTAAGCTATCCGGATTGCCCATGACAATGTCGTACGACAAGTGGCGCATGGCTCGTACTACCGAGGTGTCGTTGGGACTGGTGTCAATGACTTGCCTCAGCGAGTCGCGATCAAATTGAGCGCTGGTGATAGCTGTGGGGAGCAAAAAAAGCAATAGAAGGACTAATCGGGGCATAAGCTTCATTAAACAGGAAAGCCGCTCATTCGGCGAAAGCCTGATGAACAGTAAATTAAGTAGATGTAGGTAGCAAAAGATCCAATTGCTTATAAAGCTCCTGAAAAAGTTTGTTTTTTCATATTCGTTCTGAAATTATTAAACGTTTACTTCAACCTGTCAGGTCCGGATTTTGAGGGCAAAAAACCACACAATCTACAAGGGGTTATACAGAGGGTATCTGATGCTAAAGGTAATTTGAGTAGGAGGACCGTACATCGCCCGATGAAGTGAGAACGTCAAACTCACTGAAATCAGTGAGTAACAGGATGCCCTTTAAAGTTTGTATCTTATTAACTAAAATTTATACCAAATGAAAAATGCTATTCTTCTTTTTGTTTGTTTTATCACACCCGCTGTTCTGTTCTCTCAACCCGAATTTTTGAATGCCTGGAATTATGGCGGATCACTGATCGACCGCGGATTTGGGGTCCTTGAGGATCAGACCGATAATACCTGGGTGATTGTTGGAGCCAGCCAGTCCGGTGATGGGGATCTGGATGGTAATGACGGAGATTGGGATGCCTGGATACTTAAAGTTGATTTTGACGGTGAAATTATTTGGAATAGAAGACTCGCTGGGAGCAATTCCGATATTGCGTATGACCTTATCCCCGCAGATGACGGGGGCTACCTGGTAGGCATCACTTCCCATTCTGTTGACGGTGATTTTGCAAACGGGAATGCAGAGAGCACAGCCTGGTTGGTCAAATTCAATAATAATGGCGATACCGAGTGGATGAAACCTTTTGGTGGTCCGGAAGCCGATTCTGTCCGGGATTTGGAGGTTTTGGCAGACGGAAACATCCTATTTGTTGGCGCATCCAATTCAGAGGTTGGTGATTTGCCCGGAAACGAGGGGCTTTCAGATGGTTGGGTTTGCCTGCTGGATCAGGAGGGTAATTTACTGGAAAGCAGAAATTATGGCGGCAGTCAAAATGATGGGATCCAGCAAGTATCCCAGGATGAAGAGGGGAATTTACTCCTGGTAGCAGAATCCTTTTCCAGTGATGGCGACCCGGGCATGAATTTTGGCGAATCTGACTTGTGGATATTTAAAACAGATTTGAATGGAGAAATAATTTGGAGTCAGATTATCGGCGGGGAGAGCTATGAAGTCGGTCCTGCCTGTGCCGTCAACCCTTCGGGTATCAGTCCTGATTACGTAATTACCGGAAGTTCTAATTCCAATACGGGATTGTTTGCCGGGAATCAGGGGGGCTTTGATGCTTTTGCCATTCGGTTAAACAGTGATGGCAGCCTGGTTTGGTTTAGACAATACGGCGGGAGTGCCACGGATTATTTTGAATGGGTCTCTTTTCTTTCAAATCAGCGCCTACTTATGTGTGGATTTTCCTACTCCAACGACGGCGATCCTGGGGGGAACTATGGCGGTGCCGATGTTTGGGTTTTAAAAACATTAGAATCAGGGGCCATTACTACCTCTACAATCTACGGAGGGAGTAATAATGATTTCATAAGCGCAGCTTATTTTTCCGGAGATGCAGAAATGATTGCGGTAGGCGGTTCGGAATCAGGGGATGGTATTTTGTCTGGTAATTTTGGAGAAGATGATTTATTACTCTTTCATCTTCATCCTACCTTTAATGGCCTTTCGGCGAAAGCCAAACCGAACAAAACCCTTCTCACAACATCTCCCAATCCCACTTCAGGCTTTTTGCAACTTTCGTTGAATGGCGAAGTCTTTTCCGTGTCAGGAAGTTGTGCTATGTATGATCAACAAGGGCGTTTGGTATTGAGGGAAATATGTTCTGACGGTACCATTTCGGTAGCCAATCTTCCGGCCGGTATGTACACCGGACTTCTGACCACAGAAAAGAGAATTTACCCCTTTCGTTTTGTGAAAGACTGAACCAGCTGAGGACTTATCCCGTTTTGTGTGTAGACAATTACGCTTAGGTGACCAAATATCTTTTGGTTACCTGTAAAATCATGTACCTTTGTGGTTTTGAATTGCGGCATACATTGCCGGCACTATTCGGCCTTAACCAAATAAGCAATATTCCTCTATGGCACAAGTGGAACTGATCATGCCCAAAATGGGCGAAAGTATTATGGAAGCGACCATCCTGAAATGGGTAAAGCAGGTGGGCGATGACGTTGATGTGGATGAAACAATCCTCGAGATTGCAACCGATAAAGTAGACTCGGAAGTTCCCTCTCCGGTGAAAGGTAAGATCGCTGAAATTCTCTTCCAGGAGGATGACACGGTTGAGATTGGCAAAACCATTGCCCTTATTGCCACCGAAGGAGAAGAGGTGAGTCCAAGTCCAAGCCCGGCAGTAGAAGACAAAGCTGCAACAAACGGAGCAGAAAGCAACTCTAATGGCGTTGACAAAAAACCGGAACCTGTCGCTGAACCGGTTCTGGCTGGTGGTGGTGAGATTCCACGCAACGACGGCAGTGGACGGTTTTACTCACCGCTCGTTCGCAATATCGCTCAAACGGAAAACATTCCGCTCGAAGAACTGGCTGAATTGCCAGGTTCCGGCCAACATGGTCGCGTAACCAAAAAGGATATCCTCGCTTATGTTGAGGAACGCAAACAGGGGGGAGGTATCCAACAGAAAACCCCGGCTCCCGCTGTACAGCCAGCTGCTAAAGCGGCTCCGGCGACACCTGCAGCCAAAGGAATCAGCTCAGACGGCAATGTGGAGATCATCGAAATGGATCGGATGCGCAGGCTGATTGCCGATCACATGGTCAATTCCAAGCACACCTCTCCTCACGTTACTTCTTTCGTGGAAGTGGATGTAACCAATATCTTTAACTGGCGTCAGGGAGTTAAAAAAGAGTTCCAGGAAAAATTTGGTGAAAAGATCACCTTTACGCCTATATTTATGGAAGCAGTGATCAAAGCGATGCACGACTACCCGATGATCAATGTATCGGTAGACGGCGACAAGATCATTCGCAAAAAGAACATTAACCTGGGTATGGCAGCTGCACTACCCAGCGGAAACCTGATTGTTCCGGTAATCAAAAATGCCGATCAATTTAATCTGCTCGGACTTACCAAGCAGGTAAATGATCTGGCAAACAGAGCTCGTGCCAATAAACTCAAGCCGGAAGAAATTCAGGACGGGACCTTCACCCTAACAAATGTGGGTACCTTCGGAAACGTGATGGGTACTCCGATTATTAATCAACCGCAGGTGGCTATCTTAGCCGTGGGTGCAATCCGGAAAAAACCGGCTGTGGTGGAAACAGAATATGGAGATCTGATTGCTGTAAGGCATATGATGTTCCTCTCCCTATCGTATGACCACCGCGTGGTAGATGGATTCCTGGGAGGCTCTTTCCTACGCAGGGTTGGCGATTACCTGGAAGCATTCGATCCAAAGCGGTCGATCTAACAGGTACATACAGCCCGAGAATGAAGAAGGGAAATTCTTTACTGAAATGCTTTTTGACAACGGCCATGTCGTTGTTCCTGTTCTGTGGTCTGGGCCTCGCTCAGCCTGACGAACGGGACATCAAACGAAAGGCCGATCGTCTTTTTGAGAGTGGCTTTTATCAGGAAGCCCTCAATACCTATATTAAGTACGAACCCAACGATCCGGGAGATGTCAATCTGAAAAAACAGATGGGCATCTGCCTGTATCACACCAATCAGTTGCGCGAAGCAACCCGGTATTTCGAATACATTGTCGATACAGAAGGGCAATCTGCAGATGAAGACGCAGTTTTTTACCTAGCCAGAACTTATCACCATTTGGGTCGGTGGACAGATGCTGTCAAACAGTACAAAGCTTTCCTTCGGAAAATAAACCAGTCTGATGACAGGCGGGATATGGTGAAAGACATGATCCTGCGTTGTGCGCACGGTCTGCGACTTTCCGGCATGAAATCTCAGATCATTGTAGAGAACCTGGGCCCACAGGTGAATTCTCCAGGCGATGATTTCCGGCCGGTACAAAGTCCGAATTTCTCCGACAGACTCTATTTCTCTTCTTCCCGCCAAGACGCATTGGGCGGAAGAAGAAATGACGAAGGCCTGGAAGATCCCAATGGCAGCGTGCCGACTGATATGTATTCCACTTCGGTGTATAATGGTGCCTGGACACAAGCAAATCCCTTAAGTTATCTGCTCAACAGTCCGCGATATGAAGTCGTACTTGACTTTGATGCCTCGGGAAAACGCCTCTATTACTTTAAAGGATTTACCCTTTACAGCGGAGAAATACTGGTTGATACTTTTAAAACAAGGGTAGAAGAAAAATCCCTGCACTCCGTCAACTTTCAGGGAGCTGTGCAATCTGAAAAAGGAGACGTAGAACCTTATTGGTACAATGATACCATCATGCTTTTTGCCAGTCGTCGGGAAGGCGGTTTTGGCGGATTGGATCTTTACATCTCTACTTTTAGGGACGGTGCCTGGGGGGATGCCGAAAACCTGGGGCCCAACATCAATACTCCCTATGATGAGAACGCTCCGTTCTTGGGGAAAGATGGTCGAACCTTGTATTACAGTACCAACAACCCCAGTCAGAGTATGGGGGGATATGACATTATGCGTTCTTATTACCTCGATCGCCCGGAAGAGTGGCGGGAGCCCGAAAACTTATATCAACCCATAAACTCACCCGGGGATGATTTGCATTTCCGGCTGAGTGATGACGGATTGAAAGGGTATTTTTCCTCAGACCGTAAAACGGGACAGGGGGAGCGCGATATTTTCGGAGTTTATTTCAGGGAAGCTCGAAAAGAACAAACCCGTACTTCCGATCCGTTGGTTTTTAGTGAAGTACCTGCTTATAAAGCCAGTAGGGGAGACGGTGTGACAACCAACATTTCAGCAGGAGATTTCGAGGCTGGAGAGGTCAAACAGTATTATCTGGATCCTTTGTTTTACGAATCCAATGGGGAAGTATTAACAGCCAGAAACAACCGTAGTCTTCGTCTGCTGGGACAAATGCTAATCGAATATCCACAGTTGAGGCTGGTATTAACTTGCCATTCTGATAATACAGATCCGGAGAAATATGACCTTTTCTTTGGACTTAAAAGAGCAGAACAAATAGCCGATTATCTAATTGGCAACGGAGTGCCGGAGAGTAATGTGCTCATTAAGTCGGTGGGAAGTGCCTATCCGATGGCCAATAACGAAACAAACGGAAATCCGAATCCTGTCGGACAGAGACTGAATCGTCGGGTCGATTTTTTCGTTGTAAGCAGCCCCGAAGTGCCAGTTCGTCTGGAAATGCGTATTCCAAATGTAAGCGACATTATGGCCAACCCTGCCTATAACTTTTACCAGGGTTCCGTAAAAGGCTTATCTTATAAGGTACAGATTAGTGCCCAACGGCAAATGTACCAGGGCGATGCCTTGCTGCGATATCCCCATGCCATGGTTGAAAAAGAACCCGGTTCGGATATTTATCAGTATACTGTGGGGCTATATCAAACATTTAATTCTGTTGAACAGCTGCGAAAAGATCTGGAGTCCAATGGGTTTCTTGACGCTTTTATCGTACCTTATATCAATGGAGTCCGGGTGTCCCCTGCTGATGTCCGGAATTACACCAACGCTTATCCCGATCTGGAAAACTATTCCAACAGATAACCGGATTACTGGTAGGCGACAGCAAGATACTTATGGGAAACAAGAGAGTTAGTTATTTGAAAGAAGGTATCAAGAACATTAAAACGGTTGGTACTATTACCCGCAGTTCCAGATTCTTGTGTAGAAACATGGTCAAGCAGATTGATTTCAGCCAGGTTGATCATATTGTGGAATTAGGCGCCGGGGATGGTGTGATTACGCATCATATCCTCAAACAAATGAAGCCCGATGCCAAGCTCTTCGCTTTTGAGCTCCTTTCAAATATGGCTGATGATCTCCGAAAAATTGATGATGACCGCCTCATTATCATTGAAGATTCCGCTGAAAAACTGATTATGTATATGGAAAAACATGGCGTCAAAGAAGTGGATGCCATTATTTCCGCACTTCCTTTTGTAGCCTTCCCGGATGATCTGGCTTATAAGATCGTTAACCAGTGTAAGCATGTCATGAAAAAAGGCGGCCGCTATGTACAGGTTCACTACTCCCTCCTCGCCAAAAAAATCTACGAGAATATCTTTGGCAATGTAAATATCAGCTTTGTACCGCTAAATGTCCCTCCTGCTTTTGTGCTGGTGAGTGAGAAATAGAACCAAAGGTTTTAATGTTGAATTAAGAATTGATAATTATTAATTCTTAGGGTTTAATTTTTAATTGAACGGAAATCGGTGAGTGTGTATCGGGAAGCGTTCAGCGTTTATCGGGAAACCCGTCATTTCAGGAATAGAAAAACCCCGCTAAACGATCCCCGTTCAACGAACGTTTAACGCAACAAAGTCGATGCGACCTCAACCATCCGCCGAAGCTCGCCAGAGCGCAGGCGGATTCTCAACCCTGCCCGCTTTAGCCGGGCAGTCCAACGGAACCAACGATTTCCCCTTTCACCAGTACACAATTACCCGCTCCGCCAAAATCCACAGTTTTGCTATCTTAGTGTCATTCTGCCATTAAGTAAGCAGCTTTATGGCTCCCCAATCAACCTTCTAAGACAAGGAAAACTTCTATTACATTATTTCAAGTTCGCAACATGAGAATACCTCAAATGCTGCTGATCCTTGCAGTGATTTTTGCCAGCTGCAACGGGTCAGACAATACGTCCTCGATTGAACGTGCCCACTCCCCATTTGTATTTAGATCGGTACTCGACGGTCAGCCTAGAATGATAACGCTGGCCCTAAATGATGATCTTTGGGTTTCTTACAGCGCCGAGAAAGGCGGCCTGTACAAAGCCTGGAAAGGCGGAGTTAATTTTGATGGAGCCGTTTATACAACGGTTCATGGTCCTCAACCTTCCAGCCTGGGTGATTCCTGGTTTGAAAGCGCCAGCCTTAGCCCCTGGAGCTTTAGCAGGAACGGAACAGCCGAAGAAACGACCCTTCAATATAAAGGACACAAACTGGATAAAGGACAAGCCTGGTTGCACTATCAATTGAACACTACAGCAGGCGAGCAAATCGACATTTGGGAACGCCCGGAATATATCGTTTCCAGTGAAGGACTTACCGGATTGGAGCGCACTTTTAAAACCAGTAATGTGCCAGAAGGCGGAGAAGTTGCCCTGGCCATAAACCTCAGCTCCGTTGCGCTGGAGACCAATATTTCGACCGACGGAAACTGGAGTATTACAGAGTCTGTTTCGCGCGAAGCAAAAGGTTTGAAAGCGATGGACATTGACGGAAGTCTGATCCTCAATCCAAACGGAGAAACAAACTTCACCTCTTATTTTACTTCCAAACCACTTATTGAGAATCCAAACAAGGTGGAAGGTGCTGAAGGAGAATCCGAGCGCCCGATCGGATACAGACTCATTGCCCGTAATGACTGTAAATCCTGCCACAACACCTATGTGGCTACAGTCGGTCCCGCCTATGTGGACGTAGCCGAAAAATACCGCAATACCCCTGAAAATGTTGCGACACTGGTCAATAAAGTCCGCAAAGGAGGATCGGGTGTCTGGGGCGAAGCCGCTATGAATGCGCATGAAGATGTGCCGGAAACGGATGTACGGTTTATGGTAGAGTACATTATGAGCCTCGATAGTCTAAGCGAAGCGAAGCTCGCGGCAATCGAAGCGGAGCCCTCGCCGGAAGATCTGGAATATGTAGTGCCGGATTCAATGGGAGCAGATAATATGTTCCCCGGTGCCATTTTCAAAGCCTATGCTTATGAGCGGAAAGTTGTGGTGCTGGCCGACTTACAGCCGGTTCCGGAAAAGCCTGTTTATGCCGGCATCGTACCCTCCGTACATGCGGAAGGCGAAGACCTGGCTGGTACACCCGATAACTTTGTAGTGTTTGCAGAAGGATACCTCAATATCCCTAAAGACAATAATTACCTCTTCCGATTGATCAGTGATGATGGTTCCAGAATGTTGATCGGTGATCAGGAAATCATTAATAATGACGGTCTGCACGGAGCAGATGCGGTGGATGGCGAAATTGCATTGGCAAAAGGCTACCATCCCTTCCGGGTGGAATATTTCAATCACCAGGGAGGGAAAATGTTCTCCCTGCAATGGAAATCATTCGATTCTGGAGCTTTCGAAGTCGTACCGCCAACGGTGATCAACCATCATGCTAACCAGCAGTCTGGAGTCGACCTGGCACCATTGGCTGACAATCGCAGAATTCCAGGTGATGGCAGCCCGCTGTTGGAAGTACATCCTAGTTATGACCTCAGCCAGGCTCGTCCGGATGATTTTTATCCGAAGGTGGCTGGCATGGACTTTCTCTCAGACGGTCGAATGGTCATCAGTACCTGGGATGCTGCCGGTACCGTATACCTTCTGGAAGGAGTGGAATCCGGCGATCCGGCGCAGATAAAGGTGAAGCAAATTGCGGAAGGATTGGCCGAACCCCTGGGCCTTCGCGTGGTAGATGATGAAATCTACGTCCTCCAAAAACAAGAGTTGACGCATTTGATCGACCACAACGGTGATGAAATTACAGACGAATATGAAACCCTGAGCAATAACTGGAAAGTATCGGCCAACTTCCACGAATTCTGTTTTGGATTGGCTTACAAAGACGACCACTTCTATGCCGCAACGGCGATTGCTATCCTGCCTGGAGGTGCCAGTGCTCAACCACAGATTCCGGATCGGGGTAAAGCCATGCGTATTTCCAAAGAAGACGGCAGTGTGGAATTTGTGGCTCACGGTCTCCGAACGCCGAATGGGGTAGGAATTGGAAAAGATGGCGAGATATTCATTGCAGATAATCAGGGCGACTGGCTACCTGCCAGTAAGATTGTTCATGTACGGGATGGCGCTTTCTTTGGTTCCAGGGCTGTTGATCCAATCGGTACAGCAGAACTGGAAATGGATCCGCCGGTTGTCTGGTTGCCACAGGATGAGATCGGCAATTCACCCAGTACCCCTTCCTACCTCAATGACGGGCCTTATGCCGGTCAGATGATCCACGGCGAAGTAACACACGGTGGTGTGAAACGGGTATTCGTGGAAAAAGTAAACGGAGCGTATCAGGGGTGTGTGTTCCGGTTTATCCAGGGACTGGAAGCCGGCGTAAATCGCCTTGAGTGGGGCCCCGATGGGGCACTCTATATCGGTGGTATTGGTTCTACCGGAAACTGGAGACAGAATGGAAAAGAGTGGTATGGGCTTCAGCGCCTGAAATACAATGAGGAATCTACCTTTGAGATGCTGGCTGTGCGTGCAATGTCAGACGGTATGGAGATCGAGCTTACCGAAGCCCTGCCGGTAGGTACCGGATGGGATCCGGCTGAATACGATATTCGCCAGTGGTATTACCTGCCGACAGAAAATTACGGCGGACCAAAAATGGATGAGGAACGCTTGAATATCCTTTCGGTGAATATTTCCGAGGATCGGAAAAAGATTTTCCTCGAACTCGAAGGAATGAAAGAGGAGCACCTGATTTATGTGCATCTGCCCAGCTCCTGGATTAGCGATCAGGGTAGTGAGATGTGGGCTACAGAAGCGTGGTATACCCTCAACAGCATTCCGGAAGGAAAACCAGGGATGAAAGTAACTCCCCCACCTGCCACACCGGCGAATATGCTTTCCGACGCAGAAAAAGCGGAAGGTTGGCAATTGCTTTTCAATGGAGAAAACTTCGATGGCTGGCACCGTTATGGCGGAGGCGAGATCGGAGCAAACTGGAAGGTGATGAACGGCACCATGACGCTGACCACTAACCCTAAATCCGGTGGTGGCTGGGAAGTCAAAGATGGTGGCAATGTCGTTACCGACGGAGAATATGAGAATTTCGAACTGCGCATGGAATGGAAAATCCAGCCTTGCGGAAATTCCGGCATCATTTACTGTGTAAACGAAGATGAAAAATTCTCCGAGCCCTGGATGACAGGCATGGAAATGCAAGTGCTGGACAATACCTGCCATCCGGACGCTAAGATTGAAAAACACCGGGCTGCTGACCTTTACGATCTGATTGCCTGTGAATATGAAGCCGTTCTGCCTGCTGGCAGCTGGAATAAAGTTCGACTAATCAAACGAGGCCCACATGTAGAGCATTGGCTCAATGGCCGAAAATTAGTGGAATACGAAATGGCAACTCCGGAGTGGGAGAAAATGCTGACAAATAGTAAGTGGAAGGACTACCCCGATTTCGGACAGTATCTGAAAGGGCATATAGCGCTTCAGGATCACAGTGATCAGGTCTGGTTCCGCAACATTAAGATTAAGCCCTTAGATGAAGAAATGTAAGCAACGGCTTAAATCCTTTTATACCCAAAGCAAGTAGTTTGGGATATAATATTTGTCCACTTACGTGAAATTTCTATCTAATGAAAACAACTGTAAGAGTTCAGCTTTCGCTGATGATGTTTCTGGAATTCTTTATCTGGGGCGCCTGGTTTGTTACCCTGGGTACCTTTCTGGGTAATAATCTGGGAGCTAATGGCGGCCAGATTGGTCAGGCTTTTTCCACACAGTCGTGGGGAGCCATTGTTGCTCCTTTCATCATTGGCTTGATTGCTGATCGTTTTTTCAATGCCGAACGCATCCTGGGGGTACTCCATTTAATCGGTGCGCTTCTGATGTATCTCATGGCAAAGGCCGGCGATTTCTCGGCCTTTTACCCGCTTGTTTTGGGTTATATGATTGCATATATGCCAACGCTGGCTCTGGTAAACTCTGTTTCCTTTAATCAAATGACTGACCCGGCAAAGGAGTTCTCCCCCATACGCGTTTGGGGTACGATAGGATGGATCGTTGCCGGTCTGGCTATCAGCTATGCATTTAGTTGGGATTCGGCGAAAGCCATAGAAGGTGGAGCCTTGCAAAACACTTTTATGATGGCTTCCATAGCTTCTCTGGTGTTGGGCTTGTTTAGTTTTCTGTTGCCCAAAACACCACCCAAAGTAGAGAAGGGGGAGAAAGTTAAAATTGCAGATATTCTGGGGTTGGAAGCACTCAAGTTGCTCAATAACAGAAACTTCCTGATCTTCTTTCTGGCTTCTGTTTTGATTTGTATTCCGCTGGCTTTTTACTATCAAAATGCCAATCCGTTTCTTGCCGATATCGGAATGGCTAATCCGACTGGTAAGATGACCATCGGACAAGCCTCTGAGGTGATTTTCATGCTTTTGCTGCCGATCTTCCTGAAGCGTTATGGCATCAAACTAACTTTGTTGGTAGGCATGGCTGCCTGGGCTTTGCGCTATATTCTCTTCGCTTACGGGGATGTGGGCGAAATGTCGTTTATGCTGATCATTGGGATTGCCCTGCACGGCATTTGCTACGACTTCTTCTTCGTTTCCGGACAGATCTACACAGACTCTAAGGCCGGCCCGAAAATCAAAAGTGCTGCACAAGGGCTCATCACATTAGCCACCTATGGGGTAGGGATGCTGATCGGGTTTTGGGTAGCAGGCAATATCGTCGACAGCAATTTGCTGGCAGATGAAAGTACAAACTGGAAAAATGTCTGGATTTTCCCGGCCATTTTTGCGGTAGCCGTATTTGTAATTTTTGGCCTGTTCTTTAAGAATGAAAAGATAGAAGTAAAGGATTTATAGGCTTTGTTTTTTGCCTTTCGGCGAATTACCCGACATGTCATGTCACTCGACATGTCATGTCAAGTGACATGTCATGTCGGGTATATAAACTCAGATATTTTTTATGAAACGAAAAATCCGCATGGGTATGGTTGGTGGTGGCCGAGGCGCCTTTATTGGTGCTGTTCACCGGATGGCTGCTGCTATAGACGGACAAATTGAATTGGTTTGCGGCGCATTCAGCAGCAGCCCGGAGAAATCCAAATTATCCGGAGCTGATCTGTATTTGCCACCAGACCGCTGCTACGGCACATTCAGTGAGATGTTTGAAAAGGAAGCCGCGCTTCCGGAGGGCGAGCGCATGGATTTTGTCTCTATCGTTACGCCCAATCACATGCATTATCCGCCGGCAAAAGAAGCACTGGAACATGGTTTTCACGTGGTGTGCGATAAACCGCTCAGTTTCTCGATGGAGCAGGCCAGAGACCTGGTAGTGCAGGTGGATGAATCCGGATTGTTATTTGCCCTGACCCATAATTACACTGGTTATCCAATGGTCAAACAGGCGAAAGCCATGATCAGAAACGGTAAACTTGGAGAGATCCGCCGGGTGATGGTGGAATACCCGCAAGGCTGGTTGTCTACAAATCTGGAAGAGAGTGACAATCAACAAGCTTCCTGGCGTACCGACCCTTCTAAATCAGGAGTGGCCGGAGCCATGGGCGACATCGGGACACATGCTGAAAACCTGGCAGAATACATCACCGGCTTACAGATCAAAGAGTTATGTGCCGACCTGAATACCTTTGTGCCGGGACGACGCCTGGATGATGATGGTAGTATTTTATTGCGTTTCGATAATGGAGCCAGAGGCGTACTTACCGCTTCCCAGGTAGCTGCCGGGGAGGAGAACAATCTTAGAATTCGCGTTTACGGAACCCTGGGCGGTTTTGACTGGAGTCAACAGGAACCCAATACCCTGCTGGTTCGTTGGCTGGACCGGCCTGCAGAATTGATGCGTGCCGGGGTAGGTTCGATGGATCCCGCAGCAGAAGCCGCTATGCGAATTCCTGCCGGCCATCCTGAAGGCTATTTGGAAGCTTTCGCGAATATTTATAAAAATGTAGCTTACTGCATCCAGGCGCGGCTTGCGGGTGAGAAACCCGACCCGATCTATGAGGACTTCCCGAGTGTTCGGGATGGTTTGCGCGGTATGCAGTTTATTGAAAAAGTAGTGCAATCCGGGAAGCAGGGAGCCGCCTGGGTGAAATTATAATTGGTTTATGAAGAGCATTAAAGGTCCGGCCATATTTCTGGCCCAATTCATGGGAGAGGAAGCTCCCTTTAATACACTTGAAAATATTTGCAAATGGGCAGCAGATCTTGGATATAAAGGGGTGCAAATCCCTACCTGGGAATCTCGCCTGATCGACCTCCAGAAGGCAGCCGAAAGCAAAACTTATGCAGAGGAGTTAAAAGGAAAAGTCGGCCAGTTTGGCCTGGAGATTACCGAGCTTTCCACGCATTTGCAAGGTCAACTGGTTGCTGTAAATCCGGCCTATGATCTGATGTTTGACTCCTTCGCTCCCGAAGCGGTCCGAAATAATCCCAAAGCGCGCACGGAATGGGCCGTGCAACAACTCAAATGGGCCGCTAAGGCCAGTCGAAATTTAGGAATTGATGTACATGCCTCCTTTTCCGGGGCATTGCTGTGGCATACGGTTTACCCCTGGCCCCAACGGCCGCAGGGACTGGTGGAGACGGGTTTCAAGGCACTCGCCGATCGCTGGCTGCCCATCCTAAATGCTTTTGAAGATTCGGGGGTTGATGTTTGTTATGAAATCCATCCCGGAGAGGATATCCACGACGGCATTACCTATGAAATGTTTTTAGAAGCAACGGGCAATCACCCGCGTGCCAAAATCCTGTACGACCCCAGTCACTATGTTTTGCAACAGTTGGATTATCTGGCTTTCATCGACATCTATCACGAGCACATCCGTATGTTTCATGTTAAGGATGCCGAATTTAATCCCACTGGTCGCAGTGGTGTGTATGGCGGCTACCAGCCCTGGGTAGATCGTCCGGGCAGGTTTCGTTCGCTGGGGGACGGGCAGGTTGACTTCAAATCCATTTTTAGCAAGCTGAGCCAATATGGTTTCGATGGTTGGGCCGTGCTGGAATGGGAGTGTTGCATCAAATCACCTGAGCAGGGAGCCAGGGAAGGTGCCCCCTTCATTGCTGACCACATCATTGAAGTCACCGAAAAAGCTTTTGATGATTTTGCCGGCACCGAACCCGACGAGGATTTGAATCGGAAGATTATCGGGGGGTAGTGGATGGATCGTTTAATGCGTTTGATACGTTTTAAAGATTTAATACGGTATCGCCCATGTCAGTCTGTGCCTTTCAGGTGGATTGGTGAAGAGTGAAAGGGTGTTCCGTTGGTTTGGCTGAATTAAAAATTAAAAATTCAGCATTAAAAATTATCTAAGATCCATTCACCTTCCGGTAGGGAGGTTTGATCGTCAGCTCCTCCAGAACGGAGCCGGGAATTGCAAGCTCTTTCAATTCGGAATAAGGGATACTAAATCGAATCTCGCCATCGGCGTAAGAGGCAATTTCATAAGTACCGAATGTGAAAGTCAATCCTTCGGGCAGAAGCGCGTATATATTGGGCAGGTAAAATTGATCTTCCGGAAAGCTGAAACCTGCCTGTTGGTTGATGCTTCCCGTATCGCGCAGATGCATGCTGCGGCGGAAATATTGCTCTCCCAATGTCCAAAGCGAATCCATGTTTGCTTTGGAAATCAGATCCGACAATTCAAAACTAGTCCCGTTGGAACAATTGAAGTGCCAGTAATCGGTATTGTAATTTCCGTGAGCGCCGCCGGTGAAAAAATATTCCTGAAAAGCAAAGGTCAGTACACGTGGATCGTTGAGCCCGAGATTTAAATGACCTTCGTAAAACCAGCCGGGCTCCTCATCCATGAATTCAAAGTCAGACTCCACATAATCGTGGTACTCATTGAGGAAGCTGTCCAGCTTAGCCTGTAAGGACGTCGTATCACCTTGTAAGCGAAGAAGAATGCTGCGGTTGATGCGTTTGCGTACTTCATCCGGGACACCGCCTGTGATTAAAACATAATCAAATTCGGCTCTGGTGCAGGTATAATCTTTGGGATCCTCGCAATCGTTGTAGGTACGCAGCAAATGCCTGGACATATACGACAGCGTATCTGCAGCCGTCATGGTTTCAGGGCTTGCCGTTTCCGCTTTCGGCGTTTCGGCGCAAGCCGTAAATAAAACAATATACCCTATTAACAGTACCAGGTTTTTCATGGGGTCGGAATCTTCCGGAATCGGTTTGGCAATAGCTTTTAAAATTGACCGCAAAGATACGCATTTAAAGTATGCGAGAGTATATTCTCTCAAATACCAGGATATGATTTTATCTTCGCATCCAATAAAGCGACCATGACCTTATTAAGCATAAAATCACACATGAAAAGAATACTCCATTCAGGTGCCGGCCTACTGCTTTTGTTCATTTGTATGCCCTTTTTAACAATCGCACAGGAACTGCCGGATTACCCAACACAGGTAGTGCGTGGAAGCATAACCAATAATCAGACCCGGGAAGTAGAATCAGATGTGGTGATTGAGTTGGTTTTGGAATCTGATACCTTGCAGACTGTTTCAGATGTTTTGGGTCGATTCCGCTTCGAAGAAGTACCCGTTGGAAGATGTCATATCTGGTTTACGAAGCTGGGGCTTGCCAAAAAGCAGATATCAGAATTATATATTCAGTCCGGCAAAGAAATGGTGCTGGAGGTACTCATGGTTCCCCAACCATCAGAACTTCAACTGATAACTATTTCTGTAGACTCCCTAATGCTGGTAGAACCAGTTGCTCCGGGATTTGCGATAACGCCCGAAATGGTTAAGCGTTTTCCTTCAAACTTTTTCGATCCGGGCCGTTTCGTCACCCACTTTCCCGGAGTGATCAACGACAATGACCAGGGAAACAGCATTTCTGTGCGAGGTACTTCGCCCGCCTTTTTTAAATGGAGATTGGAGGAAATTGAAATCGTAAATCCAAACCATACCTCCAATGCCGGCACCTTTGGAGACCGATCCACACCCGGTGCAGGAGGCGTAAACATGCTTTCAACGGAAGCGACCGCTTTTTCCCGATTATACAGAGGCCTTGACACCGATGTGCGCTTCAGCAATACACTGGGTGGTATACTGGATATGAATATCCGCCACGGCAACGATGAGAAGTTTGAAAAGATGGTTCGCGTTGGATTGCTGGGGTTGGAGGCTGCTGTCGAAGGTCCGATTAGCAGCGAAAGCGATGACAGCTATCTGGTACATTACCGGTATAGCTTTACCGGATTACTTGGCGCACTGGGGGTAGATTTTGGCGGCGAGGATATCCGTTTTCAGGATCTGAATTTCAACCTGAATATGCCCACCAACCGCTTTGGCAATTTCTCCCTTTTTGGCGTTGGAGGAACCAGTGCCAATTATTTTACCGGAGATCCAACGGCTACCGAGACACCCCTCGAAAAGGATTATCAAAACATCGATTTTCGGTCCCGCACTGGAATTTTGGGGCTGAAGCATGTGAGTAAATTTGGTACTTCCGGAGCCTGGAATACGCGAGTCGGAATTTCGGCTTTGGGATCTGAGCGCAACGCCTCGACCCCTGCTGATACACTCACTACCCTGTTTTTTGATGCAGACACCCTGGCGACCCGCAAGTTGTTTGCCAGTTCGAATATTACCTGGACGGATCAGGATGATGACTTCTTTAAGGTAGGACTAAGTTATTTGCAAAGAGCGAGCTCAGGCGTTTCTGAGATTGATCGATTGCGAGATGATTCTCCCGTTTATCAGTTGCGTTCCTCCTATGTTGAGCAGTTGAATTTGTTGCGTGCCTTTGGCGAGTGGACAAAAACCTTTGGTACTCAATGGGAGTGTATGCTTGGCTTTAACATAGCTTACTTTGCAGAAGGCCAGGAGTTTAATCCGGAACTACGATTGTACGTTGATTACAAAACGAAAGATGGTAAACACCGCTGGAAGGCCGGATACCAGGCATTCTCGCAGCTCCCGCCTGCTGTGGCATCAGCTGTATTCGGCGAAAGCCCGCAAGAACAAGCCTTTTTCTCCTTGATGAAGTCCGAATCCATTTCGCTAAATTATTATTTGCAGCTGCCCAATGCCAACCAGTTCTTTGCCAGCGCCTATCACAATTTATACTACAATCTGCCTCAATCGGTGGATCCGAAATTCGGTTTCTCGGCATTCAATCAACTGGAAGCATACCGGGTTTCATCTAGTACGGTGAACGATGAGGGCGAAGGCCGCACCTTTGGTTTGGAAGCCGGATTGAGTAAGAATATTTTCTTCGAAAACTGGTATTATCTGGTTTCCGGAAGTGTTTTTCGCTCATATTATACCAATGCCAAGGGCACAGAATTCCCGTCTCAGTTTGATCGCAAGTTCAGCTTCACCGGTACGCTTGGCCGCGAGTGGACCAAAGAGTTGGGCGATGCCCGTACCAGAACACTGGGTGTATCCATCCGTCCGATCTTAACGGGGGGCTTGCGTATCGCTCCTATTGATGAATCAGCTTCAGCCGCCAGCGGGATTACCATCTTTGATTATTCGGATGGTTATACGGATAATTTGCCGGCCTATTTCCGCACGGATTTTCAGGTGAATGCAACCTGGAATAAACCGGGGGTTAGCCAGCGATTATCTCTGGCAATTCAGAATGTGACCAATCAGCAAAATATTGCCTTCTATTATTACGATCAAATACAGGGAGAAGTAGTGGCGAGGTATCAATTGGGGCTGGTACCCGTATTGAGTTATCGTTTATCTTTTTAAACAAGCCAACATGAAGAGGATTCCATCTGTTATATGCATGATACTCTTTCTGTTGTTTGCCATGGTGCAATGGAACGATCCGGATCCTGTTTTATGGGTAGGATTCTATTTATTTGTATCCATTGTCTGCGGGTTGTTTGTTTTTGGAAAGCCGATTAAAGGTCCGGTACTGATCGGTTTGATTGTTTCTCTCTTATGGATGGGAAATACATTGAGCGGATTCCTGGATTGGGTCCGGTCCGGACAACATTCAATCATCGAGCAAATGAAAGCCGACAGTCCGGAAATTGAAGTGGCCAGAGAATTTTTTGGCCTTTGCCTGGCTTTCCTCTGTTTGTTATACCATTACTTCATTATTCACCGAAAGGGGAAAGAAAAAGAGTTGATTCTGGATAATCGAAATAAATAGAAAATGAAAAGCTTCCTACGAACCATCCTGGCTGTTTTACTCCTGGCTGCAGGTTTTTTTGGTGGTGTCGCCTGGAAAAACAGCAAAGCAGATACTACACAGTTAAACGAAGGGACCGTAGCTACAGACACCGAAACGGTTAGCGATCCGGCAAGCCCGCCGGTCAATCCGCCTTCAGAACTGCCTTCCGGGCTGACGGAAGAGGAACGTTCTACCATCCAGTTATTTGAGGCTTCCAGCGAATCAGTTGCCTTTATCAATACGACCAATTTGCGGCGGGATTATTTCAACCGCAATGTAATGGAAACGCCACGCGGTTCCGGTTCTGGATTTGTTTGGGATATGGATGGGCATGTGGTCACCAATTACCATGTTATTCAAGGAGCTGACCGCGCTACGGTAACACTGTCTAACGGGGCTGTATATCAAGCCTCACTGGTAGGTGAAGCCCCGGAAAAAGACCTGGCGGTCCTTAAGATCGATGCGCCTGCTTCTGAATTGCGTCCCATTCCAAGGGGCGAAAGTCAAAATCTCCGCGTTGGCCAGACCGTTTTGGCGATAGGCAATCCCTTCGGACTGGACCAGACCCTTACCACAGGAATAATAAGTGCTCTCGGCAGGGAGATTGAATCGGTGGCTGGCATTCCTATTCGGGATGTGATTCAAACGGATGCAGCCATCAATCCGGGAAACTCAGGTGGGCCGCTTCTTAATTCCAGAGGCGACCTTATCGGTGTGAATACGGCCATTATTAGTCCTTCGGGGGCTTACGCCGGAATAGGCTTTTCGATTCCGGTAGACGAAGTGAAATGGGTGGTACCGGATCTCATCAACCACGGCCGATTGCTGCGTCCACGTTTGGGTGTTGAGCTTGCCAATCCTCAAATCATGCAACGACTGGGGATTCGGGAAGGAGCGCTGGTGATTGATGTAGTGCCAAACAGTTCGGCTGAGGCAGCAGGTGTACGTCCGACGGGCCGGTACAATAACGGATCCATTCGGCTGGGAGATTTGATCCTTCGATTGGGTGAGTACGCCGTAAATGCCAACAGCGACCTGGTGTTAGCCCTGGAGCAATACAATCCGGGAGACACCATTGAGTTGGTTGTTCAGCGAGAAGGAGAGGAGGTGACCATTCCTATCACCTTAGGAGAAGCGCAGTAATATGGATCTACGGGAGGAGCTCATGCGAGAGCATTCAAAAGCCCAGGCTCTAAAGTTGGCCGCTTGGATCGGAACAGATTCGGAACGATTCGCAGAATTGATGCGTTTGTTTTTCGGAGATGAGTACCGGGTTACGCAACGAGCGGCCTGGGTAGTCAGCCATTGTGCAGATGAACATCCGGAGCTCGTAAAGCCCTGGCACGAAAAACTGATTGGTGTCATTGATTCAGACAATCATGTGGCTGTGCGCCGAAATGCCGTTCGAGTGCTGGTCGATCAGGAGTTGCCGGAATCCCTCTGGGGAGAGGTAGTTGACAAATGCATGGCCTGTGTAGCCGATCCAAATGAAGCAGTTGCAGTGCGCAGATACAGCATGGAAGTCGTTTGGAATATTTGCCAGAAGATTCCGGAGTTGGCGCAGGAGTTGCGGATCATCCTGGAAGACAATGTGGAATACGGCACAGCCGGATTCAAAAGCTACGGCAGGAAGCTGCTAAAGGCCATGAATAAGAGAGGATGGTAGGTTGATTTGCCTTTCGGCGAATTTTTTTTCAGTGGATTCGGATTTCTAAAATTTTGATCTACAATCAGTTAGAGTAGTGGTATTAGGTTGATAAAGGCAGTTTTACAATTTCTTCAAAAAAATCTGCTGTTTAGTTTTGCAAAATTGATTGAAGGAATTTACCTTTGCCTCGCTCTTCGATCAAAGGGTTGAAGAATTAAGAATTTGGTCTGGTAGTTCAGTTGGTTAGAATGCCGGCCTGTCACGCCGGAGGTCGCGGGTTCGAGTCCCGTCCAGACCGCAAGAAAGCCTCTCTGTTTACAGAGGGGCTTTTTGCGTTTATGGTGTAAAAGAAAAGGAAATGGAGGGGAATTGGTATGTGTATGTGCTGTATTCTGAGAAGTTGCAAATGTTTTACAAAGGTCAAACCAGAGATCTAGCGGAACGGTTAAGGTATCACAACGAAGGTCTTGAGCGCTTTACGCGACATGGAGTACCCTGGCGATTGATTTGGTTTACTCTTAAACCAAATCGAGGAGAAGCCTTAATATTGGAGAATAAGTTGAAGAATTTGAGTCGACAGCGTTTAGCTCGATTCATATTAAAGTATAGGTCGGGGTTGAGCCCTGACGAGCTTGCTTTCGTAAGCAAGCTGTCAGGATGCTGACAACGAGCCGAAGGCTGTTCGTCAGCATCCCGTCCAGACCGCCTCCACCCGCCGGAGCTCACAAGAGCGAAGGCGGGTTTTTTATTTGTATCTTATCCCCTTTGAGATGTTTCATTCTACGGGCTACGGCGGCCAATGACCGCCCCGTTTTGTAGCATCAAAATCTTTCCCGTCCACTTCACCAATACTGACTAAGATTTCCTAACACGAAAATTAGTACAGTAATGACTTCAGAATTCACTTTTGTTAAAGTAAGAGAGCAAATCTAAATTACCTTTTTATGGTGGCATCTTTTTGACTCATACTGCGTTAAAAAGCCTCGCCGATGCTTAGGCATCGCCTACGTTTTTTGCCTTGTCTGATCCAAAAATCTGCTCAACCAAAAAAGCAACCTAAATATGCTCTCTTCCTACGTTCTTTTTTGCAATGATCGCAAGCTTTACACCGGTTGTACGCGTAGTCTTTCGGATCGATTGGATCGCCATCGCAGAGGATCTGTTCCCGCCACTAAAAATCGAAGACCGGTAGAACTCGCTGCTTGCTTTGGATTTCCAAATGTGTATAAAACATTTGAGTTTGAAAAATACCTGAAAACCGGATCAGGACGTGCCTTCCAACACGTATAAAACGCCTTAAACGTAATACGCCTAAAACGATATCAAAACACCCGATACCATTGCACGGTCGGAATCGGTACAGGCACAAACTCTTCATTGGCATAAATACCGGTAAAACCAAACTGAAACGCATTCCCTGTAGAAATGTGCCAACGAAGACCGGGAATGAGAATCCCGATCATAGGACGCTTTCGCTCTACCTCGACAAATTCTTCCATGCCTGTTTCGGGATTGTATTGCAATTCTTGCTCAAGCGTGGTTTTACCAGGCAACATAAGGAAGGAGTCAAACACCAGGCTCAATCTTGGGCCTACCTTGGCCATGCCGGCTACATTTGTGAGTGCACGTCCCTGAAACTCCCCTTCTACCCAAATTCCACCATACCCGCCGGAGAAGGCAATATTGCTTTTCCGGGACCCGAATGAAAAGGTGGCGTAAGGCAAAATGCCTCCATAATCGGGAAAAGCCCAGGTACCGGAACCAGCCAGAAAACCAACAGCCATCTGACTCTTTTCTCCCAGCTGCATACTGTATTTTGCAGTTGCAACAACCGGAACACCCACCCAGGAAGACATAACTCCCATGCCGAAATTATCGGCCACGCCAAATTGAAAATCGGGCCCAAATAAGTTCCATTGAATGTAGTGCTCGCCTTTTTTTACCGGTAGCCCATTGGTGGTAAGAAAGTAACGCGTGGCAAACTTGTCCTCCCCAATGTACTTCCCTTCCGCATTGTAATCCTTACTGGTAATGGCCTGCCTTTCTTCAATCTCATATTGCGGAATGTACAGCTCCCGGCCCTCAGCCGTTCTAAATAATACTTCCCGGTTATCCTCTTCGATGATGGTCCCGATAAACTCCAATCCGTTGGCCGTTACAATGCGGTAGGTCTGCACATCCGGAATTGAATCCGAAACTTCCTGTGCGTACAGGTTGGAACCAATCAGAATGGCTAAAATGAAAATTAGATTTCTCATAATACAGGTTCTTAAGGTGAAAGAGGTACGCAGAGCCAGGAAGTTGATTGTCTAAATATAAAACACTTGCCTCGGAAGCTTAGTTCTTTTTAGCCCCCATAACAAACAAAATGGATCTCAGAATCAGCAGCGTTCCTGCCCTGAAAAGTTTTACCATGGACATGTACACTTATCCCTCAGCGCAAGAAAAGGCCATAGATTTTAATTCCTGTTCTGCATTTGAAATTCCATACCTGGTTGCCACTATTCTCCAATCTTTTACAGCCGTTTTAACCTCTTCAATAATTTTGATGGCTCGATCTTCTTTCAGTCGAAAGTAAGGACAGACTTCTAATGCAAGCCTTAAGTCAAGTGCATTATCCTCCTCAGAAATATTCAATTTTAAACCAGTACCGGTTTCAACCGGATTGATATCATAAGCGGGTGAAAGAATCCACCCCCTGTTGGTCAGAATAAACCCATGATTGCGTAAATGGTCATCCGTATTCGCTACGCAAATACTAAATACAATTCGCCTCCAAAGTTGTTCCAGGTCTTCATTAACTTTCGCCCCATGGGTAGTGATAAATTCTACCAGTTCCAAATAGCTGACCCCCTCACTATGATCTTCTCCATCTACATGCCCTAACAAGGTCATTGCTGAAGCAAAATGGATACGCTCTCCATTCTCTGTACGATCAAATCGTTTGGTTAGAAACGTATGCTTATTGGTTGTAAACTTTTTTGCCTGAGCTTCTGCCATGTTTACCCCGGCAGCAATAGCCAGTTCATAAGTAACAATTTCCCACCCTCCAACATCAGATTGATCGTTTTTACTCGGGAATTTTGCAATCCATAAATGATCATTGTTGTTCAATACACTGGCTTTTGGACGTGCACCACCCAGGGAAGAACCAGACGCAACCAAAATATTCAACCACTTCATGTATTCAGGATCATTGATCACATCATCATCTTCCAGGCGTAAACTAATTTGTTCCAATTGCCGAATAGATGTCCAGGGTGGACTGGCCATTGCTTTATTATCATTTAGAAAAGCGCCATCTAAATCCAGTTTAAATCGCAATCCTCCCATACGGTGTCCATCGTAAACACCCAACAGGTAATCTGTTTCAAATAAATTATTTTGTGGCCGCCCTTCCCCTCTGGCTAAAGCTGCTTCTCTTCTTCGCATCAGAATACGCCCCCATCTGTCCGGAGATGAATCCAAAAATATCCCGAAATTACGTTTGTCCTGATCATTTAAGTACTGCATTCCTGTATACAATCGTAAGTCCGGATCGAGCAATTGAGCTTGTCCGGATTGCAACCAGCCATTATCATATTCAAACGAAAAGATCTCCTTTCCTCGTAAAAGTTCAGCATGCAGCACACCCATGTGTACGGGGCCATTCAACCCGTGCCAATCTGCATAGACATACACTTTTCTTCTTTTATCAGCCTTGGCCATGGGTTATTTTTTTTTCGGAGCTCGTTCTTTCGTAATCAAATTTGCGTCCTGTATTTTTCTTCCTAATTCATCATCCCGGGCAACCAATAATAGGTCCTTTTCAAGTCCGAGTACAACAAGTACTTGCAGATACAGTCCTATACTTACACTTTCTGACCCTTTCTCAATAGAAAGTAATGTAGGTCGGCTAATATTTGCCCGTTCAGATACTTGGGCAGTGCTAAATTTTCTCCTTAACCGGGCAAGCTTGATATTCTCTCCCAATTCTTTTAATAACTTCTTATGTTTCGGTAGTAAAATTGGTTTTTTACGTCCCATAATGTAAATTTATTTTTACAAATATACGGATTTTTGTAAAAAGTATTTGTTGTTATCAGAAAGGGGTGGAGTTTTTAGAGGATAGAGGATAGAGGATAGAGGATAGAGGATAGAGGATAGAGGATAGAGGATAGATCGTACTACGTCCAGCGTAACACGGACCAACGAAATACCGATTACAAAATTTTGAAAAGCGGACGAGCCTGTAATTTCGCATAAAACGCATAAAACGCATAAAAACGTAAATTTGCCCCCATGAGCGATAGAATGAAATTCAAAATGCTGGAAGGGGAGCTCTTGCCCTATGTAAAAGTACTGGGCAAAGCCGCAGATACCGTTTTGGATCAGGATGTATCCGAATACCCGATCTTCGTAGCGCATCAGCATACAGTAGATATTGGTCTGCCTCTGGTTGACCGGGAAAAAACAAAAGGCAACTGGTCCCTAAATGTCTCCACCCTCGAAGAATTTGTAACCAAGCAAATTATCGAGCCGGATAAGATCGAAGGCTTTAAAGGGGTCTACAAGGATCCAACCGAATACGTTTGCCTCTTTGTGCTCAGCGAATTAGGCGCTACTTTTATTTTCCTTCCACGCACTTCCGTAAAAGATAATTAGATATGAAGGGCATCATTTTAGCAGGCGGACTGGGTACGCGTTTGTACCCGCTTACACTGGCAGTGAGTAAACAACTCATGCCGGTTTACGACAAACCCATGATCTACTATCCCCTGTCCACGCTTATGTCGGCAGGTATCCGGGATATTCTGATCATCTCCACCCCGCACGACCTCCCCAAATTTGAAAAGCTGCTGGGCGATGGCTCCGGTATAGGCTGCAACTTTTCCTATATCCCGCAGTACGAACCCAACGGACTGGCACAGGCTTTCGTGTTGGGTGCAGATTTTATCGGTAAGGACAGCGCAGCCCTTGTTTTGGGCGATAATATCTTCTATGGCTCGGCTATGGAAAATGCACTTTCCAATATGGCAGATCCCGATGGTGGACTGGTATTCGCCTATCCGGTAGCAGATCCGGAGCGCTATGGGGTGGTGGAGTTTGACAAAGATCTAAATGCGCTATCCATCGAGGAGAAACCAGTCAAACCCAAGTCTAAATACGCCGTTCCCGGATTGTATTTCTACGGAAACGATGTGGTTGAAGTTGCCCGCAATCTCAAACCCAGTGCCCGGGGAGAATACGAGATCACTGATGTCAATAAACATTACCTGAAAGAAGGAAGGCTCAAAGTTTCTGTGCTGAGCCGGGGTACCGCCTGGCTGGATACCGGAACGCACGATTCGCTTATCGCCGCCGGTCAGTTTATTCAGGTAATTGAAGAGCGGCAGGGACTCAAAATCGGATGTATTGAAGAGATCGCCTGGCAAATGGGCTTTATCGACGATGCACAGCTCCACAAATTGGGACAGAAATACATCAAAAGCGGATATGGAGAATATTTGCTTGACCTGTTGAAGTAAGTGTTTTTTCTGCCTGTAAATGGGGGAGTGCTCCTTTTCGCCTCCGGCGAAAGTCGTCGGGGGAGTTCTCTGCCTGCGGCAGAAAAGGGGAGTTGCTCGTCTCCTCCGGAGCCTCGCGGGGAGAGAGACTTTATACTCTTGAGATTATGACTACTATTTCTGCTCACCCAGGGGTGAGCATAGGAGCAGGCGAGCAACTCCCCTGGCTTGCCAACGGGAACTCTCCCCTGACGAAATAGGCTTTTAGCTGATTTGTCAGGACAGGCCCCAAAAAAATTCGCCGAAAGGCGAATAAATCTACTCCCCATTGTCCCAATTCACGTACAGGATTTTTATTGCAAATTCCTTACCTTACAGAGTATGAAAAGGATACTTGTTCCGGTCGATTTTTCCGATGCTGCCCGCAGAGCGCTCCACTTTGCCAAAGACCTATGCAAACGGCTCGATGGCGAATTAGAGGTTGCCTTTTTTTACCATCCTCACTTTGATGCAGCTGACCCTAACCGGCTTTCGCCGAATACCGAACTACAGAAAATCCATCGCGAACAGATGGACAAACTGATGAAAAAGGAAAACCTGCCCCCTTCTTCCGGGAATGTCCTCATGGGCTTTCCCGGCGATTCTCTGGTAGAGTTGAGCAAGGGAAAAGAGGTCGACCTGATTATCATGGGAGCCCGCGGCGAGCACGGAGCACTGGATAAATTGTTTGGTACGGTGTCCAGTCATGTGAGCCTTCACGCGCATTGTCCGGTACTCATTATCCCGGAAGATGCTCCGGAGATGAAAGACATCAACCGCATTGTGTACGGTCTTGAATTTCCCTACGCCGATGAGCCCAGCGTCCGAAAGATCGCTAAGCTGGCCCGGAATCTGCAGGCAGATTTGCATTTTGTGCATATAGTCGAAGAAGACAGAAGCATTACAGACGAGGAGCTGAAGGAAATGTATGATGGTATTTTTGAGACCATCACAGAAAATCAGCATTTTCACCTGGTAACAGTGATTGGCGACGAAGAAATACTGGAGGGACTGGAAGAGTATGCCAAAGATAATGCCGGCGATCTGCTGGTGTTGGTCGCCCGCGAACGCAGCTGGTGGCAACGGTTACTTTTTCCAAATCGCACCAGAAAACTTGCTCTGGAAACCGACCTGCCATTGCTGGTGTTGCATTCAAGTGATAAAGCGAATTAGTCAGGAGAAAAGAAAAAGTCTAAAAAATCCTGATTGTCCCGCACCGTTTCTTAATTTTGTAGCCCGAAAATGGAAAGCCGAAGAATGAAAACAAGCATTCAACTAACTTTGGCAGCCCTAAAAAAAGGAGACATATATGGTATTCCTGGATTTTGAAAAACCGCTGGAAAGCCTTTATCACCAGCTGGAAAAGATACAGCAGGTAGGCGAAGAAGGCGTGCTGGATGTGGAACCGATGATCAAGGAACTGGAGACGAAGATCCGCAACACCAGAAAAGATATTTACAGCAATCTGACCGGCTGGCAGAAAGTACAACTTTCGCGCCACCCGGAGCGTCCTTATACTTTGTACTACATCAACCAGATGTGCCGCAAATTCATTGAATTGCATGGCGATCGGTATTATGCAGATGACAAAGCCATCGTTGGTGGCATTGGCAATCTGGATGGAATGAATGTTGTAATCATCGGACAACAAAAAGGGGTTAATACCAAGATGCGGCAGTTCCGCAATTTCGGTATGGCAAACCCGGAAGGCTACCGCAAAGCACTTCGGCTGATGAAAATGGCCGAACGTTTTAATATGCCGGTTGTTTGTCTGATCGATACGCCCGGTGCTTTCCCCGGATTAGAAGCCGAAGAACGCGGACAGGCAGAAGCCATTGCCCGCAACCTCTTCGAAATGGCTCAATTGCGTGTACCTATCGTGTGTACCGTTATTGGCGAAGGAGCTTCCGGCGGAGCTATTGGAATTGGACTGGGAGACCGGGTTTATATGTTGGAAAATACCTGGTATTCTGTGATCTCTCCAGAGTCCTGCTCTTCTATTCTTTGGCGGAACTGGGACAATAAAGAGCTGGCAGCAGAAGCCTTGAAACTGACTGCAGAACACATGTTCGAATTTGGTCTGATCGATGATATTATCAAAGAACCCCTCGGCGGTGCACATACCGCTCCGGAGGATATGGCCAAAGCACTGAAGCGGCATATTAAGAAAGCAATCCAGGAGTTGCAGGAAATGGATCCCGATGAGCGTATCGAAGCCCGGATCGATAAATATTCCCAAATGGGGCACTACGAGCGGGCTGGTGAAAAAGTGGAAGATAAGCCGGAATAGGACAGGCCCTGGCCTTTTCTTGCCGGAATGCTTTGACCAAGTCTGAATTTTATGAGCCTGGTTCAAAAACTGAAGAGCTGGTTGTTTGCACGCAAAATGCGGCAGGCACAACTGGCAAATAAAACCAAGCACCTCTCCGTTAATTTTGATTCCGCGAAAACCATTGGATTAATTTTCGAGGGTACAAATCTGGAACAACGGGAGCAGGTACTTGCCTTTGCATCTCAACTGAAAAAGGAGGGAAAAAAAGTACGTATGTTGGCCTTTATGGATAATAAGGTCGATAATTCGGGACATGCGTTTAAGAACTTTAATCGCAATGATCTCGATTTTTCCCTATGCCCCAAATCAGATGAAGCCAAAAATTTTATCGGGACCCCCCTGGATTTGTTGATCAACCTGTCCATGAAATCTATTGAGCCTCTGGCTTATGTACTCGCTTCCGCGAATGCCCGTTTTCGGGTGGGACCCTATGATCCGGAAGCAAATTATTATGAGCTGATGATCGACCTTTCTAAAGGGAAAAAACTCAGCGACTATATCAAGCAGGTAGAAGTCTACCTCAACAAGATGCAATCTACGCATGAAGCAGCAGTTTAGAGGAACAGGAGTAGCCCTGGTTACCCCTTTCGGAGCGGATGGTGCCATCGATTTTGATGCACTGGAACGCGTCATCAATCACGTGATAGATGGCGGTGTCGATTTTTTGGTTTCCCTGGGAACTACCGGAGAAGCCGTAACGCTTACTTCCAAAGAAGTTCGGGAAGTGCTTGACTTTACCATTAAGATTAATAACGGACGAAAGCCCATCGTAGCCGGTTGCTTCGGCTGGAATGATACGAATGCACTGGTGGAAAAGATTAAAAACTTCAAGTTTGATGGCATCGATGCCATCATGTCTGCCAGTCCCTCTTACAACAAACCAACACAGGAAGGGATTTATCAGCATTATATGGCTGTCGCCGAAGTTTCTCCCCTGCCGGTCATCATCTATAATGTACCCGGCCGCACCTGTTCTAATGTGGAAGCAGAAACGATTCTTCGCCTGGCAAGAGATGGAAAAGGCAAGTTTATTGCTGTGAAAGAAGCTTCCGGAGACATGGCTCAGGGAGAAGCGATCCTCAAGGACCGCCCCGAAGGATTTCTGGTGCTATCCGGCGATGACCCAACAGCCCTGCCACTAATCAGCCTCGGCGCTGATGGAGGCATTTCAGTTATTTCCAACGCACTGCCGGATCTCTTTTCAGGTATGATTAAAGCCGGACTGAACAATGACTGGAAGCGGGCTCGTCAACTGGCGTACCTGCTACACGACCTCAATCCACCACTTTACGAAGAAGGGAATCCGGCCGGAGTTAAGGCCCTCATGGAGCTTTTGGGTATTTGCCAACGCGGCGTTCGCTTGCCACTCACCCCTTGTAGCAAAGCCTTGTATCAGGTACTTCAGAAAGAGCTGGAAAAGCTAAACGTCAAGACGAATTAGTCTTCATCTTCTCTTGAAAATACCCGATCCCAGTATCTTTTCCAGAAGGCACCAAAATCATCGACAGGCGGGCCATTTTCACTTTCCCGGGCTTCCCATATTTCATCTTCTGTCAGTATCTCAAAGCCAAATACAAAGTCGGATTGATTTTCCATGGAGCCATTCATGGTGCCGAAACGGAGGTCGTAATACATCAGGTTTCCTGTTGTACTATCCCGGAACAAGGTGTAGTAATCATTCGAAAACCAGGTGAGTATGCTGATATCCCGATCTTCCTGATGTCCCTCCAGATAATGGTGCCTTTTAGGCACCTCCTGTATGTCTAAAAAAGCTTTTTGATCATCGTAAAAGGAGTACATGGCATAGTAGTAACTGCTGTCTCCCTCGGCCAGTCCGTTCCATAGAATGTTATTAAGGATGGTCGGACTCGTCATGTATCGTTCATAAGTAATTCCATTCGCGGCAAGCGAATTTTCAAAAATGTGGTCAACCCGGACTTTATTATAGAATGTCAAAAGTAGATAGGCAGAACTAAGCCCGATAGCCGTCCAGTTAAGCAGCCTTCTCCAACGATTCTGGCGACGCAGGAAAAGCACAATTAGCAGAAGAACTAAAAATGGAAGGGTATAAATCGGATCCGCAACGGAGATATTATTGAAGGCAACCCGGTAATCCCAGAATGGCTGAAATAATTGGGTCCCATAGGTCGTACAGGAATCCAGCAGGGGATGCGTGAATATGGACCAAAAGAATAAGCTGGTCCAGTTAGCGCGGGTGGTGTGTACCTCTCTTGATTCTTTTCTCCAGAAGAAACGCCAAAACAGGATCCCCAGGATTACGGAAATGCCCATGCTCCAGATAAATGTGGTGGCGTTGAAACCACCTCCGCCAGAAGCTCCAATGGCATTGATTAACCCGACAAGTATTAGTAGCCAGAAGAGCGTGTTTCCCACTTTCCAGCCTTTTTTTCGATACAAGCCGCTGGAATAGAGCCGATGAACCAGCCATCCAAAGAGGAGAGGGGCTAAAAAGGCAAAAAAGAGCGAGTGGGTAATACCTCGGTGAAAAGCCAGAGCCGTAATATCATCGGCCACAAAATTGGCAAAGACATCCAGGTCCGGAATGGTCCCACCTATAGCCCCCCAGAACATGGCCCGGTTGCCGATTTTTTTACCGAGCACGGCCTCACCACAGGCGGCTCCAAGGGTTAATTGTGTTAGTGAATCCATATTAAATCCAGACCATTTAGCGCTATCATTAGCCGAACATGGCTATTTTTCGTAAATTGAGAGAGATACATCAATTGATACCCTTTTCGAGACCAGTCAACTACATTCAGAATAATACACCCAGTATAAGAGAACAGCCAGTCCTTTTGAAGAATCTGAAGATTGGCGTATCCCTGATTGCCCAACCTACAGTAAACGGCGATCTTTCAGATCCGGAATATTCGCAGGTAGCGGTAAAACAAAATGCCAATATGGGCTTCGGTCCGGATATTGATGTCACAGAGATCGTGTATCATTCTGACGCCACCAATAAAATTCTATATGTTGGTGTTTTAGGTCGACTAAACAATGCCAGCAACGACGGTATTGGTTTAATGCTAAACCTCACAACAGGCAATGCTCCCATCGGGATACCGGCTTGCAATCCGCTTGGATGGGCATTGGACCTTTTCGGCAATACCCCGGGACATTATATGTCTGCCAATGGAGGAGCCAATCCATTTTTTGCTGATTTTGAGGTCGATCTGCTTTTTGCCCTTAACCCCGGAGTAAGTGCTACCAATTGCTACTTGGATTTCACCTCTACAATCGGAGGACTTCCGGTTTCTGCTTATTTGGGCGACTGTGGGCAAGCCGGAACCCCTCAAAGTGTTATCGAACCAAATACCGGTTTAGCCATAGATTTTGCGTTCCAAAACGGAGGCGGTAATAATGGATTTGAGATGGCTATTGATTATAGCGCTACTCCCTTTATGCCGGAAGATATGGAGGCATTTGCGTTTGTGGTCAGTGCCACTGCTTTCTTTTCAGATGTAACCGTACCCGGAAACATCACTACGGGCAATCCAGGGTTTGGGGTGGATTTTTGTGCCCTGACTACCAGCGGACCATTCCACAGCGGCATTGTCCCCGTGCCGGTTGAACTCATTTATTTTGAGGGAGAGGATAAGTCAAATGCTGTTGATTTGTATTGGGCAACAGCCCAGGAATACAATAGCGCTTACTTTGAGGTACAACGCAGCCGGGACTCAGAAGACTGGGAAACCATTGGTAAATTGGAAGCTGCCGGGGAATCTCAGCAGCGGATCAATTACCAGTTTACGGATACCAATCCGCATTTTGATCAGTCCTATTATCGACTGAAGCAAATAGACCTGGATGGTACAGCGGCTTATTCAGACTTGATCTCCATTCGCCGAAAGGCAAAACCCGCTATGGCTATATTGTATCCAAATCCGGTCCAGGAAGAAGTTTTTGTGGAACTGGAAGCACCGGCACTGATTCAGGTATTTGATGCTTCCGGACGGGTAATTCGAGTGAAAAAAGCGGGAGCAGGTGTTTCTTCGCTTTCGCTGAATGGATGGAATCCCGGGATGTACTGGGTGCAGGCGGTTTCCGAAACGGGCGTTCAGGTATTGCGGGAGATCATGGTGGTTGAATAGATTCCGTTTTAAGCGTTTTACTCGTTTAATGCGTTTCAAACGTGAAAAAGGGTAATCGGATCATCTCCGATTACCCCTTTTTTATTGGTCCTTGAACTGATTGATTTTAGAACTTAAACCCGAAGGTCAGGACAAATTTTTGGCGTACGTAGTCTGTGGTAACAGATTGTTTATTGTCACCAGCAACGATATACGGTACATAGGTTTCTCCGTACTGCGTATTGTGGTAAGCCAGATCCATAAAAAAGTTTCTTTCACGGATACCGATGCCACCACTCAAAGAGCGGCCGTTGGAGAATGAATCATTGGCATAAGGGGATCCCAAAAGCCCGTAACCGAGGCGCAGACGCAGGATGTTAATGGCCAGTTCTCCTCCCAGGCGTACATTCAGCGCAGAGGTGTAATTGTCCTCAATTTGCTGATTGATCAATTGCTCGTATTCCTTGTCTTCCAGGTTGGTTAAGTTGCTGTTGAAATTGAAGGCAGCGGAGGAATAATCCACCCATTCTACTTCAGCAGACAGGAAACCCAGTTTCCCAAACATAAAGGAAGCACCTCCATTTACCCGCCAGGGGGTCTTCAGGCGGTATTCAAAGAGGCCGCTGGGAGATTCGGATTCAAAAGGCCCTTGCTCAAAGTCATAGGTGATGTTGCTGTCAAACTGATCTTCCAGGCTGTAAGAAGTAGGGGTGTGTACGGAGGCACCAACTCTAAAGGCCTGAATCGGACGGTAAATGAAACCCATTTTCAGATTGATACCGGTACCACTGGTTTTGAGGTATTCATTGTAAATAAGTTCCTTAAAACTGTCGTTGGTGTCATCCTCGTCGGATTCAACATACTCCTTGGTCTCTTCGTAACTAACGATTGGCAGCCCAAGGGAGGCACCGACCATCAGTTTATCTTCATAGCTCCCGGCAAATGCAAACAAAATCTCGTTGATGGCTCCATCGGTACGTACAATCTGTGCTTTATCCACTATTTCATCAGAAGCGAAATCGTTGGCATATAGGGTTTCATCTGCAAATGGATTGTAGATGGCACCGGCATCATAGGCCGGCCCTGCTTCAAAATCATCCAGTTCGCCCGGGGTGAATCCGTCTGCTAATTCAATCCATCGATCTGTAATAGACCCTACAGACTGCCCGGCGTAAAAGTTGTTGGTATAGAAGTCTGCGATTCGATTCAATCCAAGTCCGAAGTTGGCTGTTTTCCAGTTTGACCCACCGGATGGGCGGTTGGCAAAGACCACTCCAATGTTGGAGAAATGGAATTTTGTATCGCTTTCCGCGAAAGTTAAATTATCAGCTGAGCCCTTGAGGGTTGATTCGGTTAAGTTGGCACTTACGCCCGGTGAGAAAGTAAACTCAGAACGGCGGAAGGCAGCCAATCCGGCCGGGTTAGTACTCAAAACAGAAAAATCAGCACCCAGAGAATTGATGGCACCATTTATACCCATTGTTCGAGCAGTACCTCCGATTTCAAAAGTTGAAAAGCGCAAGGCGTCGGAAGGGAGCTGCGCCAGGAGGCCGCTGCTAAAGAACAGGAAAGCAATGACGTTATATATTGTTTTCATGTGTTTATTTTTTATTTCAGACAATAAAAAAGTGGGTGGAAAGATTGCTTATCGTCCACCCACTTTTAGAAGTGATTTTTATCTTACTTACAAGCCTCGATCCAGGTTGGAAATCGGGCTGAACCAGATAAGCCACAATCACTTCACTGATTCTACACAAGGATCGCTATTAATCTTCGTTGCCTCGTCGACTCCGGTTTCCAGAAGAAGACCGACTGCGGCTATTGGAAGATGAACTACGAGCTCCGGAGCTTCTGCTGCTTCCACTGCTGCTGCGTGCACCGCTTGAGCGACTGCTTCCGCTACTGCTGCGTGCTCCGCTGGAGCGGCTGCTGGAAGAGCGGCTGGAACGGACACTGCCTCCACCACCACCATTCGAACGGGTGTTCGGACGGGTTGATGGTCGTGTACTTCTGCTAGGAGCATTTCCACGATTCGGGCTCGTTGAAGGCGAAGGTCTCGTGCTTCGACTTGGAGGATTACTGCGATCCGGACGCGTACTTGGTCTTGTACTCGGGCGTGTATCCCGGTCAGGACGTGTACTTGGACGCGTACTCGGATTGGTATTCCGGTCAGGTCTTGTACTTGGCCGTGTTGAAGGACGGTCGTTTTGATCTGTACGAGTCGAAGGACGTGTAGCCGGACGTTCGGTGCGATCAGGTACCGGGCGAGTAGCCGGGCGTTCTGTGCGATCCGGTGTCGGACGTGTATTTACGGCTGCACGCGTGGTGTTGCGATCCGCCTGAACGGAAGGTCTTTCGCTACGTACCGGAGGTGCAGCTGTTTCCCGTTCCGTTTGGGTATTAGGCCGTACCGGACGTCCGTCTGTACCTGCTTGCTGCTGATCGCGAACTCCAGAGGTTGAAAGTCCCGGACGAACTGTTTCGCGGGCTTCTTTACTGGAGCCGTTTCTGCGCGCACCATAGTAATTATTATTAATGTTGGTTACGTTGGTATAGGTATACCCATTACCCCATGAAGGCGGACAGTAGTAATTGTTGTAATAGTTTGGTCCGTACCAGGGATCGTTATAATACCCCCAGCTGTTCCAGGAATTCCAACGATTATAGCGGTTATATCCCCATGGGCTCCATGGGTTGTATCCCCAGCTGTTCCAGGAATTCCATCGATTGAAACGGTTCCAACGACGGTAGTTTCGGTAAGACCAGTAATCATCGTAGATAAGCACTGTAACTCCTGGCGACCAGAATGGATCGTAGAAGTAGGTATCTACATAACAAGGATCAAAGTATCCAAATCCTACATAAGGACGGTGGAAACGTCGAATCCGGGAAGAGTACTGATACTCATGACCATAGTTGTCATAGCCATAATCCGCATCGTCATAATAGTAATCATCATTTGTGTCTTCGTAGGCATAATCATTGCCTGCATCATCCTCGTAGTAGTCATTGCTGTACTCATACGTATCATCCGTAGCCGGATCATAGTATAAGTCGTCATACTGAGCGAGTGCCGGTGACACAGCCCAGGCGGCAAAGAAAATTGCCGCAAAGACGGGGAGGAAACCTTTATTTTTCATATTGCGATCTTTTTGTAGTAATTACCGCGACTCTCTTACAAGTTGCAGTAACGAATTTATTACTTTTGAGCCGATTTTACTGTTAAGGCCGAATTAAAGTACATTTTACAAAGTGTTAAATGCTTGTTTTTCGGGCTTTTTTGCCCTTTTTACAGGCTTTTGACCCCCAAAAGTTTTAAAAGTTTAGCACAGAAAATCGGGGTTTGGAACTATCAAACCTTTCTACTGGTTAAAACAAATATTTGCCGGTTAACGTTCATTTGGGTTTGACCGGTATCTGATAAGCTGTCAGTTCGAATCGAGGCAGCGTCAAAAACATTCAAGAAATAGACATGGCGAAGGCGATCACAGAGCGTTCGGTCGATTACTCTCAGTGGTATATCGACATTGTAAAAAAAGCGGGTATGGCAGATAATTCTGCTGTGCGCGGTTGTATGGTAATTAAGCCTCATGGCTTTGCGATTTGGGAAAACATGCGCGACCAACTGGACCGCATGTTTAAGGAAACCGGGCACGTAAATGCCTATTTCCCGCTTTTTATCCCAAAAAGCTTTCTGAGTCGCGAGGCGCAACATGTGGAAGGCTTTGCCAAAGAGTGTGCTGTGATCACACACCACCGGCTGATGAACGATCCCGACGGCAACGGAGTCGTGGTAGATCCGTCTGCCAAACTGGAGGAAGAACTGATTGTAAGACCTACTTCAGAGACCATCATTTGGAATACGTATAAGGATTGGATCAAATCCTATCGGGATTTACCTTTATTGATCAACCAATGGGCCAATGTGGTTCGTTGGGAAATGCGTACCCGTTTGTTTCTGCGTACCGCGGAGTTCCTCTGGCAGGAAGGGCATACCGCGCACGCCACCCGCCAGGAAGCCATAGAGGAGACCCTGCGGATGCAACAGGTTTATGCGACCTTTGCCGAAGAATATATGGCTATGCCTGTTATTCAAGGAGTCAAGACGGCTAATGAGCGTTTTGCCGGCGCTGAAGACACTTATACCATTGAGGCTTTGATGCAGGATGGGAAAGCATTGCAGGCTGGTACGTCTCACTTCCTCGGACAGAATTTCGCGAAAGCTTTTGATGTGAAATTCCTCAACGAAAATAATAAGGAAGAACTTGTATGGGCAACTTCCTGGGGGGTATCCACCCGACTAATTGGGGGATTGATTATGACCCACTCCGATGATGACGGTCTGGTGTTGCCTCCAAAATTGGCTCCTACTCAGGTAGTCATTGTTCCAATCCCTAAGCCTAAACCAGAGATTGGAGAGGTCGTTGAGAAAGTGATGCGCGAACTGCGAGCGCGTGGTATTACGGTCAAATATGACGACGATACCAAAAACCGTCCGGGCTTTAAATTTGCCGAGCACGAGCTACAGGGAGTACCTGTTCGTTTGGGTATCGGTATGCGCGACCTGGAAAAAGGAGTGATCGAGGTAGCTCGCCGCGATACGAAGGAAAAGACATCTGTTTTGATGGATGGCGTCGTGGACTATGTAGAAAAACTGCTGGGCGACATTCAGAAAAATCTATTCCAGCGGGCACTTGATTTCCGCAAAGAACGCACGACCCGCGTAGACGATTTTGATACGTTTAAGGAAGTACTGGAAGAAAAGGGAGGCTTTATTGAGGCTCACTGGGATGGTACTACGGAGACCGAGAAAAAGATCAAAGAGCTTACCAAGGCTTCGATTCGCTGTATCCCCAACAACAATGAAAAAGAGGCCGGTAAATGTATTCTTACCGGGGAGCCTTCCAAAGAGCGGGTGATATTCGCGAAAGCGTATTAAGCCGGAAAAAAGAACAGTTTTAATAGAGCAAGACTGACCATAAGCACCAGCAACCTGTGGGCCCAGATGTTGGCCCCGGGATGCCTGGATGCCACTTCGGCAGTGAGCCAGCCTCCGGCAAATTGTCCGATGGCCATGATCAGGCCGATTTTCCAATCCAGCATGCCATGCCAGGCAAAGATTAAGATGACGATAAAGGTATAGATGCCAACCACCAGCAGCTTAACGGCATTGGATTCGGTGAGGCTGAATCGGGCGATTAGAACCATTGCTGCCAGGAAAAAGATGCCCATCCCCATTTGAATGAAGCCACCATAGAAGCCTATTGCCAGAAACAGGGGCGTGCTGAGCAGAAGGGGCATTTTCTTATCCAGCTCGGTTTCGATCAGCCAGCGTTTTGGGCGAATGAGGATGACGAATAGCATCACCACCATTAGGTAGCTAAAGATCTTGCGGAACTGTTCGTTGCTGATCTGTGTGGCTATCAGGACCCCAAAAACAGCTCCTATGACTGTAAGAAGGATATAATAGCGGGTTCTTTTAAAAGGAAGTTTGCCATTTCGGGCAAAGGACCAGGCACCAATGCTTGTTTGAGCAAAGACCCCTATCCGGTTGGTACCATTAGCGAGATTGCCGGGGAGACCCAATATTTCTGTCAGGATAGTCAGGGTGATGGCAGATCCATTTCCCGCAAGGGTGTTAATGCATCCGGCAATAAACCCGCCTACAATCGCAATCGCATAATGCCACCACTCCATTTATTCTTCCTCTAAGATGCTTTGACAGAGTTCGACCAGCACCCCATTGGCAGATTTGGGGTGAATGAAGCATACCAGTTTGTTATCCGCCCCTTTTTTAGGCTGTTCGTTTAGGAGTCGAAAGCCCGCTTCTTCGAGCCGCTTCATCTCTTCCAGGATGTTGTCTGTTTCGAAAGCTACGTGGTGGATGCCTTCGCCTTTTTTCTCAATAAAGCGGGCGATAGCACTGGCAGGATCGGTTGCTTCCAGCAATTCGATCTTAGAATCTCCTGTTTGAAAAAAGGAGGTTGTGACGTGTTCGGATTCGACAGCTTCTTCCTTATAAGGACCAACGCCCAGTAATTTAGTATACAGGGCGTTGGCTTCTTTCAGGTCTTTAACTGCGATCCCGAGATGTTCGAGACGTTTGATCATTCCTTTTAATTGGTTTGGGTAAGCAGCTTGTTATAAGCTTCCTGATTGCCGATCAATTTAACGGCCTCGGCTACTTCCTCGTCATTGCGAATGCCTATTTGCAGGCGGCCTTTTTGATAAGCATAACGGGAAGCAATTTCTTTTTCAATCAGGTTGATGATGACATCGCGACTGTCTTCCAATTCTGTTTTTTTGGCCTGATCAATAGCATTTGCAAGTGCGCTGATTTGAGCTTGTAATTGATAGTCTTCCTCTTCGGCGCTCTTTCTGAGTTCGGCCAGGTGTTTCTCACTTTCCGTTTCAAAGGAAAAGTTTTGGTCTTCGAGGAAACCCAGGAATCCGTTCCAATTGGCAAAATGAAACTGGGCGATGTCCTGAATCGAATCGTGCTCCAGCGTGTATTGAGTTGCAAAATGGAAAATCATATGCTGATCGATCAAGGCCTGGATGATCTCGCGATCAGTTTCTACTGCAATTTGCTTGTCCGGATGAACTCCTCCTCCGTCGAGGACCTGGCGGCCATTGCGGGTCTGGAAAGTAGCTCTTTCATTATCTGGAATATCCATGGGCTCCCCATCCACGTAGCGGATGCTTTGAATGCAGCGGCCACTTGGAATATAGTATTTGGCGGTTGTCAGTTTTACTCTGGAATTGTAGCCCACATCGCGGGTATTTTGTACGAGCCCCTTTCCATAGGAACGCTGTCCCATCAGCACACCACGGTCTAAGTCCTGCATTACGCCGGAAACAATTTCTGAAGCCGAAGCAGAGCGATCATTGATGAGTACAACCAACGGAATTTCTGTATCCAGGGGTTGGTTGAGGGTTTTGAAGCTGCGATCCCAGTCTTTGACTTTTCCTTTGGTGGTAACAACAACCTCCCCTTTCGGAATGAAAATATTAGAGATGTTTACGGCTTCATTCAGCAAACCGCCCGGATTGCCGCGCAGGTCAAAAATAACGCCTTTCATCTCCGGATTCCGGGCTTTCAATGCTCGGAAAGCATCGGCGACTTCCTTGCCGGAATTGCGATAGAAAGCCGTCAGTGCTATATACCCCACTTCATTGTCTACCATACCGTAGTAGGGTACACTTGGAATGCTAACCTGATCCCGGGTCAGGGTAATCTTGAGTTCTTTTTTCTCCCCGGGACGCTTTACGGTCAGATCGATGGTGGTACCCGGATATCCTTTGAGAATTTCATTCAATTCATCAGCGGTTTTGTTGCGGGCAGATTTGCCATCTACTTCTACGATTTGATCCCCGGCTTTCAATCCGGCTTTATCTGCCGGCGAATCGCGATGCGGTTCCATAAGTGTGGGAAACTCGTTGATGGTTTCCAGTTTGGCACCAATGCCATTGTAGCGTCCTTCGGTGATGTACCGAAAGGCTTCGATTTCAGACTCAGAGATGTAGTTGGTATAGGGATCGAGCGACTCCAGCATAGCATCAATACCTGTACGCATCAGGGTAGAAGGGTCGAGTTGATCCACGTAATACGTATTGATCTCCTTGTACATATTAGTGAAGATCTCAATGTTCTTACTGATCTCGAAGTAGTCGTTATTGTCGGTGCGAACCGTCGTAGATATAGTGAGGAAAGCCAGGGCTCCAAGGGCCGGGATTCTCCAGTTTTTCAAATTTCGGATGATCATGGCAAATAAATTTTTGCTCGAATAAAAGAGGGCATCGGTGTATAAAACCAGATTCCAAAGATAATAGTATTTCCTGGCACCAAAACAGGGTGAATGGTGTCTAGCTTGACAAAAAGCTTTCCACCAGTGTTTTTAGCTCTTTTGGCTTTTCGGCATGCACCCAGTGCCCGGCATTTTCTACGGTTTCCAGGCGGGCATTAGGGAAGAATGTTCGAATATTGTCGAGGTCTTTGTCCTCGATGTAATTGGATTTGCTTCCGCGAATAAAGAGCGTTTCTCCTTCAAATGGCTGCTCAAAATGAATGTTATCGAGTATATCGGGATAATGTTGGTGGATAACGGGTAAATTCATTTTCCAATTATAGCCCCCGTCCTTACTTCTTGTCAGATTCTTGAGTAAGAACTGTCGGATCCCTTTTTCAGGAATGCGTTTTTGGAGTGCTTCGTCAGCTTCATCCCGATTATTAATGCTCGCCGGATCCAGATCGAGCAGGGCTTCAAATATGGTTTGATGGCCTCCCTCGTATTTTCGGGGAGCGATATCGACGATGATGAGTTTATCTACCATGTCCGGGTTGCTGGTTGCAAACTGCATGGCTGTTTTACCGCCCATTGAATGGCCTAAAATATGCGAATGGTGTATCCAGTTATTCTCCATAAACTCCCGGAGGTCGGAAGCCATCAGGGAGTAATTTAGTTCTGGTAATTGGGGAGATCTTCCGTGATTGCGTTGGTCAACGAGGTAAATACTGAAGTGATCTGCCCAGGCTTTTCCAAGGGTTTGCCAATTATCGAGTGTTCCAAACAATCCGTGCAGGATGACCATTGGATCACCCTGTCCGAAAGTTTTAAAATTTAGATCCATTATAACGATTTGGTTCTTCCGCCATCAACAGGCAGGTTGATCCCGGAAACATAAGCGGCTGCCGGCGATGCCAGGAAGGCGATTGCTGCTCCGACTTCTTCGGGTTTGGCAAATCGTCCCAGCGGAATAGCAGAAGTCATTTTGTTGACAACCTGTTCTTCGGTCTGGCCGGATTTTTTTGCTTTATTTTCGATGATCTCCTGGAGCCGGTCGGTACCGGTAGCTCCGGGTAAAACATTATTGACTGTGATTCCAAAAGCGCCGAGTTCGTTGGCCATGGTTTTTGACCAGTTGGCAACAGCTCCGCGCACGGTATTAGAAACACCTAAACCGTCAAGAGGTTGTTTTACAGAAGTGGATATAACATTTATAATACGGCCATAACCACTCTTTTTCATGCCATCCATAACGGCTATAACCAGGAGGTGATTGCAGATAAGATGGTTGTTGAATGCGGCGACAAATTCTTCGGTCTTCGCCGAATGGACAGGGCCTGCCGGTGGTCCGCCCGTGTTATTGATCAGAATATGGATGACCTTGGTAGCTGTTAATCCCCGAACCTTTCGTCTGAGGTCATCGGGATTTGAAAAGTCGGCTTGCAGGTAATCGTGTTTCTGTCCTTTTGAGCGATCCAGATCTGATCGGGCTTCGAGGAGTCCGGAGACATTTCTTGCTACCAAAGTTACATTCGCGCCAAGCATTGCCAGTTCGGTGGCTGCTGCTTTTCCAATACCGCGGCTACTGCCGCAAACGAGGGCGTTCATGCCCGTCAAGTCCATATTCATAGGTACTTCACTTTTTTATCTCGCTAACTTAAGATATTTTTAGCGATACGGCTTTAATACGAAGCCTTAGTCAATGTAAACCAGGCGTTTTTTTGAGGAAATTTAGATATTTCCGCTTTCGCGAAAGCGAATATAAAACGCGATAAAAATCTCCAATCTTATGGGTATTGCCAAACCTTTTAATTTACAAAAGTGGATCGACGATAATCGTCATTTGTTGAAGCCGCCTGTTGGGAATAAACAGGTGTATTTCGAAAACGAGGATTACATCGTTATGATAGTTGGCGGACCGAATGGCCGTAAAGACTATCACTTTGAGGACGGGGAGGAGTTGTTTTATCAGATAGAAGGAGATATCACCCTCAAGATTATCAATGAAGACGGTACTCCGGAAGATATTCAGATCAGGGAAGGGGATATGTTTTTGTTGCCTCCCCGGATTCCGCACTCTCCACAGCGTCCGGCTAATACAGTTGGTCTGGTGGTAGAGCGTTACAGAAATCCCGGTGAAGAAGACAAGTTGATGTGGTTTTGCGAAAATTGCAACAACAAATTGCACGAAGACACCTTTGAGATGAAAGATATCGTTAACCAGTTGCCGGTCGTGATGAAAAACTTCATGGATTCGGAAGAATTGCGTACATGCAATTCCTGCGGCACTGTCATGGAAAAAGTCTAGGGAAGTAATTTTCAATGAGGGGAAAGACCTATTTCGCCAGTGATTTTCATTTGGGCGTGGATGCCCGGTTGAGCAGCCGGGAACGGGAAGAACAGATCGTTCGCTGGCTGGATAGTATTGCTACTGATGCCGAGGCGATTTACCTTGTCGGTGATGTGTTCGACTATTGGTTTGAGTATCAGTCTGTGGTACCAAAGGGATATGTACGCCTATTGGGTAAACTGGCTGAATTGCGATCCAGGGATATCCCTATTTACTTTTTTACAGGCAATCACGATATGTGGATGTTCAAATATCTGGAAGAGGAACTGGATATCCCCATTTATCGGAACCCTGTCGTTCGGGAAATATCCGGCAAAACCTTTCTGATTGGTCATGGCGACGGACTGGGGCCCGGTGATCACGGCTATAAATTCATCAAGCGAATATTCAACAACAGAGTCTGCCAATGGCTCTATGGGCACCTCATTCATCCCGATCTGGCCTGGCGTATTGCCCGCTTTTGGTCAAAGCAAAGTCGTGGTTCGGGTATGAGTGATCAGGTGTTTTTGGGACCTGAACGCGAATGGCTGATTCAGTATGCCAATGAAGAAATAGATAAACAGGCAATTGATTACTTTGTATTCGGTCACAGACATTTGCCGATCGATTATACGCTAAAAAACGGGAAAAGTCGTTACATCAATCTGGGGGAATGGCTTACCCATAATTCATATGCCGTATTTGATGGTGCCGATTTACAGATTAAATTTTTTGAAAACGAGTCTGGCCGGGTTTATCCGGTTAATGACTAGCACTGGTATTCTCCTCTTTTTCTTTTTCCCTTCCTTTGTTTCTGCTCAACTAGTTGACACCTTCCTAATCGAAAAGAAGTGGCCTGTACAAGCGGTAAACATGTATGTGGATGCCTTTGGTCAAATCTATATTCTGGATAAAGGCAACAGCCTGAGTCGCCTGGATTCTAAAAGCCGGGTTCGGCAGGAATTTCGGGATCAGCGACTGGGCAGCCTCGGGCTTGTAGATTTGTCGGACCCACTGGATATCCTTTTGTTTTATCCGGAGTTTCAGGAGCTGGTTATACTTGACAGGACACTTACTGAGTCCGGCCGGTTGAATTTACCCTCCATCGGATATTTTGGTATTGAGGCAGTCGGTTATTCCTCTGATCAAAACATTTGGTTGTACGATCCCATGCAAGGGACTGTCAAAAAGGTGAATTTTCAAGGGGAGATTCTGGTGGAAAGTCAAATCATACCTCCGCTGGTGGGGAGCCAGATAGATCCCATTAGAATCCGAGAACAGGATCAACGGGTGTATGTACACTGTGCAGAGGCGGGGATTCTCGTGTTTGACATTTTTGGTAAATACCTGGAGAAAATTCCCTGGGATGCCGGGCGAAGCCTGCAAATAGGGAAGGAGCTTTATTTTGGTTGTTTGGGTAACCATTGCAAACTGCTGGATCCCTTCAGTAGAAAAAGCTGGGATTTGGAGCTGCCAAAACATTCGGCGTCCCAGCCGGAAATAAAGGCTTTAAAAGTATGGTATCAAACGGGGAGTCTTTACGTGCTTTATCCAGCCGAGATAATAGCCTATAAGATGGTAAGTAATCCATAAAAAAACCGGCACCCAAAGAATGAATGCCGGTTTTAGGATTTTGAATCAGGTACGCTTAAGGAGCCATATCATATCCAAAGATATCTTCCAGTTTCAGTTCGGTCACTTCTCCCAAAGATTTCAGGTATTCCATGTCAATGCTCTCTTTGCTGCCCAAAACGAGAATGGCATACTCACTGCCTTTGATGTTGTTTTGGTGGAAGCGCATGAGTTCGTCTTTATCTGCATTCTGCATGCGGCCATATACTGCCTTACGGAGATCGTAGTCGTAGCCACGTTCCAGGGTATTTAGGTAGTTCCAGTAAATGGAGCTGCCGGTAATGCGATCCGTTTCGATCTTTTTAATGATCGACTGTCGGGCAGATTCAATTTGCTCTTCGGAGATCGGCATATCATTTATGATTTCCTGCATGGCTTTGATCGCTTCCGGCATTTTGTCGGCTTGTGTGCCAACATAAGCCTGGAAGTAATGCGGATCATCGGCACGAGAAGGAGAGCCATAGTAGGCATAGGCAGAATAAGCCAATGCCCGGGATTCCCGGATTTCCTGGAATACAATGGATGACAATCCGTAACCGAAATACGTATTGTAAAGCTCTGACAGGATGTAATTTTCAAGGCTGAAGTTTTCAGCTGATTTGGAAACCATCATAATCTCTGCCTGCACCATTGGGAAGTCAACGATGTACACTTTGGTTTCTTTCTGGTCCTGGTAGGCAAACTCCGTTTCTGTTTTTACCGGTTTGCGTGTTTCCGGAACTTGGTGGTGCTTGCTGAGCACGGTAGCCACGTCCTGTTTTTCCTTAGAACCGTAATAGAATACGCGGTGCTCGTAGCCTGTCAGTTCGCGAATAATTTTCGTGAGGTTGGCAGGTGTAATGGAGCGAAGTTCTTCTTCTCCCAGAATGTTGGTGAAGGGACTTTCTTTACCGTAGCGTGCATAACTGGACATCGCATTTCGGAGGATGATCCGCTTGTCTTTCAGGTTGTTTGCCCGGGTAACCATGATATCGTCAATCACATTTTCCAGGGCATCCTGGTCGCCTTTTACATTAGCGAGGATATGCTCGAAGAGACGAACGCCTTCTTCGAAGGAATCATCAAGGCCACTTAGTGTAACATACACTCTCCGGTCGCTGGTATTGACGTTGAAGTTGAGTCCCAGGCGGAAGAATTCTTTTTTGAGATCTTCCGGGCTGTATTCATCGGTACCCAGGTAAGGGAGGTAGCTGATTGCCAGGGCCATCAGTTTGTCGTGATTCCGGCCCATGTCAAAGACATAATTAAGGCGGAATGTTTCATTGCTTTCATTGTGGATGTAATCCAGCGGCAATCCGCTGCTAAGTTCCACTTTCTCGATCCGGGTATCAAAATCGATAAATTCTGGTTCGAGTTCTTCGCTATCCATATTGAGGATGCGTTTCGCGAAAGCGGAAGATTCTTCCCGGTTTACAGAGACAGGCGTAATAGAAGGCTTGTCTACTTTTAAAACATTTGGATCTTCTCCCGTGCGTTTGTAAACTACCAGGTAGTTGTTGCGGAAGTGTTTTTGGGCAAATGCCACAATTTGCTCTTTGGTGATATTACGCATGCGCTCGTAGCGGTTTACGTAATCTTCCCAATCCATGCCTTTAATGAATGCATTGGTCATTACTCCGGCTCTTGCCGAATTTGACTCGTTGCGGCGAATTTCGGACAGTTTGAAGTCGTTGATCACCGCTTCCAGCATCCAATCATCAAAATCACCTTCCCGAATCTTATCCAGCTCTGCCAGGAGTAGTGCTTCTACATCAGCCAATTCCTGACCTTCCCGAGGTTTGCCGGAAAGATTGAAAGTGGAGTAATCTTCATAAATAATCAGGCCGGAGCGTGCTTCCAGCAGTTTTTGCTTTTGGAGCAGGTTGAGATCCATAAGGCCAGCCTGGCCATTGTAAAGCAATCCGCGAATAAGCGAGATATAGTCGGCTTCCTCAGAGCCGGCTCCGTCAAAGCGCCAGTCAATCTCTACGTAGGCGGCTTCCTGTCCGAAGACATCGCGGCGAATGACGCGATCCAATTCGGGTTGTTCTTCAAAGGTGAAAGCGGGCACATCTTTGGTTTTGTAACCACCAAAGTAGCGTTCGGCCATACCAACCAGCCGATCCGGATCAAAGTCGCCGGCAAAAACGAGCGCCATGTTGTTTGGCACGTAGTAGGTGTCAAAATACTCATGGATCTTAACGTGCGAAGGGTTCTTGAGGTGTTCGCCTTCCCCGATAGTGGTTTGCGTACCGTATGGGTGCGAAGGGAAAAGAACTTCATTTACCGTTTTGTACACTTTGCGGAAGTCGCTGTCCTGCCCGATGTTGAACTCTTCGTAAACGGCTTCCAGCTCGGTGTGGAAGAGACGGAGGACACATTCGCTAAAGCGCTCACTTTCCAGCTGGAACCAGCGCTCCAGTTCGTTTGAGGGAATATCGTTGATGTAAACAGTTTGCTCCATCCAGGTATAGGCGTTGGTGCCTTTTGCCCCCATGGCGCTCACCATTTTATCGTATTCATTAGCTGCCACATAGGTAGCTGCCAGGTTGGAAACGCTATCAATTTTGGCGTAAATTTCTTTCCGTTTTTCCGGATCATCTTCAAAGCGGTGTTGCTCATAGAGGTCGGAAATTTCCTGGAGAAGGGGTTCTTCTTTTTCCCAGTTTAGCGCACCTACCCGGCTGGTACCTTTAAAGAGCATGTGCTCCAGGTAGTGTGCCAGGCCGGTTGTCTCGGCCGGATCGTGCTTGGAACCCGCGCGAACAGCAATATTCGTTTGGATGCGTGGTTCCTGTTTATTTACACTCATGTAGATCTTCATACCATTTTCCATGGTATAGATCTTTACCCCCAGGGGGTCGCCTGGTACCGACTCGTAATCATAAGTCGGTTTGGTATAGTTGAAATCTGTCGCTATCGGCATATCTTCTTCTGGTTGATCTTGTCCGTGCAAGGGAATGGCCAGCATTGAAACTAGGAGGCCTGCCACTAAAAACGCGTAAGGTTTCATTTCGGATGAATTGGTTAGCAAAAAAAGGAATGCTAATATAGTAAAGGATAGGGCAGTTTTCCGGAATTTCGGGCCGAGTTGTTGGGTTTATATACTAAGGCATACAATTTTGCCATTAATAGCACATGAAGTACAACTATTTTTTACTTCCGGGAGATACAGATTCTGAGGAGGCCGCCAATTTTTACACACATGGTCTGGGAATCCTGCTCAGTATCCTTGGACTTCCCTTTCTGATCCAGAAAGCGATATCGGTTGGAAATCCCGAAACGGGGTATTGGATTTTTGGATTCAGTGCCATCATTTTATACAGTAGTTCTACTTTGTACCATGGGGTGCAGCGGCCGAAGTTGAAGTTCAGACTGCGGAAACTGGATCACATCTGTATTTACTTCCTGATTGCAGGTACGCATACGCCCTTTGCCCAATTGTATCTGGATACTCCCTTCCGGGAATACTACCTCATTAGCCTGTGGTCTTTGGTAGCTATCGGAACGATTTACAAGCTTTTTTTCTTTGGGCGCTGGAAGGTATTTAGCACTGTATTTTATCTGTTGTTGGGATGGATGGCGGTCTTTGTCATTCCAATTATGCTAAAAGAAATGCCCTGGGATTGCTTTTGGTGGATATTAGCCGGCGGGGTGAGTTATTCGATGGGCGTGATTTTCTTTGTCCGGGATAAAATGCGTTTTCATCATGCCATTTGGCATCTGTTTGTCCTTGGGGGTACAGCCTGTCATTACATAGCCCTTTGGCAAACTATGGGCGAATGATCATCAACCTTTTGGTCGAAAGGGTTTTGCCTTGTTCATCAATTAGGCTATACAGGTAAGTACCTTTTTTGAAGTCTCCCAATTCCAGTTTTAGGGTTTTATTGCCCGATACCCAGACCATTTCTTCCCGTACCTTTTGTCCGAGAATATTGTAAAAGGCTAAACGATAATTGCCGGTAGATAAATTGACAAAGTCAAAACGGGCGGTTGTAATGGCCGGATTGGGATAAGCTAAAACTCCCGGGACTCCGGGGATCAGACCTTGTTTGGCCGTGCTTAATTCGTAGGGAGCTTTAAACTGGATGCTGGCTACGTTTTGCAGTCTGCGCCCGCTGGGTTTGACAACCGCTGCGGGTTCTTTGATCTGGTTGGAATAATACACGAAGTTGGTTTCCAAACGCTTTCCAAAATAATCATTCTCCGGAAGGAGGGCCGTAACATCCTGCCAGCCAACAAAGGGGAGTTTTGCTTCCAGGATAATGTCCATTTTGTCTTCGTATTTTACCCGTAGCACCCGATATACATTACCCGGGAGTTGCATACTGCCATAAGCATCGGTGATCTCCAGTCTTTTGGTCTTAATCCTGATGCGGAGGGAATCTGGTGTGATAGGGATACTATCCAGAAAACTGCCCTGTGCTTCTTCTGCAGAAATCGTCATCTGGAGTTCAAACTCAGGGGTATGTCTGTCCAGGTACCTCATTGGGGCGCGGCGATCCGTGATTGCGGGGCTGTATCGGCAAAGTCCCTGAATGCCCAGTCCGACCGGATCACTACCATAAAACCCAAGCAGGTCAATAGTTTGGGCCGTTTTCCGATAATAGTACTCTTGTCCGCCGGGAAGTTTGCCAAGCATATTGGCTTCTTTGAATTCGGTTGCCCAGTTTCCTTCCTTGACACTTCGCATGGCCATTGCCAAAGCATATGGTGCTTCCAAATCTTTATAATCCCAGGTTCGAGGCCCGCCGGAATCTCCTGTTTTCAGGTTTTCCGGTAATCGATCCACTGACATACGAAGCGTATCTCCTACTGCCGGGAAGACATTGGAGTTGATATTAATCTGTGCTGCCAGTTGGAAAGGCAGGCAGAGAATAAAGCAAAGAAGGAGTTTGTACATCATGTCACCGGAGTTTCGACGGCTAAATATAAGGATAAGAGATAAGCCCGAATGCTAAAATGCCTGAAGTTCGACCATTTTTTGATAATCGCCCTCTTTGGCCAGCAACTCCTGATGGGTGCCTCTTTCGAGAATCTGCCCTTCTTTTAAAAGAATGATCTCGTCAGCATGTTGGATAGTGGAAAGCCGGTGTGCAATGACCAGCGAGGTGCGGTTTGCCATGAGCTTTTCCAGTGCTTGTTGTACCAACATTTCAGATTCAGAATCCAGTGCCGATGTAGCTTCATCAAGAATGAGGATAGGCGGATTTTTCAACACGGCCCGGGCAATGGTCAGGCGCTGGCGTTGTCCGCCACTAAGGCGGGACCCCCGGTCTCCAATGTTGGTGTCATAACCACTGGCCATTTCCCCGATAAAATCATGGGCATTGGCCACCTTAGCCGCTTCGATCATTTCTTCTTCACTGGCATCCGGCTTCCCGAGCAGCAGGTTATTTCTTACCGTATCATTGAAGAGGATTGCTTCTTGAGAAATGTAACCTATAAGTTTCCGAAGGTCTTTGATTTTAATATCCCGAATATCGGTACCATCAATGCTAATCTTTCCTCCCTGAACATCGTAGAAACGATTTAGCAAATTGGCGATGGTAGATTTCCCACTGCCTGATTGCCCGACGAGTGCAATGGTATTTCCTTTTTCGATGGAGAGGTCGAATTGAGATAAGACAGGGGTGCCATCCGGGTAAGTAAAAGCTACCTTTTCCAGCTGGATTCCCTGGGTGAAGTCAGATTTGCTTTGGGCATTTGCTTTATCTTCCAGGTGGTTGGTGGTATCCATGACTTCAAAAATCCGCGATGCGGAGGCGTCCCCTCGTTTGATGTCATAAATAGCGGTTGAGATGGATTTTGCCGGATTGATTATCTGGTAAAACAAGACGATATAGGTTATAAATACCTCTGGTTCCAGGTATCCGTCTTCCAGTATCAATATACTTCCAAACCAGATGATGGCCATGATAACGATCGTACCGAGCAATTCACTTACCGGAGAGGATAGTTGCCGACGATACAGCATTTGGTTCATGTAGCGGAAGTGGTTCTCATTCGATTCCTGAAAGCTGGCGTGCGCGCGATCTTCAGCTACATAAGATTTTAGGATAGCCAATCCGCCGAGGTGTTCATCTACTTTGGATAGGATTCGTCCCAATTCTGCTTTGGCGCGTTGGGATGGCTTCTTCAGGGTATTTCCGATGGTTGTGATTACGAAGCCGGTTACAGGAATTAGTATGGCAACAAAGAGCGTAAGTTTGGGGCTGAGGATGACCAGGAGTGTCAGTGTCGATACCACCATCAACGGATCTTGGACCAGCCTTTGTATCGAGCTCAGTACGGCCCATTGAATCTCAATAATATCTGTGGTTAAGCGGGCAATAACGTCTCCTTTTTGTTTTTCCGAGAAATAGGAGAGGGGAAGGTGAATCACCTTTCGGTGAATGTCCCTGCGCAGATCTTTTTCAATGCCGTTTTTGATGTAGACTAAGAATACGGATGCTATATAGCGCGTAAGGTTTTTTAGGAAGAAAAACACCAGGGCGATCATCAGGATATAGAAAAGGACGCTGCTTGCGCCGGATTCCTGGATCCAAAGTGTAATCTTATAATTGAGTTGGCTTTCCAACCAGGGACGGAGCTCGGAAAGTCCCTGATATTCCATAGGGTCAATTACTTCCTGTGTATTCTCCAGGATGATCTTGAGAATAGGAATCAAAATCGTTATGGATCCCAGGGAGAAGAAGACCATAGCAATGTTAAAAAAAACAGAGCTGATCACTTGCCTTTTGTAGGGCAACACATAACGCAATATCCTGAAGTAGTTTTTCATGCGGCAGTTTTGCATAAACAAATGGATCGAACAAAGCTGTTCGATCCATCCATTATGGCTAATAAACGTACTGCCAGCCCAAAAAGATGGCAGCAGCGTAAATTATTTATCAGGTTCCGGTTCTCCCAGGTCGAAGTCATTCAGGAATCCGGTATGGAAATCACCGGAGCGGAATTTTTCGTCCTGCATCAATTTCTTGTGAAACGGAATGGTTGTTTTTACGCCTTCGATTATGAATTCATCCAACGCACGTTCCATTTTTGTGATGCACTCTTCGCGGGTTTGGGCCCGGCAGATGAGTTTTGCGATCATGGAGTCGTAATAGGGTGGAATGAGGTAACCGGCATAAACGTGGGTGTCAACGCGTACACCATGTCCTTTTGAGCTGTGGAAAGAAGTGATCTTTCCCGGGCTCGGACGAAAGTTATTGTATGGATCTTCAGCATTGATCCGACACTCAATAGCATGCAGCGTCGGGATGTAGTTTTCGCCAGTGATCGGTATACCGGCAGCAATCTTAATCTGTTCTTTGATAAGATCGTGGTCAATCACTTCTTCTGTTACGGGATGCTCTACCTGAATACGGGTATTCATTTCCATGAAGTAGAAATTCCGGTATTTGTCTACCAGGAATTCGACCGTACCAACGCCTTCATAATTGATGGCTTTTCCGGCCAGAATCGAAGCGTCTCCCATTTTTTGCCGCAACTCGTCGGTCATGAAAGGGGAGGGGCTTTCTTCCAGCAGTTTTTGGTGGCGTCGTTGAATAGAACATTCGCGTTCGGAGAGGTGACATACGTTGCCATCCTGGTCTCCGGCGATTTGGAATTCGATGTGGCGCGGTTCTTCAACGAATTTTTCGATGTAGATTCCGTCGTTTCCGAAGGAAGCTTTGGCTTCTTTTCGGGCACTATCCCATTGGGTTTCGAATTCTTCATCTTTCCAAACGATCCGCATTCCTTTTCCACCACCACCGGCAGTTGCCTTTATGATAACCGGGTATCCAATATCGGCGGAAATTTTTTTACCGTGTTTCACATCTTTTACCAATCCGTCTGACCCGGGAACAACCGGCACGCCGGCTTTGATCATGGTTTCCTTTGCGGTAACCTTATCTCCCATTTTACGGATCTGATCCGGTGTAGGACCAATGAATTTGATATCGTATTGCTGACAAACTTCCGCGAAATCGGCATTTTCAGCTAAGAATCCATAGCCCGGATGAATACCATCTGCATTGGTAATCTCTGCAGCAGCCATAATCTTAGGAATGTTGAGGTAAGATTCGGCGGAAGCCGGAGGACCAATACAAACAGCTTCATCGGCAAAACGCACATGAAGGCTGTCTTTGTCGGCTGTAGAATATATAGCAACGGTCCGGATACCCATCTCCCGACAGGTACGGATTATGCGCAGGGCGATTTCGCCCCGGTTTGCGATCAGGATTTTCTTGAACATAGGCAGGGTTTATGCTATTGCACCAGAATGCACCAATTGAAAAATCTTCCTAAAGGGCTGTATTATCCTTTAGGGTCTACCAGGAAAAGTGGCTGGTCGTATTCTACCGGTTGAGCATCCTCAACAAGTACTTTTACGATTTTTCCGCTTACTTCTGATTCGATTTCATTAAAAAGCTTCATCGCTTCCACGATACAGACAACAGAACCGTTATCAACGGTGTCACCTACTTTTACGTAAGGGCCTTTCTCCGGAGAGGAAGAGCGGTAGAAGGTTCCTACCATTGGAGATTTGATCTCCACATAGTTGCTGGATTCCGTTTCTTCATTTGGCTTTTCTGCGCTACCGCCGCCTGTAGCAGCTGGTGCAGGCTCAGAAGCCGGGGCAGCCGGTTGTGGTGCAGGCGCGTAAGTTGATGGTACCTGAGTAGCAGAGATCGGAATGATCGGCTGCTGTGGTCCCAACATTTTTGCAGGTTTAACCTTGCTAAATTTTTCTGTTCGGATAGACAGTTCAAACTCTTTATCCTTCATTTTGAATTCGGTCAAATTGGATTTGCCGATGAGCTTGATCAGGTCTGATATTTCCTTGTAATTCATAGTTGGCGGTTTTGTTGGTTCAAAATCCCGGAGAAATTAATCTTTAACCCTTTGGATGTAGGCTCTTGTGCGCGTATCGATCTTGATCTTATCATCCGTGTTGACAAAAAGCGGCACCTTGATTTCTGCTCCTGTTTCAATAGTAGCAGGTTTCATAGCATTGGTAGCCGTGTCTCCTTTTAGGCCTGGCTCTGTGTAAGTTACTTTAACAATCAGATCTGTTGGGAGCTCCATTTGAAGCGGACGTTCCTCTTGTGCGTGGAAAAGAATCTCTACTTCCATGCCTTCTTTAAGAAGGTCGTGGTTTTCGACGATATTCTCATTCAAACTCACCTGCTCGTAGGTTTCATTATTCATAAAGTGGAAACCCATATCATCCTTATAAAGGTATTGATATTTCCGGCGCTCAATACGAACAGGGTGGATCTTATGACCTGCCGAAAAAGTATTGTCAACTACCCGTCCGTGAGACAAACTTTTGAGTTTGGTACGAACAAAAGCAGCCCCTTTACCAGGCTTTACGTGCTGAAATTCAACGACAGTCCAGATGTCATTGTTGAATTCGATACACAAACCATTGCGAATATCACTGGTATTTGCCATGTCAGAATTTAATCTTAGGTATAAAAAATGCGGGGCAAAGATAAGAAACGTCGACTAAACCAACCTGCCCAAAGAACTGGCAATATTTGTAAGTAGTCTGTTGCTGTGCAAAGCTCTGCCCAAAAAAATCTAATTTGAGTACTGTCAGCTGGTCGTTAAGGGCCTTAATTATGGATCAATAAGCCCATTTTATCCAGATCGCTCCCCAGGTAAATCCACCTCCAAAAGCAGTTAATATGATGTTATCTCCTTTCTTTAGCTGATCTTCATAATCCCATAAACAGAGCGGTAAGGTACCGGCAGTTGTATTTCCATAGCGGTTAATATTGATCATAACCCGTTCCATCGGGAAATCGGCCATACGGGAAACCGTTTCGATGATCCGCATATTGGCCTGGTGAGGCACCAGCCAGGCGATATCATCTTTACTAAGGTCGTTGTTTTCCATGATGGTTTTTACCACATCACTCATACCGGAAACGGCGGCCTTAAATACAGGCCGGCCGTTTTGGTAGACAAAATTCTCGCGATTATCAAGCGCTTCGTGTGTAATGGGTTTAGTGGAGCCGCCGGCTTTGAGGTTTAGGTAGTGACGTCCGGAGCCATCGCTGTGGTGGATGGAATCCATAACACCATGTTCTTCTGAGGGCTCGAGCATTACCGCTCCGCAACCGTCTCCGAAGATCACACAGGTCGTGCGGTCTGTATAGTCAATAATAGAAGACATTTTATCGCCTCCCATTACGATCACTTTTTTGTGAGAGCCGGATTCCACAAATTTCGCACCGGTAGTTAGTGCAAAAAGGAAGCCGGAGCAAGCGGCATTAATATCGTAGCTGAAGGCATTTTTGATCCCAATTTTGTCGCAAACGATATTTGCAGTATCCGGAAAAGGCATATCGCCTGTAATGGTAGCACCAATAACCATATCGACTTCTTCCGGCCTGGTATTGGTTTTTTCCAGAAGTCCTTTAACGGCTTCTACCATCATGTCTGATGTTCCAAGACCTTCCCCCTTCAAAATGTGGCGGGTCTCAATGCCGGTCCGGGTCCGGATCCATTCATCCGATGTATCCACCATGGTTTCCAACTCCTTGTTGGTCATCACATAGTCTGGAACGTATCCTTGTACACCGGTGATTGCTGCGAATTTCCGACTCATTGGATCTGTAGGTTTTGTTATGCCTTTGAGGCTGAATTTTAGTTTGTTTAGCAGACAAATCTTCTGAGTGGCTTTTGGGGGAGAAGAACAGAAGATCGCATGTCTGCCTTTGTGGTAAAGTTTTGTCGGTAAGAATGTTTGCGATTCCCGACTTAATTTGAGGACGCAAGGTAGAAAAAATCACCGAGAAGCAACGGCAGGTTGGATTTTTGTAACTTCCCGCCGGATCAAAAAAAGAAGCCGAAAGTAAGTGGAAATTACGGCTTCATCTCACAAAGCTATTACTTATGTCTACGCTTCTTATACATTCTCTAAAGGGCCTGGCTATTGGTCATGCCCGTCGAATAAATGGTAAAAGCATGGCAGATCTTCCAATGCTGGAGTCTGGTGCTTTTATATTGATTGAAAACGGTCGTATAAAAAAGACAGGTCCGGCATCCGAATGCCCGGAACGAGCTGATCGGGTTATTGACGGGACTGGCCGTTATTTGTTGCCGGCGTGGGTAGATTCACACACCCATCTGGTATTTGCCGGAAGCCGGGAACGCGAGTTTGTAGACCGCATCCGCGGATTGTCCTACCAGGAAATTGCTGCCCGGGGAGGCGGAATTTTAAACTCTGCTGCCCGCTTGCGCGGAATGGCTGAAGATGCCTTGTATCAGGATGCCCTCGAACGACTGGAGGAAGTGACTGCTTCAGGCACGGGGGCGATAGAGATTAAGAGCGGATATGGGCTGAGCACGGAAGCTGAGTTGAAAATACTGCGTGTTATACGCCGGCTAAAGGAAGATAGTCAAATCCCGATCCGTGCTACCTTTTTAGGAGCCCATTCGGTGCCAACCGAATACAAAGAGAACAGAGAAGCATATATACGCCTGATTGAAGAAGAGATGCTGCCCCGGATACAGGCAGAAGGATTGGCCGACTATATGGATGTTTTTTGTGAGAAAGTAGCCTTTAGTGTAGAAGAAACGGAGCGACTCATTGAAGCTGGATATAAAGCCGGCTTGAAGCCGAAAATTCATGTGAATCAGTTTTATGCAATGGGGGGTATTCCTATGGCCTGTCGGCGAAAGGCTGTTTCGGTCGATCATTTGGAAGTGATCAATGAAGCGGATATTGAAGCCCTGCAACAATCAGAAACGATAGCGACCCTGTTGCCCACGGCTCCCTTCTTTTTGAATGATCCCTATCCGGAAGCCAGGCGGATGTTGGATGCTGATATCCCCGTAGCCCTGGCTACAGACTTTAATCCGGGCTCCACCCCGGGAGGAAGAATGAGCTTTGTGCTTTCGCTGGCCTGCATCAAGATGCGTATGTTGCCTGCAGAAGCGATCAATGCAGCTACCATTAATGGTGCCGCAGCCCTGGAATGGGATGCAGAACTTGGTAGTCTGCACACGGGCAAATGGGCCAATATGATCCTGACTAAAAAGATTCCCAGTATAGACTACATTCCTTATCGATTTGGAAGAGACCAGATTGAAAGGGTGTTTGTTAAGGGAGAAATGTAAAATTTTTAATTCTTAAGTATTAATTTTCAATTAATAGAACGGCACCAACGGCACCAACGGCACCAACGGCACCAACGGCACCAACGGCACCAACATTTTACACCTATAACCCCATTCCGCATTCGCGAAAGCGAACAAAAAGGCCTGCAATTGACATTCCGTAAAGAAGGCGATAGTTAAAGCTGTGTTGTAATCGGTATTTTATGGATAGTTGGGATATTTTTGAGTCCTGAAGGATTCAGCAGGTTAGTTAATGTTGGAAATTCTCTTACCCGGGAATCATAATTGGATATAGGATTGCGTTCTTCCGGGGTTGGAATGTTTGAGGAGGCAGCATCTTTTTTACGAGAAGGATCAATATACTCCATGCCGTTTATCCGGTACCACCTCTAAACCCTTCAGATTCCGGCAAGTCTTAGCTTTGTGGAGGTTTGTCCTTTCGGGATATAAGACAATATCCGAGGGGGATTCTCCCATAATTTCTAAGTAATTTGCTGGCAATCAATTTTTTTTGCATAAAGAAAATTGCGGATTGTCGGAATTAGCGCTCAATCATCTATTTTTGCGGCGTTCCCGGTAAAGTATCCGGATAATTTGATAATAATCATATGATGATACGATATCTCTTTGCAGCCTTGAGCTTGCTTTTTGTACTGCCGCTTGCCGGCCAGGTACCCATGTCCATCCAGTCTACTGGAGATGCCAACCAGGGTTTGATCGCCTGTCCTCCCGGACAGCAGAACTTTGCTGGTACTGTTTCTCTGGGAGCTTTTACCGGACAGAGTAATGACATTGATTTGGATACTATGTATTTCTGTCTCGGTGACGAGGTGGAAATTCTGCATAATGGCGATGCCAACCTGAGTGGGGATCCGAATCCAACGACTGCTCCTGGTATTGGGTATGCTTTTTACAATTGCCTGCCTACCATCGACGGGCCGGATAAAGTAACAGTGGCTACGGACCCTTGTTTGGTGATGAATCCACCGCCGACAGATTTGTTTTACGTGGCTACAGAAGGTAATCTCAATGGCGATATTACTTTCTTTAATGATGGCAACCTCATTACCATCTTCAATGCCGGTAACCCGGGATTATTTTGGTGGGCACCGATCACCTTTGATTCCCTGGTGACAACCATTGTTGGGGGGAATACCGTATATCAGGCGCTGTTTGAAAACAACGGACCCTGTGTAAACGCAAACGTGGATGCCGCCTTTGCTACTGTATATCTAAATGAGATCAGTGCTTCAAACATTGTTTCGGGCGATGGCCCGGGCGGTTGTGGTGCTTCTTTCGACATCGCCGGCGGCTTGCCGGAGTTTGATGGAACCGATTATACGATTTCCATCGAATTGGATGGGGATCCGACCGTAACCGGAACGGTTACGAATGGTTCAGCCACACATGGAGATAATGTAGAGTTCTCGGTTCCAATGGACGGTTTGTATAATGTCACCGTTGAAGATGGAAAGAGTTGTGGCGCCAGTTTCCAGGTAAATGTTACCAACTGTGTGGCCCTCACTGTAACCATTCCGACTGTAGCTGCTTTGCCAGGCGACAATGTTTGTCTGGAAGTGACTGCAGAAGGTTTTGTGGATATTGTTTCTATCCAGTTTACCATCGAATTTGATCCGGCCGTATTGACGCTTACAAACATTCAGGGTTTCAATCCGGGGATGCCTAGTTTTGATAACGGAAACTTCAATGTTATTGGCAACACCATTATCCTAAGTTATTTTGATCCTGCCTTGAGTGGAATCACCCTGCCCGATGGTTCGGTCTTGTTTGAACTCTGCTTCGATGTGATCGGAAACCTGGGAGACTTTGGCGAAGTGATCTTTACGGATGGTCCGCCGGCTCCGGAGGTAACAAATGATTCTGGTGAAATTGGTTTTAATGGAATAAACGGGGGCGTAGTCGCTTCTGATAATATTCTCGCCGTTCAAATCGAAACAGACACCGTAACCTGTTCTGGTGATATGGACGGTGGATTTACGGTTACGGCTTCCAATGGAGCTCCTCCATACAATATTACCTGGGAGCCTGTAGGAGGCGGTCCGGTTCAGGGCCCCGGCCAGATTCTGGTGGAAGGCGGTACGTTTACAGCTACCAACCAGGAGCCAGGCATGTATACGGTAACTGTTACTGATAATGCATCGCCCAACCCGAATGAGTTTATGGTCGATATTGAGATCGTAGACGGACCTGAGCTAAACGTAATCTTTGATCTTGTCCAGCCTCCCTGTAATGGAAGTACGGGAGATGTAACGGCAATCCTTGTAATCGATAGTGTTGCCACCCCGAATCCCGGACCAAATTATACCTTTGAATGGGCCGGAGGGCAATCAACAGATACTATTCTGAATGTTCCCTCTGGTTTGTATACAGTAACTATTACGGATACTCAATTGGGTTGTGAAGGCATTGGAACGACCTTCCTGCCACAGCCTTCTCCTATAAATATTATGGTAACAGATGTTCAGGATGCGACCTGTTCGGGTGTTGCCGATGGATCTATTTCCTTCTCCGTATCCGGTGGTACACCAGATCCTATGGGGAATTACGAATTTACCTGGTCTAATTATCCTCCGGGTGGCACCTCTTCCGGTGTAGCGGGCAACCTTTCTCCGGTTCCGGATGGTACTTATGTACTGGTGGTTACAGACGGAAATGGTTGTCAGGACAGTCTGGCGATCGATGTGGGAGCTGCCAAAGAACTGGTAATCACAACAGACCTTTTCCAGGAAGTAAGCTGTAACAGTCTTTGTGATGCACAGATCGACGTTTCTGCCAGCACAGTTGGCGGCGTATCAAATATTTACAATTTCTCCTGGTCTGGTAATCCGGCACCACCTGCCAGTGTTGATGGTCCAACAACGAGCTCGCTCAGCAACCTTTGTGCGGGCATGTACACCGTAGAACTGACCGATGACGATGGCTGTATGACGGATACCACCTTTGTTGTCAATGAACCGGATGCATTGGCTGTTAGCCTTGTAGATCTTACAGGCGAAAGCTGCTCTGTTGGAGATGATGGTACAGCAACAATAGGTGTAACCGGTGGAGTATATCCTTATGCTTATGACTGGGGGCTTCCGGGGCAAACTGACTCCATTGCGATTGATCTTTCAGCCGGAATGTATGAAGTAACCGTGACGGATGCCAATCTGTGTACGGATTCTTTGGAAGTGACCATAACACAACCGGTTCCTCCTACTATTATCACTTTCGACGATGTAATGTTGGATTGTGCCGATGATATGGATGGCGAACTTACGGTCGTCGCTCAGCCAGGTGTTGGAGGTGCTCCGATTACAGATTACGACTGGTCTACCGGAAACAACGGCCCTGCCCTGATTACACAATCCGGACTGGGCACAGGAACTTATTTTGTCACCGTTACCGATGGTGCCGATTGTTTTGTAGTTGATTCAGCGATGGTAACAGCTCCGGCTCCGTTGGTGGTAGATAGTATTCAATTGTCAGCGCCCAATTGCCCGGGTGAAGGTGGTGGCTCTATATCCGTATTTGTAAGCGGAGGCACCGGACCTTACTTCTTCGACTGGTCTTTAGATCCGTTTGATGGCATTGGAAACTCCGCTATTTCAGGAGGTGATGTTGTAGCTGGTGATTATACGGTAGAAATTACAGATGCAAACGGTTGTCCGTCGATTACAGAAACCATTACACTGGAGGATCCTCCAGGCATTGTGGTTACTTTCGACATGATCGATTCGGTTAGTTGCTTTGACAGTCAGGGGATTCCCTGTGATGGTACAGCAACGGCTTTCGCCGAATATTCGGATGGTACGGCAGGTACCTTTAACTTCTTCTGGGTAAGCGGCGAGCAAGATCTGGGCGTTGCGAGTAGTACGGCATCAGCACTTTGTCAGGATCTACAGACGGTTACTGTTTCTGATGGTACCTGTTCTGTGGAGGCTGAAGTAAATATCCCGGCACCTGCTCCTTTGGCAGAAGGGCCAAATTCCATGGTCGACCGGGTAAGCTGCTTTGGCTTTGCGGATGGTACCATTACGGCAGATGTCGTAGGCGGTACCCCTCCATACAATTTTGATTGGGGAGGTGGATTAATGGGACAGACTATTAATGATCTCGCTCCAAACACTTATATGTCGGTCATAACCGATGCTAAAGGCTGTACGTTTCAGTTTACGGCTACAGTTACAGAACCGGATGAGTTTATTGCGCTCATTGATGATCAAAACACGCTGGATACGGTAAGTTGTTTTGGCGATTCTGACGGAGTAATTACGGTTACGGCGCAAGGAGGCAACCTGGATATCAGCACGTTCCTGTCTTACAGCTGGCAAGATAATATCGCCAGTGGTTCCTCTGCGAGCAACCTGCCGGCAGGTGTTTACAGTGTTACGGTATCTGATGTAAATGGTTGTGAAGATGAGATCAATGTAGAGATCTTTGAGCCAACGGAGATCATGTTTGAATTGGGAGAGATTGAGCCTATCCCTTGTGCCGGACAGCAAACCTTCCTGACGGTAGATACAGCCTATGGTGGTACCGGATTTTCCAATCTCTGGTATTCCTTCTCTGTAGATAATGCCGTGAATCAATCGCTGGGTACACCAATTCCGATTTTTGCCGGTCCGCATACTGTGACGGTGGAGGATGACAACGGTTGTACCGTGGATACCCTGCTGAATATTCTGGAACCGGCTCCGATATTACTGGAGTATCCGGATGTTGTAGAGGTAGAGCTCGGCGATAGCGTAGTGCTTCAACCCAGTTTGCTGCAGTTGGTTGTGCCACTGGATGAAGACTCGGTTTACTGGACGCCGCTTACATACCTCAGTTTTGGAGATAATCTGCTGGAACCGGTAGTTACTCCCATCACCGATACGAATTACGAGATCCTCATTTATGATGAGAATGGTTGTCCGGCATTTGCTACCGTGCGTGTAGAAGTGGATAAAAACATCAATGTTTACATTCCGAATATCTTCTCGCCGGATGGCAACGGTCTCAACGATTACTTCCAGGTATTCACGGGCGCTGGCGTTCAGCAAGTCCGGTCTCTGCGGATTTTTGACCGCTGGGGTGAAATGGTGTTCTACAAGACCAATATGCCCGGAGGAGCGCCTGAAACCGATGGCTGGGATGGTACTTTCCGGGGTAAGAGAATGAACTCTGGTGTGTATGTGTATATGGCTGAGGTGGAGTACAAAGACGGCAGCGTAGTGCTGTTCCGTGGAGATATTACACTGATGCGATAGAAAGATTCTCTGAAATCAATCTGTGAAAAACCGCTTCGGCCAGTCCGGAGCGGTTTTTTGTTTTTTAGGATGAATGGGGAAGGCGGAGCTTTTAGTTTCCCAGGAGGCACACAGAGAAGGGGAGAAGGGGGGGGTAATTCTTAATTTTTAGAGTTTAATTATTAATGTTGAATGGAGAATTTTGAATTCATAGTTTTACTTGAACGGAAATCGTTGAGCATTCATCGGGAAGCGGAAAAGCCTTTCCTACCGCAGCGACACCAATTTGTAGCTTAGTTTTGAATTGCTAAGCCCCTGTAAATTCGCAACAAACGAGCAACAAAAAACCGGAAGCGACAATCAAGCCACTCCCGGTTTTCTTTTCGGTGTATCTATTCCCCGAAAGGGGTAAGATCTTATCCTTTCATCATTTTGTAAAGGTCTGCAACCTGAGGATCGATAACGAACTCAGTACGACGGTTTTGCTCACGTGCATCAGCACCTTCGCCCGTAGAAGCAGGGTCGAATTCTCCACGACCAGCAGCTACAACCTGACTTGGATCAACACCATTGTCAGTGAGGTAACGAACTACAGATACTGAACGAGCAACTGAGAGATCCCAGTTGTCACGGTAAGCAGCACCCTGTACCAGTTTTTGAGAGTCAGTGTGACCTTCAACATACAGACGCATACTTGGGTTGGCTTTCATTACGTTAGCCAGAGTTTCGAGGATCTCACGATCCTGCTTGTCCAAGCGGGCAGAACCACTACGGAAAAGTACTTTTTCCGGCATGGAAATGTAAAGACGTCCGTCTTTTTCTACGATTGTCAGACCAGCTTTTTGGTAAACAGCGAAAGCTTCATTCAGCTCAGTTTCAACTGCTTTCAGCTGAGCTTCTTTGTCAGCGATCATCGCTTTTACATTCTCCACCTCTTTCATCGTGGCGGCAAGGTCAGATTGGATCTGAGTCAATTCAGAACTCAGGTTTTCCTTCTCTTCCATCAAGCTTGTATTTTCATCTTCAAGCGTAGCGACGGTCTCTTGACTTTCAGCGAGGGACTTCGACAGGGCTTCCTTTTCTTCCATTAATGCGTCGTATTTCTTGTTAGAAACGCAGGAAACGAAGGCAGTCATGACTAAGCCAGCAAGGAGGAGTTTAACAGCTAACTTCATGTTTTCTTTTTTAGTTAAAATAAATGTTGGCTTCAAGTTATAAATATGCGGATTAACCGACATAGACCCCAAACGGGCTTATTCCTAAGGGTTTGGATTGCGGCAAAAATAAGAAATGGCAGTAAAAAAAAAGATTTATCCTTGCTTTTCCCTGACCACTAACCGCATGTTTCTTTGTCGTTTTGTCCGAAACTTTCAAATCATCAACCCTAAAACCTTGTGTTTTAAGGCTTTTCGGTATGGAATGTACTTAAAATATTCATCTTCATTATAGTTTAAACTTTAAAAATGTTTACTCACATACCGGGATATTTCTCTCTTTTTAGTCTTTTTTCCACAAATAGCACTCCCCGGAAATTGCTTTATCTTTGCTTTTGAACCAGGATCAAATGAAATCTTGAATCCAAAAAGAATCAATCTTAGTACAAAATTTCTGAATGCTTCCAGCTGATCACAAGATAGCGGTATTTGCTTCCGGTACCGGTTCTAATGCCACAAAAATTGTAGAGCACTTTTCAAATCAGCCTGATATTGAGGTTGCTTTGATTATTTCCAATAATAAGGAGGCTCCCGTGCTGGAAATGGCCAACAAAAACAACATCCCAACCCTTCTGCTTCAACGGAGGTCTTTTTACGATACCACCGATTTACTTACTCAATTGTATGCTGCCGGAGTTAACTGGATTGCACTCGCGGGTTTTTTATGGCTTATTCCGCCTTATCTGATTCGGGCTTTCGCCGAAAGGATCATCAACATTCATCCGGCCCTGCTACCGGAATTTGGGGGTAAAGGGATGTATGGCGGGCATGTACATGAAGCAGTAAAAGCGGCAAAGAAAGAACAAAGCGGCCCTACGATTCATTATGTTAATGAAAACTACGACGAAGGGGCTTATATCTTTCAAGCCAGTTGTAGGATTGAACCCACAGACAACGCCAAAGAGATTGCAGCTAAAGTGTTGAAACTGGAACACAAATACTTCCCTCTTGTTCTGGAATCGCTCATTCGCAACAGCGACCAACAACCAAAAACAGATTTAAGATGAGATTCATTTTCGTATGCAGTATTTTCCTGCTGGCCAGCTTCCAAACAACGGCACAGGACAACTGGAGGAAACACGTCAAAATTGCTGAAGAACATCAGCGCAAAGCAGAATATGCGGAAGCTGCTGAACACTTCCGTTTTGCCTGGGTGTTAAAGCCGGGAAAACGGGACCTTATCGAAAAGGCAGCTAAGAACTATGATATGATTAAAGATTATGGGAATGCTGCCGAAGCCTGGCGAGCCCTGATCAATCGGAAAAAATATCCACTCGCCGGCTTCCAGTATGCCCTGGCCCTCAAACAACAGGAAAAGTACCAGGAAGCAAGCCGTGCCTTTGCCTCCTTCAAAGATTTTTATAAAGAAAAAGATGTAGAATACTGGGGCCGCCGAGCCGATATGGAAATCCTGGGATGCGAACTGGCATTGCGCACGCCCCGATTTAGTGAAAAACCCAAAGCTGTAATCCGCAGACCGGGTATTACCGTTAATACAGAGACTACCGATTTTGCACCACTTCCGGTTTCCGAAAACATCCTGTACTTTTCCTCAACCCGGGGAGATCGCGCACGCATTTATCGGGCCGAAGAATCAGCAGGAGCCTGGTCATCTGCCAGCCTGCCGTCCAATTTTCCAATGATCACCGAAGACCATTATTGCAATGGTACGCTCACGCCGGATAACCAACGGTTTTATTTTACGATCTGTAAATCGGAATCCAGCCTCACCACCCGTTGTGAAATATATGTAACCCAACGAATTGATAATGCCTGGGCAAGCCCGGAACGGCTCGATGATTATATCAATGATCCCAATGCAACCACCACGCACCCTATGGTTGTGCATAATGGTGATACCGAAATTCTTTACTTCTCCTCAAACCGGGAAGGAGGAGAAGGCGGAATGGATATCTGGTTTGCTACACGGAATGTAAATGGCAGTAATACCGATTTTACGCTTCCTATGAACCTGGGAGATGACATCAATACGAAACGGGATGAGATTACGCCTTTCTACGCGCTGGAAACAGCTACTTTGTACTTTTCTTCCAACGGACATCCATCCGTTGGCGGATTCGATATCTTTCAATCTTCCGGAAGCCGGGCTCAATGGGATCGTCCGGAAAACATGGAATTTCCCTTTAATTCGGGAGCGGATGATTTTTATTACGTATTAAAGCAGTCGCGGTCGGGTGGATACCTGGTTTCCAACCGGGCTACAGATGATAAACCCACAACAACCGATGAGGATATCTTCTCCTTCTATTTTCCAAATGCAACCAAACAAGATCTGAAAATTCGGGGAGAGGCATTTAATAAAGAGAGCGGTCAGCGACTGCGGGATTTAACGGTAACGCTTTATCAGGAAAATGGTCCGGGGAATAAAGTACTCATTGATGCCTACTTTTTCCCGGAAGGGGTATATGAATTAAGCCTTCCCAGAGATAAGCGTTATCTAATGGAGTTTAAAAGCCCCCGGCATTCGGCTTATTCCCAAATATTTAATCCGGCCAGTCACCAACTGGAAGATGAGATCGTCATTCCGGTTCATCTGCGTCCGGAAACTCAGGAGGAACCTCCAATGCTAACCGAATCCTCTATTCCTCCCGGTGACGAAACGGACGAACCTATGATCACCGAATCTTCAGATCCTGAAAAAGAAGGGACTACGGTGCAGGAAGATGCGGAGTCAGAAAAAGAAACACCATCTGAATCCGAACCAACTCCTTATACCATCCGTGGCCAATCTCCTGCTGATGATTATGAAGTGATCACCGCAGCCCCCAGAAATGAGGGTACTTATTACAAAGTCCAATTGATTGCAGTGGTTAATTACAACGAAAACCACTCCCGGTACAAACCGGTAAAAGACCTGGGGCGTATCGATACTGAATACATTATCGATCGAAAACTATACCGCGTTTTGCTAGCCGATTTTGGTACGCTGGAAGAAGCAAAGGAAATGCTGGAAATCGTGAAAACACGCGGCTTTGAAGGAGCTTATCTGGTTAAGTACACCGATGGACAAAGAATGGGAAGGGTTAGGTAGGATTGATTGGTTGAGGTCGGTTCTTCGCTTTGCTCAGTCCCTCCGGTGGAGGTCAGTTTGGAATCGTGGATTCCTTCCTTACGGGAGAGTCATCCGCCTACGGCAGATGGTGGGTTGAGCAGAGTCTCATACGTAACAGGTATTACATTTTACGTGTTTACAGAAAGAACGGAACCAACCATTTCACCTTCCACCAATACACCAATACACCAATACACCAATACACCATTTCACCATTAATCTAAGAAAACCTGCTTCTCCGGGTGAGCGAGCATAAAAGATTCAACTCTCCGTTTGCTGGCCAGGAAGCTGAATGCCTTTCCGAAAGAGCCGGAAGCTTTAAGGCGTACTTTAAAAAAACGCAGGATACCCAAATTGTACTCTTTTAAGGTATCCACATCTTCCCATTTATAGCGATAGGCTTTGAAGTAATTGGTCGCGTAAATATATTCAGCGTCCATTTCTACTCTTTTCAGGCGCATAAGAAAACGCCATAAGAGAAATATTCCCAGCAAATAAAACAGGGCGATACCTACCTTAAAAAGAAAGGCCGGAATGTTTCCGAAGTAAGCGTTACCGGAAACCAGGATAGAAAGCGTAAATGCACCAAAGAATACAATCCAAAAGATTGGAATGAAGAACTTGATAAATAAAGTGAGGTTCGAAGAAACGTGGTGCATGAGAATACTTTTAAGCATTTTGGGCTTCTGCGCGCTTGTTTACCCGGGCTGAAATAATGATGCTGATCTCGTAAAGAATGTACAGTGGAATTCCGATAAGAAACTGGGTTACCACATCAGGAGGGGTGACAATGGCCGCCAATAAGAGGATACCAATGAAACTGTGTCGGCGGTATTTTCGCATAAAGGCCGGAGTCACCAATCCGATCTTGGAAAGGAAGTACACGACAATGGGCAACTCAAAGATCAATCCGGCCGGAGCCGTAAACATGATCATATAATTGAGGAACGAAGACAGTGTCGGTGTATTTTGAACCCCGGGTATCGTGAATCCCATCAGGAAGTTTACCGCAAAGGGAGCAATGATAAAATACCCAAACAGGACTCCCATAAAAAACAAGAGCGAGCAAATGATTACAATACCTCGGGTGGCGTTTCGCTCTTTGTCATACAGACCGGGACTGATGAATCGCCAGAATTCCCAGAAGATGTAGGGAAATGCAACAATAATCCCGATGATAAAAGAGGTCTTTATCGTCATAATAAAAGACTCCCCAAATCCGATCGCTTGTGTAGGAATAGGTGGCGGGGTAAAACACAGCGCTTCCGAAGCCCGGCAGATCAAGCGGTATGTAATAAAGTCTTCGTGCGCCGGACCAAAGATCACATGGTCAAAAATGAAGCGGTAAAAGATAAACAGCAATATGCCAATGACTCCCACTGCAATGAGTGAACGGATGATGTGCCACCGCAATTCCTCCAGATGATCGAGAAAACTCATTTCCTTCTCCGGGATACCAATCTTGTCTACATCAATTTGATCTAAAGGCATAAGGCTAACTGCCGGTTTTGGGCAGGCTGTTTAGTAATCGAGGCAAAAGTACGAATTCCGCGCATTGACAAAGAGAAACCGCAAACCTTTTAGCTGCTCTACATCCGGCTTATTCCGACTTTCGTCGAAATGTTAAAGTTTTGCCAGGATCGTAGCTTTTGGAATTTGGCCCATTATGAGTATGTACACAAGCGGGTCGACTCACTCTCTTTTCCAAACCTACAAATTTTACATAATGAAGAAAGGAATGCTTTGCTGCTGCCTGCTGGCAGCTGCCTGGGGAGTCTTTGCCCAACCGGTAACAGATATAGCAGATCGCCACATTCAAGACGATCGATCCGTACTCAAATATCAACCATTGCGCGAAGCAGATATCTTTTGGGAGTGTCGGTTGTGGCGAGTCATAGATGTTCGCGAAAAGATGAACCTGTCCTTTGCCTGGCCTGCAGAACCCTTGTTCGACATTCTCCGAAAGGAGGCAAAATCCGGAAATATTACCCTGTACGATCCGCTCGGAGAGGGATACTCAAAGCCCTACGATATGGAGGAGCTGGATAATGTGCTGGCCAGGATGGATACCATCCAGATTTACAATACCGAAACCCACGAAGCCAGCCTGGAAGTCGTTTATGATGAGATATTTGCCGAAAACATCAAACGCTATCGGGTAGAAGAAATTTGGTTTTTCGACAGCCGTACTTCTACGATGCGGGTACGTATCATCGGCCTGGCTCCGATGGTAGATGTCACCGACGAAAACGGAAACTTCCTGTATGAAAAACCACTTTTCTGGGTCAACTTCCCCGAATCCCGGGAAGCCCTGGATGCCTACCAGGTTTATCATACCGGGAATGATAGTCATCGCATAAGCTGGACAGATCAATTGGAAATGCGACGCTTTTCAAGCTACGTCTATAAAGGACCCGATATGGGAGACCGGAGACTCAAGGATATGTATTCGGGAGTCGATTTGCTGATGCATGCCGACCGGATCAATGCAGAGGTCTTCAATTTTGAACACGACTTGTGGTCTTATTAATTGCCTGTGCGGCCACAGCCCCAAATCCAGATGAATGCAATTGGTCGATAAGCCCTTCGATTATTCGCAAATTGGCTTACATTTGCGGCGGCAGGACACGTTCTGCCGCCATTTTTTATGGAATTATTACTACCATTTTTACTATTAGCCGGGAGCCTTGCCGCTTTGCTTAAAGGATCCGATTGGTTCGTCAGTGCTGCCGAAGTCATTGGGAGAGCCTGGGGTATATCTCCCTTTATTATTGGAGTAACCATCGTTGCTTTCGGTACCTCTTTGCCAGAGCTGGCTTCATCCATTTCTGCGGTTCTGCTCGAAGAATCTTCTCTGGTTGCCGGTAATGTAATTGGTTCCAATATTACCAACATACTTCTGGTTCTTGGTCTGGTAGCCATTGTTGGTAAGGAAGTGCGCCTCGAATACCGGGTCATGGATCTCGATATTCCTCTATTGGCAGGCTCTTCGCTCCTGCTGTACTTCGCTTTGAAGGATGGATATTTTTCCCTCGTGGAGGCAATTATTTTTCTCCTCGCTCTGGTGATATTTTTGCTAAATACCTTTAAAGGCGACTCCGAAAAGGAAAAGACTGAAAAAGTAAAAGCAGGCTGGAAACCATATGCCATGTTGTTGTTTGCCGGTCTGATGGTTTACCTGGGTGCCAATTATACCGTTCAGGCCATTCAGCAGCTCTCATCGGCATTTGGTATTGAGTCTGAGTTCTTTGCCTTGACCCTGGTTGCTTTAGGTACCTCCCTGCCGGAAGTCATGGTGAGTATTACAGCTGCCCGCAGAAATAATACAGCGATCGCTATTGGGAACGTGCTTGGATCCAACATCTTCAACACCTATGCCGTGATGGCCATTCCTTCCTTTTTTGGGGCGCTTGAAATTCCGGAAACCATCATGGATTTTAGCCTGCCCTTCATGGTTGGAGTAACGATTGTCTTTGCCATCATTACCGTATCCAATAAAATCTCCCGTTGGGAAGGGGTTATGCTCGTCCTGTTTTACGGCTTTTTTCTGGGAGAACTCATGCGAACAATTCTGGTGTAAATCATATATTTATTACCGAAGCCGTTTAATCCTTACCAGTAGCAATAGTTTGCGGATCGATTTTTCGCAATTATATCCATCTAAACAGCCAGCCATTATCAAATATGCTGATTATGAGCCAACGATTTAGTATACCTGTATTACTGGTTTTTTCTTTACTTATTCCCTTTCGGGGAATGGCGCAAGCACCTTTGGAAGCCGGGGTTTATCTGGGAGCTGTGAATTATCTCGGAGATCTGGCCGAACAGGTAACTTTTGTGGAAACAAATGCAGCTTATGGAGTCTATACTCGCTGGAATCCGATAAAAAAGCTTGGCATCAAAACGAGTTTGCTGGCGGGCAGACTTTCGGGCGATGATCGCAATTCTCCACGACTCATAAAAAGAGCTTTTCGCTTTTCAACACCATTCTGGTCTGCCAATTTACAACTTGAGATCATCCCGCTTGCCAGGCGCAGCTATGTATCTCCCCTCCATTTTAAAGGAGGCGTTCAGCCTTATTTAACCGGCGGTATTGGATATACTTATGCCAATACCGTAGTTGATTATTCCGAAAGTCCGGTAGAAGCCTTGAAAACACCTTTCCCGGAGCCGGGTGATATCTCTACTTTTTTCAATACTTCATTTGGTGGCGGCTTGCGTTTAGACCTTTGGGAGCACTGGTCCATTATTTTTGAAGGAAATTGGTGGTATGTGTATTCCGACTTGCTTGATGGCGTAAGCCTCAACGGTCGCTCGGATCGCAACGACTGGTATATCACAGCTGGTGTTATGGTTTCTTATCATTTTGGCGGACGAACCATTTGTCCAAGTTTTTAAATACTTCTGGGCTCTTTTTTCACTGCGAATCCTGTACCTTTGCCCGGCTGTCGAACTTTTTACCCAGACAGCGTTATATCCTGGTAAAGATTACCAAACAAAAACTTTTTACCATGCTTGAGTCCTTATTTGGAAATATGGAAGAGCGCCAGGCTGAAATGAAAGCCAAACTGGCCGCTATTACGGTGGAAGCAGAAGCGGGAGATGGTGCTGTAAAAGTCAGCGCAAACGGATTGCGTCAAATTACCAATTTGAATATCGATCCGGAAAAAGTAAATCTCGATGACATGGAGCAATTGGAAGACCTGCTTCTGGTTGCTGTAAACCGGGCCATTGACGCCGCTGCCGAGAAAGAAGCTGAAGAAGCGCAAAATATGGTTAAAGGCATCATGCCTCCGGGTATGGATGGTTTGTCGGGCCTCTTTGGTTGATTTCTGCCAACCGACAAATCCAGACAAGGCAAACCGAAATAAACTATTGGCCGATTCGTTCATGTATCGGTATTCAAATTAATTAGCTCGAAAACTGGCTGGAAATGAGATTCATCTTCCTCATTGTTCTTTTTTGTTCTCCCTTTGTTCTCCTGGCTCAACCGACGGCCGGACTGATCGCCTATTATAATTTTGACGAAGACAATGGGAGTGTGGTCGACCAGACCGGAAACTTGTCAAATAACGGGATCACGGATATCTCTACCTACGAATGCGGGGTTTTGGATAAAGCCATTCGATTCAATGGCATCGATGAATCGGTTTTGATCGAAGGATCTTTTGTCATCAATAACTTTGAGACAGAAGACCTGACACTCAGTTTTTACTTCAAAGCTCTAAACAGCCAGCAGGTTCAGACGCAGACTATCATGAGCAAACGGGAAGATTGTAGTAATTCCAATGCTTTTGCGGTACGATATACTCCAACTTCCAACTTTCTGAATGTGATCTTTACCGAAAATGCCGGCTTGTCGGGTTCTGTTTCTGCTCAGTTGGATCCCAATTATTGCTGGCATCATATTGTGATCATGCGTGAAGGGCGGGATGTTATCCTCTTCGCCGATGGAGTAGAGATGGCACGTACGACAACCCCCAGTCGGGTAGACCTGACCAATGAAAATGTACCCTTTACTTTTGGGGCTTCTTCCTGTCAAATTACAGACGGGCGGTTTGAGGGATTACTGGATGAGGTGCGTTTGTACGATCGGGCTTTGGAACCTACCGAACTCGAGTCTCTTTATTATCGTCCGGATCAAATTCTGAATGGCTTCATCAATGTGAATATCCCAAAGGATACAACCGTTTATCTGGGGAATACGGTGCAAGCCAATATTACCAATACCTGCAACGACGACATTTTCTGGTATCCCGATGAAGGCATTAATAATACCATGATCTCTAACCCGATCATTGAGCCTCAGGAGACTACCACCTACTTCCTCGAAACCACGGATCAATTTGGTTGTGTGTCGCTGGATTCATTTAAGATAAATGTCATTGACCCTTCACAGTTGGAGTGTACGGCTTTCCTGCCTAATGCTTTTACGCCAAATGATGACGGTCTCAACGATCTTTTTGGTATTGATAATCCGTTTGCCATGACAGATTTTGTGTCGCTTGAGGTTTTTGACCGCTGGGGCAATCGGGTATTTTTTACCGATGATCCTTTTATTCGCTGGAATGGCTTTTACCGGTCTACAGCTGTAAACCCCGACATCTACGTGTACAAAGTGATTTACCGTTGTGATGGGGAGGACCAGGCACAGACAGGAAGTGTGAAGATTATTCGATAAGAAAACAGGTTTTAGCCTTTCGGCGAAAAAGAAAAGCCGCTTCGGAATTCCGAAGCGGCTTTTTTTATATCAATATTCGGCGAAAGCCGGAAAATTTTATCCATTCATACCAGCGAGAAACTCCTCATTGCTGGATGTGTGTATCAATTGCTTACGCAGGAACTCCATAGCTTCATCCGGCTTCATATCGTCCAGATGGTTACGTAGGATGATCATGCGCTGGAGCGTGTTGCGGTCAAGCAGCAGATCTTCGCGACGGGTGCTGGACTTGGTAAGGTCGACAGCCGGATAGATACGCTTGTTGGCAAGCGTGCGATCGAGCTGCAACTCCATGTTGCCGGTACCTTTAAATTCTTCGAAGATGACACCGTCCATTTTGGAACCGGTATCGATAAGAGCTGTAGCCAGAATGGTGAGCGAGCCACCATCTTCGATATTACGAGCTGCACCAAAGAATTTCTTCGGTTTGTGGAGTGCATTTGCTTCCACACCACCGGAGAGTACTTTACCGGAAGCCGGAGCTACCGTGTTATACGCTCGTGCAAGACGGGTGATAGAATCCAGCAGGATAACTACATCGTGCCCACATTCTACGAGGCGCTTCGCTTTTTCCAGAACGATACCGGCCACGCGAACGTGATTGTCGGCAGGTTCGTCGAAAGTAGATGCAACTACTTCGGCGTTTACGCTACGCTTCATGTCTGTAACCTCCTCCGGACGCTCGTCAACAAGCAGAACGATGAGGTAACATTCAGGGTGGTTTTTAGCAATCGCGTTGGCAATGTCCTTCAACAGGAATGTTTTACCCGTTTTAGGTTGTGCCACGATCAAACCACGCTGTCCTTTTCCAATTGGGGTAAACAGATCGATGGTACGCATACCCAGATCCTTACCGGTTGGTGAAGAAGCGATGCTGAATTTCTCATTTGGGAAAAGCGGCGTCAGGTAATCAAAAGGAACCCGGTCGCGGATATCTTTTGAATCGAGGCCGTTGATCTTCGAGACACGCAGGAGCGCAAAATACTTTTCGCCTTCCTTTGGGGGGCGAATAGCTCCTTTTACAGTATCACCCGTTTTCAGGCCAAAAAGTTTGATCTGAGAAGGAGATACATAAATGTCGTCGGGAGAAGTCAGGTAATTATAGTCAGACGAACGCAGGAAACCGTAGCCATCAGGCATCATTTCGAGGATGCCTTCTCCTTCAATTACGCCATCGAGTTCGATGTCGAAATTGCTGGGTTTGCCTCCGCGCTGGCGATTGTCATTACGGTCTTTACTACCGCCGCGTTGGCGATTGTTTCCGCGAGGGTTGTCGTTGTTATTGCTGCGAGAGCTGTCATTGCTTTTTCCACGGTTGGAATCTTTGTTCTCGTCGCGTTTGGGAGCATTGTCCTGATTAGACTCGCTTCCTTTGTCTTTTTGATCAGACGAATCGTCTTTTTTGGGTTGCTCCTCTTTTTTAGGAGCGCGTCCGCGACCAGCACTTTTAGTTGGCTTGTCGCTGGAAGACCGGCGTTTTTGACGGGCGTCGGATGATTTTTGATCGGAATTGTCGGATGTGCTTTTTTTGCCATTAGATTTGGCAGCAGGGGCGGCTTCTTTCTTGGCTCCTTCGCCTGAAATAGCTTGAAAATCAAGGATCTTGTAAATTAAGTCTTGTTTGTTTAAGCGCTTGTAACCCTTAATCCCTAACGATTCTGCTACTTCCCGGAGTTCCGGTACCAGCATATCGTTTAATTGCAGGATGTCGTACATATTAAGTTTAATTAAAGCGTTGTAGTTGAAACCAAATTTTGGTTGGATAAATGTAGAATTGCACCCAAAGGGCAGTTTTGCAGACCCAATGACCACTTAAATTCCTTTTGTTAGCTAGTGATAAAGACTTGGAATTAGTGGAAATTGTGGAAGAGCAGGAATGCGATTCTAAGAAAGTGGATTTACTAGAAACACACCTATGCTCGGTGTGCGTTTGATGCGCCAAAAATACACTTATTTTTTAAATCCAAGTAGTATCTTTGCAAAATCTTATTTAAATGACACATAAAAGGCATAAAAGGTTTTATCATAGCCCGGAAAATTGTCTTTTTTGTGCCTGATGTACGCTTAAAACGAAGATCAGAAAGAAAAATTATCACCTTAGATGTTAGAAATTCCTATTATCCGGAACGAAAAGGAGCGAGTATTAGACGGACTTCGTCTGCGCAATTGGAAAGAGGACCAGCTCCATGTTGTAGATGATGTCCTCGAATTGGATGAAAAACGCCGCAAACTCAAAACGGAATCCGATGAGTTGGCAGCAACCTCCAATCAAAAGTCAAAAGAAATCGGAGCTTTATTTAAATCCGGCAATCGGGAAGAAGCAGAAAAACTGCGGGCAGAAGTAGCAGCGTCTAAAGAAACAGCCAAAGAGCTGGCAGAGGAACTGCGTACCACTACCGAAAAAATGCAGGAGTTGTTGTACATGCTGCCAAATGTACCCAACAAGAGTGTGCCTGCCGGATCAGCAGATACGGATAATGAGGTTTTTAAAGCCTGGCCGGAACCGCTGCCGGAGATGGATGAATCGGCACTGCCTCACTGGGAACTCGCCAAAAAATATGAATTGTTTGACCTGGATCTTGGATCCAAGCTTACCGGTGCCGGATTTCCGGTTTATACCGGGCAGGGAGCCAAACTCCAGCGTGCTTTGATTAGTTTCTTCCTGGATGAAGCCACGGCTGCCGGATACAAAGAATACATTACTCCTTTGATGGTAAATGAGGATACTGCAAGGGGTACGGGACAACTTCCGGATAAAGAGGGCCAGATGTATTATGTAGAAAAAGACGATTTGTACCTGATCCCAACGGCAGAAGTACCTGTGACCAATGTTTACCGCGACGTCATATTAGAGGAATCTGATTTCCCCATTCGCATGTGTGGGTATACGCCTTGTTTCCGGCGGGAAGCCGGATCTTATGGTGCTCATGTACGTGGTTTGAACCGGGTTCATCAGTTTGACAAGGTCGAAATCGTACAGGTAGCGCATCCGGGAAAGTCTTATGAGGTGCTGCAGCAAATGTTGGATCATGTGGAAGGACTTTTGAATAAATTAGAACTCCCATATCGTATTTTGCGTTTATGTGGTGGGGATTTGACCTTTGCATCTGCCCTTACATTCGACTTTGAGGTGTATTCTGCTGCGCAGAAACGCTGGTTGGAAGTAAGTTCTGTATCAAACTTTGAGACCTTTCAGTCCAATCGCCTGAAGTTGCGGTATCGGTCTGATAATGGAAATCAGCTGGCACATACCTTAAATGGCAGTGCTTTGGCGCTTCCGCGAATTGTAGCAGCGCTCCTCGAGAACAATCAGGAGAAAGAAGGGATTCGGATTCCCGGTGTATTACAAGCTTACACCGGTTTTGATAAAATTGGTTAAGTCGTTAAAAGAAAATAAATAGAACCAAATGGTTGGAGAGTATTATGTGTACATGGCTATTGCCGGCGTCCTTTCGCTGGTCGGGGCCTTTGTAAGCAACAGGCTTAAAAGCAAGTTTAAGAAATACAGCAAAGTCGGTTTGCAAAACGGGATGAGTGGCGCCGAAGTGGCTCGTGCCATGTTGCAGCACTATGGCATTCACGATGTGAATATTGTGCGCGGACAGGGCATGTTGACAGATCATTACAATCCGGCGACCAAGACGGTGTCTTTGAGTCCGCCGGTGCATGATGGCCGCAGTGTAGCTGCTGCTGCCGTAGCTGCCCACGAATGTGGTCACGCCGTGCAGCACGATCAGTCTTACAGTATGCTTCAGATGCGTTCGGCATTGGTGCCTATAGTAAGTGTTGCCGCACGGGCGCAACAATGGTTGTTGTTGGGAGCCTTTTTGTTACTTAATCAGTTTCCGGCTCTGATGCTGGTGACTATCATTGCCTTTGCGCTAACGACCTTATTTTCATTCATCACCCTGCCGGTCGAGTTTGACGCCAGTAAGCGTGCGCTGGTTTGGTTGGATGAAAGTGGTACAACACGAAGTGGTGGCGAACATGAAGGAGCAAAAGATGCGCTTTGGTGGGCCGCTATGACCTATGTATCAGCAGCACTGTCTTCATTGGTCATGTTGCTCTACCTGGTATTGCGTTATGCATCCAGCGACTAGAAATTGCGAATTCGGGACAGAAACCTCTGGATGCTCCTGTTCCGGATTTTGCACAAATTGTAAATTAGATTAACTTTAGAGCGCTTAAAGTCGTAAGCGACAATAGCGTTTTCCAAAAATTGAATACTTTATTTTTATGGAGGAAGATTTAGAATTAGAGCTCGAAGCAGCCAAAGAGGGCATGGAGCATGCCATAAAGCATTTGAAAGAGGAGTTGGTGAAAATTCGAGCCGGAAAAGTTTCTCCCGATCTTGTTAGTGGCATTCTTGTAGATTATTATGGTTCTCCTACTCCGGTTGGCCAGGTGGCTAATATAGCTGTTTCAGATTCCAAAACCCTCGTTATCCAACCCTGGGAAAAATCCATGTTGGCTGTTATAGAAAAGGGTATCTTTGAAGCTAACCTGGGGATTACCCCGATGAATAATGGGGAAACAGTGATGATCATCATGCCTCCGCTTACGGAAGACCGGCGGAAACAGTTGGTGAAAAATGCCAAATCACTGGGAGAAGATGCCAAAGTAAGTTTGAGAAGTGTGCGCCACAAGGCAATGGATGCTATTAAGAAAGCTAAAAATGATGGTTATCCGGAAGATGCTGCCAAACGGAAAGAAGGCGAAGTAGATGATATGACTAAGTCCTTCGGCGCGCAAGTTGATAAACTGGTTGAAGCCAAGGATAAAGATATAATGACTATCTAAGATTTACCCTAACTCTTAAATCCTACCAACTTTTATAAAGTTGAATTAGTATGAAGTAGGCCCGGAAGATTTATCATCCGGGCCTTTTTGTTTTTGACCACTTATTTTCGGGACCGCATCCGGATTATCGGACAAACGACTTCCTCCAGAGAGATGCCTCCGTGCTGGAAGGTGTTGCGGTAATAATTGTGGTAGTAATTGTAGTTGTTCGGATAGAGGAAGAAACGATCCTCCTTCGCAAAAATGAAAGTCGAACTGATGTTTGGCTTCGGCAAGCCGGCAATTTCCGGTTTGCGTACTTCGAGTACATCTTTCCGGTCGTATTTGAGATTGCGGCCTACTTTATACCGCAAATTGGTCGTCGTTTCGCGATCGCCCACCACTTTTGAAGGCTGGTTTACCCGAATAGTACCGTGATCGGTGGTTACGATCAATTGTACATCGCGTTCTGAAATGCGTTCCAGTGCATTCCAGAGCGGCGAATTCTCAAACCAGGATCTGGTCAAAGAACGATAGGCTTTTTCATCACCTGCCAGCTCTTTCAGTACCTCCATCTCCGTTCGGGCATGCGAAAGCATGTCGATAAAGTTGTAGACAATCACCGTCAGATCATTATTGAGGTAGTCGAGAATGCGATCGTTCATGTCTTTGGCATGATTCACATTGGTGACCTTGGTATAATCAACCTTGATCGGACGACGGATCATGCGTTTGACCTGTTCTTTGAGCAGGTCGTGCTCGTGCATGTTCTTTCCACCTTTTTCATTGTCGTTGAGCCACCAGTCGGGATAGTGTTTGGCAATATCGCCCGGCATCATACCCGCGAAAATGGAATTTCGACTGTACTGGGTGGAAGTAGGTAGAATGCTGAAAAAGAAATCTTCCTCCTCGACTTTGAAGAACTCACTTAGGATTGGTTCGATAATTTTCCACTGGTCAAATCGCAGATTGTCGAGCAACAGCATGACGGTTGGCACCTCATCGTCTAAATGCGGAAAGATCTTTTTACGCATCAGATTGTAAGACAAGGTTGGAGCTTTCTCCTCATCTCCCAGCCATTCGAGATAGTGCTTTTCCACAAACTTGCAGAATTCATTGTTGGCCTCGCTTTTTTGCATGGCGAGGATATCTCCCATTTGAGAGCTGTTGGAATCATCAATCTTGAGTTCCCAATTGATGATCCGTTTGTAAATATCTACCCACTCGGTAATATCCAGTCCGCTTTGAATCTGCATCATCAACTGGCGGAATTCCTGTTGGTAATCAGAAGTGGTTTTTTCGCGAACCAGTCGCTTGTTGTCTACTATTTTTTTGAGTGTAAGCAGGATCTGATTTGGATTGACCGGTTTGATGAGGTAATCGCTAATCTGAGAACCGAGTGCTTCCTCCATGACATCCTCTGCCTCATTTTTTGTGATCATTACGATCGGAATATGCGGCTGTTTTTCTTTGATCTTGGCAAGTGTTTCAAGCCCGGTAAGGCCGGGCATGGATTCATCCAGAAACACTACAGCCAAGTCAGAATTTTCTTCGCATTCTTCCAGTGCATCATAGCCATTGGTGACCGTAATGACTTCGTAGCCCCGTTTTTCAAGGAACATGAGCTGGGGTTTGAGCATATCAATCTCGTCATCGGCCCACAATATTTTTACTTTATCCATGTATTATAATTGTCTTTTTTTTGGCGGCTTTGGTTAAGCAAATATTATTAATGGGACATACAAGTCCATAATAATTGAAAAAATTTCCGCTTCGCTCTGTAATTAATTACCTTTACAGGTATAGAAATCGCCCGTCGACTGAGTCGGCGAACGCTAAGGTGAACGCCCATCAACTGAAATATATTTTCAACCTGTCCAAATCTCTCAGGCTTTTCGAAGAAGCCGGCTACAGTTATCCCATGAATGTCAGGAAAACCGGATTGCCAGCTGTTGCTTAAAGGTAAAGGTTTTCAATGGTTTATTCTTTTGAGAGTAGGCGTTGAATTTTTCACCTTTATATAATTAGTCAACAGGCATCAGCGGATGTTGCATTTTGCTGATAGATAAAGGGTTTAAATGACTTTGCAGCTTATGCAGAAGAAAAAAATCTTTAACGATCCGGTATATGGTTTTGTAAGTATTCCTTACGGATTGTTGTTTGATATTATTGAACATCCTTACTATCAGCGCTTGCGCCGGATTAAGCAGGTCAGTCTAACCCACTACGTGTATCCGGGGGCGCTGCATACCCGTTTTAGCCATGCTATCGGTGCCATGCATCTGATGACACAGGCCATAAGCGTATTGCGATCCAAAGGTGTGGAGATTACTCCCGAAGAAGGCATTGCGGCTCAGGCAGCCATACTGCTGCACGATATTGGACATGGTCCGTTTTCGCACACCCTGGAGAACACCCTGATTGATGTGTCGCATGAGACTATTTCCATCTTATTTATGGAGGAGTTGAATGCCCAATTTGACGGTAAGCTGGATTTGGCCATCAGGATCTTTCAGGATAAATATGAAAAGCCTTTTCTGAATCAGTTAATCTCTGGCCAGCTTGATATGGATCGGATGGATTACCTGAATCGCGATAGCTTCTTTACGGGTGTATATGAAGGAGTGATTGGGTACGACCGGATTATAAAGATGCTGGATGTTCAGGATGGCGAACTGGTTGTAGAGGAGAAGGGGATATATTCTATTGAGAAATTTTTAATGGCCCGCCGGTTAATGTATTGGCAGGTTTATTTGCATAAAGCAGTTTTAGCTGTAGAACAAATGATGGTAAGAGCCTTTGGCCGGGCCAGGCATCTTGCCAAAGAAGGAATGACTTTCAATGTACCCGAAAGTCTGGCGTTTTTTCTCTACGGTGATTTTAGTGAAGATGATTTTGTCAACCGGCGAAAAGAATTGTTGGAGCATTTTTCCAGCCTGGATGACAATGATGTAGTGAGCGCTCTAAAAACGTTTACTAAAAGTAGTGACAAGTTGCTCGCATTTCTGTCTTCTTCCATCATCAACAGAAAATTGTTTAGGTTGAAATTGCAAAATGAGCCGATAGAACAAGCCCGCAAAAGCCTTGTTTTAGAAAAGATTATGGATCGATATGGCTTGAGTGCTGAAGAATCAGAATGGCTTTTAATCAGCGGAAGTGAGACTAATAGCATGTACAGCACGTCTAAAGAAGAAATTAAGATCCTGTTTAAAAATGGAAAGGTGGCTCCAATGTCTGAATCCAGTGACTTTGGGATTACTCCCGGCCTGATAGAAAAGTATTATCTGGCCTACCCCAAAGAACTGGGGCATTTATAGGAAAGTATAGTTCAGATATATTAATACCATCTAATTAAAATTGATTAGTTAGTTATGAGAAAATTTAACCTGTTTCTTACCCTGGGATTTATGCTGTTTGGGTTTAGCCTAATGGCTCAACCAGGAGATGTCCCACCCAATGCAGAGCCCGGTAAGTGCTATGCAAAGTGTATTATTCCTGATGAGTATTCAACCGTTACCGAGCAGGTAGAAGTTAAAGCGGCTTCTACTCGTACTGAAGTTGTGGATGCAACTTTTGAGACGGTTACCGAACAAGTACTCGCCAAGGAAGAATCTAAAAAACTGGTTCCGGTTGCCGCTCAATACGAAAACGTATCCGAGCAGATCATGATTACTCCGGAGACTAAAAAAATGGTCTATGTTCCTGCTGTCTATGAGACCGTTAGTGAGCAAGTTTTGGTTAAGGAAGAAAGCAAACGTCTTATTCCTGTACCAGCCGTGTATGAGACCGTTAAAGAACAGGTACTGGTAAAGGCAGAATCCAAAAAAGTAAGTGAGGTTGCTGCCGTTTATAAAACCGTTACCGAAGAGTATATAGTCGATCCGGCCCATACCCGCATTGAAGTGCTGGAGCCAACCATGGAAGAGCGCACGGAGCGCATCGAAGTGAAGCCGGCTACCACTAAATGGGTGAAACGCCAGGCCGATCGCAATTGTCTTTCTGCTGATCCAAATGACTGTCTCGTTTGGTGTCTGGTAGAAGTGCCGGCTGAATTTGAAACGGTAACCAAGCGTGTAAACGTAGGTTGTGACGGTTCGGGTGTAGCCAATTCCGGTTGTATCCGCGAAGTAACGGTACCTGCAAAAACAGCTACCCGGGAAAAGCGTGTTGTTGAATCGCCTGCTTCCGTTAAGGAGGAAGTGATTCCGGCCGAATATAAAACCATTGAGCGTCAGGTATTGAAAACGCCGGCTTCGGTTAAAGAAGAGATTATCCCTGCAGAGTATAAAACCGTAAAACGTCAGGTTGTGAAAACGCCTGCACGTATGGAAGAACAGGTAATCCCTGCTGAGTACATTACAGTTACCCGGGAAGTAGTTAAGACACCCGCTTCGTTCAAAGAAGAAGTGATTCCGGCTGAGTACGAGTCAATCACAATGCAAAAAGTTGCCAGCCCGGCTTCTACCAAAGTGATCAATGTACCTGCTGAGATTATCCCGGTATCTAAGCGCAGCCTCGTTAAAAAAGGTGGGTTCACCGAATGGCGTGAAGTGCTTTGTAATACAGAAATTACAAGCTTTACCATCCGTCAGGTACAACAGGCACTGGCAGACAAAGGATACGATCCGGGGCCGATCGACGGCATCCTGGGTGTGCGTACCAAAGCAGCTCTGACACAGTACCAAAAAGACAATGGATTGCCCGTTGGTCAGATGGACCTTGAGACACTGAATGCATTAGGGGTGTCGTATTAGTTCTGAATGTAGAATGTAGTGGAGATTTCCGATTTACATTTCCCGTTTTAAATTAAAAAATCCCCGGCGAGCATAATTCGTCGGGGATTTTTTTGCTTACGCGAATGGGGGCTCAGGCCTTGTACCAACCGGAGTAAAACACATAATTGGAGGCGATGCGTTCAATGGTGTCTTTCGACTGCTCCGAATCCAGTTTTTTAACCTTTTTGGCCGGTACGCCGGCATAAATGTAACCCGGCTCCAGTTTGCTGTTTTCCAAAACAACAGCTCCGGCAGCGATCAGGGTGCCGGATGGGATGTGGGCATGATCCATAACAATAGCCCCCATTCCGATCAGTACATTATCTTCAATGGTACAGCCATGCACCAGTGCTCGATGGCCAATAGAGACGTTATTGCCAATATGGGTTGGGGCCCGTTCGTAGGTGCAATGGATAACCGCTCCGTCCTGAACATTTACCCGGTTGCCCATCCGAATGGAATGAACATCGCCGCGTAATACTGCCTGGTACCAAATGCTGCATTCATCTCCCATTTCCACGTCCCCAATAATGGTGGCGTTTTCAGCAAAGAAACAGTCCTTGCCATATTTAGGATGAATGCCTTTCAGTTGACGGATAAGTGCCATGAATATTATGGATTTTGATTAGTGATCGGCTTGACCGTGTAGCCGGCTTCCCGAAGCAGGTTTACAACCCCTTGTTCTCCCCCGAGGTGGCCGGCACCGACAGCAAAAAAGGTGGGCTTTTCGGCCATCATTTCTGCCATCACCGGAATCCAGTTGATGTTTCGGTTAATGAGAAGGAGCTTTTCGTAGGGAGCATATTGCGAATCTTCTTCGCTAAAACTGCTGGCCATGGCGTTGATGTCTTCCGTTGTATAGAGGCGGGTCAGCATATCCATTTCGCTTTCACCTTCCGCTTCCGTTCCATCAGCTTCAACCGACATTTTTACAGATTCCAAAAGCATCTCCGCCTGTACCTCGTAAGGAATACTGTCGAAGAGGCTGACCTGATATTCAGCTGTTTCCAATCCAGCCGTTTCCAGTTCCATGGCTTTGGCCATGTCGTAAAATTCAAATTCATAGGAAACCATTTCGCTCTCGCTGGAACCGGTGGGATCCAGACTTCCCATGTCTGTATCAGCCATCGCAGATACGAAGAGCGGTTTTATGCGGTCGAGCATAAACATAGGCATACCCTGCGCTTCAAAATGATCTGAAACCAGTTTGTAATCGTCTTCGCTAAGCAGGTCACTGAGACGAAGGCCATCGTCCATGAAGATTTGCATCATAAGGCTGATTTGGGAAAAGAGGTTTGTCATCTCTGCCATATCAATCTCAAAAGTGACGCGTTTGCATTCGGCGAAAGCCGCTTTGGTCTGATCAGTCATGAAAAAATCATCCCGGCCAATCATGTGAATCGTGCCGTAGAGATAAGAGGTCTTTTTTACATCCTTCCCGGAAATTTCCCAAAGAAGGGCGTTCTCGGTGATCAGCTCTTTTGGTTGCACTTCTTCCTGCCCAAAAAGAGGCATACTTATAGCCGTGAGGCAAAGCAGGAGTGCGAAGTTTAACAGTCGTTGCATTTTTTTGGTTTATTTTTTAGCCAATGGCCGGGGATTTTTATCCGTATCCGGAAAATCATTCGGCGCAAGCCTGATAATATTAAAATTGGGTGGTAAATAACTAATGCAAAATACCGGTAAAAAGTTGAATTTCCGGAAATTCTATCTCGTAGTGTCTATATCTTCAACGATCCGGAAGAGCATATTGAGATCTTCAAAAAACTCCCGTACCAGTTCGAAACTGACATTTGAACGCAGAATGTTTGGTTCCAGTATATCCTTTGGTTCGGTGATGGCTATGTAGCCTTTTTTGTTGATGAAGGAGAGGTAAATCTCTTTACCGGTCACCTTTCGATAATGGACGATTGCTTCCTGCGTAGGTTCCGAAAGCATGTCGCGAAAAGTAGCGTCGCGCGTGGCAAAGGTCATGAAGTGTTTGCGAAACGCCTCATTGCGCATAAACCCGTCGATGCGCATGGCTCTTTTGGCGGTTATTTCCTTAATAGACCGGGTGAGGTATTGCCTGAATTCTCGTGGCAGAACAAGAATCTCTCCATAGGTGGATTCCTGGAAATTTGCGATCAGATAAACGCCCCGGAATACATAATTGAGTCGATCCCGCACCCGGGAAAATTCCCGAACATTGAGTTCGCACATCTCAAATTCGGCTTCTCCGATGCGTCCTTTGATGTAATCTTCTCCCTGATACACCTTGGGTTTGGTCACGAAGATGTTGCTTTCCAGAAATTGCCTGACCGAAAGTTTCTTTTTAGGGTCATACTCCAGCCGGCCGTAGTTGATGCCGTCGTCAATGAAATCCAGTATGAGGTTTACAATATGCGGTTTAAAAGTGGTTCGGAATTTCTGAATCCGGTAAAGGATATAACTGCTATACAAGACCGTAGGAATTAGCAGGACCAGTGCCAGCGCAAATTGCTTGAGGTAGAGTTGAAGCAGAAAAATACCGAGGAAGATCAACACAGATACGCCAAAGAGCAGCAAAAGCCGCAACCTTCGGCGTTCCAGGCGCACCAGTTCGGGTTGGATGGTGTGGTTGTAATAAATGCGGAATTTTTCCAGCCGATCGTGTTGTATATCAGCGCTCATGTTACTTTGAGAAGTCAAATAATTAGCGGTAAGATACGGAGGCTTCCAAAGCTTGTTTGGTTAGGCCCGAATTTATTGTCAGATTAATTGCATTTTAGGAAGCACCCGGCTAAGTGTATCACAAACACTTTTGCTATATTTACCGCAAGTAAACTTACTATTACTTTATTGTAAACCATAATTCTATCCGATGATGAAAAGTATTTACACAATTGCTTTTTTCCTTTGCCTGGGGTCTTTTGTACAGGCACAATCACCAATATCAGCGTGTAACCGCGCAGATGGAGGTATTGAAATTGCTTTCGATTACAGCCTGAACTGTCCGAATGCTCCCGGTGATCTTTCCGGTCTCGCAGAGATCGGTTTCCACTCCGGAGCAGACATGTGGTCTGCTGTAGTTGACTGGGATGCTGCTGATGCAGTTACTGGTGTTAACGATGGCAATGATCTCTTTACTGTAACGCTGGAAGATCCGGCTGCTTACTATGGTGCAGCTCCTTCTGAAAACATTTACTTCGTTTTCAACCAGGGTCCGGAAACACCGGATACTCCATGGGATTCTGAAGGCAAAGACGATGATGGTGCCGGTGGATGTGCTGACTTTTTTGTCGTACTCGCTGACATTACTGAAGATTGCGAAGCCGTTAACTCTGTAGCTGATCTGAAACTGGACAATGAGATCACAGTATCTCCAAATCCATTCATTGAAACAGCTTACATCACTATCAACAATGCTGAAGGTGAAGTATTTGATATTACGGTTACAAATCTCGCTGGTCAGGCTGTACGCATGATCAATGGTTTCAACGGGGAGCAGCTCGAATTGGAGCGTGGCAACCTGGTTTCCGGCATGTACTTCATTACTTTCCGCAATGCTGAAGGTAAATTTGCTACTGAAAAAGTAGTTGTACGCTAAGAAATTTAGATTGAAGCGAAAATGGAAAGCTGTCTGTGTAAACAGGCAGCTTTTCTTTTTTTACCTTCCGGTGAATGTTTTTAAACGTGAAACATATGTACCGGATTCTTTTTGCCCTTTTCCTGCTGTCCTTGCCGCTTACCTCCCTTTTCTCTCAGGAGATAACCATTCAACCTTATTTACAGGACGCCAGTCCAAACTCAATCACCATTATGTGGGAAACCGATAGTGGCGAAGCCAGTGTGGTCGACTGGGGACTGACAGAGGCGCTGGATAATCTGGCAACCGGCATTGCTTATCCCTCCCTGGGCGATGCCCGGGTGCATGAGGTCCAACTCACCGGACTGGAGCGTTTTACCCGGTACTTTTACCGCGTTTCTACCGGCGACGCTGTCTCCGAAATCTACGAATTCAAAACACCGCCTTTTGCCTCCGACAAGGAGTCTTTCCGTATTGTGGCCATGAGCGACATGCAGCGCGACAACAGCCATCCGGATAAGTTTCGGGAAATTGTGGAAGAGGGGGTGATTCAATATCTGGAGCAAGATCTGGGCGGAGATTTGACAGATAACCTGGCCCTTGTCATGATCCCGGGTGATTTGGTGGCCAACGGAAATAACTTTGGCGAATGGAGACAAACTTTCTTCGATCCGGCCGATTCCCTGTTTAGCCAGATACCGGTCTACCCGGTTTTGGGAAACCACGAATACAACAGTTCTTATTACTTCACCTATTTCAAAATGCCCGAAAATGGTACGCCGGGTTATGAAGAACATTGGTGGTACAAAGACTATGGCAATGTCAGGATCATCGGACTGGACTCTAATGGTTCTTTTGCCAATGCCGATCAGTTAAACTGGCTTTCAAACCTTTTGGATTCCAGTTGTCAGTCTGATAGCATCGATTTTGTATTTGCCCAGCTTCATCATCCACATAAATCGGAGTTGTGGACGCCCGGAGAGTCTGATTTTACCGGAGAAGTTATTGAATTGTTGGAGCAGTTTAGTACCAATTGTGGCAAACCTAGTATTCATTTCTTTGGACATACCCACGGCTATTCACGGGGCCAATCCCGGGATCACAAACACTTATGGATCAATGTTGCTACCGCCGGAGGAGCAATTGATAACTGGGGCGAGTTTCCCAACTTTGATTACGATGAATTTTCAGTTTCTCAGGATGAATATGGCTTTGTAGTAGTAGAAGTAACCGCAGGTGAAGACCCCATGCTAACCGTTAAGCGGATCGGGCGCGGGGATCAGGATGTTATTGAAGAAAATGTGTTGCGCGACAGCCTTGTTTTGCGACTCAACCCCGGGCAGGTCGATACGCCTCAAGCTGTTTTTCCCATTGGCGAAGAAATTGCACCTGAGTGTGTATATCTGGAAGCTACTCCCTTTTCATCCCCGGAGTCTGAAGCCATTCACGGTCAAAGTCATTGGCAGGTTACCACTTACTTCAATGGTTTTGACGATCCCGTAGCTGAGCGCTGGCGCAATTTTGAGAACTGGTATTTTGAAACAGATACCCAGGCAGGAGATGATCTCACCGATGAGGAGATTTCCGGATTGGAAGCCTACACCACTTATTTGTGGCGAGTCAGATACCGCGATCGGGCATTAAACTGGAGTGCCTGGTCGGATCCTGTTGCGTTTTCAACAGGCCAGTCGCTGGTATCCGATAATCTGCTTCAAAACCCGGGGAGTGAGGCCGGACTGGATTCTTGGGAGACATTGGAAGGGGTGGTAGAATCGCTCGGTGATTTAGAATGCAATGGAATCAATGCACATACGGGCGAAAAGTATTTTGCCGTTGGCGGCTTGTGTGAGCACAGTGAAGTTGGCATTGCTGTCCAGAGTGTCGACATTAGCAGTTTTGCGGATTCTGTGGATATGGAGTTGCTGCAGGTCCATTTTGGCGGGTATTTGTCAAACTACGGAGGAGCTGATCTGCCGGAAATGTATATCGTTTTTCTGGACGAATCGGGATTGGAAACAGGAAGTAGTGATACCCTTTCGACCTATAACAATTCCTGGACTTTAGTGAATGCCTGGGAGCAGATTCCCGTGCAGACCAGAAGTGTTCAGGTAGTGCTAAAAGGTACCCGCAATACCGGAACCGATAATGATTCCTACTTTGATGATCTGTTTCTGAAAGTTGGATTGGAGGAAGTGGATTGCAATACGTTTAGTTCGGTGATTGTTCCCAACCACCCGCCCTTAGCGATGTTAAACATCTATCCCAATCCGGCCACAAACGTGTGTAGTGTGGAAGTTCCTGAAGGATTGGAAGGCCAATTGAGTGTACATCTGCTGGATACTGTGGGTCGTAAAGTTCCCTGCTCGTTTAGACAAACGGCAATGGGATTGGAGTTGGACGGGAGCCGGTTAGCTCCCGGAACCTATACGGTATGGGTACGATCTGGCCGAAAGGTAATTGGTTCGGGGCAGGTAGTATTTATCCCCTAAGCGGGGATTAATCCGGAATTATTGGCTTTGAGATACAACCGCTGCGCCTTGATATGCCTCTTTAGGCAGATTTTTCACCACTACTCAAATAAAAATAGTAATTTTGCATCCTTATGGAATGGAGGGTTTTTAATTTCCGGATATTTATTGGATTGGTGCTTGTTTTGATGATGACTTCCTGCAAGTCAGAATTTGAGCGAATTCGGTCCAGCGGAGATCCGGACACTATATACACACAGGCTTTAGCGTATTACGATGAGGGCGACTTTTTAAAGGCGCAGACCCTGTTAGAACTGGTTATTCCCGCTTTCCGCGGACGGCCGGAGTTGGAGGATGTTTACTTTAAATATGCGAGTACTTATTACGAGCAGGGAAAGTTCATTCTGGCGGCTTACTACTTTCAAAACTTCTCCAGTACTTTCCCGACAAGCGAATTGCGGGAAGAGGCCGATTTTATGGCAGCCTACTCCAATTATGAGTTGTCTCCTACATATCGACTGGACCAGCAGTATACGGAGGGCGCTATTGAAGGGTTTCAGTTGTTTGCCAATACCTATCCAAACAGCGAACGGGTAGCACTTTGCAACAGCCTGATAGAGGAAATGCGCCGCAAGTTGGAGAAAAAAGCATTTGCCACGGGAAAATTGTATTTTGACCTAAGGCAATATCAATCGGCAACTTTGTCGTTTGAAAATTTGTTAAAAGACTTTCCGGACACTGACAACGGAGAAGAGATTCGTTTTATGATTGTAAAATCAGCGTATCTCCTTGCCGACAACAGTGTTTTAGAAAAAAGACTGGAGCGATTTAATTCGGCCAGGAAATATGCTTCCGAATTCTTACGCAAATACGAGCAAAGCGAGTATTTAGAGGATGTGGAAGAGTATTTAGAGAATTCAGAACAAAAGATAAAAGAACTACAGGATGACGGATATCAAGAACAAGGTTCAGGGGCTAGATCCTAATGTTCAGGCACGTGACCTGATTGAGATCGTTGGCGACTCCCAAAATGTTTACGAAGCACTTGCTATCGTAACAAAACGAGCACGTCAATTGGCTGTTGATCTCAAGCACGAGCTGCACCAGAAACTGGAAGAGTTTGCGACCACTTCAGATACAATCGAAGAGGTAACTGAAAACAAAGAGCAGATCGAAATTTCCAAGTTTTACGAGCGGCTTCCCAATCCGGTAATCATCGCTTTGGATGAATACCTTAAGGGGGATCTACACCACCACTATACAGATAAGAAGCAAGGGTAATTCTGATCTTTATGAGCCAATTGGCCGGAAAAAAGATCTTGTTAGGAATAAGCGGCAGCATCGCTGCTTATAAAGCCGCTTTTCTTACCCGATTACTGATAAAAAATGACGCCGAAGTGCAGGTCTTGATGACCCCTTCGGCTGCGTCATTTATAAGCCCTCTTACTCTTTCAACTCTTTCTAAGAAGCCGGTTTATTCTGATGTCAGCGGAGCTGAAGGTTGGAATAATCACGTAGAACTCGGCTTGTGGGCCGATGCCTACATCGTCGCTCCGGCTACCGCCAATACTTTATCAAAAATGGCTTCCGGTCAGTCAGATAACATGCTGACTGCAGCCTATTTATCTGCCCGCTGCCCGGTGTTTTTTGCCCCGGCTATGGATCTGGATATGTGGAAACACCCGGCAAACAGACGCAACTTAGAATGGCTGGAAAGTTATGGAGATCATTTTTTCAACGTTGGCTATGGAGAACTGGCCAGCGGATTGGTAGGAGAAGGGCGTATGGCCGAACCCGAAGATATTGTGGCACAGCTGGATGCCTTTTTTACCAAAGGAGCAGACCTTCGCGGAAAGCGCATTCTTATCACGGCAGGCCCTACTTACGAACCCATTGATCCCGTCCGGTTTATAGGGAACCGCTCATCCGGAAAGATGGGAGTAGCGCTGGCTGAGGCCGCTGCCAGGCGTGGGGCAGAGGTAGACCTTGTATTAGGGCCCTCAGCGCTTCAAGCGAGACATAACAACATTCGCCTTGAGCGGGTAGAAACAGCCCGGGAAATGTATCAGGCTGCTACCAATCTTTTTGAGCATTGCGATGTAGCCATCCTGGCTGCAGCAGTTGCTGATTACAGACCGTCAAACCCGGCTGTCGAAAAGATCAAAAAGAAGCGTGAAGAAATGTCGATCGATCTGGTGAAGAACCCGGATATCGCGGCTACACTGGGTAAATCTAAGAAAGAAGGACAGCTTTTGGTGGGATTCGCTCTTGAAACCCAGAACGAAATGGAGAATGCCCGCGGGAAGCTGGAACGGAAAAACCTGGACATGATCGTGCTTAATTCTCTGAGAGATAAAGGAGCGGCTTTTAATCACGATACAAATCGTGTAAGGATCTTACACCGTTTCAACAATAAGACGGATGATTTTGAGTTAAAATCCAAGGCAGATGTAGCCGAAGATATTTTGGATACGCTGCTACGTGATTATTTGACCTAGAGTATGTGCTAACTTCCCGGCAGGGGGGGATAAACATGTTCTTAGCCTGGAAATATACCATGAAGAAGATATCAATACTTATTTGTTTGTTGGCGATGGCCTGGTTGCCTGCTCAGGCTCAGGAGTTGAATGCTTCTGTTTCTGTAAATACGCCAACCCTTTCACTGACAGACCCCAAGGTGTTTGAAACCCTGGAGGCATCCATTTCGCAGTTTCTCAATAACCAGGTTTGGACCGATGATGAGTACAAACCTGAAGAACGGATCAAGGTGAGCATTACCTTAACCATTGCCGAGGAATATTCTGCCAACACATTCAAAGCCGATTTGGCAATTCAGGCAGTTCGACCGGTATATGGGAGTTCGTATGAAACAGCCCTGCTGTCACATATTGATCGGGAAGTAACATTTACCTACGAGCAATTCCAGCCGCTTGAATATGCTCGAAACGGCTATAAAGACAATCTCTCCCAAATCCTTTCCTATTATGCATACATAGCGATTGGAATGGATTATGATTCTTTTTCGCCTTTCGGCGGACAGCCCTATTTTCAGACAGCTCAGGAAATTCTCAACAACGTACCATCCAATGTGCAGTCTTCCAATCCGGGATGGCGCTCTATAGATGGAAATCGAAACCGCTACTGGATCATTGAGAATATTCTTAGCCCGCGGGTGCGTCCTTATCGTCAGGCGATGTACGATTATCACCGTCAGGCCCTTGATATTATGGCAGAAGATGTGGAAGCTGGTCGTCGTATCATGCTCCAGGCACTGGAAGAATTAAACGGCGTGAATCAGGTATACCCCAATGCAATGATTATCCAGATGTTTACCAACGCGAAAGGCAGTGAGGTGGTGGATATATTCAAGCGGGGCACGGCCCAGGAGAAAAACCGGGTGGTACAGATCATGTCCAAGTTGGATCCGTCCAATGCTCAAAAGTATCGGGAAATCCGAACCTAAACAGCTTTTGATTTTAACTGAAGCTGCCAGTTCCATTCGGAGCGCAGCATATCGTTTTATTTGGTCCAAGTACCAGGAATCCGAAAAAGATGAACCTTAGATTAATTGTATTGATCCTCCTGGTTATCCCCCTTTCGGGGAATGGTCAATTTGAGGATCCGCCTGCTGACCTTGATTGGGGAAGAAACTACAAAGAGCCATCGAGCACTTATCTTTCTCAGGTAATCCATACGGGTACAAATGGTGTTTTTGCCGTTCGCGAAAAGCGGGAGGGCATGGTATCCTATGCCAATGCGATCTATCTGGAAAAGTATAATGCGGATCTGGAAATGGAAAAGTCGCAGAAGATCAGCCTGAAAACCAAGGGTAAGACCAGGGATTTTGAGGCTGTTTTTCATTTGAATGACGGTTTTTACCTGTTCTCTTCCTTTTACAATCAGGCACACGAAAATCGCTATTTGTTTGTCCAGCAGATCGACCAGAAGCGTTTGCTTCCCTCAAAGGATATGCAGATGATTGGGGAGTCTCCCGGCAAAGGGAAGGCACTATCCAGAGGTTTTGATTTTCGCTTTTCAGCGGATAGTTCCAAAATGCTCATCTATAATCAGATTCCTCAAAAAAGTCAGGAACCGGAGCGCTTCCACTTGCGGGTATTTGACGATGGCCTGAATCTGATGTGGAGCCGAAAAGTAGAAATGCCTTATCCGGATAATACTTTTCGGGTGGAGCAATACCGGGTAGACGAAACAGGTAATGTTTATTTGCTGGGTGTGCTCTTTAAGGATGGCAGCCGGAGTCGTCGGGGTGGGAAGCCCAATTACGAGTATGTGATGCTGATGTTTGAGGAAGGGACCAGTCAGGCACAACAGGTAGAGATAGATCCCGGCGATTATTTTATTACCGACCTGACTTTCCGAATTGCCAATAATGGAGACCTTGTTTGTGCCGGGTTTTATTCCCTGAAAGAAACGTATACGATAAAAGGCATTTGTTATTTCCGCATTGATGGCGAAGACTATTCCGTGATTCAGGCAGATTTGGAGCCCTTTGATTTTCAGTTTATCTCTGAGTTTATTACCGATAGAAAAGCAGACAGGTTGAGTAGACGGGATCAGGAGGATAATTTGGAATTGTACCAATACGGATTGGATCGCCTGATCCTTCGATCGGATGGTGGTGCGCTTTTGGTTGCTGAACAGTATTACCGGGAGACTGTAAACTTTTACGATTACAGGGGTGTTTCCCGGACACGTAATTATTACCACTACAATGATCTTATCGTGGTAAATATCAGTCCGCAGGGTGCAATTGAATGGGCAACCCGCGTTCCAAAGCGTCAGGTTACCGTGGATGATGGGGGTTTCTACTCTTCTTATTCTATGGCAGTAACCCGGAGTTGCCTGTATTTTGTCTTTAATGACAATGCTCGTAATTTTCAGGGAACTCGACGCCCCAATGAGTTGCAAAACTTTAACGGGAGTCGATCTGTAATATCTTTGGCGGCAGTTAAGCTGAACGGCGAAATCGACATATATCCGCTTCAGGAGAATCGGGAAACGAATGTAATTAGCCGTCCAAAAATGTGTAAGCAAACCGGTAGTCGGGAGATGGTGATTTACGGGGAGCGCAACAGAAACTATCGCTTTGCCCGTTTGCGGTTTGAGTAGGCGGAAAAATCTTTGAGACTTCTGTCGGATGCCCCGGGCATCCGGGGATAAAAAACTACCTTAGCGATCGAATTTCCAGACTAATGAATATACATTTATTTTACCACATGGGCCGTTACTGGCTCCTAATGCGATCTGTTTTTGCGCGGCCGCAGCGATGGTCGATGTACCTGCGAGAGACCGTTCGTCAGATGAGTGATATCGGTATTGGTTCTTTGATGATTGTTGCCCTTATCTCTATTTTTATGGGAGCGGTTGCTGCAATCCAGTTTGCCTATCAGCTCGACGGAACTCTTGTTCCACTTTATTATATCGGATATATCGTTCGGGATTTGGCGATTATTGAGTCGGCTCCCACGGTGACCTGTTTGGTGTTGGCTGGAAAAATCGGTTCCAATATTGCTGCTGAACTAGGCGGAATGCGTCAGAAGGAGCATATTGATGCCATGGAGATCATGGGCGTGAATACAGCCTCTTTTCTGATCATGCCAAAGATCGTAGCCGGTGTGGTTATGATTCCGCTTTTGGTTACCGTTTCTGCTTTCGTGGCAATTATTGGTGGTTATGCTGCCACCGTACCTACCGGGCATTTAACAAACATGGATTATCTCCGGGGAGTAAGGGCTTTCTTTATCCCTTATAATGTGTTTGTTATGTATGTGAAGGCTACAGCTTTTGCATATATTCTTACAAGCATATCTGCATTCCAGGGGTATTATGTGCAGGGCGGTAGTATTGAACTTGGACGGGCAAGTACCAATGCTGTTGTCTTTAGTAATATTCTGATTCTATTGTTTGATTATTTAATTGCCGTCGTACTTACCGGCTAATTTACTTTCCAATGATCCGTATTGAGAATGTCACCAAATCTTTTGACGGAGTAGCTGTACTCAAGGGTATCTCGCACACCTTCGAGGAGGGGATAACCAATTTGATTATTGGTAAATCCGGAGCTGGAAAAACAGTTCTGTTAAAGATCCTCGTAGGTTTGATGGAACCAACAACCGGTTCGGTTTGGTATGATGACGTAGAGTTTAATAAATTGGGAAAACAGGAATTGCGCAAGGTCCGGATGCAAATTGGCATGCTTTTTCAAGGCTCTGCTTTGTTTGACTCTATGACTGTGGAGGAGAATATTCGTTTTCCTTTAGACATGTTTACCGATTGGAGCCTAAAGAAAAAGCGGGAGCGCGTAAATGATTGTTTGAAGCGGGTAAACCTGGAAAACGTAAACGACAAATATCCGTCTGAAACAAGTGGTGGTATGCAAAAACGGGTGGGAATCGCCCGTGCCATCGTTTTGAAGCCCAAATATTTGTTTTGCGATGAACCCAACTCCGGACTCGATCCGCGCACGGCACTACTTATTGATGAATTGATCCAGTCGATCACCTATGAGAATAAAATGACCACGGTGATCAACACCCACGATATGAATTCGGTGATGGAAACCGGCGACAACATTGCCCTCCTTCACATGGGAGAGTTGGTTTGGTCTGGCAACAAATCGGAAGTTCTGGAAAGTGACAATGATACTTTACAGGACTTTATCTTTGCTTCTCCATTCTTGCAACGCTTGCGCAAAAAGGCTTTGGGTAAATAATCCTTTATTCCTTACGGATGATCTTTGCTCCCAGAAGTTTCTCCGGAATCGCAAAAGCATCTACCAGTTCCCGGGCATCTTGACGCACCTCTCCACACAGTTGAGTTACCATCGTTCGAATGGCTTTACTCTTATTGCTTTCAATGTAATTGGCTTCTAAATACCAGCCCTTGTGGGTTTCTATGGTATGCAGCGCATACAAATTACACAGTTTCTTCAGCATGTGTTCCAGTTTGGGATCCGATGAACTTTTTACCCCTTTTAGGAAGGCTTCCAGTACCAGCCTTTCCACATGTGCTTCTGCCAGTTGCAATAGATGATGTTGACACTGGAGGGCTGCTTCATAGGCTTTTACCCCTGATTTGATCTTTGTGCGAAGGCGTTGTGAGACAGAATAGAGCAATCGTTCTTCCCGATACCGGAAGGCACTCAGGTGGAAATCTGAATCTCGCAAGTGGTCCGGATCGGTATTCCGGATAATGATCGGATTCCTTTCTGAGATATTGGTAGATACGCGTTTGCCCAGATAACGAAGTACGCCTATCATTCCTTCCTCATGGAATTCTTGTCGAAATGCAGAAAGCAATCCTTTTGCTACTAATTGCATTAAGACAGTGTTATCTCCCTCAAAAGTGGTAAATATATCCGTATCATTTTTGAGGGCGGCAAACCTGTTTTCCCACAAATAGCCCTTGCCTCCACAGGCTTCGCGGCATTCCTGCAGGCAGTCTGTGGTAAACCAGGTAGCATAAGACTTCATGCCTGCTGCTATGGTTTCAATTTCCCGTATATCTTCTTCACTCCGGTTCAAATAGCGTTTTGTAAGCCAGGTAAGTCCGAAATCAAGCGCATAGGCTTTGGCAAGAAGCGGCATTAGTCTGCGCTGATGACTGGGGTAGTCCAGGATAAGCGTTTCCGCGGATGCATAATCGGCTCCAAATTGCCGTCTCTTCAATGCATATCTTATGGCAATGGTCAATCCGGATTTGGCCGCGCTAAGTCCTGCTCGGGGCACGCATACACGTCCGCCAACCAATGTACCCAACATGGTGAAAAAGCGGCGGGACGGGTTTTCAATCGGACTGCTGTATTTTCCCTGCTGGTCAATATCTCCAAATCGGTTTAACAGGTTTTCCACGGGCACTCTTACCTGATCAAACCATATACGACCATTGTCGACACCATTAAGGCCCATTTTATACCCGTTGTCTTCTACCCGGATACCGGGCAGGAGCTTATAGTTTTCATCTCGCATGGGTACTAGTATGGCGTGGACTCCTCTGTTCTTTTCATCGACTATCAGCTGTGCAAATACGGTTGCCATTCTTCCTTGCAGAGCATTTCCGATGTATTCTTTACCCGCTTTTATATGCGGAGAGTGGATAACCAGCTCTTTTGTTTTTGCATCATAAGTAGCAGTCGTTTCCAATCCGCGCACATTAGATCCGTGGCCGGTTTCTGTCATGGCAAAACAACCGGGTAGCTTTAAACTGCCTGCGTCTTCGAGGTATTTCTTATGGTGTTTTTCGGTGCCCAGCCACATTATGCTGCCTCCGAAAAGACCGAATTGCACGCCAAATTTGACGGTCAGGCTCAAATCAAAATAGCCCAACATTTCAAACACGGCGGCATATTGCCCCATATCGTTTTTTCCTCCGGCAAACTCCGGATAGGAGAGGGCTCCGAGCCCCTGTTTTGCGAGCAAGGTGCACCAATTCAGTACCTGATCCCGATAGGTTTCTTTGCTTCTAAAGTTCTGATATTCGAAAGCTGGATCACTGAGCAGTATTCGCATGCGATTGCGCAACTCGTGATAGTCGTCATCCAGAATCTTTGTTAGACCATGCTGCGGGATTTTGCCCTGACCGGGTTCCTCCTTTTCATGGGGGAAGAGAGATTGATAGGTCTTTATGTCTATAGCCTCAAGCCCTTTCTCCAGTTCTTCCAGTGCATTCCTGGTTCGGGTTTGCCCGGTCCATTGACCACTGTCGGATCTCCCATAGGCACTTGCCATTTCCAGTCCGATATCGACCAGCGTTTTTCTTTCTTCCACTGAGCTTTTTTGCAGCGCCCGGTGAATTAGTATTCGCCAGTGTTGGAATAACTCCCGATCGGGCGGGTTGCCCGGATCTGTCCAGCTAGCCAGTATTTTTGTATCGTTTTCGGATAGGAAATCCAGCTCTTTTAATTTTAATCTAAGCAGACCGGCTTCGGTCGGGCTGAGTACTCTGTCTGCCCAGGCAACATACAGCATGGGGAGCAGGCTTTGGATGGCGGGTGAATAGGCAGGTTTATCCGGATTAGGACTCATGATTCGATCTTTCTGTTGCAACAGTAGGTTTGAGGGCTTTGTTTTATTCCGACTCAGAGAGGTCGGATTTTTACATAGGGAAGTTACAGAAAGATATTTGTTTGAGGATGGAGTGCTTGCCTTTCGGCGAAGATTTTGCTTTTAGATCAGGTAGGGACAAAAAAAAATCCCGGCGCCCCCGCCGGGATTTATTCTCATATAACAAATTGTAGTCTCATGATAAAAGCGTCACTAAGTATATAACAAAGAGCGTGCCAAAAATGAAAAAAGCCGCCCGCCGAGCTTATTTTTTTAAGCTGACGAGCGGAATACCCAGAACATACATGAGAAAACGAAAAATATTTTTAGGCTTTTACGAGGGATACTTTCTATAGAACCAAAAAACTGGGTACAAGGCTTATTGAATTATCATGTTGCCAGATAGGATTAATTTGATTTAGTGCTCTTTTTGCCTCCAGAAGATTTGGGCGGATTATTGCCTCGGCCTTTTCCGGACGGATTGCCGGTTTTACCTGGGGCGTTTTTTGGGCTGTTATTTTTCTTTGCCACGATAATGGTATTTAAATGGGTGAAGCAAAATATTTATGTTTCGCTATTTGACTCAGGGTCTGTCCAGCCGATGGAGTTGATATTTTTCAATTATGTTTATCAACTTGTCAGCGTAGTTGGGATCTGTGGCATATCCGATTTCGGATAGTCCTTTGGCCCAGGCTTTATAATCCAGGCCGTGCTTTTGCAGGTCTTTGTAGCTGCCTTTGGTCAGGAATTCACTATGTGCCCGCCATCCGGCCCAGGCGCTTTCGTATTTCCTAAAGAAGTCTTTGTGGTGATCATCGGGAAAGTTGGTACAATGGCCTTTGGCGCAGGAACGCGAAAAACACTTGATCCCAAAATGGTTATTGAGTTTTACGGCCAGCCGGCTTTTCCCGGCATGGCTTTCAAGCAAAGCCTGTCCCATTTTGATGCTTGCCGGAATATCGAATTTCTTCATCTCCGCAGCAGCTACCTGCCGAAAACGGCGGATGTATGACTTTGCAGCCAGTTCGGCATCACTATCTCCGACTACCGGCTCGAAGGGATCTTTTTCCTCAACGGGAGCCGGTGGTGGCGTAACAGCTTCCTTTTTATCGGCTACCAGCGAGCGAGAGAGGTCCATGCCTGTACCGGCAGCAGTACTTTCTGTACGGGCTGATGTTTGCTGTCCAGGCGCATTCATGTGAATCTGAAACTGGAGATCCCGCTGAAAAATGAGATAGATCAGAATAGCTGCTACGGTCAATTGAAACCAGGGGAGCCGTATGCGTCCGATTTCCAACCTTGACAGCCGGTATTTTAAAACAACAAATAGTCGTTGCAGGGCATGACCTATAAAACGGAGGATCTTAGCCAGGGAGATTCCGGACTTGTTCCGTTTATTCCGCCGGTTGATGTCATGGCGGCTTTGATAATCGTAGTTGTATGAGCGGCGCTCAGGGCGGCCGTTCCACTTCGTAGTGTTTGAATTGGAAAATTGCATTACTCGGGGATTTAGCCAACAGTTTGTATTTTGAGTCCTGCTTTTTGTTTGTGTTCGAAACAAAATTAAAACAAAAAGTTTTATAAAACAAGATTATAAAACAAAAATGTTTGTTAATGCCCGGTTTCTCCTACGAAATGGTGAACAGAAGATTCAAGCGCGTGTATGAAAAGCTATTGGAAGAACAGGTGATTCAGGGGAAATCTGATTTGGCTCAACATCTGGAAACATACAATCATGTAATCAACAGCATATTAAAAGGGAAGCGAAATCTGACTGTCAAACAAATGGGGCATCTGTTTGATGCCTTTCGGGTCAATGCCAATTACCTGTTTGGATTAAGCGAAGAAATGTTTTTGCTAGATCGCCACAGTAATAATATTACACTGGTGCCACAACAGGCCCAGGCGGGGTATGCCCAACGATTCGACGATCAGGCCTTCCTGGATGGGATGAAGCGCTTCTCATTACCCGACTTGCAAAATGCAGCCTACATCGCTTTTGAAGTAAATGGAGACAGCATGCTGCCGAATCTGGCAGACGGAGATGTCGTCATCTGCGAAGACATCGATGCATCCACCCGGCCTCGAGATAATCATATGTATGTAGTGGTTACCGATCTGGTAGTGGTGAAAAGAGTGCAGTCTATCCGCGAGGGCGATGAAATAACAGGTCTCCGACTAATTTCAGACAATTCAGCCGCCTATCGGCCTTATGATGTAAGACTGGAAGATGTACGGCAGTTGCTCGAAGTGAGAAGCCGGGTCACCAAACACGCGATTGGATGAGGGAGTAATTCTTAATTCTTAATTTTTAGGTTTTAATTTTTAATTAATTGAACGGAACGAACGGAACGAACGGAACGAACGGAACGAACGGAACGAACGGAACCAACAAGAATTCCACACAGAGAAGGGGAGAAGGGGAGGATTTTTAATTCTTAGGTTTTAGTTTCTAATTAAACGGAAAAGTTCATGGAGCGTTCAGGTGATCCCGCTCAACACTAAACGTTTTACCGGAACCGGTACACCATTTCACCAATACACCCCAATCCCGTTCCACGTCGGACGTACCACGTGTATTAAAGCAAAGAAACATCCCGCTCAACACTAAACGTTATACCGGAACCGCTACACCATTTCACCGGTACACCAATACACCAATAGCACTACTCAAAGCCCGATCCATTATTAAATTTCTTCTTAATCGGATTCTCTTCAGATTTGCTGGCAGGTTTAACGGAAATACTGCCATCCATGCCTTGCAGGATCACATTTTCATAGGAGAAAACGCGTCCTTCCCGAATGAAGTCAACACGTACTTCATCTCCCGGACGGAAACGAGCGATCTGCTCCTGAAGTTGAGGTACGGAGTTGGTATGTATGCCATTGACACGAATGATGACATCGCCCGATTTGAGACCCGCGCGTTGCGCACTTCCGCTAGGATTGGTTTCAGTGATCAGTACACCGGCTACTTCCGGTAATTCGAGATCGCGAGCCAGGTCATTGGTCACTTCCCGAATGCTTACACCAAGCAAAGCACGTTGTACTTTGCCGTATTCTTTGAGGTCGGAAATCACCTTGCTGACCAAATTGGAAGGAATCGCAAAAGAATATCCCTCATAGCCCCCCCCTTCAGACATGATCGCTGTGTTGATTCCGATCAATTCGCCCCGGGTATTGACGAGGGCTCCTCCGCTGTTTCCCGGATTTACAACCGCATCTGTCTGGATAAAGCTTTCGATGGAATAGCGGCTTTCCAGAATATTTATGTTGCGACCCTTGGCGCTGATAATGCCGGCTGTTACCGTTGAGGCCAGGTTAAACGGATTTCCAATAGCCAAAACCCATTCCCCCACATCCATGGCATCTGAATTGCCAAAAGGAATAGGAATGAGATCTGTAGCACTAACCTTGATAAGGGCCAAATCTGTTGTAGGATCGGTACCGATTAATCGCGCTGTGAGATTGCGGCGATCATTCAGTGTAACCTCCAGTTCTTCTGCATCCTCAATAACGTGGTAGTTGGTGATGATGTAGCCGTCGGGGGAAATGATAACTCCGGAGCCGCCGGATGTCTGGTAGGTACCCACAAAGGAGGTAATGTTGACAACGCCAGGTGTAACGCGACGAGAAACCTCGACAAAATCGTCGGGAGCCTCCGATGGCGGTACGTTAACGCGTTTTTGATTAGCCAGGATTACTGGCGGACTTTCAGGTTCTTCGGCGAAAATTACCGCTTCGGCAATTTCCTGATGCATCCAGTTTTTTAGTAAAAAATAGGAAGTGGAGGCGGTTATGGAAGCTGTCAACAGAACGGCAGCCAGGATCATCAGAGTCGGTCTATTCATGGCGTGTTCAAATATTTTTGTATCGAAGAAAACGATAGTTCCGCTCGTTAAAGTGTATCGGGTGAAAAATTCACATACGATAATTCGCCGAAAGGCAAAAGAGGGAAATTATCTTTTGGGTTTCAAGTCTACTAATAACGCCTGAATTCCAAATAGGTTATATACGTTTGCCACAAAAAAAGATATTCGTACAATTACTGACTGGCAACGACTATATACTGGTAATCCAGCGAAGTATCGTCGGAGTTTACCCGTGTGTACCCGGCGTCAAACAACTCTTCTTCTACTTGAAAAAGCGGCAACCGAACTTTTTGCGGCGGATTGTTGAGGGGTATGCGTTTTTTCTTAAAATCGATGATCACGACTTTTCCACCTGGGGCGAGCCCTTCTTTCAGACGCCGCATATACGCAACCCGGTCTTGAATATAGAGATAGGTATTTACAATCAATACGACATCTGCTTCACCTGGATTTAGCCTGGGATCGTCAAATGCTGCCAGGCGGGTTTCAAATTTTTCCTGAATTTCCCGGGGAAGTTCCACCACCTTGATGCTGTCCATGAAGGAAATAAACTTGGGATCAATATCTATGGCAATGACCTTTTTGGCTTTATGCGCCAGACGGCGGGCAAAATAACCCGAGCCGGCACCAATATCAGCGACTACTTTGGTGCTCAGATCTCCCAGACGGTCAACCACCAAATCCGGCTTTTGCCAGAAAACCCGATCCTTGCTTTCGTAATTGGCCAGCCTGTCCTCAAACGCCATCGTGTCTTCCGGAGTCACAGGATCTTCTCCCGGAATCTCCGTTTGTGAAGTGTCCGGCTGATCTATGGGAAAATTTGGTCTCTCTGCCTGTTGTGGTTTACAGGCCAGGAAAAACAACAGACAAAATACCGGAAGTAAAGATGGAGCGGTCATAGGCAATTATCCTCAATTGATTCTTAAAGGTAACAAGCGGAAAGCAAATCCGGTTCCTGCCTCGATGATTGAGGCAAAAAAATAGACGGAAACCGGATTTGCTGCTACTATTAGTCAATCTTGATCTCGCGCATCTCTTCTTTCCTGCGCTCCGGATCTTGTACCTGATAGGAAATAGTGTTGTTGTCGATAAACTGAACCGGAGCAACTACCATCATGCTGGCCGCAAAATAGTAGTTCGGAATATCGAACTTCTGTTTGCTGACGACCTCCTTACCATCCAGCTCCAGGATAAACAGGCGGGTGTCTTTCGGATACTGAGCATTGTTGAGCACAACGAATGCTGCTTTGCGTCCGTCGGGCGACCAGCTCACCGATGAAATACCCCGGGAGTCCGGAAAAACCTGCATCAAACTGCCGTATTCCATGTTGTCGTACATGAAATAATCGATATTGGGACGAGCGAGAATTACCAAACCTTTGCCATTTGGATAGGCACTGATGTCTTCGGCAAATCGGATGCGTTCATTAAGCTCTCCATCATCAATAATCGGATTAAAATCTGCCTGGAGGAGTTGATATTCAAAACCTCCGGAGGCAAAGAGATACTCTTGCCGCAAGACAATGAGGTTATCTCTGCGGTGTATAATTTGATCCAAATAGGCGGATTCTCCTTCCTCCATGTACCGATCCCAGACCATGGAAGCATAGTTTTTAAAGGCAGGGGTTTCCCGATCGAAAGCAGGATCAAATAATTTATCTCCCTTGGCTGTGCTTCCGCGAATGGCGAGCTTCGTTCCGTTGTGATGCAGCATCAGTTTAACCTGATCGTGTTCTTTTTGAGGATCGCGAATCGTATAAATGAAACTGGTTTCCGGTTTCAGGTCTCCGTCGAGGTCGATTAATTGCAGACCGTTGTTTTCAAAATACACTTTGCCGCCTGCCGGCGAATAGTCGCGTATGGCCCAATCGAGCGAAATGCTCATACCATTGTGTGTCCACTGACAAACATACAGGGCGTTGTAATTTGATTCGCGATCAATGATCTCGGAAGCGATCATAAAATGCTTGTGACCTGTTCCCCAGGTTTCGGCAGCGACAAAATCGCCCTGATAAATGATTCCGTCGGGAAGCATATTGGCCATTAATCCGGTGGCATCAGGATGCGCACTGAGGCTGGCAACATCCATCTCACTGCCTGGGTAACCAATCCGACTTTGATACCATTGGTGGTAGCCCGGATCGGATTGCTGAAGTCTTAGCTGATCGGGAGCCGGAAAATGCGCATCCGGATTGCAATTGCCGCTTTCCCGTATGCCAAGTACCTGTCCGATGGGATGCGCCATTTTATCTTCGGGATCAAAGGCAAAGGAATAATTGGTCCAGATGATATCTTCAAAGCCTCCTTTTTTAGAATCCTTGATGCTGAAATACCCGTTTTCGGATCGCTGGAGTTCGTAAATGTAGGTGCCCTTAGCCCGTACCCGGTAAGGACGAGCCCCATACTCCGCAGCTTCGATGCTCAGGTCTGATACCCGGATGATATAATCGGGACCATCGCTGCAACAATCACAATAATCTATGATGTAGGGATCGAGTTGAAGATGGCTAATTAATTGCTGGGCTTCTTCGTAAGTAAGATCTTCCAGAGGATCCGCCGAAAGGCAAAAAGAAGCAAAGAAAAAGGGGAGGAGTACATACAGTTTTTGGGTCATCAATTGGAGTTTTGATTATCTGCAAAGCTGCTGCATCAGCGGGGCTAATTCTCGTTTAACTTGCGAACTGCTGCAGCGGTATTTATTTACAATTATGGAAAACGCAAATTCTTTTCCGGTACTGTTGCGAGCGATGCCGGTATAACTTCGGACCCCGCGCATAGAGCCGGTTTTGGCCCGGAGCTTTCCTTCTGCCACAGTACCATTGAGGTAATGCCGCATGGTGCCACTTCGTCCGGCCAGCGGAAGAGAAGCTTCCAGACTTGGACGTAGTTTGTCGTCCAGCCAGGCTTTGCGGATCGTAGCGGCTAATTGCCAGCTGGAGATTTTGTTTTCAGCGGATAATCCGCAACCATCGTCGAGTATGGCATTTTCCCAACTGATGCCCCGGTCTTCCCAAACCTGACGGATGGCCATAATGCCGGCCTCCCGGCTTCCCGTGCCCAGCCAGTGCTTGCCAATAACACGCAGAAGAACCTCGCAATAGACATTCACACTTTCGAGATTGGCCCGTTCTACTATGCGTTTCAGGGTCGGAGACTGCATCCGAAGGATCAGGTTTCTTTTTGGGCTTTCGCCGAAAGGCGGACTAATTTTACCGGGATCTTTAGTACATGAAATTCCTGCTTCCCCCAGTTTTTCATTCAGGGTTTGGGCCGTAAACACAGGTGGATCCGGCATGGAGCCTTTTATGACAAAAATGCCTCCACCGGCAGGAATGGTACCCGATACTTCGCGGAAATAAGTGTAAACGCGACCATAGATATAGGCATTATCTCCACTTCGAGAACTGGCGGTCACCACATCGTTTTCAAAGGACAATCCCTTTATTGCGGGGGAAGTCCCGCGAATTTTGGGACGGGTACCCAGGTTCCAGTTTTGCTGAAAGCTCAGATAGTATAGATTTTCGTGCATGTTGAGCGACCAGGCTCCGGCGCCATAATAGTTGCCAATGTCGCTCCAGGACCAATTGGGACAAACCGGGGTATTATCAAACCAGGAATCGTCGGCTAAAATGCTGCCGTCAATGGATTTGATTCCAGCCTTTTTTATGGCCTGTACCCAGCTTTCAAAAACCTTTTCCATGGAGAGCACATCAGGCATTTTGTCGCTGCCCAGCGTGGGATCTCCATATCCTTTAATGTATATATTGCCGTGTAATACGCCGGCTTCATCAATGGCACCATCGTATTCAAGGTCTGTCGGAAAGGTATGCGCTGGTCCGAGGATAGCAAGCGCTGTAGCTGTTGTCAAAACCTTTAAAGAAGAAGCGGGAACAAGAGGCGTATTGGAATGGTGTCCGGCAACGAGTTTATTCGATTCCAGATCAATAACACTGATACTGATATCGGCCCCTCGTAAAGACGGATCGGCAACCAGCGCATCTACCTGATCTTGCAAGGGAGATTGAGCCCGCAAAGCCGAGAAAGCCAGGATCAGGGGGAGTATCAGGTAAAAACGCATTGGGGTTTGTTTAGTACAAATATACGGGAATGTTCCGGCTAAGGTTTACCGGTGAAATAGTGTACCGGTGTATTCCTTATTTCTATTGCTGCTAAAACGTTCATTCAACATTCCCCCAATCACCATTCAAAAACCATTGACCAGGAAGAAGAGTTGGTTGTAGTCAATCAAAAATAAAAACGCTTACCACTATTTACTCGGGAGAATTTGTCCGCTTGTTTCGCCAAAACCTACACGTACGCCGTCTTTTTCACAATGTCCGCGCATGATTACCGTATCGCCATCGAGGATAAATTTTCGTTGGCTGCCGTCTGGCATATCTACGGGTTTGGTTCCGCGCCAGCTGATTTCGAGCATGGAGCCATAGGAACTTGGGTCTTTTCCGGAGATGGTACCGGAGGCACACATATCGCCGACATTGAGGTTGCAACCGTTTACTGTATGGTGCGCCAGTTGCTGGCAAATATTCCAGTAGAGGTATTTGAAATTACTTTGGCAAACCACTTTTCCTGCTCCCTTTTCGGGTTTGATCTCCACCTCCAGATTAATGTCGAAGTTGTGATTTCCTTCGTATTCCAGGTAAGGCAGGACTTTGGGATCTTGTTTGGGACCGGCAACCCGAAACGGATCCAGTGCTTCGAGGGTAACCACCCACGGAGAAATAGTAGAGGCGAAACTCTTTGCGAGGAATGGTCCGAGGGGCACATATTCCCATTTTTGGATATCGCGTGCAGACCAGTCATTAAACAGAACCATTCCAAAAATGTAATCTTCGGCTTCATTGGTACCGACGGATTCGCCCATTTGGGTTTCCTGACCAACAACGAAAGCCATTTCCAATTCAAAATCCAACAACTTACAGGGGCCAAATACCGGTGGTTTATCGGCATCGGGTTTCTGCTGGCCTTTCGGCCGATGAATGGGTGTTCCGGAAACCACGATGGAGCTGGCACGTCCGTGATAACCTACTGGCAGGTGTTTCCAGTTAGGCAGCAAAGCATTTTCCGGATCGCGGAACATGGTACCTACATTGGTGGCGTGTTCGATGCTGGAATAAAAGTCGGTATAGTCGCCCACTTTTACCGGCATGAGCATTTCCACTTTATCGATCGGATGCAGGAAGTGCCAGGAAAGGTTTTCAGCTTCTTCATTACCCTTCCGAAAAAGCTGAGACAGTTTATTTCTGAACGCCCGTGTTTTTTCTTTGCCCAGGCTCATGAAATCATTGAGGTAAGGAGCTTTAAACACCTCGTTGTCTATTTCCAGTTCTTCAAAGAGACTGAGGTAATTCATCACAGCCAGGTCGACTACATAATTACCGATCCGGGTACACATGCGCGGCGATGGATTGCTGGAAGTGCGGAAGATCCCGAATGGTAAATTTTGGATGGGGAAGTCGCTGTTTTCGGGCACTTCCACCCAGGATTGAAGGGTAGGGTCGTTGGCTTCGATCATTGGTTGGTTGTTTTGTTTTAAAGGTCCTGGTCGATACATTCTATATCGGGGTGCTAAATTTAATGCTTTATGGGGCGATAGCCATGCAAGCAGTCAATTTTAACGGTTTTCCTACCCAATCGGGAGTTTGAAATTAAATGGACAGAAATTTGAAAAAATTCAATCAAAAGCTTGGAAATCAACAATTTAGGCCCGAAATTTTTCAATTATTTACTCAGGTTGCCGACCCGTCAGGTTGCCGACCCGTCAGGTTGCCGACCCGTCAGGTTGCCGACCCGTCAGGTCAAAAAAAAACGACCGCTTTCCTTCTTGGAAAACAGTCGTTTTTTCTGCTTAAATG
>JAAEZH010000047.1 GCA_018222965.1 Bacteroidota bacterium
TGGTTCCGTTGGTTCCGTTGGTTCCGTTGGTTCCGTTGGTTCCGTTGGTTCCGTTCTATTAATTGAAAATTAAACCCTAAAAATTAAGAATTCAAAATTCTTCATTCTCCATTCAAACAATCTAAACTCCTGACAGACAAAGAAAGTTCCTACCGAAGCCGAACCGCTGTACCATAAGCTAAAATCTCCGAGCAGCCCTGCATAACCATTGCTGTGGAAAAGCGCACATTGATGACAGCATCAGCCCCAATGGATTCAGCATCCGCAAGCATTCTGCCAATAGCCTGCTCGCGGGCATCCGCCATCAGGCGCGTGTATTCTGAGATTTCGCCTCCTACAATATTTTTTAAGCCGGCAAAAATATCCCGGCCAATGTGGCGGGCTCTAACGGTACTTCCCCGGGCAATATCGAGTACTTCGATGATTTCCCTTCCGGGAATGTGATCTGTGGTGGTAATTTGCATGATGTTCTTATTGTTCGGAATCTAAAATAGCTATTCCCAACATCAGATTAGCTTTTTTTACTACCAGCGATACAAATTAATCGATCATTATGGCTTAGAACCTACCTCCGTATGATCATTCATCAATTTATCCTTTAGGAAGTTGGTCATCTTCAGATAGAGGTGATAACGGGTATTACCTCCATAAATACCGTGGTTCCTGTTTGGGTAAAAGTAGGTATCAAACTGTTTGTTCGCTTCCACCAGCGCATTTACCATTTCTGCCGTATGCTGAAAATGCACATTGTCGTCGCCCATGCCATGCACGAGCAGGTAATTTCCTTCGAGCAGATCTGCATAATAAACCGGTGAATTATTGCGATACCCGTCCGCATTTTCTTCCAGCGTACGCATATACCGTTCCGTGTAAATGGTATCATACCACTTCCAGTTGGTCACCGGAGCTACCGCAATAGCTGCCTTAAATACTTCGTGTCCTTTCAGCAAACAAAGCGTAGACATATAGCCTCCATAACTCCATCCAAAAATGCCGATACGATTTGGATCGATGTATTCCAGTCCGCCCAGGTATCGGGCAGCTTCAATCTGATCAACGGTCTCATATTTGCCCAGTTCGAGATAGGTCATTTTCTTAAACGCCTCTCCTCTTGCACCGGTACCCCGGTTGTCTACACAGGCGACGATATAGCCTTGCTGGGCAAGCATCTGAAACCACCAGTAGTTTTGACCTTTCCAGTTGTCGGTTACTTGTTGGGAGCCGGGTCCTCCGTAGAGATACATAAATACAGGATACTTTTTCTTCGGATCAAAATTGGGCGGTTTGATCATATACCCGTTTAGCTCAACATCGTCGCTGGTGGTAAAATCAAAAAACTCAAGCGGTTGCACCTGGTGCATTTCCATTTTCTCCCGGAGACCTGCATTGTCTTCGATAACACGTACTTCTTTTCCGGAACGCTCATACACCGTATATGTAGCCGGACTGTTGGCGGTAGAATGTGTTAGTACATAATAATCAAAAGTGCTGCTAAACTGGGCATTGTTCCAGCCTTCCCTGGTCGTTAGCTTGCGCGCTTTCACCTTGCTGTCCAGGCTTACGGAATAGATTTCCCGTTGCAGCGGGTTTTCCATTGCTGCCTGATAATAAACAATGCCATTCTCGGCATCCAGGCCATAGAATCTGGTTACTTCCCACTCCCCTTTTGTAAGCTGGCGTTTGAGTTTTCCATCCATCGTGTAGAGGTAGATGTGGTTCCAACCGTCTTTTTCACTTGTCCACAGAAAATGTTCTCCGTCCTCCAGAAAAGTCAGGTTATCGTGAATATCGATGTACCATTTGCTTTCTTCTTTGAGTAACAGGCTGGTCTTTCCGCTTCGGGCATCGGCCAGCAACAATTCCAGTTCATTCTGGTGGCGGTTCATGCGGAACACACATAGTTTTCCGGCATCTTTTGTCCAGACTACCCGGGGCACGTATTGATCCACTTCACTGCCAAGATCCACCTCGGCAGTGGCATTCCCAGCCAGGTGATACACGTAAATACTTACCACTGAGTTTTCCTCTCCCACTTTCGGGTATTTGAAAGTTTCATACTCCGGGTAAAGCTCATCGTGATAGTTGGTCATGGTAAACTCTGCAACATTCGATTCATCAAACCGATAGTAGGCCAGTTTTTCACCATCAGGCGACCAGAAAAACGCTTTCGCGAATGAAAATTCTTCCTCATAGACCCAGTCTGCCGAACCGTTAATAATTCGGTTCATTTCACCATCTGTGGTAATTTGCACCACGGCATCCGTCTCCAAATCTTTGTAATAGAGGTTATTTTCAAATACAAAAGCAACCTTATCCGCTTGCGGATTAAAGGTTGCATACATTTGTTTTCCTTCTTCAAAAAGAGCTTCCAGTTCTTTGCCATCCCAGACAAAGTAATTCGACCTGGAAGAACGTCGATAAATAGATTCTGTCTCCGTGCGAATCAGAATCTTACTTTCATCCTCGCTAAAGGTATATCCGCTAAATTTTCCCGGAAAACCATCCTGCCCTTCCAGCGTAGCTGCTTCAAACAATACACCGGTTTGTTCTCCACTGGTCAGATCGTAATGGGTGATCTGGTTGCTTTCCCGACGGGTGTAATGTCGGCCGTCTTTCAGGAAATTAAAGCCTGGAACGCTATTGGCCCAGAATTCATATTCGAGCCAAATGGATTCTAATTTAATTTCTTCCTGGGCACGCAGACTTAATGCCTGACCCAGAACCAGGATAGGGAGTAAAACGAGAATTCGCTTCATATGGATGGTAAATTCTTTTACTTAACAACGTCCGCTACAGCGCGGAGGATCAACTGCTCTCTGCCCGGGCCAACGGAAACCATGGAAACCGGCACTTTCAGTTTTTCTTCCAGCGTTTTAATATAACGACGAGCCGCTTCCGGCAGTGCATCAAAATCTCTTTCGGCGGTCAATACCGTATTCCAGCCTTTGTGCATTTCATAGACGGGCTTAACTTCTCCGTCACAAATATCAAAGGGTACTTGATCGGTGTGTTTGCCATTATACTCATAACCGGATGCTACTCCGATCTCATCAAAACCATCCAACACATCGATTTTGGTGATAACCAGTTGGGTTACCCCATTGAGCATGATGGTATAATTGAGTTGTGGAATATCAATCCAGCCACAACGACGCGGCCGGCCGGTAGTGGCTCCAAATTCGCCACCTGCTTCGCGGAGTCTTTCTCCGGTTTCATCGTGCAGTTCGGTAGGGAATGGTCCGCCGCCAACCCGGGTGCAATAAGCCTTTGTAATACCGATTACTTCTCCGATCTTATGCGGTGAAACACCCAGGCCATTACAAACGCCGGATGTTACTGTATTGGAGGAGGTTACATAAGGATAGGTGCCAAAGTCTATATCGAGCATGGAGCCCTGAGCACCTTCAGCCAGAATCCGCTTGCCTTCCTTAAGTTGTTGATTGATGAAATATTCTCCGTCAACATTTTTCAGTTCCCGCAAAGTATCCAGGCACTCAAACCAAAGGGCTTCTTCGCTCTCCAAATCAAATTCATACTCCGGATACAATTTAAGCAAGCCCATGTGTTTCTCCTTGAGCTTTTCGTACTTCTCCTTAAAGTTTGGCGAATAGACATCCCCAACGCGGAGTCCGTTACGGCCTGTTTTATCCATGTAGGTAGGGCCGATACCTTTGAGGGTAGACCCAATTTTTTCCTGGCCTTTGGCTGCTTCCGAGGCAGCGTCAATATACCGGTGTGTCGGTAGGATGAGGTGTGCCTTATTGGAAACAAAGAGGCGTTCTTTATAGTCGGGAACAAAATCGCCCAACTTGCCAATTTCTTTTCTCAGGGTTATCGGATCGATCACTACCCCGTTGCCGATCAGATTGACCAGGCCTTTTCGGAAAATCCCGGAGGGGATTGTATGGAGTACAAACTTGTGTCCGTCAAATTTCAGTGTATGTCCCGCATTGGGTCCGCCCTGAAAACGGGCTACAACATCGTATTGACTTGCCAGATAATCTACAATCTTCCCTTTTCCTTCATCGCCCCACTGCAAACCAAGTATTACATCAATTGCCATTCGGATAGTACGATTTTAGGCCTGGACCAACATTCGCGAAAGCGGAATAAAGCCCTATAGCCCGGGTGTGTTTTAGAAGTTTTCAAAAGACATACCGGCTGAGAAGTCTTTTCGACAATTCGTTTCGGTATTTACATAAAGCTGCAAAACTAGGAATTTCAGAGGGATTCTGGTGCATCCTTACCGCTGGTTCGCGGACAAGCACCTTCACATTTGCCATACAGATTCAGCGAGTGGTGGGTAATCCGGAACTTCAGCAGGTCGCCCATCATATCCTTAATCTGTTGAATCCGGGGATCGCAAAACTCCAAAACCTTACCACAATCGACACAAATCAGGTGATCGTGTTGCTTGAAGCCGTAAGATTTTTCATACTGAGCCAGATTTTTACCAAACTGATGTTTTTTAACCAGATCACAGCTTACCAACAACTCCAGGGTATTATACACGGTAGCCCGGCTTACCCGATAATTTTGATTTTTCATATGAATGTACAGGGCTTCTGCATCGAAATGATCGTTTCGATGATAGATTTCCTGCAGGATAGCGAAACGCTCAGGCGTTTTGCGTAGCCCGTTCTTTTCCAGATGGGCCGAAAAAATGTTTTTCACCTCCTGTATGACCGAATCTTCTGTCTTCATATTCATTTGTCGCAATTCCTGGTCAAAAAGTATCCCGAAATCACAATTCCGGAATTTAGTCTATTCTACTAACCGTTGAAACGTTGTCCAGGTTTTTCAAAGTTCGTATTACCTGATTCAGCTGATCGGTATTTTGCACCAGTAAGCTGATCCGACCTTCGAAGTAACCGGCATCTCCACCAATATTAAAGGCGCGGATATTCAAGCCTAAATTAGTAGAAATTTCATGGCTCAGGCGTTGTATCATCCCGGGGCCGGCATCAATCCCCGTTATTTTCAGATCTGCAACGAAAGTAGTATTGGTCGTTCCGCCCCACTCCGCTTTCATAATACGGTAACCGTAATTGGCCATTAAGTGCGTGGCGTTCGGACAATTGGATCGGTGTATCTTCAAACCGGAATTCATTGTCAGGAAAGCAAAGATACTATCTCCCTGCACGGGATTACAGCAGGAAGCAAAAGAATAGCTGTAATTATCTGCCGGCTCTCCGCCAACCAGCAATTTAGGCTTATGGGCTTTCTGGCGTTTCCGCGCAGCTCTGTCGGATGGTGGTTTCTCCTCCTGCGGGGGGTCTTCCTCTTTTTTTGGGGGAATTAGTACCAGCCGGTTATTGCTTGCCTGAAAGGGCTTCAACAGATCACCGATTTGTACTTCATCTGTAGCTAAATCGTAGTACAGATCCACATGCGAGGCATAATTGTAATGCTTAACGAGTGCTTCCACTGAAAAATCGAAGTCGACTTTCATATTCCGGAACTTCCGCTCGAGGGCTTCTTTGCCCAGGATTCCCTGTCGGCGCCGCTCCTCCTTCATGGCAGAGCGAACCTTGGAGCGAGCCTTGCCCGTCACCACCAGCTTCAGCCAACTTTCATTCGGCTTTTGATTTTTACTGGTTTGCACCGAAATCTGATCCCCGTTCTTGAGCTTATACCCAAGCGGCACCTGTCGGTTGTTGACCTTTACCGCGGTACAGTGATATCCAATATCGGTATGAATGCTAAAAGCAAAATCCAAAGCCGTCGCTCCTTTAGGCAGCATTTTCATGTCGCCTTTCGGCGTATAGACATACACCTCTTCATTAAAAAGGTTGGTCTTAAAGTCTGACAAAAACTCCAGGGCATCACTATTGGAGTTGTCGAGCAGATCCCGTACACCGTCCAACCACACTTCATAAACATCGGGACCGTCAGACAGCCCCTTATATTTCCAGTGGGCGGCAAATCCGCGCTCGGCGATTTCATTCATCCGCACCGTACGGATCTGTACCTCTACAAATTGCCCGCCGGGTCCGATTACTGTTGTATGCAGGGATTCATAGCCGTTGGACTTAGGAGTGGTTACCCAATCCTTCAGACGTTCCGGTATCGGCTTATACACATCGGTAACCACAGAATACACTTGCCAGCAGATAGACTTTTCGCGAGATTTCTCGACATCCAGAATGATGCGTACGGCAAAGAGGTCGTAGATCTCTTCAAAGGGAACCTGCTTGGTTTTAATCTTATTCCAGATGGAATAGATAGATTTGGGCCGGCCGAAAATTTCGTAGGGAATATTAAAATCATCAAGCTGCTTGGAGACCGGCTTGATAAATTCATTGATGTAGCGCTCTCTTTCCTTTTTGGTTTCCTGCAGCTTTTTAGCAATCTCGAAATACGGTTCCGGGTCTGTGATCTTCATGCACAGATCCTGAAACTCTGTTTTCACTGCATACAAGCCCAATCGATGGGCCAGCGGAGCATATATGTAAGAAGTTTCAGCAGCAATTTTCAACTGCTTGTGGCGGGGCATAGAGCCGAGCGTGCGCATATTGTGGAGACGGTCGGCCATCTTGATCAGCACCACCCGCACATCTTCCACCAGGGTACTCAGTACTTTTTTAAAGTTTTCTGCCTGAGGGCTTTCTGCATTATAGGAACTGTCGAGTTTGGTAAGGCCGTCTACGATCCGGGTTATGCGTTCTCCAAAAGTATTCTCCAGTTCTGTCAGTGTTACATTGGTATCCTCTACTACATCGTGCAATAAGGCACATACCACTGCTGTTGGTCCAAGCCCCAATTCTTCTGCACAAATACGTGCCACCTCTATAGGGTGGAGAATATAAGGCTCACCAGATTTACGTCTTTGTTCACTATGAGCTTTTACAGCCAGCTCGTATGCGTTGCGGATGTTTACAGAATCTTGTTCATCCGGATTTTTTATGGTGCGCAATAACTGACGGTAGGCCCTTTGGATCAAACGCTTTTCATCTTCCTGTTGACTCATTACATCAGGCATACACTCTGTCTCCCTGCTTTTTTTTGCGCTCCGGAATTTAATTTACTCTAAAACTGTTGTGGTTTCCGAATGGCGCTTGCTTTTATGTAAAAAGAAGGTTTTCTCCTGGTTGAGGGAAATTTTTTAACAACTTCTGTATGTACAAAGCTATAAAAATAATGACTTTGGGTTAATTTTTTCGAAATCCTTTTATCTTTGCAGGGCTTTTGAGTTTTACACGAATAAAACCGTCTCTAAAGTGCTGGTTTTCAGAAGGAAAGGCAGTTAAGGCGGAAAACTCAACAGACATTGACATTTTTCACACATGCGGGTGTGGCGAAATTGGTAGACGTGCTAGACTTAGGATCTAGTGCCGCAAGGCGTGGGGGTTCGAGTCCCTCCACCCGCACAGAGTAATGGGATGAGGGCGAGCGGTTTATTGCCCCTGACTAAGACGGGCAAAGAAAAGTCCCTCCTCCCACACACTTTTCTCATTTTTCAGGCTTTCGCCGAATGATGCCCCTGGCAAAGGCGGAACCTGATTCGCCGAAAGGCAAATACCCGGCCCGGCAATCCGGGAAACAACGAGCAAATAATCTACATAATATCCCTCCTGTTATTTTGCCGGATCAACTTTTCTGTATTTGGCGACGTTTTCGAGGGTAATAATTTCCTAAGTTAAATTTTTCAAAGTTCTATGGCTACAGTTGTCAGAGAAGATATCGACAAACTCAATGCAACCCTGACGGTTAAGTTGGCAGCAGACGAGTATAAGCCGACCGTGCAAGACGAGTTGAAAAAACTCCGCTCCAAAGTCACCATGAAAGGATTCCGCAAAGGAAAAACGCCTATGAGTATGGTCCGGAAAATGTACGGCCCGGGTATTCTTTCAGATGTCATCGACAAGGAAGTAAACAAAGCAATGACCGATTATCTGGTCAAAGAAAAACTAAGCTTCCTGGGAAATCCTATCCCATCCGAAGAACAGAAGGATTTTGATTTTGACGTAAACGACCTGCAGGATTTTGAGATTGCATTCGATTTAGGGCTCGTCCCTGAATTTGAGCTTGCCGGCCTCGACGAAAAGACCAAGTTCCCGAAATACGCGGTGAAGGTGGACAAAAAGACCATCGACAAGGAGCTTAACAATATGTTGAAGCGACTTGGAACACAAGAAGCCACAGAAGAAGAAATTGAAGAAGACGATATCCTGCGCCTTACCGCCAAAGAGCTCGACGGTCGCAAGTTGAAGGAAGACGGACATGAGACTAATTTCAGTGTTGCCGTCAAAGATCTTTCAAAAGATGCTGCCAAAAAAGTGACAGGCAAGAAAGTTGGGGTCTCTTTCAACTTCGATATTTTCGAGTTGGAAGAAAAGGCAAACAGAGAGAATGTCATCAACAATATGTTGCAGTTGACAGACGACACTCCCGATGTAGGCGACAAATATAAATTTACGGTCGATGAGGTTATTCGTCTGAAACCTGCAGAGCCAACAGAGGAGAATCTGGTACAACTATTTGGTCCGGACCGGGCTAAAACGGAGGAAGAAGCACGTGCTGCCATCGAAGAGGATATCAGCAAATACTTCGATAACCAGGCGGATGGCATCCTTTTCAAGCAGGTTCAGAAACACCTCTTGGAAAGCAACGAAAAGACGATCCCGCTCCCGGATAATTTTCTGAAACGCTGGCTCGTGTCTCGCAATCAGGAAAACGATTTGTCTGTCGAAGAGATTGAGAAAGATTATCCGATGTTTTCCGAAGACCTCCGCTGGCGCCTGATCAAGGAGAAGCTGATGGAAAAATTCGATATCAAGATTGAAGAAAATGATATTCGAGACGCCTTCCGACAACAGTTTAGCCAGTACCTTGGTGCAATGGGAGCCGGCAATGAAGAATTGATCGAAGGAACGATCGACCGCGCCATGCAAAGCCAGGATCAGGTAGAAAGAGTACAACAGGAAGTCATTACCGAAAAGGTCTTTGAAAGCCTGAAGGAGGTTTATAAACTGGAGAAAAAATCTGTTAAGGAAGACAAATTTGAAGAACTCCAAAAAGAATATCTCCAACGAAATCAGGGTTAATTCAACCAGCCTCACGGCTGAAACGTTAATAGATGGTCAGCCTATATTGGCCGTTTGATTAAAGTGAAAACATGTTTCCAAAAGACGAATTCAAAAAATACGCAACCAAGCACCTGGGCATGAGTAGCCAGCGGCTTGATGATTTTGCAAAATACAATCTGGGAGGTATGCCCCAGAGCCTGACGCCCTACATTATTGAAGAACGGCAGATGAATATCTCCGTACTCGATGTGTTTTCGCGTTTGATGATGGACCGGATCATTTTCCTCGGGTCTCCCGTTACCGATCAGGTAGCCAATATCGTACAGGCTCAGCTGCTCTTCCTCGAATCTGCTGATCCAAAGCGCGATATTACCATGTTTGTAAACAGCCCCGGTGGTTCTGTGATTGCAGGCCTGGGAATGTATGACACCATGCAGTATGTATCGCCTGATATTTCAACCATCTGTACAGGTCTCGCAGCATCAATGGGTGCCGTTCTGCTTACTGCCGGTGAAACCGGAAAACGCACCTGCCTGAAACACAGCCGGGTGATGATTCACCAGCCACTGGGTGGCATGCAGGGACAGGTTTCCGATATGGAAATTTCTTACAAGCTCATCAAGCAAATGCAGAAAGAGCTGTATACGATCATGGCCAACCACACCGGTAAAGACTTTGATACCATTGAGGCGGATTGTGATCGCGACAACTGGATGACAGCCGAAGAGGCCAAAGCATACGGTCTCGTGGATGAAGTGCTGGATCGCACCAGCCCGAAGAAAGAGGACTAAGAGGTTTTAAAACAGCAGCATGCGTACGAATAAAGGGAATAATTATCGTTGTTCTTTCTGTGGAAGAGACAAATCGGAAGCTTTGATCCTCATTGCCGGCATCGAAGCACATATCTGCGAGGTATGTGTAGAACAGGCTACTGAGATCATTGAGGAAGAACTCTATCACGAAAAGAAAACAAAAAGCGGAGGCGGCAAAGGAGCATTTGATTTTCCTCCCGGGCTTACGCCGAAAAGTATTAAGGATCATCTGGACAAATATGTTATTGGTCAGGATGATGCCAAGAAATACCTTTCTGTAGCGGTTTACAACCACTACAAGCGGCTGCGCCATGGAGCAAACACCGATGAGGTAGAAATTGAAAAGTCAAATGTTTTGTTTGTGGGGCAAACCGGAACCGGTAAAACCCTGCTGGCTAAGACCATTGCCAAACTGTTGAACGTTCCTTTTGCCATCGTTGATGCCACGGTATTTACGGAGGCTGGCTATGTAGGAGAAGATGTGGAAAGCATCCTGTCCCGACTGCTTCAAGTATGCGACTACAATGTGGAAGCCGCTGAGCGCGGAATCGTTTACATCGATGAGATTGACAAGATCGCCCGCAAGAGCGATAATCCTTCGATCACCAGAGATGTATCCGGTGAAGGAGTTCAGCAGGCCATGCTGAAAATGCTGGAAGGCACGGATGTGAATGTACCCCCGCAGGGCGGACGTAAACACCCGGAGCAAAAGCTGATCAAAGTCAATACACAGAACGTTCTTTTTATCTGTGGTGGTGCATTCGACGGCATTGAGAAAAACATTGCCCGTCGACTCAATACACAGGTAATTGGATTTGGAGCAAAAGACGGACAGGAAGTAGATCGCGAAAACTTATTGCAATACATTTCGCACCGCGACCTGAAAGCCTTCGGACTCATCCCGGAATTGATTGGCCGTTTGCCTGTACTGACCTACCTCGATCCGCTCGACCTGGAAGTGCTGAAACGCATCCTGGTAGAACCGCGCAACTCGCTGGTAAAACAATACAACCGACTCTTCGAGTTGGAGGATATCGAATTGAAGTTTACCCAGGACGCCCTTGATTTCATCGCCGAAAAAGCATTGGAATACAAATTGGGCGCTCGGGGTCTGCGGTCCATTTGCGAAGCAATTATGACCGATGCCATGTTTGAGATTCCGTCTCAAAAAGACATCAAGACCTTTGAGGTAACCAAAAAATACGCCGAAGAAAAACTCAGCAAATCAAAGCTATCTGCTCTGAAAGCTGCGTAAATTATTTTCTTCCAAAACTAAAGCCGGCTGCCGAATTATTTGGCAGTCGGCTTTTTTATTCCCAACATTGTTTTGGATTTTCCAAATCCCGCCGTACATTCATTAGCAATATGTAACTACAATTGTTGTTAAAACAAACGTACATTAATCAAAACACTTAACCAACCAAAACAAACTTCTTATGAAATCCTTACTCGGACTCGGAAAGTATTTGTTCGCTATTCCATTCATCGTTTTTGGTCTGTTTCATTTTATGGGAGCAAAAGACATGGCAGGCATAGTGCCAATCCCGGGAGGTGAAATATGGGTATACATCACCGGAGTGGCACACATTGCTGCAGCGGTTGCCATACTAATAGGTAAAATGGATAAGCTGGCGGCTGCACTGCTCGGCCTGATGTTGCTGATCTTTGCGCTAAGCATCCACCTGCCAGGCGTAATTGAGTCCGGAGGCGAGAACCAGGCGGCTATGTCTGCCTTCCTGAAAGATACAATGTTGGCCGGAGCTGCCTGGATCTATGCTGCCTATGTAGCCAAAGATTCGGCTGTAATCGGCTAATCATGCTTTATTCATGTGATAATGGCCGCTCTCTGTAAAAGGGAGCGGCTTTTTTTTGGACCTGTCAGGTTGCCGACCTGACGGGTTGCCGACCTGACGGGTCGGCAACCTGACAGGTCCAAATTTTCTGCTAGCTTTACAGCATGCAAAAGCGATATTTTGCCGAACTGGCTTACCTGGGCAGCAACTACCACGGCTGGCAAATACAACCCAGCCAAATCAGTGTACAATCTACCATAGAACACGCCCTGCAAACCATCCTCAACACCCAAATTGATATCGTAGGATGCGGCCGCACCGACACAGGGGTGCATGCCAAACAATACTACATTCATTTCGACTACGAAGGCGAACTTCCGGAAGCATTCGAGCGACGACTCAATAAATTCCTGCCCCGTGATATCGTTATCTACAAGATCTTCCCGGTTGATGCCGAAGCACACGCCCGATTTAGCGCCACCCACCGCGCTTACGAATACCACATCAGCCTGAGAAAGGATCCCTTCCACCAACAAACGGCCTGGTTCTATCCATATCCGGAAAAACCCGAGCTTGAAAAATTGCAGGAAGCCGCCCGGCTTTTGCTATCTTATCACGAGTTTTTCCCATTTTGTAAAAGCAATACCGATGTGAAAACCATGGAGTGTACCCTGTTTAGATCCGAGTGGGAACAATCGAAAGACGGACAAGCCCTCGTTTACCACATAGCTGCCAATCGCTTTCTGCGTGGTATGGTGCGACTCATCGTTGGTATGTGCATGCGTGTGGGGGAAGGTAAAATTTCGCTGAAAAGCGTAAAAGAAGCCCTTGACCATCAAAAAAGACTCGAGAAAAGCTGGAGTGCGCCACCAGAAGGCCTCTTCCTGACAGATATTCGTTACCCATTTATCCATCATGATCCGTAGAATCCAAACCTATTCCCTCGCAACACTTTTAGTAGCCCTGTTGGCAGGCTGTAGTACTTCAGGCAACCTGTATCAGTCCGACTCGCTGGAAACCCTTTTCCCGGAAAGCTTTACCGGCTTCATCCTGATGGATCCGGAATCCGGAAAAATACTGGAAGAATACAATAGTGAGCGCTACTTCACACCCGCTTCCAACATCAAACTGCTGACTTTTTACACAGCTCTCCAGCTATTGGAAGATCCCCTGCCCGTTTTCGATGTATACGAATTTGGATTCTATTACTACCTCCGAGGCGCCGGCTTCCCCCTCTTTGCCTTTCCGGATGCCCAATGGGCCGAACCGGCTATGGCCCGCTCTTTACTGGCGCTCGACAGCGATACCATATATATATGTCTCGACAACATGTCGGATACGCCCTACGGACCCGGATGGGCCTGGGATGATCGGTTCTACGGTTTCCAAACAGAACGTACGCCCATTTCCATTTATCGAAACTGCCTCACCCTGACCCGGGAAACACCCATTTCCCAAATGCGCCTCTTCCCGCCGGCTTTTGAAGTGCAACGAAGCGCAACGGTAAATACCATTTATCGGGATCCCGAAAAAAATCTGTTTCTGCTCCCTCCATCGATTGACACCATCAGCGAATTAAACCTGCAAATCCCTTTTAAGGCGGATGGAGAAAGTCTGGCTCAATTGCTCCAGCAACGCATTGGAAAACCCATTCGGGCTAAAGAAACCCTGCCCCTGTCTGCATTAAAGCAAAGCACGCTCTACTCGGCAGTTTCGGTCGACAGCCTTTACCGACGGATGCTTCAGGATAGCGACAATCACCTGGCCGAACAACTCCTGCTCCTAAGCAGTCGAAAACTCGGGAATCAATTATCCGTAGAGAAGACGATTCAATATTCACTGGAGAACTACCTGTACTTTTTGCCCCAGCCTCCACACTGGGTCGATGGCTCCGGCCTTTCCCGATACAATCTGGTTACGCCACGATCGATGGCCGTTCTATTGCAAAAGATCTGGCAGGAAGTGGAGGAAGACCGGCTGCTGGATCTGTTTCCCGCAGGCGGAGAGTCCGGCACCATAAAAGATTGGTATGAAGGCGATTTCGAACCCTATGTGTTTGCCAAAACGGGAACGCTTCGCAATCACCATTGCCTGAGTGGATACATTCGAACCAAAAAAGGGAAATTACTGGTCTTTAGCTTTATGCACGACAACTTCCCCGGCCCTTCTTCCAGTGTAAAGAAACCCATGGAAAAGGTATTGCGGGATATTTACGAAAGGAACTAACGGAAAGAATCTATAAGCCGCAGCAACAAACTGCGCTTTTCAGTAATCACACTGGCCTGGCCTTCGTATACCGGTCGAAAGGGCAATCGCTCTCCAAAGGTGGTTATCAGGCTGTCCGGGAGAGCCACTTCCATTCCGTATGTACCGGATTCGGGGGTTAAGGAAAGTGTTGCAACGCTTCCTTCAAGTATGCCAAATCGTCCGGCCGGATAATCAAAAACCTCGACTTCCACCAAATCTCCCAGCGCCACTTTACCGGCTCCCTCGCTGGGTAATTGTGCCCGACCTTTCCATCCATTTACGGCATCAGGCGATACGATGGTAAACAGCACTTCTCCCGCCTGTACCACTTTGTTTTCTCCGGCTTTCGCCGAATGGCTTACCAGACCCGATTTAGGTGCTTTCAACACATAGCGGTTTTCCCATTCGAGAATCGCTGTACTTAAATCCTGATAATATTGACGCAAGACCGGCAGCTCATCCGCCAACCATTTCCCCTGTACATCTTCCAGTTGTAGTTGGTCCTGAAACAGGGATTGTCGTTCCCTACTGTTTTCCGCTTTGCGCACCGAAAGGTTTTCCAAATCCCGGCGGGTACGATACCTCAAGCGCTCCATCCCTTCTAATTCCAATAAACTTATCCCCCCTTTTTCGTAGAGGGCCTGCTGACGCTCGTAAGTACTATCGGCCATCCGCAACTCTTCCGTGAGTATCTTTTCCTGCCGGAGCAAAGACTCCCGCACCTCTTCCAAATCAGCAATCTGCCGGTTGATCGAGGCAATCCTCGAACTGGTGCGATCGGCCGCCAACCAGGCACTTATCGCCTCCAGTTGTTGCTCAAAACGGGCATAAGCAGATTGAACCATCCCCAGTTCAGGTGCCCGATCCGGCAATTGGATTCCGCTAAGGCCATTCGCCGAAAGGCTCCAGGAATCCATTTTCGCTTTGAGTATTTTTATTTCTGTGGCTTGCGCCGAATTTTGAAGTATAGCCAGCCAGTCTCCCACTCTTGCTACAGATTGATCTGCAACCAGTACTTTCTCTAAAGTGCCGTTCTCCCGGGCGGCAACTTCTGCCGGCTCACTTCCCGCCAAAATCCGAACAGTTGCCTCCAGTTTGTCGGGATATCTGAACAAAGCAGAAAAGATTAAAAACAACAAAAGAAGGATCAACAGACTACTCATCCCCCAGCGAAACAACCAGCCGCGGGGAGATCCAATAAGTCCTTGTATATCGTTTTCTGTTTCCATTCTTTCCAAATTACTTGTTCAAATCCAGCTGATTGCGAACCAACTCAAAGTAGGCGCCTTTCCGCGCAATCAGCGACTCATGGTCGCCCTTTTCAACGATCTTTCCCGCTTGCATGACCAGGATTTGATCGGCATTGCGCACAGTGCTCAAACGATGTGCCACCACCACCACGGTACGCCCGGCAAAGAAACGCTCCAGATTTTGAATGATTTTACGCTCATTATTCGCGTCAAGCGCATTGGTTGCTTCATCAAATAAGAGGAATTGCGGATTTTTATAGATGGCCCGGGCAATCAGCAAGCGCTGCCGCTGCCCCTGGCTCAATCCGTTGCCCTGCGCACCAATCCGGGTATGAATGCCGTGTGCCAGGTCCCCAATCATATCTTCCAGACAGGCCATTTGAATCGCTTCCATTACTCTTTTAGGGTCGGGATTTTCCGCACTTTCGGCAATATTATTGGCAATGGTGTCAGAGAATAAAAACCCATCCTGCAGCACCGCACCGCACTGATGCCGCCACCAGTTTTTGTTGACAGCAGAAAGCGGCATACCGTCTAATAATAATTGCCCGGAGTCGGGGCTGTAAAAGCCCAGCAACATTTTAAGCAGGGTCGTTTTTCCGCTTCCGCTATTGCCCACAATTGCCGTCACCTTCCCCGAGGGAATCTCGAAGTTAATGCCTTTCAAAACCGGGGGAGACATGGGGTTGTACCCGAATACGATTTCCTGTCCTGTCAGGTTCCCGGGCTCATCCTTCCAAATGCTGGTTTCGTCTCCTGATTGCTCGTCCGGTAATTGGTGAATCTCGCCAAAACGTTCAAAGCTGATTCGGGCATCCTGCCAGCCGCGCAAGACATTTGTAATTTGTTTGAGCGGCACGTTTAATTGTCCGACGATAAACTGGATGGCCAACAGGCTACCCAGTGTCATACGGCCTTCGATAACAGCCATAGCGGCAATCAGCAAAATGGCAATATCCTTGAGCTGGGTGATCAGCGTAGTCCCGCCATCCTGGTATTGATTGATCCACAAGCCCTTCATATTGATATGGTACAGGTCGGCCTGAATCTTTGCCCACTGCCAGCGTCGCTTTTGGTGACTTCCCTGTAACTTAATCTCCGGCATCCCCTGTATCAGTTCAATCAGAGAATGCTGGTTTTCCGAATGCTTTTCAAAACGCTCCGCATCCACTACCCGACGTCGATTCCAAAACAGGTACAACCAACCGAAGTAGCACAATGCAGAAATCAGGAATATGGCCCAGATCAGGGGACTAAACAACAAAAGTACCGTGCCGAATATGATCAACTGAAAGACAGAAAGGATCAAACTCATGCCGGATTGCGTCACAAATTGCTCGATGCGTCGGTGGTCCCGAATCCGGTTGAGCAGGTCGCCCATAAGGCGCTGATCAAAAAATCGTAGCGGCAAACGCATCAGCTTTCTCAGAAAGGCATTGAGCATGGAGAGATTAAAACGCGCGCCTAAATGCAGGTAAAACCAATTTTGCAAGAATAAAGTAAGCGTTTGACCGACCACCAGAACGACTTGTCCGATCAGCAGCAGCCAGATCAAGCCAATGTCCCGGTTGGAGATGCCGAGGTCGACCACCGCTTTGGTAATAAAAGGCAAAGCCAGCTGAATGCCACTCAACACCAACAAGCCCAATATGAGTTGACGAAATATCTTCGAATAGGGCCGCAAATATTTCCAGATGTATCGCCAGTTTAAAGGCTCCACCACCGGCGGGTTTTGCTTTTCAAACAATGGCCCGGGCTCCAGAAGCAGGGCAATGCCTTCTGTATTAGTCCCTTTCCATTTTTTCAGAAAACTGCGTTGCCCTAAACGCATTTTTCCTTTTGCCGGATCTGCAATGTAGAACCATCCCTTTTTGATGCGGTACAGGACCACAAAATGGCGTTCCTCCCAATGCAGTATACAAGGTAAAGGGGCATCGGTAAGACCGGGATTGCCCGTCAGATCCATACGCACCGGCAATCCTTTTAGTCGAATGGATTCAGCAGCAGCTGTAAGCCCCTCCATCGAAACGCCTTCCCGGTCAACACCCGCTCGCTCCCGCAGATCAGCCAGCGGGAAGGCTTTTCCATACCAGGCAGCCACCATCCGCAAACAAGCCGGACCACAGTCGCGGGCATCCAGTTGACGATATAGAGGAAAGGACTTTATAATGGATAGTTCTTAGTTATTAATTTTTAATGCTCATTGAGCCTCACACTCATCCCGATAGCAATCGGGACACACTCACACTCACACTCACACTCACACTCACACTCACACTCACACTCACACTAATAATACAATATCCCCCTTCTCCCTCAATAAATTACACCAGCGCCCTGAAAATTTAAAAATTGTAGGCCGAGTGACGCCAACTTTCCAACAGATGTATGGTTTTATAAACACAGACGATCCTATTGGAACATCTTAAAACAACTTTAACGATTACCTTTGTAACCCTTTCCAATATGCCAACGTCTGAATCGTTAAAGAACCAAAGCTGAATATCAGACGAAATACCTACGATATGAAAAAATTACTGTTTTCCCTCCTCGCGCTTTTGATAAGCCTTCCGCTGCTTCAGGCTCAGCCGGATTCTGACTACACCAAAGCCGGTGATTCCGATCCGGAAGCCACAGCTGTACTGGAACGCGTAAAGGCAAAATTTGACAAATACACCTCTTTGGAAATTGATTTCTCTCTGGAGATCCAGTTTCCGGAAGAACCGGTAGAATTGCAACGCGGCAAGCTCATGCAAAAAGGAGATAAGTACCGCATTGAAATGCCTGCTCAAAGCATCATCAGCGATGGTGAATCCGTTTGGTTATACCTCCCAAACAACAAAGAAGTACAGATTAACGACGCCGACTTTGGAGAAGAAAGTGGCATCCTGTCTCCATCCGATCTGCTCAAAGCATATGATTCCGGAGAGTTTGTTTATGTTCTTTCTAACGAATACATGGAAGACGGTATAGCCGTACAGCAAATTGAATTCAAACCAATCGACCGGGCTTCAGAATACAGTAAAATGCGTTTGACTGTCGAGAAAAAATCCGGCAACATCCGCCGCATCAAGGCCTTTGCCCGAGATGGCAGCCGTTTTACATTGATTCTTAACAGCATTCAGCCAAACAAATCATTGTCTGACAGTACTTTTGTCTGGACCAAAGCAGAATGCCCGGATTGTTATGTAGAAGATCTGCGCTTAGATTAAAACGATAAATATCCCCAAAAATCAGAATCCCAAATTTCGAGCAATCGGAGTTTGGGATTTTTTAGGTTTGCTCCGTTCTTTCCGCTGATTCGTAGTATGTGCTACGTTTGTGGCTCTGCTCAACCCACCGTTCGCCAAAGGCGGACCACTCAACTAAACTCAACCGGAAGAATGGAGCAAAGCGGAATGACGACCTCAACCAAAATAAGTGTACCAGTATTGTTTTTCATTTTACATTTTAAACCTCTCCTCGTTTAAAAAGTCCAAGAGGGCACACACTGGATTTCAAGCCTGAACCAGCAAACTTACGTTTATGATCCGAGCACCCTACGCCGTTCTGATGGTTCTTCTGATGGTGGGTTGTACTAAAAAGGAGTACATCACCGAGATTGAGCACATCAACCAAAATATCGATGACAATATTGCTCCACCCTATAATGGAGTCACCAGCATTCAAATCGACAATTACATCAATAAAATTTACATCGACCTCTACGGACGAGAGCCGCTGGATCCGGAATTGGAATCCGGTAGTATCTTTCTGAAGGACGGTGAACTTAGCCCGGACACCCGTGATCTTTACCTACAGGATATTATGGCTTCCGCCGAATATTATGAGCGTTTTTGGGAGATTTACAATTTTGCCTACCTCCAAAATGTCACCGACGATTATATCGACTTTCAAATACTGATACTCACTCAGGCTTACAACGATGCTTTGCAGAATGGGGAAACGCTGCTGGCAGATCGCATCCTTCTTGAAATAGATCGCTACCAAAAACTGCTCGATGCACCAACTGCATACGCCAATGGGGCGATTGGAATCGAAGAACTCATGCGTCGGATTGCCAATAACGGGGTTTACGATGAAATCAACATGGGCATCGAAAACTTTGTGGTCGCCTGTTTTGAAAACTTCTTCAAACGCTATCCGACAGAAGCAGAATTACCCGCAGCCGCAACAATGGTAGAAGGATTTGCCGCACAGATCTTTACCGAGGACGGTAGTTCCAAGGATGATTTCATGGATATATTTTTTGGGAATGCCGAATTTTATCAGGGACTTGTTTTTGACATCTACCAACAACTTCTATCCAGATTGCCCGACTCGGCAGAAATGGGCATTTCTACTCAGGAATTACAAACCAACTCCGACTATCAGGCCATTCAGCGAAAGCTGATAATAAGCGAAGAATACGCCGGATTTTAAACCAGCATTCAACATGATGTATCGATATATACCAGTATTACTACTCCTCGTCCTGGCTGTTTCCAGTTGCAAAAAAGAAACCTACGTAACCAAAGAAACTGTTGTAGACAACTACATCTATGGTCTAGACGGAGAAACCCTCTACCATTCTAATGTGGAAAAAACCAAGCAAAAATCTGCTGAGCAGTTTATTTCCATCTTGTACGCCAATTTATTTTTACAGACTATACCTGCCAACATTCTGGCTGAACTGGCGGAGGTGAGACTGGCCAATGGAGACAAGCAACTCATCGACGAGCTTATTCTGAATAATTATGTCAATTCCGGACAGGTAGACATCCCCACCGATGATGATATGCGGGCAAACATCGACCGCTTCGTAGAGGAAACATACCTCCGTTTTTTCCTTCGAAAACCGACCGCATACGAATTGTACGAAATGCGAAAAGCCATCGAAGAAGATCCCGGCATGACCCCCGAATTAATCTATCAGGGATTTGCGCTAAGCAATGAATACAAATATTATTAATCGGCTCCAAAAACGACTGACATGAAACGCAGATCATTTCTAAAAAAAGCCGCGTTGACTACAGCCGGCAGTCTTTCTGTTCCATTTATACTACCCTCCGGTCGATTGTTTGCGGCAACGGGAGAACGCGTGGTAAACCATGTGGTATTTGTTCTTTTCGGAGGCGGCATTCGGAATCAGGAATCGGTAGACATGCAGTACCTCGCCAATCAGGGTCTCGCTACCGAAGGCAATATCATGCAAAACATGCTGCAAGGGGCAGCGCCTTCGAGCAACCTGGTTTATCAACCCTGGACACCTGTTCTGGGAACTGCGCTTTCTCAGCAGGGCACCTTGTTTCGGGAGGTGGAATATACCTCCGGACCAACCGGGCATTATAACGGGCATACCGTAGCCATGACCGGAAACTATACCGAGACAGGTTTAAACCTGAATATCAATCCCGAGTTTCCGACCATCTTTGAATATTACCGCCGGCATTCCGATCCGGCTCAAAGTGCAATCAATTCCTGGTGGATTTCGGAAGGCCTGGGCCCTTATCCCTCCCTAAATTACAGTCAGCATCCCTCCTACGGACCAGCCTATGGAGCCAATTACATGCGGCCTGCCAGTGTATTTGGAGCTGCAGGATTCAACCAATTGAGTAATGCCGTCAATTACCAACCGGATGATGTTGCCCGCATTCACAAGATCAAGGCCATGCTGGATCAAAACTTTGATCTTACAGGAGATGCACTGCCCGGCATCCAAAACACGCCCGAAGAAAGGGAACAGATCAAAGCTTTTTACCTGGAGCTTATCGACAAAATTTCCAACGGTAGCCTCCAGGTCCCGACTCCCGGCAACGATTACAATTTGCTTACCGGAGACCTGGTCGCGCTCACCGGTGCCTGGGCTATATTGGATGAATTCCAGCCGGAATTGATGGTCGTAAACACCACCAATCTGGACATTTGCCACAGCAATTTCAGTCAGTATGTCGACTTCCTGCACAAAGCAGATTACGGTGTGGGTTGGTTGTGGAATAAGATCCAAAACCATCCGGTTTTAAAAGACGATACCATTATGGTCTGCATACCGGAGCACGGGCGGAATCTCGATTTCAATAATTTGAGCGACCAGAACGGACTACGAGCCTACGACCATACCGGTGATGTCAATTCCCGACGTGTATTTTCCCTGATTGTCGGTCCGGACGATAAGGTTATTCAGGGGCAAAGCCTGGGTTCATTGGGCAATCCGGCAGCAGAATCCATTGATATCGTTCCGACCATTGCACACATCCTGGGGGTTCATGAGCACATTCCTTCATATCTGCTTCCCGGCCGGATACTCGAAGAAGCTTTTATCTAAAACCCCAAAACCAAAGAGCATGAAAAATTCAAAACTGATACTGTTTCTTTTGTTGGGTCTTCTGGTATATGCATGCAGTGAAAGCTTGCAAACAGATGAGTTGCCCTTGCCCGATCCGCCGGATAATCCGTTTGACGGGGTAGACTACAGCATCAATGAAGTGCCGGAAATCGAGATTGATTCGAATACATTTTTGGGCTTGCACCATTATATATTTTCTAAAGCATGCAACCAGCCCGGCTGCCACGACGGCACTTTTGAACCAGAATTCAGAACAGTACAAAGTGCTTACAACTCCCTGGTTTATCACCCAATCATCAAAAATTACGAAACGGATCCTTTGCCCTGGCGGGTGACACCGGAAGAACCAGAAAACTCTATGATGTGGCACCGGCTTACGATGCACAATCCGCCGAATTTCGAGCAAATGCCTTCGAGTGGCATTCCGTTGGGACAGGCAGAATTGGATCGGATCGAAGACTGGATAGAATCTGGTGCTCCCGACATCTACGGCAATTTGCCCATGCTAAGCAGTTTGCAACCAACTTCCTACGGCCTGGCTGCCTATCTTCCCGGGCTAAACGATTATCGGGTAGACACCATCCGAGGGGGTATTTTTTACAATCCATTTGCGACCCTGGCAGAAGAAGACCTGGAGTTATGGTTTTTATACACCGATGTTACCCCGGCCGGAGATACCATCTTTGGCAACCAACTCAGCTATAATAAGATTCAGTTTTCAGAGGATGCATACGACTTTTCCAATGCCATCGAACTGGATCTCCAATTGGAAGCTTTCCCAAATCTGGTGCCGAGTGTCTTTAGTCAGCCCGCCGGGTTTCCACTTCCGTACTACCATACCATTACGGTAAATCCGGCCAGCCTGGGATTTGAAGCCGGAGACATCATATACATGCGCACCTATGTCCAGGACAGCGATCATGACGAACCGACCGAAATCCCGACCAGCTCCAATGAGTACTACATTCTCAGTTATTTCGCTTGCGTTTTACAATAGTGTACCTATGAAATATCTATTTTTTCCCTGCCTGCTGATTCTCTTGATTTCCTGTACCAAAGAAACTCAGGAGACCATAGAAAGCGACATTAACCCGGACATCTCTCAGGTGCCTGAGATCGAATTGTTACAGATCAATCAGGATGAAGTAACGGCTTATGCCGATTCTCTGGTTTTTACCATCAAATACCTGGACGGAGATGGAGACCTGGGATCCGACGATCCTGATAAAATGAATATTGAGCTAGTCGACCAGCGAGATCCCGGCACGCTTATATTTGGATATCATCTTTCCCCAAGGGCACCGGAAGGCAGCTCCATAAGCATTGAGGGCAGTTTGGATATCGTGTTGGAAAATACCATCCTTTTAGACCCCGACAATGATCAGGAAACGACCACTTTTACCATTAGGATTCTGGATGAAGCCGGTAACTGGAGTAATGAGGTGGAGACGGAGGAGGTGGTGGTGGTTCGGTGAAATGGTGTAGTGGTGTAGTGGTTGGTTCCGTTGGTTCCGTTGGTTCCGTTGGTTCCGTTGGTTCCGTTGGTTCCGTTTAATTAAAAATTAATACATAAGAACTAAAAATTCAAAATCCTCCATTCTTTCTCAGTTCTTCCAGCTTTCGCTGAATGTCTTTTCGTTTGTTTTTGGCATTGACTATATGCGGGTCTGAGACTCTTTCCGCACAATCTTTTACCGGGCAACGTTCGCAGGTGTTATTGACAATCCTTTCGGGGATGGCAGGGTCATTCCAAAACTTAATCTGATTTTTGAGATTATCGTCGATGGCCAGTCCGATGGTAATGCTTACGTGGGTGCGATTGCCCTGATAGGCAGGGCGGGCGATGGTAAAGCTCAAGAAGGAGTCTTCTGTGCCATAATACGTGGAGCGTTGAATGCCAGCCAGGATACCTCCGTTTCCGGATGCCTCCAGTTTTTGGATCATGGATACAGACAACCACCTGCGGCAATAATGCTCGTACAATCCATTCTCATGCGGATTGTGTCTTCCCTCCAAATGCAACTCTTTATCGATCCGATAACTACCTCTGGAGCGGTCGTGGATCATTCGGATGAGGTATAGTTTTTTCAGGCCAAAGTGTTGTGGCAGCAGATTGGTCATGCGCTGGAATAGCATTTCCGGGGAAGCTCCATATTTATTGAGGAGATGGAGCAGGCTTTCCGGCGACCACTGGGGCTTACTAAATATAGTGCTCAGATCATGGATCATGCTTTGCCGGGGCAACAGCAGGGCCGCCGAAAAATACCCGGCTTTAAAATGGCTAAGTACTTCATCGAATGAGGTTGCTCGAAGCAGCGAAGACGTATTGGCCCTGTCTTTTAGCGAAAGTGCCTGGAAGCCCAATTCTTTACCCAACTGAAAAGCTTGTTGCATGCTTGTCAGATTGCCATTGAGCAAGAGTCTCTTCTTTTCCGGCAGATAGACCGAGCGGAGATCGCTCAGTTCCGGGTAGGCGTCCAGGCCATTTTGAATAATTTCATATCCGTATTCTTTTTCCAGGATTTGCTGCAGGAGTTCGACCGGTATCAGGCCTTTCACATGGAGGCGATGTCTGGCAGAGAAGGTTTCTACTTCTTGTTCGAGTTCGGCAAAATAATTGTGATGCATCTCGAGATAGGAACGCAGGGCTCCGAAGTAAAAGCTTTCTTCTCCGAGCTGATAATTTCGGGCGAGATCCACCAGCGTTGAAATAAAAGCTCCTACCCTTTTTGGGGCATTGGCAATTATCTCTACCACCTTGGCTTTTTCAATTCCAAAAAGATCCAGGGGTAACTCACTTAAGAAATTAGATTTTATCAATTCGCCGACAGGCGCCAAACCCTCCGTAAGATCTGAAGAGATGAGGTGCTCGCTGTTGGTATCCAGTGCTTCAGCCAACTTGGCGATCCGGTCTGCTTTGGGATACTTCTTTCCTTTTTCAATTTCATTGAGATAGGAAACAGAAATTCCGGACTTCGCAGACAAGTCGGAAAAAGAGAGACCTTTGGCCTGTCTCAGTTGCTTAACCTTCAGGCCGAAAATAATACGTTGATTAGGATGCGCCACGCTCAAAACTACAAATTCCAGCGAAAATTCGCCCATTTATTGCAAAAAAGGGAAAAAACAGTCGGGATTAAACTTTTGTGGCTGGCTAACCTTATTAGTATGATGGTTTACAAGTATTTCGAACCTCTTGTAAGCCCGGTAAATTGGGGTAAAAACCTTACATTTGCTGTCCTTAGAAAATACTCATAACAAAACCATTCAAACTTATGCCCTTTGACATTGATATGATCCGGTCTCATTATGAGACTTTGGCAGATCGGGTCACGGCTGCCAGAAAGGTTCTTGGGCGACCAATCACCCTGGCTGAGAAGATCCTTTATACCCACCTCCACCCGGAATCTCCGCTCCAGCAATACGAGCGTGGTAAAAACTACGTATTCTTCAACCCCGACCGGGTTGCCATGCAGGATGCAACCGCCCAGATGGCGCTGCTCCAGTTTATGATGGCAGGAAGAGACAATGTGGCTGTGCCTTCAACGGTACACTGTGACCACCTTATTCAGGCAAAATCTGGTGCTGACACCGACCTGGCAACAGCCAATGATGTCAACTCGGAAGTATACGACTTCCTTTCTTCTGTATCTAATAAATACGGACTTGGATTCTGGAAGCCTGGTGCCGGTATTATTCACCAGACTGTTCTGGAGAATTATGCCTTCCCGGGCGGTATGATGATCGGTACAGATTCACACACGCCAAATGCCGGCGGACTCGGCATGGTAGCTATCGGTGTGGGTGGTGCTGACGCTGTAGACGTTATGGCCGGAATGCCCTGGGAGCTGAAAATGCCAAAACTCATCGGTGTAAAACTCACTGGTAAGCTAAATGGCTGGACTTCCGCTAAAGACGTAATCCTGAAAGTAGCGGGTATCCTTACTGTAAAAGGAGGTACCGGAGCTATTGTAGAATATTTTGGACCGGGTGCAGAATCTATGTCCTGTACCGGAAAAGGCACCATTTGTAACATGGGTGCCGAGATTGGTGCAACTACATCCACCTTTGGCTATGATGAATCTATGAGCCGCTACCTCCGTGCAACGGAGCGCGCGCAGGTAGCTGATCTGGCCGACACGGTAGCTGAACACCTTACGGGTGATGCCGAGTGTTATGCCGAACCGGAGAAATACTTCGATCGGGTTGTTGAGATCGATCTCTCTACCCTGGAGCCACACATCAATGGTCCATACACACCAGACCTTGCCTGGCCTATATCAAAATTCGCGGAAGCGGTAAAACAAAACGACTATCCACAAAAGCTGGAAGTTGGATTGATTGGATCCTGTACCAATTCTTCTTATGAAGATCTGGACCGCGCAGCCAGTCTGGCTCGCCAGGCAGTAGATAAAAAGCTGAAAGTAAAATCAGAATTTACCGTAACTCCGGGATCTGAGCAGATTCGTTACACCGTACAACGCGACGGACAACTTCAGGCTTTTGAAGATATGGGTGGATTGGTACTGGCCAATGCCTGCGGACCATGTATTGGTCAATGGGCCCGTCATACCGACGATCCAAATCGCAAGAACTCTATTATCACTTCCTTCAACCGGAACTTTACCAAGCGTAACGACGGCAACCCGAAAACACATGCTTTCGTGGCCAGCCCGGAAATCGTAACTGCTATGGCAATTGCCGGTGACCTGACTTTCAATCCACTTACCGACACCCTCGAAAATGAGGATGGAGAGCAGGTAAAACTGGATCCGCCAAGTGGTCTGGAATTGCCGGTTAAAGGATTTGACGTAAAAGATCCTGGGTACCAGGCTCCTGCCGATAATGGAAAGGAAGTTGATATTCAGGTAAATCCGGAATCGGATCGTCTGCAACTCCTCGATCCGTTTAAGACGATCACAAACGATCAGGTTCAGGGAATGCGCCTGCTGCTCAAAGCGAAAGGCAAGTGTACCACAGACCACATTTCCATGGCTGGACCATGGTTGAAATACCGGGGGCACCTGGAAAACATCTCAAACAACTGTTTCATTGGTGCGATCAACTACTTCAATGAAGAAGCGAATAATGTGATCAACTACACCGGTGATGAGCCTGAGTATATGGCTGTACCTGATTCTGCCCGGGCTTACAAAGCTGCCGGAATCAGCACCATTGTATTTGGAGAAGAGAACTACGGAGAAGGTTCTTCCCGGGAGCACGCGGCCATGGAGCCTCGATTCCTCGGAGTGAAAGCCGTGGTGGTTAAATCTTTTGCACGTATTCACGAGACCAACCTGAAGAAACAGGGTATGTTGGCACTGACATTCGTTAATCCGGATGATTACGAAAAAGTACGTCAGGACGACCTGATTGACATCAATGGTTTTGAGGATATGGCGCCCAACAAAAATCTGTCTATCACCCTGAATCACAAGGATGGCAGTACAGAAACTTTTGAGGTTGCGCATACATACAACCAGGCTCAGATCAACTGGGTCCGCGCTGGTTCTGCACTCAACAAAATCCGTGAGGAACTGAGTGCTTAAGCGGCCTTAAAACAGGATAAGTAAACGAAAGCCCCGATCTGCCAAAGGTAGATTGGGGCTTTTTTATTAAATTTCGTGCACATTAATAACAAAATGAAAAACTATGTGGAAGGAATTTAAGTCATTTATCATGAAGGGCAATGTCCTTGAATTGGCCGTAGCTGTAATTGTTGCGGGCGCATTTGGGGCGATTGTTTCTTCATTCACCAATGATGTGATTATGCCTCCTTTGGGCATGTTGCTGGGTGGTGTTGATTTTTCTGATCTGGCAATTACCCTACAGGAAGCAGTGGTAGGTGCGGAAGGAGAAGTCGTTTCTGATGCGGTACAAATCCGCTACGGTATCTTCATCCAGAAGATCATTGACTTTCTAATCATTGCTTTTGCCATTTTCATGTTGCTGCGCACTTACAAGCGTATGCAGAAGAAAAAGGAAGAGGCTCCTGCTGCTCCTCCGGCGCCAACTGCAGAAGAAAAGCTGCTTGCCGAAATTCGGGATTTACTGAAAAAATAGTCCCGGCAGTGATGATGGAATACGAAAGGCTGCCTTCCTGTCGGGAGGGCAGCCTTTTTTTGCTGCCTGCCACTCGACATGACATGTCGAGTAACATGACATGTCGAGTACATTCGCCACAAACGACAGATAATCAAAAGATTATACCGCCTTTCGGCGAAAGCCAACAAAAAATCAGTCTTGACTAAATGAGATGTCACACCACATGTCATGTCGAGTTTATGGCACTTCCACTACCAGGCGTACCGAAGGCCCATCGAAATCCCCGAAACAAAATACTTCTGATTTAAGGGATAATCTTCGCGGGTGATGCTCTGCGGGAAATACCGAAAATGCGGTTCGAACAACATGTACAGGTTTTCGGAAAGGGTGTATTGCAACCCAAAGGAAGCCCCAAAATGGGCACTTAAATTTCGATTGTATGCCGGGTATGCATCGACTTGGCCATCGGTAAATTCTACAATGGACTCCATATCCGGAGCGAAGAATCTGCCTTTTTTGCCAAACCACAGGTTGGCGATCATTCCGCCGTAAGCCGTGAAAGTAACCCGGTCGAATTCCCATTCATATCCTATCATTACCGGCACATCGAGCATGCGGTAATAATTATGAATTTCGTAAATCTTATCTCCGTAGATGTAGGAAGTATCGGATGAAATAAGGTTTCCCTGATCATCGTAGTTGTTGATAATACTCTCCTTTACGGCATCCGGATCTACATGGGAGAACAATTCTCCAATTTGTGCGTATTGCGCACCCACCCGAATACCAAGACCACGCGGAGAAACCACATTCCAGCGAAGCCCCGTTGTAAAAGCAAAGGTTGCATTCTCCTGGCCGCGCAGTTCTGCATAAGGCGCATAGATACTCCCCTTGGCACTCAGGGTCCGAATGGCAACATCCGGAGAGAAATAGACATCCAGATAGGTCTGCCAGTTTGGATCTTCAAAGGAGACACATTTACCGGGCGTAAAGGATTCTTCCGGAGTCAATTCCAGCAAAGCAGCTTCCAGGGATGGGATTTCTTCTGTTGCCTTTTCGGTTTGGAGGAATTCTTCTTTTTTCAGACTTGCGTCGAATGCTTCCTCCGGTGTCGGAACAAAATGTTCTTCTCCCGGAATATATCCCGGCACAATTCCTTTGTCTGTAAATTCATCATTTGCTCCTGAGAGTACCTGCTGATTTTCCAGGGAGGCATTTTCAGTACTAAGGTCTGTTTTTTGGGGTTTGCCGGTTGAAACAAAATTGTTTGCGCCATCTTCCGGAGCTCCGCTTGCAGCCTGCTCCAGGGCTGAGGTCTCCGATACTTTAGTAGCAGATTCCGCAGTTGCAGGAGCATTTGCTTCTAATGCCTCGGTGGATTCGCCGGTACGGCTTGTTTGTTCGGCAGCTTCAAGTTGCACGAGATTTTCGGTTGATCCGACATCTGCATGGGTGTCTGTTGTCATTTGAGACCAACCGATCCACCCTCCCGCCAAGAGGGCGAGCAGCAGGGTACCGCTTTTCAGGAAGAACCACAAGCCATAGCGTTTTTTCACGCCTCGTTCCCGCACGATATTGGCCCACAGATGCATGGGCGCACCGGCGTCGTGCTCTTTCAGCCGATCCCGGAATATATCGTCCATCCTTTGATCCATGTCGCTCATAAGAGGATCGTTTGTAATTTTTGAATTTGGTTTTTCAAGATTTTTCTGGCTTTCACCAGTTGAGAACGAGAGGTGCTTTCACCGATAGATAATTTATCAGCTATTTCTTTGTGGCTGTAGCCTTCAATGACATACAGATTGAACACCTGTCGGTATCCATCCGGCAATGCCTGGATTAGTTTCAGCAATTCTTTTTCCCCCATATTAGACAGGGCTACCGGTTCCATGGGTTGGTCTTCGTAATCTTCCAGGCCGATGCGTTCTTTTTGAAAACTACTTTTCTGGTAGTTTTTCAAAGCGGTATTCACTACGATCCGGCGAATCCAACCTTCAAAGGAACCTTTAAACTGAAATTTTTCCAGATTGTCAAACACCTTTATAAAGGCATCCTGTAAAATATCCTCGGCTTCCATTCGGTGGCGCGCATAGCGCAAACACACTGAGAGCATTTTCCCGCTGTATCGCTGGAAAACTTCCAATTGGCATTCGCGATCTTCGCGAATACACCCCTTGATCAAATCTCTCTCAGTCAATGAAAAGCTGGTTTAAACAGGTGAAAAATCGGGCCAGCCTATTTTCCCTTTCGTTTCTGAATATCAAGATACCGCCAGCTGAATATTCGCTGCCTGTATCCCGGCATTCGGCCTTGAGCCACAAAACAAAAAGGGTTGATGTACACAGGTCTGCCGCTTGTAAAACCTGCTGGTTAAGGCGATGTTCTAAAAATAGGTGATAAAAAAGGAAGAGAGAACCATAAATGGTATTACTCAGCTGGTAAACGGTACTCAGCAAGCAGAAAATGGGCTAAAAATCGCACTTTGCCAATAGGCGACGAATCACTGGTCCATTATCCCCTTATTCCCAAAGGCTCCCAGGTTGGTGGATATGCTAAAATGATTGATCCCTCCGGCAAGGTGATAAAAGGAATGGGCGTAGTCGATCCGGAACTTACTGATCTTCAAACCAAAGCCCAGGGAGAATCCGGCCATAGACCGATAATTGGTGACACTGAGCTCTTTCTTTCGCTGGTGATTGTACCCTACTCGCAAACGCAAGTTTTCATTCGCGCCAAGCAAAAATTCTCCGGAGAAGACGAAGTGCCGGAAAAAATTGTCGACTCCCGGCCTGCTGGTATCTGTAGAGTCTTCTCCGAAAAAGAGGAAATCTTCCTCCAACTCCGGATCGTCATACAGAATATTCCATTGATTCAAATGGTGGTAGGTAACTGAAAGCCGGAAAGGCAGGTGTTCCAGTCTTTTGGAAACGCCCAACTGCAAATCAAATGGCAGGGCTTCCCGTGTCTGGTGAAAGTTATTGATCTGTACCCCGGCATTTCTGGCCACCAGGGTCACTATAAAATTGCTGGCGGTATCGTAAAACATTGCACCGATATCAGTGGCAAGCCCCCAGGAGTCAAACTCTGCATATTGCGAATTGATCACTTTTAAATTAGCTCCTACAGACAATCGCTCGTACAGTTTTTTACCGGCACCAATGGTCAGGGCATAATCAGCTGCTTTGAATTCACCCTGTACCGTTCCGTAGATATCTGTTTCGTCGAAAGTACCATAGGAAACATATTGCATACCGGCATGGAAGGTCAGGTCTCCCCATGCTGGTTTGTGCCATCCGAAAGAGGCATATCCGTTCTGGATTTTGCCAAAATGAAAATTGTGATTAAATCCCAGTTGGGTATGCATTTCCGGGTTGAGGGTAGCCGGATTGGACATGGCGAGGTTTACATCATCGTCGTAAACAGTAATCAAATCTCCACCCAGTGCACTTACCCGGGCCGACTGCGCCAACTCGAGAAAGGTATAAACAGCATCTCCCCCAATTTGCCCGAAAGCAATGGATACAGAAAAGACCAGATTTAAAAGAAGTAGAGATTTCTTCATCACAGAAGTTTAAAGTGTTCTCAAAATAAAAGTCCTGAAAGTCATTTTATTTTGAAAACAGACAACATTAATTTTCAGGCTGTGCTTCTTCCGGCTCCTCTTCGAGACGCCAAACCGTCCTGCAAATGCCCATATCGCATTCGGCTTTGCGTACCAACACTCCTTCTTCGTTGTATTCCTTGAGTATGCCGTGCTCGGTATCCCCCTCTTTATAAGTGCCTTCGGCTTTGAGATTGCCATTGGCATGATACTCTACAAAAGGGCCGTTTTCCTGATTGTCTTCAAAAAGTACTACTTCGCGCAATTGGCCATTGTCGTAATATCCTTTCCATTCGCCCTGCATGGCGTTGTCAATATACTCTCCTTGCAGTTCCACCGCTCCGTTTTCATGGAATGCCTTGAAAGTACCGTGGAATTGGCCCATTTGATAGTTTTCCTGGTACTGCGGATTTCCATTTTGATAGTAAAGCGTACGCAATCCATCCAGGGTGTCGCTTTCGTAATTGGACTCTTCCAGCAATTCCCCGGAAGGGTAAAAAGCCTGATACCGGCCCTGCTTTGCATAATTTTCCGGGTTCCAGGTAAAGCGCTCCAATACATTCCCATGATCGTCTTGCACCTCTACTTCATCCAGTTTGGGCCCACAGGCAGCAATAAAAGTAATGCCCAGTACAAGCAGGCAAAACTTAGTGCACGAAGAAATTACAGATTGTGTTTGAATCATCATTTTTCGCAAAATTGGTACAAATGAAGAACGCGGCAATCAGCTAAAGGAACAAGCCTCCGCATACTTGCCGAAATATAACGACATTGGCGGGATTGGATTATGCCTGTTTCCCCGCTTAATTGGTTGGTTCCACGACCTTTCGGCCAATGCTTGCATATCGGAAACCTTCATCGGCCATAAATTCCAGATCGTAGAGATTGCGTCCGTCAAAAATCAGAGGTTCTCGCAGCAGCTCTTTAACCACATTGAAACTCGGTTGTCTGAACACGCTCCACTCCGTAAGAATGAGCAAGGCATCGGCACCGACCAGTGCTTCGTAAGGATCCTGTACCAGCTTAATCCGGTCTCCATAAACGGCAGCGACATTTTCCATCGCTTCCGGATCAAAAGCCTGCACTTTTGCGCCTGCAGCCAGTAATTTATCGATGGTATACAAGGAGGGTGCTTCCCGAATATCGTCGGTATTGGGTTTAAAAGCCAGCCCCCAAACGGCAAAAGTTTTTCCCTTCAGGTCGCCTTTGTAATAATCTAAAACCTTATCTGCCAGCAAGCTGCGCTGCCGGTGATTCACATCCAGCACGGATTGCAGGATCTTAAAATCATAAGAAGCTTTATCCGACATATTGGTAAGGGCCTGCACATCTTTTGGGAAACAGCTTCCGCCGAATCCCACTCCCGGAAACAGGAATCGTTTGCCAATGCGTGTGTCGCTGCCAATTCCTCGCCGCACCATATCCACGTTTGCCCCCAGGCGCTCGCAGAGATTGGCGATTTCATTCATAAAGGTAATGCGGGTGGCCAGATAGGCATTGGCCGCATATTTTGTCATTTCGGCCGAGCGCACATCCATAAACAAGATCGGATTGCCTTGTCTTACGAAGGGTTTATAGAGCTGGTCCATGATTTTTTGGGCTTTCGCCGAATCGGTACCAATTACTACGCGGTCGGGCTTTAGGAAATCATCAACAGCTACACCTTCGCGCAAGAATTCCGGATTGGAGACCACATCGAAAAGGTCGGTAGAAAGATTGGCAGCCAGCTTTTCGTGGACTCTCTCGCCTGTACCAACAGGCACAGTACTCTTATCAACGACTATTTTGTAGTCCTCGATTATTTCGGAAAGTTCTGAGGCTACCCCCAACACATAGGATAGATCAGCAGAACCGTCTTCACCGGGAGGGGTTGGCAATGCCAGGAAAATGATGGTGGCATCTTTCACGGCAGCGGCCAGATCAGTGGTAAAATGCAATCTGCCCTGCCGGGTATTGCGCTCAAAAAGGATTTCCAGTCCTGGTTCGTAAATAGGTACTTCACCGGCTTTCATCCGTTCTACCTTTTGCGCATCAATATCCACGCAGGTAACGGTATTACCCGTTTCCGCAAAACAGGTCCCGGTTACGAGACCTACATATCCTGTTCCTATGACAGCTATGTTCATATCTTTCAAATTTGGCGCGTAAAGTTACGTTTCCATTTCTGGAAATTCAATTTGGAACGCACTTCCGTAAAATCTTCCGCCAGACTTTGCGTTTTACTTGAAATTTGGGTGCAAAATGGGCACAAATACGGCCTTGACTGATAAGGAAAAGCCCTATTACTCAAATAGCCGCATATTTTTGCGAAATTTGAGTCACGCAAGTGATCACATTATATGGATATATACACCAGAAAGTCCCGTTGGAAGTGGTACCTCGCTATTGCAGGGGTGTTGATCATACTGATCTCCATGTTCTACACCAACTACCTGACCAGCAATCTGGCTGATGAGGAACGCAAAAAGGTGCAGCACTGGCTCATGGCACTGGAATCGGTCAGCAAGCCCGTAAGTGATGAATGCCTCAACTGTGGAGATTTTACCCTGCAAACGGAAATTCTAAAGGCCAATACCACCATTCCGGTCATTCTGGTTAGCGAAACAGGTACCATCGTAGACGCTTTTAATTTCGGCGAAAGCCGCGACACCAATATCGTCTTTCTCGAGCAGGAGGTACAAAAGATGCAGGCAGCCGGCATCGAGCCGATCCAGGGATTCGCTCAAAATGTGTATTACCAGCAGTCCAGTCTGCTTACGATGCTCCAATACTTTCCCATCATACAATTGTTGCTTATCGCTGCCTTTATTATTGCCGGTTACATGGCATTCAGCAATGCACGTCGGTCGGAACAAAACCGGGTATGGGTAGGTATGGCCAAAGAAACCGCTCACCAGTTGGGCACACCGATCTTTGCTATTGTTGGCTGGATCGAACATTTAAAATCCATTCGAGCCGAAGACGAGGAGATTCAGGAAATCGTTTCAGAATTATCCAATGATGTCCTTCGCCTCGAACTCATTGCCGATCGATTTAGCAAGATCGGTTCCACACCTGAACTCGAACGCATAGACGTGTACGAAGAACTCGAGAAATGCCGGGCCTACATGGAAAAAAGAGCCCCGCGTAAGGTAAGTTTCCACTTTCCGGAAGCTGGTGCCCATGATCCGCTGTATATCGAGATCAATCCGCCACTCTTTGACTGGGTGATTGAAAACTTACTGCGCAATGCCCTCGATGCCATGGAAGGGAAAGGCGAAATTCATGTAGAGGTTTACGAAGAGGACCAAAACGTGGTGATCGACCTGACCGACACGGGCAAAGGCATACCGACCAATAAGTTTAAAACCGTTTTCCAGCCTGGTTATACGACCAAGAAGCGCGGCTGGGGGCTCGGTTTGTCACTTGCCCGACGCATCATTGAGAAGTACCACACCGGAAAAATCTTCGTCAAACGTTCTGAACCTAAAGTAGCCACCACTTTTTCCATCGAAATGAAAAAGGTGTAGGTTGCCTGACTGCGGCTTTTAACCAGCTGCAGGAGGAAGTATTTGTCATATCACAGCAATGATTAAGGTCAATTATTAATTCTTATGGCCCAATTACTTTTGCTGTATGGGGTACTTCCTTATTTTTGCAATATCATTTAACCAGTTTTCGGGTGTTAGCCCTATTCCCGAAGACCAAAAATTTTGCCCTAACCATGAGAGAAACTGGATTGAAAAATCCTAAGGTCGCCCTATTGGACCTGGGGTTAGAAGGTGTTAGTGCTGCTTATTGGAATCAAACTCCCGAAGCCTTGATGGAACAAACCGTCTGTCGCAATATGGGAGTGCTGTCAGACACCGGTGCACTGGTTGTGCAGACCGGCAAGTTTACAGGAAGATCCCCTAAGGACCGCTTTATTGTAAAAGATTCCTATACTGCTGATGCGGTTGACTGGAATTCCATCAACAAGCCGTTTGAAGCAGAACACTTTGCCACTCTCCGCAAAAAGATCCTCGATTATTTTCAGAGCAAGGATGTGTTTATCCGGGATGCCTATGCATGTGCAGACCCACAATATCGAATGAACATCAGACTGGTTTCGGAATACCCCTGGAGTAATTTGTTTGCATACAATATGTTCTTGCGGCCGGATGCTTCTGAAATTGAAACCTTCGCAGCAGAATGGACCATCCTCTGTGCTCCGGGCATGGAAGCGGATCCTAAAGTGGATGGCACTCGTGCCGCCAACTTTGCCGTGATCAATTTTAGTGAGAAAGAAATCCTGATTGGTGGCACCGGTTATACCGGCGAAATCAAGAAAGGCATCTTTTCCGTACTGAATTTTGTATTGCCCTTTGAAAAAGACGTACTTTCCATGCACTGCTCCGCCAATGTGGGGGAAGATGGAGATGTAGCGATTTTCTTTGGCCTGTCAGGTACCGGAAAGACCACACTTTCTGCGGATCCACACCGACCACTGATTGGCGATGACGAGCATGGCTGGTCAAAGACAGGGATTTTCAACTTCGAAGGAGGTTGTTATGCCAAGACCATTGACCTCACGGCTGAGAAAGAGCCGGAGATCTTTGCCGCGATAAAGCACGGTGCCATTCTGGAAAACATTCGATTTTTTGAAGGTACCCGGACTCCGGATTACGAAAATGCAGAGATCACACAAAACACGCGTGTTTCTTACCCGATTCACCATATTGAGAACGCCATTCAACCTTCACATGCCGGACTGCCGAAGAATATCTTCTTCCTGACTTGTGATGCGTTTGGTGTATTGCCTCCGATCTCAAAACTGACACCTGGTCAGGCGATGTATCACTTCATCTCCGGTTATACAGCAAAAGTAGCCGGAACAGAAGAGGGTGTCACCGAGCCGGAAGCTACCTTCTCTGCTTGTTTTGGAGCGCCATTTATGCCCCTGCACCCGACCAAATATGCGGATATGCTGGGTCGTAAAATGCAGGAGCATGATGTAAATATCTGGTTGGTTAATACCGGCTGGACCGGAGGGGCTTTTGGGGATGGATCCCGTATGAAGCTCAAATATACCCGGGCAATGATCCATGCCGCATTGGATGGTGAACTGGAAAAAGCCGATTTCGACAGCATGGAAATTTTCGGATTGCAAATTCCGACGGCTTGTCCGGAAGTTCCGGATCACTTGTTGAACCCGCGTAATACCTGGAAAGACAAGGAAGCTTACGACAGCAAAGCGAAATCACTGGCTATTGCTTTTGAGAAAAACTTTGCCAAGTTTGCAGATCAGGCAACGGCTGAAATGCTGGAGGCAGCTCCTGTTGTGCCACAGAATATTTGATAATTCCGGCTTTCGCCGAATGACTATATTAAGGTCTGTTCCTTCGGGGGCAGGCCTTTTTTATGGTCAAAATCAGCAGATTCGTCCACGCAAGTAAACGACAGTTTACCCCATTTTATCTGCTTTTTTGGCCATTTTGCGTACCTTAAGGTGCTTTTTATTGCTTCCAAAAATATTAAAACTAATCACGCATTATGAAAAGACGCTTACTATTAGTAGCAGTCGCAATGGTCTTCGCTAGCTGGGGACTGATTGCACAATCATTCTCTGACGATTTTGAAGCCTACAACCCGGGCGATTTAATTTCACAATCATCTCCTGATTGGACAACATGGGGCGGCGGCGGAACAGCCGACGATGCTCCTGTTTCTGATGATCAGGCATTTAGCGGATCAAATTCACTCAAGCTTTTCAGCGAATCTACCGCTGGAGGACCAGCTGATGTGGTGCTTCCATTTGGAGGTATCTACACCGAAGGTACTTTTGAATTTGACGTTATGATGTATGTTGAATCCGGTACTGGTGCTTACTTCAATTTCCAGGCAACAGAACCAATTGGTACTACCTGGGCACTTGAAGTTGCCATTGACGGTTCCGGTAACCTGGTACTTAGCAATACAAGCGGTACTTACGGTGACGGAGTTGTACCACAAGATGAGTGGTTTAACATCAATTTCAACATTGATCTTACTGCCAATTCCTGGAGTTGTTTTATTGATGGCGATCTGATTGCCAACTTCAACAATCCAAATAACTCGCTGGCGAGTCTTGACCTTTTCCCTTTCTGGGCGGGAGGTACTTCTCACTACTTCGTTGATGACATCAGCTTTGAGTACAATGAGCCAATGCTTCCAGACTGGGATGCAGCAATGTCCGGACTGGATATGCGCAGTGCAGGTTTGACCGGTCAGGAACTGGAAGTTGCTGGTACTGTTAAGAACACAGGGGTAAATACCATCAACTCTGTTGATATTACCTGGACTGACGGCACCAACGACTACACCGAAACAATTGACGGTTTGAACCTTGCTTCTCTTGAAGAAGTAGCATTCGTTATGGATGGTTCGTACACCATCATTGAAGGTGCACAAATTGTTACGGCAACCGTTTCCAATCCGAACGGAAACACCGACATGAACGATGCCAATGACTCTTCCAGTAAGCCGATCACCGGTTACACGCCTGCTCCACACAAAGGAGTACTCATTGAAGAGGCTACCGGAACCTGGTGTGGATGGTGTCCACGTGGTTCTGTAAACATGGAATTGATGCACGATCGTTACCCGGATCATTTTGTAGGCGTTGCTGTACACAATGGCGATCCTATGGTTGTGACGGAGTATGACAATGGCATGACTGGTCTTCCTGGTTTCACTGGTTTCCCCAGTGTAGCTGTTGAGCGTGGCACCATCATTGATCCTAGTCAGATTGAGAGTTACCTCTTACCTGGTGTTACGGAGTCTCCACTGGCTCGCCTGGCCAACAAAGTTGAGTATGACGATGTTTCCGGTGAACTGACTATCACTGTTGAGGCTGAGGCACTCGAAGATTTCAGCGGTGACTACCGTTTGAATGTTGCTATTATTGAGAACGATGTTACGGGTACAGGATCTGGTTACAATCAGGTTAACTACTACTCCGGTGGTGGTGCTGGTCCGATGGCCGGATACGAAAACCTGCCAAATCCGGTTCCTGCTGCTGACATGGTTTACCAGGAAGTAGCTCGCGCAATCCTTGGTGGTTACCAGGGTGCTTCAGGCAGCCTTCCTACAGACATGGCTACTGGCGACATTGCGGAGTATACCTATACTTATGTAATTCCTGCTGAGGTAAATGCTGACAATATTGAGATCATCAGTATGTTGATTGAGCCTAATGGTCAGGTAGACAACGCGCACAAATCAGGTATTGAGGGTACAGTTAGTTCTACTACAGCTGTATTTGCGAATCACCTGGCAGAAGTTTACCCAAATCCATTTACCGATGAGCTGAACATCCGTTTGGCCCTTTCCGAAATGGTTGAGGTTGACATGATCGTGGTTAATTCAGTAGGTGCTACAGTTGCGGCCCGCAACTACGGCGAGTTGTATGGCAATCAGGTACTGACCTTAAATGGTTCTGACCTGGCTTCTGGTGTATACTTTGTACACCTGCGTGCCGGCAACCAGCTTATTACGAAGAAAGTAAATTTAGTACGATAAGACAGATCAGCTGTTTTCAGTTGAGTAAAAGAGAAAAAAGGCCTTTCCAATTCAATTTGGAAGGGTCTTTTTTTTTGACCTGACGGGTCGGCAACCTGACGGGTCGGCAACCTGACGGGTCGGCAACCTGAC
>JAAEZH010000096.1 GCA_018222965.1 Bacteroidota bacterium
CCAACGGAACCAACGGAACCAACGGAACCAACGGAACCAACGGAACCAACGGAACTATCCCGCTAAACGATACACGATAAACGTTTCACCGCTACACCATTTCACTTAACAATGCCCATTTCCATACACACCATCGTTCAAGGATTACTACTGCTGCTCTATGCGTGGTTTTGTTATTTGATGTGGGAGATTACCCGCCAGTACATCCCTTATGATACGGATGTGGCATTCTTGCGAATTAAGCAGGAGTATATCTCCAGAGATTATTATCGTTGGGCTTTTTTCCTGCATGTCTATACATCTATTCTGGTTTTGCCGGCTGGTTTCACCCAGTTTTCCAAAAGACTGCGATTACAACTTCCGACCCTACACCGAAGAGCAGGTTACTTATATTTGGTTATTACCCTCTTTTTGGCCGGACCAGGCGGACTCATCATCGGTATACATGCTAATGGTGGTTGGAGCTCCCAGCTTGCCTTTTGCCTGTTGGCTGGTTTGTGGATCTGGTTTTCGGCGAAAGCCTGGATAGCCGCTCGGAATAAGGATTGGGACAAGCACCGCAATTTTATGATTCGCAGTTTTGCGTTGGCACTTTCGGCTATTACGCTGCGGGTGTGGAAATTTGGGATCGTAGCTGTTTTCGAGCCCCGGCCAATGGATGTTTACCGCCTGGTTGCCTGGTTAGGCTGGGTACTCAATTTGATAATCGCAGAATGGATTATCTTTAAATTCCATAAAAAATGAATATGAAACGACTAACTTTCTTATTTTCTCTGGTACTATTCTTTGCCTGCAATGATGCCCCTGCCGGCGAAACCGAAACGGATGCCAACCAGACCCTGCAGGAAGAAACTGCCGAGACTGAAACACCAACAGAACCAGCTTCTGCTGAAGAAACAACACCCGTCAAATTCAATAAGTACCTGGGGTATTATGTAGGAGATTTTGAGGCCAAAGAATTTGATTCGGATCAAAACTACTCCTATATCAATCGTATCACCATCTCAATTGAGGAGATGATGGATGGAGAAATTTCGGGTAGAAGTATTGTAGCCGGAAATGACCGCCCTTTTTCAGGAACCTTCAATCAGCGGGAAAGTGGGTTGGTGGAAGTTGCCGTAAAGGAGCCCGGGGATGACAAATACGATGGTGCTTTCAGTTTTACGATCAATCCGGATGGCAGCCTGGTAGAAGGCATCTGGAAAGCCTACAATACCGGACTGGCTGTACCCGAACGCATTTACGAACTGGACAAAAAGACGTTTACTTACAATGCCTCTCTGGAACTGCCGGAGCACGTGGGTTGGGCTCAGCTCTACAATGGCGAGCATCCGGAAGAATATGTAGATTTTGCGGAAGCACTAAGTGAAGATGTACTGGCCTTTAATCCCTCATCGGATAAACTATCCAAAACGGATGTGGAGAATATGTATCAGGGAGATTTGGAGATTTTGCGCAATTCGATCTACGCTCGTCACGGCTATTCCTTTAAGAACCGCAAAATGCGCTATATTTTCGACAGTTATGTCGATTGGTATATTCCTGTGTCTGTAGATGTCAGGGCCCAATTGACCAGCCTGGAAAAAGAAAATATAGAACTAGTCAAACGATATGAAGATCATGCCGAAAAATATTACGATGTCTTCGGACGCTAAGCTGCTAAGTGTGCTTTTTTTTGGACTCCTGTTTTTGGTGGTTTCCTGTACAGACTCCCCTACAAAAGCAAATGAGGATCTCCCGGGTGACCTTGAGGGTCGTCCGATGGTAAAGCTGGGCGAATCTGCTTTCGATGCCAGATTAGCCCGGGAATTGGGTGCTGATGACTACGGGATGAAAACTTATGTAATGGCTTTCCTCAAAGCAGGTCCAAATCGTTCTCAGGATTCTTTGGAAGCTGCAAGGCTCCAAAAAGCGCACCTGCAAAATATTTCCCGAATGGCAGAATCCGGAGATCTGGTAATTGCCGGTCCCTTTATGGATGAGGGGGATGTTCGTGGCATCTACATCTTCGATGTGCCAACGGTGGAAGAAGCAGAAGCCCTGACCAATACAGACCCGGCAATCCAGGCAGGCAGGCTCGAAATGGAGTTGCGTCCCTGGTACGGATCCGCCGCACTGGTCAAGTTGAATGAGATCCATGAAAAAATCCAAAAGGAAGACTTTTAAGAAGTATTTAATGGATTCAATAGTCCTGGGTGGAAAAGGAACCAACTTTTTGCGCTCTGAGTAGTTACTCTATAGAAGTTTATTCTATCACTGCCCTGTTGAAAAACTGTTAAATTATGTTCTTAAAGACCAAATTTTTGTTTCTGGCGCTTCTTTTTGCTTTCCCGCTGATGTCTTGTACATCCGGTTCAGGTGAAATGGCTGAAGCTAATGTAGACCAACAGCCCCAACAGGCAGCTAAAGACCTCCGTGGTTTTTCCAAAGCTTATTTTGCATCGGGTTGCTTCTGGTGTGTAGAGGCTGTATTTGAAAGCGTAAAGGGGGTGGAAGAAGTCATCTCCGGCTATTCAGGCGGCGAGATCGAAAATCCTACTTACCGCCAGGTTAGTAGCGGACAAACAAAACACGCCGAAGCGGTGGAAGTGTATTACGACCCGGAGTTGATCGATTATCAAACCCTATTGGTGGTATTTTTTGATTCCCACGATCCGACTACTTTAAATCGCCAGGGGCCCGATCGCGGTCCGCAGTACCGATCCATGATTCTCTATCAAAATGATACTGAAAAACAATTGGCTGAGGCTTACATCACTCAGTTAGAATCCTCGGGCGTTTACAATGATCCGATCGTGACCGAAGTGGTTCCCTTTGAGGTGTTTTACGAGGCCGAAGATTACCACCAGGATTACGAAAGACGTAATCCAAATCAATCTTACATTCAGGCTGTATCTATTCCGCGCCTGAAACGCTTTCAGAAGAAGCATCCCGAATTGTTGAAGGAAGGCGGGCATTGATTATTTAGAGGATAGAGGATAGATGTACTCGCTTAATTACTTAGGGTCAATCTTTGGGCATTTTATCCGGCCTTATTTTATTTAGTGAGCAGTGAGTCAAAATGCGTTAAAAACTGGGTAGTGTCTGAGCCAGAAACCTAAGAGCATATAAAAAGGTGTGCAACACAAAGAGGCTTTTGGCACCAGGTGGACTGCTCCGGCGAGTTTAGCCAGTTTAGCCTTTTGACTTGCAGCGCAGCGTTAAAA
>JAAEZH010000097.1 GCA_018222965.1 Bacteroidota bacterium
TTTTTCATAACTTGAATGTTTTTGAAAAACGGTCAACCTATTTCAGGGACGGACACTCATTAAAAATTAAAAACTAAGCCCTAAAAATTCTACCTTCTACATTACCCCACTAAGCTCCCGCTTTCAGCAGTTTATTTACAAAAGGATGGAAGTGGACCTCCAAACTGTGTCTCTTGCTGTGTAAGAAATCCCGGGCAATTTGATCGGCTTCTTCTTTGGCCAGTTTGGCGATATTATTTGGAGGAGACCATTTTCCGGTGATGGCTTTGGCTGCCAGTCTGGCTTGCAGGTCTGAAAGTGGCCAGATACATCCCTGGGGTTGCACCAGACCGATGAAGAACAAATTGGGATGATCCGGATGCATCATGCGCAACCAGAGTTCGATGCGGTTTTCGTTGCCGAGGTCCGGCATGCTTTCATCAAAGAAGGGAAAAGTGATTTTGTACCCGGTAGCTGCCAGAATCACATCGTATTTTTCTTTGGTCCCATCCGCAAATTCTACTTCTTTTCCTGAAATGTTTTTGATTCCCTTTCGGGGAAAAACCTTGCCGTGCCGGATCTTGTAAAGCAGCTCGGAGTTTAGGGTTGGATGGCAGCTGGTGATCGAATAATCCGGATTCTCCATGCCGTATTTTCGATAGTCCCCTACATTTAATCGCAGGCTCATTTTTTGGATGGGCCCCCGGATAAATTTTGGCAGTTTCACCAGTAATTTATTGTAGGTGTCAGTCGGTTTTCCCATCATAAACTTAGGTATGATGTAAACCGGTCTGCGCATGCTGATCGAAACCTTTTCGGCAACGCGGCTTATTTCCACGGCACAATCGCACCCGGAGTTGCCGGCACCAATAACCAAAACCTGCTTTTCGGCGAAAGCCGCATTGCTTTTATATTCATGAGAGTGGAGAAATGCTCCTGTGAAATTACCGGGCAGTTCCGGCATGCGAGGCACGGAGTGATGCCCGTTTGCGACCAACAAATAATCAAATGTTTCTTCTCCGGAATCAGCGGTTTTTATGGTGAAGGTGCCTTTATTTTCTTTGCCTTTCGGCGAATAGCCAATCGTTTCCACCTTCGTGTTGAAGCGGATGTATTTGCGCAAGCCAAAGTTGTCGGCATAGGCCCTAAAATAATCCAGTACCTGTCGATGCGAAGGATAGTCCGGATAATGGTCTGGCATGGGGAAATCCAGAAACTCCGACATCTTTTTGGAACTGATGATGTGGGTGGTTTCACATACGCTGGAATGTCCGGGATCACCGGTAAACAACCAATTACCTCCGAGATCGTGTTGTTGCTCGTAGCAAACAATATCAGAGACACCCTGCTCCTGCAGGTTCTTGATAGCTGCCAGGCCGGAACAACCTGCACCGATTACTGCTACCCGTTTATTCATTGGTGCTTTTCCGGTATTTGGTCATGAATTTATTTAGATGTTCCCGGGTAACTTCGCCATGCTCACTGTCCGGATTTTCGATGTAAATCGAACGAGACGGGAACGCAAATCCTACATTCAGGGCTTCTCCCAGGCGGAGAATAGCCAGGTAAATTTCTTCTCTGACGCGCAATTCAGCAGCGTAATCAGCCACCTGCATAGGGGCGCGGAACATGATATTTAGGGAGGAATCAGCCATTTCATTTAGCCGAATGTTGTAGCCTTCATCCAGGGTTTCGGGATGGGCTATTACCAGTTCGCGGAGACCGTCTAAAAACAGCTCAATACGATCCGGTGGTGTATTGTACATGATGCCGATCTTGACATTCATGAGTCGGTAAATCCGGGCACCGAGATTGGTGACAGCCATGTTGGCTATGCTGCCGTTTGGAACAGATATAATGGAAGAGTCGATCTGTTGCAGTCTGGTGGTTCGGAAACCTACTTCCACGACGGTACCCGCAAAACCGCCGCCTTCGATCCAATCACCGATCTGGAAGGGCCGGTCAAAGAAGATCATAGCCGATCCGATCAGGTTCTTCACGGTGTCCTGTGCAGCCAGGGCAAGAGCCAGACCACCAATAGATACACCCGCGATCAGGGCCGTTACATTAAATTCCAGAAGTCGCAGGATTTGGATCACGACTCCAATGACCACCACAATCTGCAGGAGTCGTTTCAGGATTGGAATCAATTGCTCATCCATCCGGCTGGAAGTGGTGTCTGCAAAGCGGCGGCTGTACAACATCAATATGTCAACGATGCGTAAGAGGATCAGCATGAAGAGGATGGCTGAAGCAATACGTATTCCGATGACCAAAAACTGCGACCAGTTGATGGGCAGCATCAGGTTGGGCAGCAACTTTCGCGCAAGCTGAAAAAGAATCAGATAACTGAGCAAGCGGGCGATCTTTCGCGTAAGCGTCGGAGATACCAGGGAAGGCTGAATCTTTGACTGACTGAATTTGTTGACCAGCGGCAATAACAATCGGCTAAGCAAAAGATGTAACAGTGCTAAAAAGCCGATTAAAATAGCCAGTCCAAGAAATTGCCAAATGGCGAGACCCAGAAACTGCTTCTGTCCCCAGGCAGGAAGGAGGTTTACCAACCAGTCGCTTCCCAGTAGAAAAATGCTGCTGTGCATATCGGGCACCTGGCGAAGAGTCTCTGTGGAGTAATACCATTTTCCATCCAGTCTTTTGAGGTACACGCCCGGAAGATCCCGGGGGAATGGGGTGTAAATATATTCATTGCGGGTACTGTCGTATTGACTATTACTAACCGGAATATCTTCAATGTCAACATACAATCCCTTGGCATCAAAGATCTGCTTTATCTGCCGGGCGAGTTTGATGGATTTCAGGGAATCGGCAAATCCCGGTGCTATGGTTTTGGCAGCTTTGCCCGGTTGGTAGGTCTCCGGCTGCAAATAGTAAAGGTGTACCCACATGGTATTTTGTGGATTGAGTAGCGTAATCGGTGGCGCCCCCAAATCGTTTTGAGCCTGGAGATTTGGAATAGATCCCAGGAAAAACGCAAGAATAAAATAGAGTGATAAAGTGGTGTTCCGTTGGTTTGTAAGCATGGACGAATGTAAGGTTTATGGGTTTAATATCTACCTCTTGTCTTATTGATACCTGTTATAGCGGGAATTGTTTAGTATATTGGAGTTCGTCAGAATAGTGGACAGAGGTTTGGGTTAGGCTGCTATAATCACTTGAGTTAATTTATGATACATTTCAGCAGGTGCTAC
>JAAEZH010000048.1 GCA_018222965.1 Bacteroidota bacterium
TCTCTGTAGTTCCTCTTTTTCATACTCCTCAATTCTGTCAAATCAAAAATAATCCAATTATCGGGTCATCCGGCCAATTCAAAATTCTCCATTCAGAATTCTGAATTAAAAATTAATAATTATCAATTAAAAATTATTATTAGGCTAAAAGCATAACTCTTCTGTACGATCAGATTATCTCTGTAGTTCCTCTTTTTCATACTCCTCAATTCTGTCAAATCAAAAATAATCCTATTCTGGGTTCATCCGACCAATTCAAAATTCTGAATTAAAAATTAAAAATTATCAATTAAAAATTATCAATTACCCAACCAACTCTTATAATACTCCCCATCTTCAATATTGAATGCATGATCAGTGAGCTGAAGCGGCGCAAATGTATCCACCATAACAGCCAGCTCCTGCGTTTCTTTGGCACCAATACTCTTCTCTACGGTGCCGGGATGCGGACCATGGGGTATGCCACCCGGGTGTAGCGTAATCTGGCCTTTCTCAACATGGGAGCGACTCATGAAATCGCCATCTACATAATATAGAACCTCATCGCTATCGATGTTGCTGTGGTTGTAAGGTGCCGGAATCGCCAGCGGATGATAATCATACAGCCGGGGTACAAACGAACAAATTACAAATCCGGAGGTAGCGAATGTCTGGTGAATCGGTGGGGGCAAATGTACCCGACCGGTAATCGGCTCAAAATTGTGAATGGAGAAAGCGTAAGGGTAACAATAGCCATCCCAGCCTACGAGGTCAAACGGGTGACTTAAGTACACATACGGATAAATCTGATCTTCTTTTTTGATGAAGAACTTGAATTCTCCCTGCTCATCATGCGTTTCCAACTCGACTGGTTTGCGAATATCGCGCTCGCAGAAGGGCGAATGCTCCAGCAACTGACCATACTGATTGCGGTAGCGCTTTGGCGTTGTAATCGGCCCGCTGCTCTCTACAATAAATAGCCGGTTGTCAGCATCGTCGAAGTGCAGTTGATAGATCGTACCCCTTGGAATGACCAGATAATCGCCATACTCAAAAGGAACATTGCCATACATGGTCTTTAAGGTTCCGCTTCCCTTGTGGATGAAAATCACCTCGTCGGCATCCGCATTCTTAAAGAAATACTCCGTCATGCTTTTGCGAGGAGCTGCCAGTACGATTTTACAATCTTTATTGACCAGCACGGGTTTGCGACTTTTCAGGTAATCATCTTCCGGTTTCACTTCAAATCCCCGCAAGCTGCGATGCTTGAGTTGCTTATCAGCGACCACTTTTGGAGCTACCGAATAGGGCTGCCCAACCTGAACGATCTGCGTAGGCGGATTACAATGGTACAAAAGCGAATAGGTATCATCAAAACCGATGGTGGAAAAGAGCTCTTCGTGGTAAAGCTCGCCATTCGGTTTCCGGAACTGGGTGTGCCGCTTTGGAGGCACTTGTCCGAGTGAATAGTAGTGCATATAATTTTGGTTTAGTCTGTCAGGTTTGTATAAATATGATCCATTAACTGAATCAAATGTTCAATTTCTTCGGGCTTTAATCCCTGATAAGCTTCCCGGCGTACTTCCAGCATTATGGGGCGTATACTCTGAATGCGCTCTTTCCCGCTGTTGGTTAGCTCAATCAATGCTTTTCGCCGATCGTCCGGGTCCGGCTTTCGCCGAATGTATCCCTTCTCACATAACAGGTCGATTATTCGGGTAACAGTAGGCGCATCTTTGAAGGTGCGTTGCCCAATCTGCTGTTGACTAATGGCATCTTCGCCCTCCAGCTGGTCGAGGATGACCCACTGATCTACCGTCACATCCACCTCGGCTTTCTTCAGGGCCTGTTGGGCAACCTGCTTCATTCGTTTGGCGGTACGCTCTATGCGATATCCGGATCGAAGATGGATTTCCGGTTTTACGAGTTCTTGCATGAAATTTAGTTGTTATACTAATTATTCGCAAGATAACAATTGTTTGGCGAAGAAAGGAGGGTTTTTAATGGGGAATGAAGAATGGAGAATTTTGAATTAAACGGAAAACCTCACACAGAGAAGGGGAGAAGGGGAGCAATTCCTGTATTACACCAGTTTAACTTCTACACGTATCACGTACCACGTACCACGTACCACGTATCACGTACCACGTACCAACGGAACAAACGGGATCAACGGATACACCATTTCACCATTACTCACATTTCGTAGCACGTCGGACGTACCACGTACCAACGTATCACGTTCCAACGGAAAAAACAGAAAAAACAGAATCAACGAAAAGAACCTTCTTATCTTTCGGCCCGGGAATGACTACTGAAGATTATAAAGCATTATTACCATCGCTCCCAAAACAACCGGGGGTTTACCAGTTTCTCGATGAGGAAGGCAAAATCCTGTATGTTGGGAAAGCCAAAAACCTGAAAAACAGAATCGCTTCCTACTTCGGATCAAAGAAGCATCAGATGGCTAAGACACGTACGATGGTAAAACATGCCGAGCGTGTCAAGTATACCATTGTAGATACCGAAGCCGATGCGCTTTTGCTGGAAAATACCCTGATCAAGAAATACCAGCCACGCTATAATGTGATGCTGAAGGACGATAAGTCCTATTCCTACATTTGCATCAAAAAGGAGCGTTTCCCCAGAGTGTTTATCACCAGACGGGTATTTAAAGATGGTTCAACCTATTTTGGCCCCTATACTTCCAAAGGTCGGATAAAGATTATTCTGGAGCTGGTCAAAACGCTGTTTCCCCTGCGCAACTGCAACTTCAACCTGAGCGAGGATAATATTCAAAAAGGCAAGTTTAAAGTATGCCTGGAATACCACATCAAAAACTGCCTGGGTCCCTGTGAAGGCCTGGAAACAGAAGCCCACTACAACGAAAAGATCGAACAGATCAAAAACATTCTTCGTGGAAACTTCGGACCGGTAAAACGCCATTTTCAGGAGCAAATGCAGGAATTGGCAACCAATCTGGAGTTTGAAAAAGCCCAGCAACTCAAGGACAAGCTCACGGCCTTTGAGGATTATCAGGGCAAATCGACTGTAGTAAGCACCACCATTCGGGATGTGGATGTATTTTCCATTGCCTCGGAAGAAAAACTGGCTTTTGTCAATTATGTGAAAGTGGTAAACGGAGCTATCATCAATACCTATACACAGGAAATGGTCAAGAACCTGGATACGGATGAAGCCGACCTGCTCGCTTATGTTATTCCGGATTTGCGTGAGCGTTTCAACAGTATTGCTCCGGAAATCGTCGTCCCTTTTGAAGTCGAACTGGCCGACCCGGAAATAACCCAAACCATTCCGCAAAGGGGAGACAAAAGGAAGCTGCTGGAGCTGAGTCAAAAGAACGTCAAGTACTTTCTGCTTCAGCGTAAAAAAGAAGCGCTGGCTAAAATCCGTAAAAAGACTTCTTCCGAACGCATCCTCCGAACCCTGCAGGAAGATCTACAGATGGATGAGTTGCCGATGCATATTGAGTGTTTTGACAACTCCAATATGCAGGGAAGTTTTCCCGTCTCTTCTTGTGTGGTATTTAAAAATGCCAAACCTTCCAAAAAGGATTACAGGCATTTTAATATCAAAACAGTCGAAGGTCCCGACGATTTTGCCAGCATGGAGGAGGTCGTTCGCCGTCGCTATACCCGGCTGATCAAAGAAGATCAACCGCTTCCAAATCTGGTGATTATCGATGGCGGAAAAGGGCAGTTGAGTGCCTCAGCCAAAATATTCCGGGAACTGGGCATTCTGGATAAAGTTACCCTGATTGGTATCGCCAAACGCCTGGAAGAGATCTTCTTCCCGGATGATCCGATTCCTCTGTACATCAATAAAAAATCAGAGAGCCTGAAGTTGATCCAACAGGCCCGTAATGAAGCCCACCGTTTTGCGATTACCTTCCACCGCAATCAACGCTCGCGAAACTTTACCAGTACAGAATTGACCAATATTCAGGGAGTAGGCGAAAAGTCTGCAACCGCCCTGCTGCAACATTTTGGATCGGTTAAAAAAATCAAAGTGGCTACCATCACCGATATGACCCAGGTGGTAAGTACGTCTATCGCTAAAAAAGTAAAAACCTACTTCTCGGAAGAAGAGGAGTAAAAGAATAACCTATGTCCCTGTTTAATCCGCGAAAGATCTTTTATGCTTTAGGACCACGCGCCCGTTTTTTGGCCCGTCGCCTGTATTACCTGCCCACCGATATTATGGACCGGCTTAGCGGGAAACGGGATGCGCTCACCCCGCCCAAAGGTTTGATTTATACCGGCTCGGGAAATTTTGGTAAAATCGGAGAGCACCTGGTCAAGCTGTGCAAGAAGTATGCGGATTTAAAGCCCGATCATAAGGTGCTCGACATAGGCAGTGGTATTGGCCGGGTGGCGGTTCCGCTCACTCGTTTTCTCTCCAAAGACGGCGGTTATGAAGGCTTCGATGTTATGAAAACGGGGGTTAGTTGGTGTCAGCGAAATATCAGTAGTCGTTTCCCAAATTTTCGCTTTACCTACACCCCCCTCAAAAACGACCTTTATCGCTCCGACGGAAGCAATGCCGAGAACTTTGCCTTCCCATACGAGGATGCGGTTTTTGATCTGACCGTATCCAATTCCGTCTATACCCACATGTTGCCGGAGGAGGTCGCCAACTACCTGCGGGAATGTACCCGGGTCCTTAAAAAAGGAGGTATGTGCTATGCTACTTTCTTCATCCTGGATGCCGAATCCCGAGAAGGAATGAAAGCAGTACCCGACTTTTCCTTTCCTCATGCCTATGAAGGATACAGTCTGATGGATGATAAGGTAAAAAGAGCCAATGTAGCTTTCGATAAGGATTTCCTATACAATATGATTCGCGAAAGCGGATTGGAGGTCGTGAAAATGCTGCCCGGCTTCTGGCCAAACAGAGACAAGGAGAGCTGTGAGGAGTTTCAGGATGTGTTGATATTGAGGAAGTAGGAGGGGAGTTGGGTGGTTTGCTGGTTGGTCAGTTAGATCGTTGATTCCGTTGATTCGGTGAGATAGTGAAATGGTGTATCGGTGAAATGGGGTATCGTTGATTCCGTTCTTTCTGTTCTTCCCGTTGATCCTGTAAATACGTGGTACGTTTAAGGTAGTACGTGCTACGTACGTGGCTATACTCAACCCACCGTTCGCCGAAGGCGGACGACTCAACCACCCTCAACCGGAGGGAAAGAGCGAAGCGAAAGACCGACCTCAACCAAATCATCACTCCTCCAACTTCAACGCATTTTCTCCCAATTGCATAAGCTCCTTGTGAAAAGCAGCTCCTTCTTTGCGTTGCAGGACCCTGCCGTCAGGACTTAGAAACAACAGTGTAGGAAACACCTTAACTTCATAAATCGCGGCGAGATTCACCCCATTGCCCTTTTCGGCATCGACCTTCATATTGATGAAGTGCTTGTTCATGAAATTGCCGATCTCTTTATTGGGAAAGACCTCTTCATCCATCAATTTACAAGGCAGGCACCAGGTAGTGTATACATCCAGAAAGATCAATTTGCCTTCTTCTTTGGCTTGAGCCAGAACGGGCATCAGCATTTCGGCGTCAATGAAATCTACAGCCGATTTGGGACCTTTGTCATCGGTAGGGAAAGGATCTTGCGGGGTTTTCTTAGTACCGTTGCAAGCTGCCACAGAAAGGGCAAGGATGGAAATCAGAAGGTATTTGTACACGTACTTGTTGTTTTTGGATGTAAAACGTCGAATTTGCAGCCTTAGTCTGTCAGTAAATCGCGATAAGCATCCAGCGTTTGAGCGGCTGTCTGCGATTTGGAGAATTGCTTTACCAGTTCTTCGCCTCGGGTGGAGAGTTTTTCGCACAAGGCTTTGTCCTGGCTTAAAGTTAGCACATGATCGGCCAATGTGGAAGCATCTCCCACCTTGGCTGTTAGTCCGGTCTCCCCGTGTCGGATGATCTCCGGTATACCTCCTGCCCGGCTTGCCACAACCGGCAATTTGCTGGCCAGCGCGTCGAGCAAAGTGGTTCCCAATCCTTCTGTTTTACTGGTAAACAACAAAAGGTCGAGATCTTTCAGAACCTGCGGAATGTCTTTTCGAAAGCCGGTGAATTGAATGACCTTTTCCAGGCCTTTTTGCTGTACATATTCCCGAATGATTTTCTCCTCACCTCCATCACCCCCAATGATCAGGTAAGTAGCTTTCAGCCCTTTACGGCGGAGGATTTCCACGGTGTCGACAAAGGTGAAGTAGTCTTTGTGTGGTGCAATGGCAGCCACATTGCCAATTAATAAATCATTCGGCGAAAGCCCTAAAGAAGCCCTGAATTCCCCCTCCTTTATACCGTCAAACCGACTCAGATCAATACCGCTGTAAACCACTTTGACCTTTTCCGGATAGGGATAGTCCTGCAAAACAATGTCGCGAATAGCACTGGATACACACAGGATTCCGGCGACTCTTGGATGCAGGTATTTGGCCAGGGAGAACCGGCTTTTATTGATGGAGAAATCCACGCGACGACTAACCACAATCTTTGGGGCATTGCCAAAAAAACGGGCAGCCATCCAGACAAAACTGTGGGCGTGATTATCGTGGGTGTGGATCAGGTCGATCTTTGCCTTTCGGCTAATGGCTTTCAGTTTCCAGGCAACAAATGGATTTAGAGAGAATACTTTTTTATAGGTTTTACAGGGAATGTGATTTTGTAGGCAAAACGCCTCCATCGGACTTCCCGCCGGGCAATAAACCAGTTGATTGACTCCTGTTTTGGCATGTTCTTCCAGGAGGTAGGCAAGTTGCTGCTCGCCCCCCCGCCAGCTTTTGGCAGATGAAAGATGGAGGATGTTCATGCCTGATCCTGCTTATGGAGTTCTCGGAGGAGGCTGTATTTATGGTGAGCCAGCCAGGCATTGCGAATGCTGATCTTCCAACCAGTATAACCGTCGCGCCAGCCACTCTTTAGAAAGTAGGTACGAAAAAAGCGACCCAGGCCCGACAACCACGGGCGAATGACCGATACCCTTTTCCCGCTTCGATGCATTTCCGTTGCGGATAGTTTGGCATAACGACGCATGCGTGCCCAATGATCGGCATCCGATTGATAGGAGTAGTGCAGTAATTTGCCGTCTATCTTTATTCGACGAAAGTCGGCCGGAATATGCAGGGTTTCATGGACAAAATCACCTTCCCAATAAACTGCTTTTTTATTGAAAATGCGCACTTTCCAGTCGGGATACCAGCCGGAGTGTTTGACCCAGGTACCGCAAAAATTGGTAAAGCGGTCGAGCAGGTAAACGGTCTCCTGTTCCGGGGTGAAGTTCTGCAAGCCAGCTATTAAATTCGGCGAAAGCCGCTCATCAGCATCAATAGAAAGTATCCAGTCATACCTTGCCTGCTCATTGGCAAAATTCTTGGTTTGAGAATAGCCTTTCCAGTCGGTTTCTATGACACGGGCACCCAGAGATACTGCAATCTGCCGGGTATTGTCTGTACTGTGCGAATCAACCACAAGCACTTCCTTCGCCACTTGTAGCAGCGGACGAATGCAAGCCTCGATATTGGCTTCCTCGTTGAGGGTGATCACCACGGCAGACAGGTTGTTCATTATCCGGGTTTTACATTCCCATATGCGATAAACCAGGGATTGAGCATGTTCTCCTTGTTATACAGCACCGGCATGTCGGCATCCCATTGCATCACTTTTCCACCGGCTTCTTCGAGAACGACCTGGGCGGCGGCGGTGTCCCACTCCATGGTAGGTGCCAGGCGGGGATAAATATGTGCTTCTCCCGTTGCGAGGATCAGGAATTTGAGTGAACTCCCGCGGGAAACCAATACGGGGTCTTTAAAGCGATTTACATAGTCTTCCGTCTCTGCACTCAGGTGCGAGCGGGAACAAACCAGTCGCAGATTGGTATCTTCTTCGCTGAAAGTAGCTGCTTCCAGTCGCGTTTCTTTTCCATCTGCAATCTTCCAGGCACCCAGCCCTTTAGCGGCCCAGTACATTTCCTCTTTCACCGGAATGTACACCACGCCGAGGATAGGCTGCTGGTCTTCGATGAGGGCGATATTTACGGTAAACTCCCCGTTTCGCTTGATAAATTCTTTGGTGCCGTCGAGCGGATCTACCAACCAGTAGCGGCTGTAGTTTTTGCGTTCCACATATTCGACGGTTTTATTCTCTTCCGAGATGATCGGATATTGATGTAATCCCACCAATGCTTTCAATCCGTCGCAAATGACCGTATTGGATTCCCGGTCTGCGCGGGTGAGTGGGGAGTTGTCTGCTTTGGTCTCGACATTCCAGTCTGCTTCTTCCTCATAAACCTTGAGAATGGCATCTCCGGCTGCTTTGGCAATGTTCATGACCCTGGCGGATAGGTCTCGCATATTGTTAATTGTTGTGATTGACGCAAAAGTAGCAATTTACGGGGGAGATATACTAAACGAAAGGAGTAGCGGTTATTCTACTACATTGTACATTTGGGCAAGGAAAAATACAGCTAAATGAAAAAAGTACTGGTAAGTGGTGGATGCGGATACATTGGCAGCCACACCATTGTTGATCTGATCGATCGGGGTTATGAAGTGATCAGCGCAGATAATCTGGTAAATGCGGAGGAAACGATTCTGGACGGTATTGAGGCAATCACGGGTGTACGCGTAAAGAATTATCGGGTTGATCTGGCTGATCGGGTGGCTTGCGCCGAATTGTTTGCCGCACACAGGGACATCATGGGCGTGATTCATTTTGCCGCCTTAAAAAGTGTAGGCGAATCGGTTGAAAAACCCATCCTGTATTTCCGCAACAACCTCAACAGCTTACTGAATATCCTGGAGGCCTGTGAAAAGCACAACATAGAAAATTTCATTTTTTCCTCTTCCTGTTCTGTCTATGGCAATACCGATGCCCTGCCGGTGGTGGAAAGCACCCCCTGGCAGGAAGCCGAGTCTGCATACGCCCGAACCAAGCAAATGGGGGAACAGATTATCCGGGATGTGTATCGCAGTTTATCATCCGGCAAAGCCATTCTACTTCGTTATTTCAATCCGGCAGGTGGGCATGAAAGCGGTCTGATCGGCGAGTCACCGACTTCAAATGTCACCAATCTTGTTCCCGTTATTACCGAAACGGCTATCGGAAAACGAAAATCGATGACCGTATTTGGAAACGACTACGATACCCGGGATGGCAGTTGCATACGCGATTACATCCACGTCATGGATCTGGCTCGAGCGCATACCCTCTGCCTCGACTACCTGGATGCCAATAAACAGCAAGAACAGGTTGAGGTCTTCAATGTCGGACTGGGAGAAGGAGCCACTGTGCTGGAAGCGATAAACGCTTTCGAGAAAGTTTCCGGCCAAAAATTAAACTACGATATCGGTCCTCGCAGAGCCGGAGATGTGGTGGCGATTTATGCCAATCACCAACGCGCCACCGACCGATTGGGATGGACACCAAGTCGCAATATCGAAGATATTATGCGTACAGCCTGGGAGTGGGAGAAACGGAGATCGGGTTGATTCCGTTGATTCCGTTGATTCGTTTTTCCCGTTTTTCCCGTACCCGTAAGAAGGTGCAATGGTGTATTGGTGAAATGGTGTAGGGTGCAATGGTGAACCGGTGAAATGGTGTAGGGTGGAATGGTTGGTTTCGGTAAACATTGAAGGGGTATCGTAGATCGATTAGCGGGATCTTGCTTTCCTTAGAATTACCGTATTTCCGCTCAACGATACCTGATTCTCGTCTCCATTAAAAATTCCGAGTTCCCCCCTTCTTCCATTCTCTGTGTGAGATATTGGGGGATCCCGTGGTACGTTCGACGCTCAGCGTTATGTAAAAAAAATGCGTTTTACCCGGATCAGGTCCGAATAAAACGCATCAAACGTAAAACGTATTAAACGTTATTAGTGACTAATATCTTCCCCGGCAGCAATGCGGGCAAGCAATTCGTCAAGTTCTTCTTCATCACCCGGCTGATAACCATTGTGGGTGTAGATGATCTGTCCGTTTTGGTCTACGATAACCGTTTGTGGAATGGACGCAAAATTGAAAGCCATACCCAGTGCCTGTTGATCACCTGCCAGGATCGTGTATTCCCAGCCTTTGGTTTCTACGATAGTCGGAACCTTTGCAATCGCGCGGCGGGTATCAATCGTAATGGCAACGAGTTCTACATTGTAATCATCCTGCCAGTCCGGATAAAAATCCATAATAGCATCTAGTTCGCGTTTGCAGGGAGAGCACCAGGTTGCCCAGAAGCTCAGAATGGTAATGGTCTCTTTTTCCACACCGTAAGTCTCTGCGAGATTAACGGTCTGGCCGTCAAGCGTTTTTACATCCACATTAGGCACCCCGTTTTGGGCGGCTACAGATCCGGCGAAAGCCAGGAAACAAAAGAGTGTAAGGTAATGGCGGAATTTCATGCTGAATATTTTAAATTGATTTTTTCTGTTAGACCGGAGACTAAATCTGCGATCAAATTCTGTCCTTTTGATTATTATACGGATCATTGCGTCCGAAAAATGAATGGACCAAAATAGGAACAAGTTTTGGTACATTTCTACACTTTAGACGAGCAAATCGACCACTAAGTAACCAAATTGACCCCTAATTAGTATCGCTGATTCGTCTTAAACCCCTAATTTTAACCTGCTTTTAACAAGAGGACGACAAGTTCCAATCTAAAAGCAGGGATTACAGCCCAAACTCTAAAGCATATATAAGCCTTTTGGCTTTATAAAAAACCACGTATTATGATCCGCAACCAAATGCTTTTTTGCTTCTTGATGTTGCTCTTACCGGCTTTCCTCCAGGCACAGGATGGTGGCCGTTTTTCCGGTAACCTCCAGGCAAACGGCAATTTCTTTATGCGAGATACTTTGATCGGAGCGGCCAACACCCCTCAGTATGATCATCAGCTTTATGGCGCAGATGCCTGGCTGAATCTCAATTACAGCAACTGGGGTTTTGACTTCGGTGTGCGCTTCGATCTGTTTAACAATTCCAACCTCCTGAATCCGCAAAGTTCCTATACCGATCAGGGAATTGGAAACTGGTATGTGAATAAACATTTTGATAAGCTGCACATCTCTGCCGGGTACCTGTATGACCAGATAGGCAGTGGCATCATTTACCGTGCCTACGAGCAGCGGGCACTGGCTATTGATAATGCGCTCGCCGGACTGCGTTTGGCTTATGACATTCTCCCCGACTGGCAGATCAAAGTATTTACCGGCCGCCAGAAACAACAGTTTGAACTTTATGGTTCTGTCATTAAAGGGATGAGCGTGGATGGATTTATCGCCGGCCCGGAAGGCAAAAGCTGGACCCTGGCTCCCGGATTCGGAATCGTAAATCGTACCCTGGATGATCCTAGCATGAACTCCCTGGTCGCTACTATCAATACCTATTTGAAGGAAGATGCTTTTGTGCCTGTTTATAATTCCTATGCGTTCTCTTTATACAACACCCTTTATGCTGGTAAATTTACCTGGTATGTGGAAGGCGCCTATAAGACCGATGATGCCATGAACGATGAATTCATGGAAAGGGAAACAGTAAGTGGCGATACCGTGGTAGGTCGTTTCATCAGCGGTCCGGGTTCTGTATTATATACCAGTGTTGGTTACGCCAATAAAGGTCTTGGAATTACGCTTGAGGGAAAGCGCACAGAGAATTTTGTGTTTCGCACCCGTCCGCAGGAAGAACTCTTCCGCGGATTGATCAACTTCCTGCCGCCTATGGCCCGGGTGAATACCTACCGCCTCAATGCACGTTACACTGCTGCGGTACAACCATTAGGTGAATTGGCATTCCAGGGAGATATAACCTATGCGCCCAGCCGGAAAATGAGTTTCAATGTCAATTTCTCTAATATTACGACCCTGGAGAATGATTTGTTATACCGCGAGCTCTACACGGAGTTTAGCCTCAAAAAAGGCCGGAAATGGCAATTGCTGACCGGGGTGCAATTCCAGAATTACAATCAGGAGGTCTTTGAGTTTAAACCGAATGTGCCGATTGTGGAAACGATGACTCCTTATGCAGATTTCCTGTACCGCCTCCCCAAGAAAAAATCCATTCGCTTTGAAGCACAGTATATGTTTACCGGCCAGGACAGCAAAGGACAGAAGCACGATTACGGAGACTGGCTCTTTGGTCAGGTAGAATTTGGCATTGCCCCTCACTGGACTTTCACCGTTTCGGATATGTACAACATCGGACCGGGGAAACGTTCTCCCGTAGATGGTGAAACCGGTGAGAAATTACGCATACATTATCCGCGAGTTGACATATTTTATACCTATAACTCGAGTCGTTTCTCCCTATCTTACGTTAAGCAAGTAGAGGGTATCGTTTGTACCGGAGGTATTTGTCGGGTAGAACCTGCTTTTAGCGGGGTAAAGGTCAGCGTCAATTCCACATTCTAAAAAAGGCTTTCGCCGAAAGGCAGATAAAAATAAAGGACATGAAAAAGTTTTTCTTCTCAATATGCGCACTCGTATTTCTGTTTAGTGCCTGTGACGAACTTCCGGTTGAAATCAATCCTGTAATGGGACCACCAGATATGGATGATACCATTGTTATTGATGATCAGCAACGCCAGGTACTTATTGAAGAGTTTACCGGTGTGCGTTGCGTACAGTGCCCGGCGGGTAGTGCAGAACTGAAGGACCTGCTGGCTATTCATGGCGAACAACTGATAGCGATCTCCCTGCATGCGGGTGAATTTTCTCCGCCACATCCGGATAGTGAGTATAATTTCACTACCTCTGAAGGCGATCAGATCATCAATTATGTAGGCAACCCAATCGGGTATCCTTCAGCTGTCGTAAACCGAAAACTATTTGAAGGCGAATTTGACCTTCAACTTGGCAAATCGCTCTGGGCCGGATATATCGGACAAGAAAAAGCCCTGCCTCCTAAGGTTCGTCTTGGTCTGTTGGCCGATTACAACGATGGTGGCATGCTCAATGTAGATGTGCGTGTGATCGTAGACGAAAACATCGACAGCGAGAATGTACGCCTCAGCGTTGTGATCTCAGAAGATGACATCATCGATCGCCAAACCACTCCCGAAGGCGAAGATTACGAATACAAGCATCAGCACGTTTTCCGCGGCATGATGACCAACTGGGACGGTGATGCCATTGGCGGCCCCCTGGTTGCCGGCCAGGATCTGGAGTTCAGCTTCAGCATGGATTTTCCGGAAGCAGACTGGAAAGCCGACGATTGCCACGTTATTGCATTCGTACACCTCGCTGATGCCGACAATAAAGAAGTGCTTCAGGCGGTAGAGGTTAAGATGACAGAATAGTAGCCTCGCTTTGCTCGGCGGTTGATCCCGAAGGTCATCGGGAGGTTGAGTTTGGTTGAGTCGCCTCGCTTTGCTCGACGGCAGGGTTGAGTTTGGTTGAGGAAGGTCTATCTAACCAAACTCAACCCACTGCCCGCCTTAGGTGGGCAACTCAACCAAACTCAACCCCATCTCCACTTAATTCAACCAAACAGATTCACTATCTTTGCAGACTTAATTGAAAGATAGAGTATGAACATCTCCCTGAATTGGTTGAAATCCTATATGCCTCTTGATCTGGATCCGGAAAAAATCGGAGAGATACTGACCGATATCGGACTGGAAGTAGAGGGTATGGAACATATCGAAAGCATACCTGGTGGCCTAAAAGGATTGGTAGTCGGTGAAGTAACCAGCCGCGAAAAGCATCCCAATGCCGACCGTTTGTCCCTTTGTAAGGTAAATGTTGGTGGTGAAGAAGACCTGCAAATTGTTTGCGGAGCTCCCAATGTGGATGCCGGGCAAAAGGTAGTTGTTGCTACCGTAAACACGATGTTGTATCCAATGGAAGGCGACCCGTTTAAAATCAAGAAAGGAAAGATCCGGGGAGAGACTTCTGAAGGGATGATCTGTGCCGAAGATGAGATCGGATTGGGCAACAGCCACGATGGTATCATGGTGCTGGATAAGGGACTTACACCAGGCACCCCTGCAGCTGAGGTGTTCGAACTGGAAAATGATGTGGTTTATGATATCGGGCTTACGCCGAATAGATCAGATGCTACCTGTCATATTGGAGTTGCAAAAGACCTGGCTGCTTATCTCAAGGTAAATATGCCGGATGCCGCTGCGCTTGACTTGCCGGCTATTCCGGAGATCAGTCCGGCATCTACCGATCTGGCTGTTGAGGTAATCGTAGAAAATGAAGAAGGGGCTCCGCGTTATGCGGGTTACTCTCTGGATAATATTGAAGTAAAAGAATCGCCCGACTGGCTGAAAAACCGCCTGAAAGCGATTGATGTACGCCCCATCAACAATGTAGTGGATATTACTAACTACATCCTCCACGAATACGGCCAGCCGCTCCACGCTTTCGATCTGGATCACGTAAAGGATCACACCATTCGGGTGAAAACCCTGAAAGCAGGAAGCAAGTTTACCACCCTCGACGAAGTAGAACGCGAATTGACCGATGAAGATCTGATGATCTGCGACGGCGATTCAAAGGGGATGTGTATTGCCGGCGTTTTTGGGGGTATGAATTCCGGGGTAACTGAAAAAACAAGCCGCATCTTCCTGGAATCTGCACACTTTAATGCAAAATATATTCGTCGCACAAGCATGGGACATAACCTGCGTACCGATGCGGCAAAAGTATTTGAAAAAGGAAGCGATCCGAATGTAGTAGTAGATGCCCTGAAAGCAGCGGTGAAGATGCTGCAGGAATTGGCTGGTGCCACGGTGGCTTCCGAGCTTACCGACCTCTACCCCAATCCGGTAGAACCGATCAGCATTACGACCAATTACGACTATGTAAACCGCTTAATCGGGGTAGAAATACCAACCGAAGAAGTACATCAAATCCTGAAAGCCCTGGAGATGCCATTGCTTTCGGATGATGGAGAGACCTTCACAGTGGCGGTTCCCACTAATAAATCAGATGTTACCCGTCCGGCGGATCTCGTGGAAGAAATTCTGCGCATCTATGGTCTGAACCGGGTACCGATGCCGAATCGGATCAGCTCGACACCTTCTTTTGAGGATCATCCGAATAAGCGACAGTTGCAGGAGTCTACCGCAAATTTGCTTGCCGCGAATGGTTTCTCGGAGATGATGGCATTGAGTCTTTCCGAGTCTCGTTACTACCGCGAAGTGCTGGAGAAAGCAGAAGACGAATTGGTGTTTATCAACAACACTTCCAATGTGCATCTGGATATTATGCGTCCGGATCTGGTGTTCTCTGCCTTACAGGCTGTACAACACAATCAGAATCGGCAGCAGTCAGATCTGAAGCTTTTTGAGTTTGGTCGGTCTTACCACAAAGAAGGAGAGGGGCAGTTTCGCGAGCAGGAGCATCTTACGCTCACGATGACCGGACGCCGCTATCCGGAGAGTTGGCTGGTCAAAGAAAAAACAGATACCGATTACTACAGCCTGCGCTCTTTTGTCCTTCTGGTATTGGAGCGCCTTGGTATCGGCGGGTATCAACAAACGGCCCTGCACGACGATGCGGTTTTCACCTACGGATTGAAATACCATCGCGGTCCACAGGAATTGGTCAGTTTTGGACGTATCAGCCCGGCTTTACAAAAGGGAATGGAACTTCGCGAACCTGTATTCTTTGCAGACTTTAACTGGGATTTGCTGGTAAAAGCAGCCGGACGCGGAAAATTCGAATATCAGGACCTCAGCAAATATCCAAGTACACGCCGCGATTTAGCATTGGTTGTTGATAATTCAGTAAAATTTGATGATATTGTGGCAATCGCCCGTAAACAGGGCAAGAAAATACTTCGTGAAATAAACCTGTTTGACGTCTTTGAAGACGCTGAAAAACTGGGTGAAGGGAAAAAATCTTACGCAGTAAGTTATGTGTTTGAAAATCCCGAGCGCACCCTGAATGACAAAGAAGTGGATCAGGTAATGAATAAGATGATCGGAGTATACGAAAAGCAATTGCAGGCACAGATCCGCCGATAAGTAGTCCCCGGAAACCATGGATCAGGAAGAAGTATTAAGCAAAATAGAGGAGAAGGTCAGGAAACTGGCCGACCGGATGGAGGCACTTCAGTCGGAAAATGCGGCATTGCGTGAAGAGAAAAATAACCTTAAAACCGCACTGAATAGCGAACGCGAGGCAGTCGGACAATTGAAAGATAAACTCAAAGGCGCCCAGCAAGCTTTAGATAAGCAGAGGCAGGACGAGCCTGAAGACATTAAAGTACTTCGGGAACGTATTGAAGAGTCGATGAAGGAAGTAGACGCCTGTATTGAGTGGATGCAAAAAATGTAGATAATGGCGGTAAGCGATACCCGACAAATAACAGTGTTGATCGCCGGCCGGCCGTATCCCCTGAAAATAAAAGCGGATGACGAGGCAACGATCCGTCAGATCGTTAAGGATGTCAATGAAAAGGTCAATCAATTTCAGCTGACCTACCCCAACCGCGATAAGCAGGATTGCCTGGCTTTGGTGCTGCTAACATATGCAGTAGATCTATTCAAAGCAGGCGGAGCTTCCACTCAAGAACAGGATCAACTTCAACAACTCTCCCAGATCGAGAAATTACTCGATCAGCTGCTCGAGTAGCCAAGACTACGGCATATGGTCAATCCTTTGAGCCGGAGTCGGGAATAGTCCCGATTTCAATGTATACATAACTGCATTTATTATGGATATAGGAATAGGATTAGCTATTGGGCTGATCGTTGGAGTTTTGATAGGCTTCATCGTGGTTCGATTGCTCTTAGGCAAGCAGAATTCCGCCAAAATAGAGGAGCTTAACGCCAAAGCTGACCTGGTGGTTAAAGAAGCCCGACTCTCCGCAAAGCGCATTGTCGATGAAGCTGAAACACAGGCTGATAAAATTGTCGGAAAAGCAGAAGCGAAGAACGAAAGCATCAAGCAACGCAAGATCCAGGAAGCAAAGGATCGCTTTAGTAAATTAAAATCCCAGTTTGACTCCGAAAAAGGCCAGAAAATGGTCGAGCTCAAAGAACGGGAAATGGAAGTAAAAGCGCTCGAAAAAGAATGGGGAGCCAAAGAAGAGAAATTTCAGGAAAGACTCAGGAAACTGGATAGCCGCAAATCCGATCTGGAAACGGCAGAAGCAGAGATTAATACGGTGCGCGAAAATCTCGAAAAGCAAATGCGCATTGTAGCTCGTAAAAAAGAAGATCTTGAGCAGGCCAACGAGAAACACATCAAAGCACTTGAGCATGTAGCCAAGCTTTCAGAAGAAGCTGCCAAAGAACAACTCATGGAAGCTGTAAAAGCCAAGTCTGAAACAGATGCCATGGCGTTGGTTAAGGATACGATTTCTCAAGCCAAAGTAACAGCAAACAAGGAAGCCAAACGGATCATCATCCAGACGATTCAGCGCATGAGCGCCGAGTATACCATCGAAAACACTGTCTCCGTATTCAACCTCGAAAGCGACGATCTGAAAGGTCAGATTATCGGTCGGGAAGGTCGGAACATCCGTGCTCTCGAAGCCGCTACAGGGGCAGAGATTGTGGTAGATGATACACCGGAAGCTATCGTTATTTCCAGCTTTGATCCGATACGCCGCGAAATCTGCCGCCTGGCTCTGAAGCGCCTGGTTGCCGATGGCCGTATCCACCCGGCTCGTATTGAAGAGGTGGTTGCCAAAACCCGCAAACAGCTCGAAGAGCAGATTGTAGAGATTGGAGAACGTACGGTTATCGATCTCGATATTCACGGTCTGGATGCCTACCTCGTACGCATGGTGGGTCGGATGCGTTTCCGTTCTTCCTACGGACAAAACCTGCTCAAGCACTCCATTGAAACGGCAAACCTATGTGCGATCATGTCTGCGGAGTTGGGGCTTTCGCCGAAACAGGCTAAAGTGGCTAAACGTGCCGGACTCCTGCACGATGTGGGTAAGGTGGCAGAGGAAGAAAGCGAGTTGAGTCACGCTATCCTCGGTATGAAGATGTGTGAGAAGCACGGCGAGACAGCACTGGTTTGCAATGCTGTTGGTGCCCACCACGATGAAATTGAAATGAATAACATCATTTCTCCGATTGTTCAGGCTTGTGATGCGATCTCTGGTGCCCGTCCGGGTGCTCGTCGCGAGATCCTCGAAAGCTACATGAAGCGAATCGGGGAATTGGAAGAACTGGCTATGGCACACGATGGTGTTTCCAAAGCCTACGCTATGCAAGCCGGTCGCGAACTCCGCGTTATCGTAGAAAGCGAAAAAGTTACCGATCAGTATGCAGATGATCTCTCCTTTATGATCTCCCAAAAGATCCAGGATGAGATGCAGTATCCCGGTCAGATTAAAGTGACGGTTATTCGCGAGAAGCGGGCGATTTCTTTTGCTCGATAATTCGAATAACAATTACGTATAAATGAGAACGCCCGGGCTGTGATGGTCCGGGTGTTTTTTTTGTCTATGCCCGCCTGCCTCCGGCAGGTCTGTTTTTTTGCCTTTGGCAAAAAGTCTAGTTGCAGTATTTGTTTCGTTGGTTATGACTTAGAATAAGTGGAAAGGTATACCCTTGTCTGACTGGTTTACCAAAGTCTATTGCCGGAGACCAATCTGGCATTTCGGTAACCAAAGTTTTAAGCTCTGATCCAAAGGCAACAATCTTTTGTTCAGGTAAGGTGTGCTTTTTTATGGATAGGTTTTCAATCCGCCCCTTTTCATCAATCTCAAAGTAGTAGATAACTTTGGAAGAATCACCTTCTTCAAACCAGGATTCGTCCAGATTGCAGTAAAAGAACTGGTAAATACTATTGTCGGTTTTTCCAAATTTTGCTTCACGGTCGCCCTGATTTAGATAATAAAGACTGTCAGTCTTTTGCTCAACCGCATCGAAAAATTCTTGTCCGAATTGACCTATTATCTTTTCTTTCATGAACAAATTATCCATGTACAGGACAAAACTTATATACCATGGGGTTCGACCCGCCTACGCGGGTCGTTCAGATTGGGGTATCATTGTGCTAATGATAGGAGACCCGCCTTCGCGGGTCTGATTTGATTATCGAATTAAATAATTTCTTTCCCTAGAGAATTCCTATGTACAGGACAAAAATGCAAACCCAAATGGTGCGACCCGCTCCGCAGGTCGAATACAATTATAAAATGTTCTTAGCGGATCAACTATTCCCAATAAATTCAGACCCGCGAAGGCGGGTCTTCTCTGCTTAGCACAAGGGTAACCCAACCACCACGACCCGCGCAGGCGGGTCGCACCTTCAATTTGTTAAATAGATATTTCTGATGCCCTAATTCTCAGATGCGAATTATAGATTAATGGTTGGGACTATCATCAGAATTGGATAGATAGCCCATTCGCCGAAAGGCAGATGCTAGACAACCTTCTTTGCCAATTGGGTAATCACATCAAAGGCTTCCTGATAGACATCTTCTTTGGCACTTTGATCTGCTTGTCCGGCGAAAAGAGCATACTCGCATTTTTGGAGGAGAGCAAGCAGCCTGTCGGTCAGATCGGGTTCGACATCATTGGCTTCCAGGGACTGTCGGATCACCTCCTTTTTTAAATCGGCGGGTGGAATGCCAATTCTATCGATCAGGAATCCTAAGCTTGCTTTGGAAACTTCATCAAAGAAGCTTCTGTTTTCTCCCTGATCGAGATAGGATTTGGCCTGTTTCAATCGTTCGGCAGCCACTTTTGCGGCTTTGGATCGGCGCAACTCCGCAGGATCAATATTTGCTCTTCGAGCACGCATCTGGCGCATGCCCCAGGCAATCAGCAGAAGGAAAGGAGCCGGTAACGTAGCCAGCCAAAACCCGGTGGTATTTAAAAACACCTTTTCTTTTTGGTAGACACTGGCATCCGTTCTGAAAGGACGCATTTCCAGAGCCTCTCCATCATTGGTTTCCTCCTGCACTATATTCCGCCTTTTGCCACTTCCCTGGCTTACCTGAAGAGAGATGGTTGTCCCTTTAAGCGTCGTAAACTTGGTGCTGTCGGGGTTGAAAATGGCTACTTCCGGTTGGATGTCATATTCGCCCGGATAGAGCGGGAGGAGTTGGTATTCAAACGTTTTTTGGGCAATGATTTCTCCCTGGTTTTCAAATACATTTTCATCAATTACACTAGGCGGATAAACCTCAAAGCTGTCGTTTTCCATCCAGATGGGTGCTTCCAGCCGTTTTACATCGCCATTCCCCGAAAGGGTGAGCAAAATAGTCAGTGCATCATCGGTAGTCAGGGTGTTTCGGTCGTAAGAAGTACGCATCTCGAAAGTGCCAATACCACCGCAGAAGGATGGTGGAGACCCGGCCGGAAGCGGATTAACCGCAATTTGTACCGGATCAGAACTTACGCTACTGACTTTCATGGGAGAGCCAAATGGATTGAAGCGATCTCTGCCGCCTTCAGGGCTTAGGCCAACCTGGAGGCGCAAGGGCGATATTTCGAGTGTGTCAATAACTTGAGGGAAAGCGGCTACCCGACGGAACACCAGCGTGCTATAGGTCTTTCCGCCGATTTCTTCCTGCTGAGTTCTTCCGCGAAAGCGTCGAAGCGGCTGTGCGAAAAATCCCTGATAATCTGATTCTGCAGCCACCGAGTAGTGGTCGATGCTTACCGAACTGTATAATTTGTAATCAATTAAAATCTGTTGTCCCGGATAGGCAGTGGTGGTGCTTGGGATAGCGCGTACAAAGATGTTTGCATCGGTGGCAATTTCCTCCAGGGACTTCATATCCCGCTCTGTGACTGATATGCTCAGGGTATTGGAACGCACCAACTCATTACCTACTTTGATCGTTGCGTAGTTGATCTTATAGGTTCCGGGTTCTTTGGCTTCCAGAAGATAGGAATGGGTCAGTTCGCTGCTGCGATTGCCATTGATGATGCTGGTGCTCACTGAGCGGCTGGGGCCCTGTACCACCCGGAAATTGCTAAAGTCTGGCGGACGAAAATTGATTCCATCGGCATTGCGAAGGGTATAACTAACCTCAAAATACTCGCCTTGCATGACCTTCTTCACCGGGGCATAGGCTTCGAAAGTCATCTGTGCAAAGAGACCATTGGAAAATGCCATCAGACAGGACAGCGTAATAATTATTTGGATTGATCGACCCATATCAGATGCGGGTAACTTTGCGTTTTTTCTTCGGTTTTACAGGCGGTTCCGGAACAGGAACACCAAATGGAGAAGCTTGTTCTGCCGGAGGCTCCACGATACCATCCGGGTTTGGTGTTACCCATACCTCTAAAGGCAAGGTAGATAAATATTCTCCGTTTATCCGGACGCTCGCTGGCGGAATATAAAATATGCCTTCCGACTTGGGACGCAAATAAAAAGACCAACTTTGTTGCTGGCTCATTTCTCCGTTAATGATCTGGATGGAAGAAGAGATGTTTGGGCCGCCAACCAGCTCAAAATTTTCAGACAGATCCTCCACGTCAAAATCCTGGCCCCGGGCATTTTCGAGGGCAAAACTTACCTCAAATACATTTCCCATCAAGATGGTATCTCTGTCAATCGATACAGAAAATTCGGGGGTGTCCTGCGCCTGAGTCGCCAGGCTGCATACTGTTAAAACAAGGCTTGTTAGAATAGTACGAAGCATGGGTTATTAGAATTAATAATTTTTAGGTTTTAATTTTTAATGCTTTGCCTTTCGGCGAATTGGGGTTGATCTCGCGCCTTTGGCGCTCGGTGTTGAGACTTCCTGCCTTTGGCAGTCAGGGTTGAGAATCCGCCTTTGGCGGATGGTTGATCTCGCGCCTTTGGCGCTCGGGATTTTGCTTGCTGAGTTAATTAAAAATTCAGCATTAATAATTACCCTCACCATTCTTTCTCACTTTTGCCGGAGCTTTCGGCCCGTCTTAGTCGTTCCTGCACTTTTTGTTCTTCGCGCTCCATGACCTCCAGGAGCCTTTCGGCTTCTTCTCTGTTTATGTCTTCAGTCTGGGTTTCTGAAGCTTGTTGTTCTTGTTGCTGTTCTTCTTCTGACTGGCCGGATTGAGGCTCAGCATTTTCGTTTTGCTCTTGCTCTTGTTGCTCCTGCTCCTCTTGTTCTTGTTCGCCGTCCTGTTGTTGTTCCTGGTCTTGCTGTTCCTGATCCTGCTCCTGGTCTTGCTGCTCCTGTTGTTGTTGCTGCTGTTGCTGCTGGATTTCTTTGAGGGTCTTTTGGGTACGAGCCAGGTTGTATTTAGCTTGTTCGTCTTTTGGATTTAATCGTACCGATTGTTTATAGGCATCGAGTGCCTCTTCATATTTTTCCTGTTGAAAATGGGTGTTGCCGAGGTTGTAGTAAGCATTTGCGCGTTGTTGATCCGACTCCGCCAGGCGAGCTGCATTTTGAAATTCGCTTACAGCTTCTTCGTAGCGTTCCTGGTTGTAAACAGCATTGCCTTTGTTGAAGGAGCTGCGCACATTGGGCTCCAGCTCATCTGCTTGCTGATAATATTCTTCGGCAGCCGGATAGTCTCCGGATTCGTAGGCTTTATTGCCATTTCGGATATAATCACCGGTTTCCTGTGCATTCATTCCGAATGCGGAAAGGGAGAGCAGGAAGACAAAAATGATTCGGTTCATGGCTTATTACTTTTGTTCTGAAAACAGATCTCTGCGACGCAGCCGGGCATTTCGGCGGTAGGAGATCATGAATTCGAGGAAAAGAACGAATAAACCGGCACCAATGAAATATTGAAAATAGCTTTCATACTGATCAAAGATGCGTTGTTCGTATTCCTGTTTTTCAATCTGATCAATCTTTTCCCGAAGGATAGATATTATCTCTTCGCCGCGATCCAGGTAAAAGAAGGATCCATTGGCGGCCTCTGCAATATCTTTTAACGCTCCTTCTTCCAATTTGGTTTCTACAACCTGTCCTTGTCTGTCGCGCAGGTAATCCAGTCGGCCACCCTGACGAACCGGAATGCGGGTTCCTGTATTGGTACCAACACCGATGGTCAGGATGATCATTCCTTCATCTCCGGCTTCCCGGGCGGCAGCTACGGCGTCTTCATCGTGTGTCTCTCCATCAGAGATGAGAATAAGCGCCTGATGGTTGCGTTGTTCCGGATCAAATGTTTTTTGGGCGAGTCGAATCGCTTCCCCAAGTGATGTTCCCTGATTGGGGGTTTGATCTGGATTGGCCGATCGGAGAAGCAGGGTTGCTGCCCCATAGTCGGTACTCAAAGGCATTTGCAGGAAGGGGGCACCGGCAAAAAATATCAATCCGATCTGATCGCCTTTGAGAGATTTTATCAACTGCTCCCCAAATTTCTTCGACCGTTCCAGTCGGTTGGGAGCAATGTCCTCTGCAAGCATGCTTCGGGATATGTCGAGTGCCAGAAAGACATCAATGCCTTTTCGGGTTACACTCTCCCGTCGATCTCCCCACTGTGGATTTGCCCAGCCCACAATCAACAGGGCCAGTCCGAGAAGGATTAAGGCAATCTTGAGGTTGTGCTTTCCCCTGGAGGCATCTGGCATAAGCCGCTCTATCAGAGCTTGCTCGCCCAATCTGTTTTGCAGGGTTTTGCTTCGCCGTAAGGCAAAAGCATACAGGGCCAGTATGACAGGCAGAGCTGCCAAAAAATATAAGAATTCCGGATGTTCGAATCGAAACATAAATTTTCTTTTGCCTCCCGTTTTTGATTATTACAAAGGCAATGTGCGGAGCAGTCCGTAACGAAGCAACAGCTCCAGTCCGATCAGGATCAGCGCCCAAAAAACAAGTGGATGGAAAGCTTCCTGATACGACTTTACGGTGGTTACGTCCATTTCCGTTTTTTCGAGCTGATCAATCTGCTCGTAGATATCTTCCAGGGCTTCTCTGGTGGTTGCCCGAAAATATTTTCCGTCAGTCAGGCTGGCAATTTGCCGCAGCAAAGGCTCATCAATAGTCACTTGCGACAAGCCGAATACATAATCCCCGTTGCTGCGTCGACTTACCGGAGCCAGTGCTCTGCCTGTGGTGCCCACTCCAATGGTGTACACTTTTACGTTGAATTCTTTAGCGAGTTCAGCAGCTGTCAGTGGCTGTATATAGCCCGAGGTGTTTTTACCGTCGGTGAGGAGGATAACGACTTTGCTTTCTGCCTTACTGTCTTTTAGGCGATTAACAGCAGTTGCAAGTCCCATGCCGATGGCGGTACCATCCTGCAGGTAGCCACATTCCAATTGGCCGATATACTCATTGACTATGCGGTGATCGCTGGTGAGCGGACATTGAGTAAATGCCTCGCCGGCAAAGACGGCTAATCCAATTCGGTCAAATTCCCGTTTTTCTACAAAGTCTATGGCGACTTCTTTACTCACGGTGAGCCGATCGGGTTTAAAGTCCTGAGCGAGCATACTACTGGAAAGGTCGATTGCCATAAATATATCGATCCCTTCCGCTTTGATATCTCTTTCCTGTAATACGTTTTGAGGGCGTGTCATGGCCACTGCCAACAGCGCAAAAGCAAGCAGCCGGAGCAGTGGCAGAAAGCGCCTGATCTGTCCTTTCCAACTGCTGCCCTGAAGGGGAGTCAAACTGGGAACCTGCAAATAAGGTTGTCGCTTTTTTCCCTGTCGCCAAAGCCTGAAAGCGGCCAGCGGAAGCAACAGCAAGAGAAGCAGCCACCAGACCTGAGCGAGTTGTATGTTGCTAAAGTCAGGGATCATTCTTCTTCCTCTTTTTGTTCTTCGGCAGGATCGGGAATGCTGCTTTCAATCCAGTTTCGCACATCTTTAAAAGCCTGCTCGTGGAAAGACTGTGGTGGCTTCGCTTTCGCGAATTTTACCAGATCGGCCATGGGTAGTAATTTCTGTAATACAGCGATCCGGCTGCTTTCCATCTTTTTATGCTGAAGCGACCGGATTATCTCATCGGTCGTTTGTTCCAGTGCCGGTACCTGATAACGGCCTTCCACATATTCCCGAAGAATATAGGTAAGCCGGCTTTGAAATTCTTTTTCCTGTCCGTTTTGGTAAAGGGCTTCCCCGTCCAGCGCCGCAAGTTTTTCCAATGCAATTTCATGCGGCGGACGTATAATCGCCTCTTTTTCTTTGTAATCAATCGGCCCGGTCATCTTTTTATTGATCCAGCGAATGAGCAGGATAATTAAAGTCAGGAGAAGCAGGGCTGAACCGCCAATGAGCAGGATACGCGTCCAGTTGAGTTTCTTTGGCGGCGCTTCCATAATGGGTTTCATCGGGGCGAGATCTACGGCGTCGGTCAGTTGCGAACGCACGACCAGAAACACTTCATCTGAGGAGGTGTATTGTTTGGTTCCTTTGTAGGTAAAGGGTACCCGGATTTTCGGCAGATAATATTCTCCCTCATCCCAGGCGATAAGGGGATAGGTTTTTCGGTAGAGGGTTCGTCCGTTTGAATTCAGGGTATCCCAGTTGGAAACCTCCAGCAATTCGATTTGCTCCAGGGAGTCGGGCCAGTTCCATTCCGGATCCAGTAAGCGTACGCCTTCTTCCGTGGTGATTTCCAGGTATAAATTGGTTTGATCCCCGATATTGAGTTGCATGCTGTCCAGACGAGTATTGACCTCTATCTGAGCTTTCGCTGAAAAGCCAAAAAACAACAGCCCCGTTAATACGAGCGACCCTATGAGATTTAGTTTCCGATTCCTCATGCGTTGATCCTTTTTTGGAAAAAGCGGTGCAGCGCACGGGCATAGTCTTCATCCGAGCGGATGTGGACTACATCAGCTCCCGTGCGGCGGAAATTACTCTCAAAAGTTTCTGATTTTTCTTTGAACCATTCTTCGAAACGTTTCCGGACGCCGGCATTGGAACTGTCAATCCATCCGATGCGACCGGTTTCAGCATCCCGGGCCCGTATGAGTCCTACCGAAGGAAATTGTTCCTCCACCGGATCAGAAATATGTACCCCGATCAGGTCGTGTTTTCTGGCTACGATGCGCAAGGCCTGTTCGTAGTTGTCGGCGATAAAATCCGAAAGCACAAAGCAGATACAACGCTTTTTAATGAGGTTGTTCATGTACTGCAAAGCCTGTGCAATATTGGTTTTACTGTCTTCCGCTTCAAAGTCCAGCAACTCCCGGATGATTCGAAGAATATGTGTTTTCCCTTTTTTGGGTGGAATGAATTTTTCGATCTGATCGGAGAAGAAAAGTACCCCGACCTTGTCGTTGTTGTTGATGGCAGAGAAAGCCAGCACCGCACAGAGCTCTGTGATCATTTCGCTTTTAAACTGGCGTTTGGTGCCAAACTGAACCGACTGACTTACATCTACGAGAAGCATGACAGTCAGTTCCCGTTCTTCCTCAAATATCTTGACGTGGGGTTCTCCGGTTCTGGCCGTAACATTCCAGTCTATATTCCGCACATCATCTCCATACTGATAAGATCGAACCTCACTGAAAGACATACCCCGTCCCTTAAAGGCACTGTGGTATTCACCCGAGAAAACCTGCTTGCTCAGACCTTTGGTCTTGATTTCAATTTTCCGGACTTTTTTCAGGAGTTCTTTGGTTTCCATGTAAGCTAATGTTGAATGCGGAATTTAGAATTTTGAAATTGGAATACAGGGAATAATTCAACATTCTTGCCAGCAAGGCCGAAAGGACTGTTGGCAAAATTCAGAATTCAACATTGTTTAAGGAACCTCCACCGTATTGAGAATCTGATCGATGATGTCTTCCTGAGTTACCTCTTCAGCTTCTGCTTCATAGGTTAGTCCGATACGATGGCGCATGACATCTTTGCAAATGTTTCGCACATCTTCGGGGATAACGAATCCGCGTCTTTGCAGGAAGGCATAGGCCTTGGATGCCAGAGCCAGATTGATGCTTGCACGAGGAGACCCGCCGTACCCGATCAGGTGTTTGAGTTCTTTCATGCCATATTCTTCCGGATTCCGGCTGGCGAAAACGATATCGATGATGTATTGCTCGATTTTTTCGTCCATATAAACCTGACGCACCGATTTGCGGGCTTTGAGGATATCCTCCGGTTTGATGATCGCAGAAATTTTTGCGAATCCATCCACACTGAGGTTTCTGCGAATAATCTCCCGCTCGTCCTCTTTGGTCGGATAGCCGATCTTAACCTTCAGCATGAAGCGGTCGGTTTGGGCTTCCGGCAGGGGATAAGTACCTTCTTGTTCGATGGGGTTTTGAGTAGCCAGTACGAGAAAAGGTTCTTTCAATTCGAAAGTCGTTCCTCCGATGGTAACCTGGCGTTCCTGCATGGCTTCCAGAAGCGCTGATTGTACCTTTGCGGGTGCCCGGTTTATCTCATCCGCCAGGATGAAGTTGGCAAAGATTGGTCCCTGCCGTACCGAGAAGTCATTTTTACTCGGATTGTAGATCATGGTACCAATAATATCTGCAGGAAGCAGATCGGGCGTAAACTGGATCCGGTTAAACTTGGCGTTGACAGCTGTGGAAAGCGTTTTTATTGCCAGCGTCTTTGCCAAACCGGGTAAACCTTCGAGCAAAACGTGCCCTTTTGCCAATAATCCGATGAGCAGGCGTTCTAACATCGTGTGCTGGCCGACAATGACCTTGTTTGTTTCGGCCTTTAATACATCTACAAAGGCACTATCGGCGTAAATTTGCTGATTGAGAGCTTCAATGTCAACTGATTGCATGCGATCTATTTTGAACGTTCTTGCTTTCCTGACCGAATTTTACGGGTCAGTATAAAAATAGAGACGGCTTTTCCGTCGGAAGTTGCAAATATATTAATATCATCCGTTGAATACTAAGTCACATCGGATGAATGTAAACAACAGGCTAATTGAAAAACATGAAAACTAAACGCACAAATTCACTAATTCTTTTACTATTGCTCCTGACAATTTTTGGAGTCTCAACAAACGCATTTGCCCAGGTCGCTCAAACCGATCCGGCTTACCGGGCCAGTGACCGCCAATCAGATGTTGCCCGCGCGGAGGCGGCCATGGCCGTTTATCCGGAGGCAGTGCTGGTTGTTAAGTTGCCCTCTGAGAGCAAAAAGATCCAGGTGCTGCAGTCCCGTATAACTCAGGGCTCCGCCAACACCGCCGAGTATAAGGAGATGCTGGAAGAAACCAAAAAGGATCGGGACGATTTTGCATTTATGCTTATGTCAGCATTCAAGGATGCATACGACTTTTCGGAGGTTTTGTTTGTTTGGGATACGACCAGTTTCGATGCAGGAAGCAGCAAAATAAAAGCTTGTTTCCTGGATGAATACCTGCAGGCCGATCCCCAACAAAGCCTTGACACGACTAAGCCTCATTTCTTCGGTTATATCGGACAAACAGCTGCCGATAACAGCAATGGGGTAAATGCACTCATCGTTTGCGAAAGCAATATGGAACCGCTTGAATCTCCCTTCCCTTATTGTGCGCCTTTCGATTTTGGAATTGATACGATCCGGGCTTTCCTCTTTAAAGGGGTTACAGAGGCCGACCTGATTCGAAAAGCGATCGGGAAGTGGAATAAAGCATTGTATCGGTATCAGGAGAAACTGGAGTTTTAATTATTAATTATTAATTTTTAGGTTTTAATTTTTAATGAGGAATGAGGAATGAGGAATGAGGATCGGGAATTGTTGAGCGAGCAACGGAATAAGTGATAAAACCTCAACCCCGACTGCCGAAGGCAGAAGGTTACAACCCTGGCCGCTTTAGCCGGGCAGTTTCAACTCGAAAAGACCAACTACACCAGTACACCAGTACACCATTTCACTTTCTTACGGAATCAACGGAATCAACGGAATCAACGGAATCAACGGAATCAACGGAATCAACCACCCCCAATCGTATCCACCATAGGTCTTACCGGCGTACTGTCTTTGGGAGGAATGATTTCGGGTTTATCCGGGCGCTCTGGTTTTGGTGGTTTGCCGATGGTGTCTCGTTTGGCACGGGCCCGCTCGATCATGATGCTGTCTACTATGGCAGCGGCGTCTTCATAGATAACTTCCAGGCATTTTTCGATGCTGGCTTTCCGGTAATTTTCGAGTCTGGATTGTAGTCTTTGTTCGCGGAGGTCGGCTTTTGAGACTTGTTGCCAGGCAGCGAGTGTTCCGGCAATGAGCAGAAAAGCAAATAAGAGGTAATATTTGGTTCGCCGCTGATTCATTGTTGGTTTCTGATTCGTTCCAATTGTTTTTTAATCTCTTCTTCGCGTTGGGTGAGCATGGAATCTACCGCCCGGCGCAAAATGGAATCCTGACGCAGGTCACAGATGCTGTCCATCTCCGGCTTCAAGAGCAAAACCTGTTCCTGATAAAGGCTGTCTACTATTTTTATGTCTTTGGGACCAAGGGTAGGAGGAGGTTCTTCGGTACAGGCGGCCAATACCAGACAGGATAGCGAAACAAAAATGAGATATTTCCAGGGAGCACAAATCATCTTTCTTCATCGAGGTTTATCACCTTTCGGCGAAGTTCGAAGTGCTTCCCGAGGTATACTTTTCGTACCATTTCATCAGCGGCCAGTTCTTCAGCGGTGCCTGCTTTGAGGATGTTTCCTTCAAACATAAGATAAGCCCGATCTGTAATTGAAAGGGTTTCCTGCACATTGTGGTCCGTGATGAGGATACCGATATTTTTCAATTTAAGTCTGGATACAATAAACTGAATATCCTCCACAGCAATCGGGTCAATCCCGGCAAAAGGCTCATCAAGCAGGATGAATTTTGGAGAGGTTGCCAGCGAGCGGGCTATTTCGGTGCGCCGGCGTTCCCCGCCAGACAGGGTATCTCCGGGGTTGTTGCGCACTTTCTCCAAACCAAACTCATCGATCAGCGACTCGAGTTTGATTGCCTGCTCTTTCCGCGAAAGCGGAGTCATTTCCAGCACCGCTTTGATATTGTCCTCTACCGATAATTTGCGGAAAACAGATGGCTCCTGCGGCAGGTATCCGATACCCAGTCGGGCTCTTTTGTACATAGGCTGGGTAGTGATGTCTCTTTCCTGGAGATACACCCGGCCTTTATCGGGTTTGATGAAACCGACAGTCATGTAAAAAGAGGTCGTTTTACCGGCACCATTCGGTCCCAGCAAGCCAACGATCTCTCCCTGATTGACTTCCAGCGAAACGCCCTTAACTACCGTGCGTCGGCCGTATATTTTTACCAGATTTTCTGCGCGTAGCTGCATATTCTTTATCCTTGCTGCCAAATTACTCAATCCCTGCTTCCGAATCAAACTCCACCGGGAAACTGGCATCTACTTCCCAATTGGCTCGTAAGCTTTCCAGCGGACGGATGAAGATTCGTTCGGGTTGTCTTTTCTGATCGTAGTTTCCGGGGTCCCATCGACCATTCGGGATCAGATCTTCAATGATCCGCACTTCATAACTGCCTGGTTTTAGACTGGGGTAGGTCCTGTTCCAACTGCTTGCCTGGCGGATCAATTCTTTCTCAACCACCTTACTCGCACTGATTAACTCCATTACATAGGCTTTGGTTGAATCGAGCGCGGTAAGTTCGAGACTCAGGCTGCCATAGTCTTTTTTCTCGGCTGTTCGCAATATACCCTGTAAGCTGTCTGAAGGGGTGCCATAAAAACCGGTAACTGCACCGGGAAGAAAGAGCAGATCGTAGTTCTTCTTTTCTTTCCAGTTGTGTCTCAGTATCAGGGTCTTTTTGTCCAGACTGTCGATGCGGAAATCCAGAAAAGCCCGGGTACCAAGTGTATCTGTTGTAACGAGAATCAAACTGGTATCAACTGCGGAGATTGGTTGCATCCACGACATTCGATATTCTTTGGTTGGGTTGTGGGAAGTCGGGAAACGATTGGATATCGGCTTGGGTTTGGTTTTATCCAAAAACGCCTGCCTTTCGCCGGAAGGCACCAAAAGCGTATCAATCAGGCTGTCCTTTGGCATGTATATATTCCAGCTGGTACTGGTATCTGTGTGGTACCAAATCCGCATAGTGTCCAGGTCTATTTCCTTGTAGTAGTTCTGAAATTCCTGATCGATATTTATTTGTACCGAATCGGGCGGACCATTAAACACCAACTTGCTCAAACCATAGCGCGGGTGTTTGGCTTCCAGCATCCTAAATGTAGGATCCTGCTTGAAGAACCGAATACTGATGTCTGTTTTCGTGCTATCTGTAAGAATGAGAAAGTCATCGGGGAAACCAATGCGCTCGCTTTCCTGATTGAAGATGTAGTCGCTGCTTTGATCCTCCAGCGCAAATACCCGGAAGGTGTCGGCCTTGACATTACTTATATGGAAATGCCCGGTTTTATCCGTACGGGCAAAGTAAAAGGGCCTTTCGGTGCGCACTACGGTATCGGCCAGGTTGTCGTAAAGCATCAACAGCACTTCTGATACTGGTTCATTGGTTTCAGCATCGCGGATCTCTCCATGTACCTCCAGTGAATCGAGGTATGGTCCGGTTGAAAATACGAAGCTTATGGGTTGTACATTTCCCGCCGTGTAATCCCGGATCGCTTCCCCAAAATTGATGGTATAAGTCGCATTTTCTCGCAGTTCTTCCTCTGGTGCGAAAGTCAATTCGACTCTTTTGTATTTCACCCGTTTTACCTCCGGCCTTTTTTCGGTTGGCGGGGAAATTACGACCTGGTTAAAAACATCCCGCAACTCAATGTACTCGTCGAAGGCCAAAACGATGGTCTGTTTTTCGAAATTGGTTTGGTAATTGATCGTTGATCGGGCTGAATCCAATTGTGGCGCCAGGGTGTCTTTCGGCCCTCCGGTTGGCTGTACGATCTGAGCGCATCCGACCCAGGTGAAAACCTGTCCGGAAAGGAGGAATAAAACGAAGAGGAAAAATATGATCCGTTTTGTATTCATAAGAGTCGGCAAATATCAGCTTTTTCTGCCACGCGGATGGAAGGATCTTATGGTTTCCCGCAAAAATCCGGTATCCAGGTGGGTGTAGATCTCGGTGGTGAGGATAGACTCGTGTCCGAGCATTTCCTGAACGGCCCGCAAATCAGCCCCGCCTTCAATGAGGTGGGTAGCAAATGAATGTCTGAATGTATGCGGACTAACCGTCTTGCTGATCCCGGCTTCGCGGGCTGCTTTTTTAACGATGTTGAATACTGAAACGCGGCTCAGCCGACTTCCGCGTGTATTTAGGAATAAAAAATCCTCATTGCCTGGTTTGATGTTCAGGCTATTTCGCATTTGCTCCCGGTAATAGCCAATCTGTTTGATGGCTTCTTCGCCGATGGGAATGATGCGTTCTTTGTCTCCTTTACCGGTTACGCGAAGGAAACCTATATCCAAATACAGATTTGAAAGTCGCAAATGGGTGAGTTCGCTTACGCGCAATCCACATGCGTATAGCGTTTCCAGAATGGCGCGATCCCGATGGCCTTGTGCTTTGCTGAGGTCTATGCTTTCCAGCATGTTGTTGATCTCTTCAATGTGTAATACTTCCGGAAAGTAACGGTCCAGTCTGGGTGCCTGAATCAGCGAAGTGGGATCCTGCTGAATCACGCCTTCGATAAGCAGGTATTTGTAAAAGGCTTTCAATCCGGATACGATGCGGGCCTGAGAGCGTTTTCCGAGTTCGAGTTCATGGAGCCATTGCAGAAACTGGCTGATATCTTCGTTCTTTACATCCTGTGGCACCTTGCCTCCCTGTTGCTGCAGAAAGTTTTCCAGCTTTTCCACATCGCGCAAATAGGCTTCAATGGTGTGCTCTGCCATGGAGCGTTCCAGAAGCAGGTAAGTGCGAAAACCGTTTATGTAGGAAGACCAGGAGATTTAATGTAGAGTTTTGAATGAAGAATGAAGAATGAAGAATTTTTAATTCTTAGGTTTTAATTTTTAATTCTTGTGTATTAGATTCCAACAAACCAACAAACCAACAAACCAACAAACCAACAAACCAACAAACCAACAAACGTTTGCAAAAAATCCCTACATTTAATGGAAACAAAGTGAATCATTTATGAGAACCTTTATTCCGGGTTTTCTGCTTTTTGCTGTCTGTTTGCTCTTTGGCCGTTGGTATTACGTTTGCGAAGTTAAGCAACTTTGCGGTGCCATAGAGGAGGAGGTAGAAGTAGAACCGCCGCGACTGAAATCGCTGGCGCTGCGCTCAGACGGTGAGGTTGTTCTGGAAAAGTTTGATGAATTTCTTTTTCCACCGGACAGTATCAAGCCGAAAATAAACGAGAATAACATCCTTTTTTTGACGGCTGTCGCCGAATATATGGAAGATCACCCGGAGAAGGAATTGAGTGTTTCGGGGCGTTATTTGCGTTCCGAACGAACAGCTCCTGCCGGTTTTTTTGATAATATCGGACTGGCACGAGCCACTCAGATAGAGCTTAAACTGGAAGAAATGGGATTGGATGAAAATCGGATCTTCCTGACCTATTCCGAAGTTGATGCAGATACCCTGCTAGCTCCGCTGGGCTTTACGGCCAATACTCCCAAAGAAGACGGGTATAAAAAGTTGCAGTACAAGTTTGAGGACATGACTTATGTGGATGCGAATTTTGCCCGCAACTCGGCAGATTTTCGCCCGAAGGCCGGATTTGTCAGTTATGCCGACTCGGTAAAAACATTTCTGGATGAAAATCCCGATTTCAGGTTGCTGATCATTGGCCATACAGACAGCGTAGCTACCGAAGAATACAACGAAGATCTTGGTATGGCCAGAGCAGAAGCTGCTCGTGAGTACTTTGTTGAATTAGGAGTGACCAACAATATTGAGGTCGCGAGTATGGGCGAATCAGAACCCATTGCCCCCAATTCCAATCCCGACGGTACTGAAAGTATTCAGGGAACCCAACGAAACAGACGTGTAAATTTCAAATTGGAACCGACTCCTGAAGAGGGATAGGTACCAGCTTGATTTGATATTCAAAACATCCGAGTTATGGATTTTTCAACCTTTTTTGATGCATTTACCTCCGAGGACAGCCTGGAGTTTATGATCTTCAATCTGATCTTCTTCCTGTTTGGTTTTATTCTGGCCTGGATCCTATGGGGCGGGCGCGCACGCAAACTGCGTCGCGAACTGAAAGCAGCTAATGATAAAGCAGTGGCTGCAGAGGCGCAACTCATTTCTGTAAACGAACAGCTGGAGAAAAGCAAAAACACCAATCAGGAATTGCAATCTGAAGCTGAAACGGCAGCAGCCAATCTGCAAAACCTGCAACTTAGCTTCGACCGCCACCGTGCGCAGTATCAGGTAATGGAGGAGAAAAACGAACAGCTGCAGGAACTGGTAGAATCTTACGAAACAAATATTGAAGCACTCAATGAGCAGATCCTCGGCTTGCGCTCCCGCAACACCGAACTTGCCGAAGAATTAGAACGGGGAGTCCCATTGGCTGTTTCTGAACAGGAAGTAGAAGGCCTGGCAGAAATGCAAAGCTCTTACAATGCTACCATAAAACGCCTGACAAGCTTCGAAAATAAGCTTGAAAAGCTGTCGACCGACAATGAAAAACTTCGCCTCGAACTGGAGGATCTAAAAGCAGGCGGTGCTCCCCTCGAATTGGGTGCTATTGCCCGGGAAGAAAATGGAGAAGAGGGTATCGCTTCCGCGAATGAAGATAAGGATGCTGAGAAATCTATGGCTCGCCTGGCAGTTGCAGCTGCTATTGGCGGGAAAATCCCCAAAGCAAAGAAAAAGCACAAAGACGATCTGAAACTCATCAATGGCATCGGACCATTCATTGAAGATCAACTTAATGATATTGGTATTTACACCTTTGAGCAGGTCGCTGCACTGGATGAAGATATGATCGGGCATGTAACCAAAGCCATCGGCTTTTTCCCCGGCCGTATTAAACGAGATGACTGGGTGGGACAGGCTTCCCGCCTGGCAGATATCAAATCGGATAATCCGGATGCGCTCAAAACGTCTGCAGTCTTTCCCAACAACCCAAAGGATCTAAAGATCGTAGAAGGCATTGGCCCGAAGATTGAAAAGATTCTGAAGAAAGGGGATGTCAACAACTGGCAAGATCTGGCCAATTCAGACGAGGGGACTCTACGAGAGATGCTCCTGAAAGCCGGCGATCGTTACCGAATGCACAACCCGGCAACCTGGCCAAAACAAGCTCAAATGGCTGTCGATGGAGAGTGGGAAAAACTTAAAGAGTATCAGGATTATTTGAAGGGAGGAAGAGAGTAAGGGTAATTAATAATTTTTAATTCTGAATTTTTAATTCTGAAGTTGTTTAAAAATAGCTCACTGGCTCCTGAAAAAGCCTTTTCATCCCACTTTTTACTTTTTTTTCGCCCCGTAGCGCTGCTATGCGGCTCTAAAAAAGCCTCAACTGGAATGAAAATTCAATTCTCAGAATCTCAGCAGCCATTATTAAACAACTTCTATTTCTATTGTCTTGGTGGTATGGTGTAAAAGCCTGGGTTTCATTTATAGCTTTTTGATCCCAAAAGGGGTAGAATATACTTTTATCCCCCTCCAGAGGTGGAGCAAATTTACCGAAACAAAATATTCAGGATACTCTTCCCTCCTACTCTGAGGGAAGGAGAAGGAAATGAAAATCGATTCAAATCTGAAGACTCTTTTACATTCCTCTGTCAATCCCTAAATAGTGTTGACCGGTTTTAGGTTACTAAATCTTTAGAATA
>JAAEZH010000049.1 GCA_018222965.1 Bacteroidota bacterium
TAAACTTAGGGACAAAACCAGGTGCCGCACCTACGGCGCTTAAAGTGAATCCGATTTTTTCCTTGTTACAAAGGTGTGCCTCCGCTGGAGGCTTCCTGTAAATGTGGTTAATGGCTCCAGCGGAGCGACACCAATTCATAATTCCTGTTTTGACTCTAAGATTGTTCGCTAGTACTTCTAATCCAAAGGATGGTAAAACAGAAAGCCGAATTTGCTCGTAAGCAAATTCGGCTTTTTATATCCAGGTCGGTGATGAATCAAAATCCAAACTTGATCCCTGCCAGGAAATGGGTTCCTGCCTGCGGATAATATCCCCGCAACTGATCTACTTCTCCGTCAATAAAGTATCGATAGCTCCAACCATTGGAAGAATAAAACTCATTAAACAAATTCCGCACCATAAAAGTCAGCGCAATGGATTCCGGGCCCCTGGATGGTGCAAACTCCCACGCCAAGCGGAGGTCAGACACGAAATAGGGGTCCAACAAACTGCCGGAACTGGAGCTGTTGTCGACGTATTGAGCACCTACGTATTTATTCAGCAATCCAATCTCCAGATTATTGGCTTTCGCCGAAAGGCCGGACAAAGGATAGAGAACCAGATCGAATGCAGCCACCACGCCGGGAGAGAATGAAAGGTCGGTATCTCCGTGTACGATGGAGTCCTGTCCCAGGTAATTAAAATCCGCATCGTAATCATCGAGATACTCTGTATAATCGACAATCTTATTCTGACTAAGTGCAATATTTCCTCCAACCTCCAGCCATTTTAGCGGACGAATACCACCACTAATTTCTATTCCCCGGCGGTAGCTTTCCGGTACATTCACCCGGGTGTATGCTCCTACATCGTTGAGCTCGCCTGTCAGGACCAACTGATCCTGATAATACATGTAGTACAAATTGGCTTCCAGACTGGCTTTTTCCCAACTGCGGCGGTAACCGGCCTCCACATCATACAGGCTTTCGGGATTGGGACGACTGCTTGGGGAAGAATCCACATAGTCATCCCGATTGGGTTCCCGGTTGGCCACGGCGAAAGAGGCATATACCAGCGCACCATCTTCACAACTAAAGCTCAGGCCGACTTTCGGATTGAAAAACCCATGGGTAACCGTCTGGTCGATCAGGCTTCCATCCTGATCAAAACCCTGGAAGTCATACATAACCATGCGGTACTGAAGATCCAGGAATACATCAAATTTCTGACCAATCTTCTGCACTTGCTTCAGGTAAATATTAAAATCCTGCTTCCGGCCTTCGTTGTCATAGTAGCGTTGATCCGGCACACCGGTTCCGGTATTTTGAGCCCAGATCACTTCGCCATAGTGACCGCCCAAATAATTGTTCCAGCCTCCGCCCAAAGTGGCGCGATAGCGATTGGAGTTGCTGATATAATTGGCGGAAAAAATACCCCCGTAAAAGTGATTATCCAACCAACGACGACGCACCAAATCTGAAGTGATAAGTGTATCCGGTTTGGCGAGCCCATAGTCGGAAATCGACTGGGCGGCTTTGTACTCCTCGTAGAAGCCCAAACCGCGGGTATAATGGAGCGCAGCGCTAAAGTCCAGATTGCGATTGATGTTCCAACCATACAGTGCCTGCAGGTGGGTTTGGGTATAATCATCTACCTGGTCTTCGTAAGGTTCTCCCTCTTTTTCGGTACCCGCAGGATTGTAGGTACGGGTTTCGGGATCCTCCAGTACCGATGCATCCACGCCGTACCAGGACTGGTAGGTGACTTCGCTGCCGGAAAAACCAAGCAGACGGAGCCATTGCTTCTCTCCTACCCAGGCACCAGACAGATACCAGGAAGAAAGATCTGCGGAGGCGCGATCCACATACCCATCGGAGGTTGTCCGGGAAAGGCGGCCATCCAGGCTAAAACCATTGCCCAGATCGCCGGATCCAAATCGCAGGGATCCGCGCAGGGTATTAAAAGAACCTCCCGACAGATCGACCGTCGCGTAAGGATCCGAATTTAGCTTTGTCGTATTCAGGTTGATGGTGGCTCCAAAGGCAGCAGCTCCATTGGTTGAGGTACCGACTCCCCGCTGAATTTGCAAATCTTCGGTCGAGCTAACGATATCGGGCAGATCGACCCAAAAAACGCCCTGGGATTCAGCATCATTGAGCGGAATTCCATTGATGGTCACATTAATCCGTGTAGGATCTGTACCTCGAATCCGAATGCCCGTATATCCAATACCTGTTCCGGCATCAGAAGTTACCACTGCAGAGGGCGTGCGTTGCAGCATATAAGGCACATCTTGTCCGAGGTTTTCTTCCTGCAACTCGGTTCGACTCAGGTTGGTAAAGGTGAATGGGGCATCCTTTTCAGCGCGAGTGGCATAAACAACTGCCGGCCGAATACTGATAATCCGGTCTTCCAGCATTACATGCATAATCGTCTTGCTGATCCCTGGCTCAACCCGTGTTTTACGAGATTCTGTTTTATATCCCACAAAAGTAAAGCGGAGGGTATAGCTCCCGGGTTCTAATCCCTCCATTTTATAAATGCCATCCCTGTTGGCAATAGCGCCTTTTTTTATCTCCTCCACATATATGCTGGCACCCGGTAAGGCTTCCCCAGCTGCATCGGTAATTTGTCCGGTGATAACAGCCTGAGCAAACACCCCCTGCCCCAGAAGGAGCAGCAACATGCTGAATAACAAATGTTTCATGAAAACCTGTTTGTAGTTTAGTAATGCGGGGAGCATACTACAGACCAGCCTAAGATCAGGCAGCCTTGCGCAAACAAGCCTGTCGAAATTTCCCTTCCTGGTATTATCCGGGCAGGTTCGATGGGTATGATCTCAGCCGTGTCGATTAGACAGTAGGCACCCCTTGTTGCGGGCAAAGGTAGTATTTTTATGCGTTTAATGCGAGTTTAGAGAGTGACTGACGATTCCAAATTTCACATTCGTTTATGTTGAGACTGTCCGGCTAAAGCGGCCAGGGTTGAGACTTCGCTGTGCTCAGGGTAGAATCCCATTTTACCTGCCTGCCATCAATTAAAACCTAATAATGAATCCTTCTTATTCCTCGCAGACTGGGATAATTCAGCATTACTAATTCACCATTCAAAATTAATTCCTACGAATATCCCAACCACTTCAACTGCCGATCATCATCCCGCCAGTCCTCTTTGATTTTGACATGGAGCTCCAGAAAAACTTTCATTTCCAACCATTTTTCGAGGGATTTACGGGCTTCCGTGCCGAGCTTCTTGATGCTCTTCCCTTCTTTCCCGATGATAATGGGCTTTTGGGTTTTCCGGGAAACGAAAATGATGGCAGAGATCCGGGTGAGCGGTTCTCCTTTATTGGTTTCGGTTTCTTTAAATGATTCAATAATGACTTCCGTCGAATAGGGAATTTCCTGATGATAAAGCTCCAGTATCTTTTCCCGGATGATCTCACTGACGAAGAAGCGTTCCGGGCGATCGGTCAACTGATCCTTTGGGTAGTAGGCGGGGCCTTCCGGCAGGCGCTTAAGGATGGCATCCAGCACCTGATCTGTTCCTGTTTTGTGCAGCGCAGAAATTTCATGTATTTCTGAAAAGTCGACCCGATCGGTCCAGATCTTCCGAACCGCTTCTACTTTGTCAGCATGCACTTTATCGATCTTATTGATCAATAGAAACAGCGGTACTTTAACATTCTTCAACTGCTCAATGACCGGATCATCGTCTGGATACCTTTCGTTTACATCCAGCACAAAGAGCATAATATCAGCATCTTCGAAAGTAGAACGCGCAAAGCGATTCATTGCTTTTTGCATGCCATAGGTAGGATTGTCGATGATGCCCGGTGTATCCGAAAATACGATCTGAAAGTCATCGCCACTCAACAGGCCGATGATTCGATGCCGCGTGGTTTGCGGTTTATTGGTAATGATAGACATGCGTTCGCCTACCAGGGCATTCATCAGGGTAGATTTGCCCACATTGGGTTTTCCAATGATGTTTACGAATCCGGATCGGTGGTTCTTAGTAGTTTCCAGAGGAGGTTGATTTAATTGCCAATACCCTTTTGCACATTTTCGATCATGGTATTTAGCAAAAGCAACAGCGCTTTTGGTTTTAGTGTACGCCAGTTGATCGAATCGAGGGGTCCGCCAAAATACGCATAATGATGCAAACGGGACTGCTGCATTTCGTCGGAGACGTGTTGCTGCAGATTTAGCATACAGATCCAGCCGCCCATATCCAGAACATCATCGAGCCATTCTTCGTAATAATCGGCATCATCATCTCCGTGAAAATTGAGGACGTTCTCTGCAATGAGGATAAAATGGGAAATGCCTTCGCGCAACATGGGGTCAATGACATCGCGTTTGAGAAACATGATGTCATTTTGCACACAGTCATTCCACTCACCGAGAAATTCGATGATGGCAAATTTTGCATCGTAATCGACGTAAAGTACTTTCAGGTAAAGCGTAGGAGAGCCAAAGAAATCCCACTGGGGGTGGATGTAGTAGTTGTAGATCTTTTCGGTAAATTCGAACTCACTATACACCCTTCCGTAGAAAGGCGATCGCTCATCCTCTGCGGCCACATAGTTATCGCGCCATTTATAGTGTGGTTCTATATCATGCATAGTTTATTGAGTTATTCTGCTTTTGGAGGGCGGCAGCCCGGGTTCACATGCTCCTTTTCGCGTTGGATTAGGAAAACAACATAGACGGGCAGCTTGTTTGGAGCACTTTCGGGCTTCTGCTAAATTTGGGTAAAATTTTCGTTTCCAAAATTGGCAAACGTTTATTTTCGACCCGTCAGGTTGCCGACCCGTCAGGTTGCCGACCCGTCAGGTTGCCGACCCGTCAGGTTAACAGTGGGCAAGGCCAAAATACAACATGGACCAACATTCAAACATAAAACGCATTTTAATTACCGGGCCGGAATCGACCGGAAAAACCAGTTTGGCGAAAGCCCTGGCACATGCAGCCAACGAACCCTGGGTGCCGGAATATGCGGTTGAATACCTTCAAAAACACGGCCCCAATTACCAGCTCGACGATTTGCTCCATATTGCCAAAGGCCAGTTTGCCCTGGAGGACCAGTTAGCCGGCATGGCCCGCAAACAACTCTTCTGCGATACCGGTCCGCTGGTGCTGAAAATTTGGGCGGAGTATAAATTTGGCCAGTGCCCGCCTTTCATACAGAAAGCCTGGGAAGAGAGAGTCTATGATCAGATTATCCTCCTGCCGCCCAATATTCCCTGGCAGGATGGCCCCTTCCGGGAAAACCCTGCCGACAGGGATGTTTTGTTTGAGCTGTACCAACAAGCATTGCTGGACTCGGGAAAAACCTTTGAGATATACAGCCACGATTAGACGGTTAAAGCAAAACATTCGCGAAAGCTCCAACCGATCTCCCTTTTACCATTTTAGCTTTCTTCCAAACACAAAAGGAAAAAACGAAAAGAACCTGCACAAGCCGTATATTTGCCCCCGAAATAAAGAACATGAGTAACATAGTAGCAATCGTTGGTCGGCCTAATGTTGGTAAATCGACGATTTATAACCGCCTGATCGGAGAAAGACAGGCAATCATTGACGACACCAGCGGTGTAACCCGCGATCGCCAGTATGGCCTCAGCGAGTGGAACGGAAAACGATTCACGGTCGTGGATACTGGAGGATTTGTACGAAACTCGGATGATGTATTTGAAGCAGCCATCCGCGATCAGGTGCAAATTGCCATCGATGAAGCTACCGTTATCGTGTTTATGGTCGATGTTTCGACCGGCGTAACCGACCTCGACGGACAGGTAGCTCAGATGCTTCGCAAGACAGACAAACCGGTATTTCTGGTTGTCAATAAGGTCGACAACCATACCCGATTACTGGAAGCCAATGAATTTTGGAGCCTGGGATTTGAAGATACCTACTTCGTCTCTTCCATTACGGGCAGCGGAACCGGTGACTTATTGGATGCGGTAACCGAGGTCATGGAAGCGGAAGAGGAGGAGGAATCAGACCTGCCAAAGTTTGCCATTGTTGGCCAGCCAAATGTGGGTAAGTCCAGCCTCACCAATGCCCTGCTGGGCGAAGACCGCAATATTGTAACCGATATCGCTGGTACTACCCGAGACAGCATACATACCAAGTACACCAAATTCGATAAAGAGTTTCTACTTGTCGATACGGCGGGAATTCGCAAAAAATCCAAAGTACACGAGAACCTGGAGTTTTACTCGGTGATGCGGGCCATCCGCGCCATCGAAGAAACGGATGTTTGTATTCTCATGATCGATGCCCAGACCGGTATGGAAGCCCAGGACATGAGCATTTTCCGCCTGGCACAAAGACGCAATAAGGGTATTGTGATCCTGGTAAACAAATGGGACCTGGTCGAGAAGGATACCAACACTGCCCGGGATTATGAAAAGGAGCTGCGCAAGCGAATTGCTCCTTTCTCGGATGTACCTGTCGTTTTCATTTCTGCCCTGGAGAAACAACGGATCTTCAAAGCCATTGAAGAAGCCATCCGGGTATACGAAAACAGACAGCGCAAAATCAAGACTTCAAAACTCAATGAGATCATGCTGGCTGCTATTGAGTCTTATCCGCCGCCGAGCCACCGGGGTCGTTATGTGAAGATCAAGTTTGTAACCCAACTGCCGACCTATTTCCCGGCCTTTGCCTTTTTCTGCAACAACCCAAAGCACGTCAAAGAGAACTACAGACACTATCTGGAGAACCAATTGCGGAAAAATTTCGATTTTACCGGTGTTCCCATTAGTGTATTTTTCCGGAAAAAATAATACATGCCTTTTAGTGAAACGCCCATCCCTGGTCTATTGGTTTTCGAGCCGCGCGTGTTCGAAGATGATAGAGGTTATTTTTTTGAAAGCTTCAACCAAAAAACATTCGAAGAAGCCGGAATAACAAACACTTTCGTACAGGACAACCAGGCACGTTCCACCTTTGGAGTTCTACGGGGCCTGCACTACCAGAAGGGCCATTCGGCGCAAGCCAAATTAGTACGCGTACTGGAAGGGGAAGTATTTGATGTGGCTGTCGATTTACGACCACATTCTGATACTTTTGGAAAGTGGTATGGGGTCCGCCTTTCGGCGAAAAATAAAAAGCAGTTGCTTGTGCCCCGGGGTTTTGGGCATGGCTATGTGGTCCTCAGCCCGGTAGCGGAATTCTTCTACAAGTGCGACAATTTCTATGACAAGTCTGCCGAAGCCGGCATTCGCTTTGACGATCCGGATTTGAAAATTGACTGGCAACTCGACTTCTCGCAATTTCTGCTCTCGGAAAAAGACCGGGCCCTCCCCTTCTTTAAAAACCACGAAGCAGCCCTATGAATAAAATCCTCGTAACGGGCAGTACCGGTATGCTGGGGCAGGAAATGCAAACCCTGGTGGCAGAAAATCATTCGCCTCGAGCGAAAAAAGAAGAAAGCCAATGGTCCTTCCTAAACAGAAATGAACTAGACCTGGAAAAACTCGAAACCTGTCCCGCGGTCCTGCAGGATGAGGAAGTACGAATTCTGCTAAACTTTGCCGCTTACACGCAGGTGGATCAGGCCGAAAAAGAAGCGGAAAAAGCCCGGACCATTAATGAAACCGGCCCGAAAAACCTGGCTCATTGGTGTCGCGAAAATGGCATCCGACTGATCCACATCTCGACCGATTATGTATATGGAGGAGCAGGAAATACGCCCTTCCGGGAAGATGCTCCGGTCAATCCGGCAGGGGTATATGCACAAACCAAAGCAGCGGGAGAAGCCGGCATACTGGCTACAGCACCAGACTCGATCATTGTGCGCACATCCTGGCTGTATGGGCCAAACGGCAATAACTTCCTGAATACCATGCTTCGTCTGGGCCGGGAAAAAGAAAGCCTGCAAGTGGTCAATGATCAAATTGGAAGTCCGACATATACATTGGATCTAGCCGGGGCTCTAATCCAAATGATTGAAAAACTGCTGGAGGATAATTCGCGTTCTGGGGGTATCTATAATTACAGCAATGAAGGAACAGCCAGCTGGTTTGATTTTGCCTGGAATATCATGCAGGAGACCGGGCTGAAATGCCGCATTAGCCCTTGCTCTACAGATGCTTTCCCCAGACCTGCACCCCGGCCTGCATTCAGTTTGATGTCGAAAGAAAAAATCCGGAATGACTTCGGAATTAACATCCCACATTGGCAAGATGGATTGCGAAGATGTTTGAAGCGTAAAGCCTGAAAAACTATTTTCCTCCCTTTATCGTTGAAACCTTCGGAAGATGTCTGCTACGTGGCATTCCCGCTTGCCGACATTCAGATATTTAGGCGCTTTTGCTATCTTTTGAAAAACATTCTCGCGATGAAGCGATACCTACTCTTATTCTTTAGCTTATTTTTTGCCACCCTTGCCTGGAGTACCCACAACCGGGCTGGCGAAATCCGGCTCGAACAAGTCGGTGATTGTACCGATAATCGGCTAAAAGCTACCATCATCACCTATACCAAAGCCAGTAGTGAAGCGGCCGACCGCGATTCCCTGGAAATTTGCTGGGGAGACGGTTCTTGCGAAACCATTCCCCGGACCAACGGAAACGGTAATGGAGTTACGCTGGGAAATGATATCAAATACAATGAATACGTTGCCTACCACCAGTATCCGGGCAGCGGTAGCTACGATATTTCGATGACAGACCCCAATCGAAATGAGGGGATATTAAATATTAATAATTCGGTACAGGTACAATTCCATATACAAACCAATTATACCTTTTTGGATTGTACCTTCGATGGCACAAATAGTACACCTACCCTGCTTCAACCTCCGATAGATATTGGCTGTATTGGACAGCCATTCATACACAATCCCAATGCGGTTGATCCAGATGGTGACAGTCTTTCTTATGAATTAATTGTTCCATTACAAGCCACTAATACACCGGTGAGTGGGTACTCCTTCCCCAACCAGATCATGCCGGGAGCTAATAACAATCACTTCCTAAATGCTATTACCGGAGACTTTTACTGGGATGCGCCCCAACAAGCGGGCGAATACAACATCGCCATGTACATCATCTCCTGGCGGGACGGGGTAGCGATAGATACTACGATCCGGGATATGCAAATCCTGATTGAAGACTGTTCTGACAACCGACCTCCGACCATTGAAACCGTAGATGAGATTTGTGTGGTTGCCGGTGAGATTGTAGAGTTTGATGTCATTGCAGACGATCCCGACTTTGGACAGGAGGTACAGCTTTCTGCTTTGGGGTATCCTTTGATACACCCTTACAGTCCGGCCGTATTCAGCGTAAGCGATGATTATGAAGATCCTCCGGTTAACGGGGATTTTTTCTGGCAAACCACCTGTGAGCATATTGCTGATCAACCCTATACCGTGGTGTTTAAAGCCGTAGATAATTATTTATCCCCTACTTCCGGACTGGCCACATTAAAAACGGTGCGGATTAAGGTAGTTGGCCCTCCCCCGGAAGACCTGCAGGCAGAAGCAACCGCAAATGAAATAGAGATCAGTTGGGAAAGCCCCTATACCTGTGAAGATGCCGCAGAGGATTATTTCTATACTTTCTCCGTCTGGCGACGGGAAGGGAGTCAGGACATAACCATCGACACCTGCGATCCGGGCCTGCAGGGTCAGGGATATCAATTGATCATCACCAAAACACGGGATTTGATCAACGGCCGTTATCGGTTTACAGATACCAATGTAGAACGCGGCCGCACCTATTGCTACCGGGTTCTGGCACAATTTGCGCAATATTCCGGCCAGGGGCAACCCTTCAATATTGTCGAGAGCTTGCCTTCTGAGGAAATCTGTATCCAATTGGCTCGGGATATACCGCTCATAACCCATGTGGATGTAATGAGTACCAGCACGACTAATGGCGAGATGCAGGTCATCTGGACCAAGCCAAATGCCGTAGATCTGGATACGACAATAAATCAGGGACCTTATGTATACGAACTGCAAAGAGGAGATGGCCTTAGTCCGGCAAACTGGACAACAGTCTTCTCGGCAAGCAGTCCGACTTTCTGGGAGGCAAACGACACCAGCTATATTGATACCGGCCTGGATACCGAGTCTCGCCCCTACACTTATCGCGTGAATTTCTATGTGAATGGGGAATCGGAGGTCCTGGAGGAAGCTGTTCCTGCCAGCAGTGTGTTCCTCTCGATTGCATCCACTGATGAAACCAATAATTTATCCTGGGCCTTTGAAGTGCCCTGGTCTAATTACCAGTATACTGTTTACCGGCAGAATAATTTGCTGGAGTGGGATTCTATAGCTTCAGTAGAAGAGCCGTTTTATTCCGATCAGGGATTGGTAAACGGTCGGGAATACTGTTATTACATTGAAGCATTTGGAGAATACTCGGTAGACGATATTGATGGGCCGCTTATCAATCGTTCTCAGGAAGAATGCGGTATTCCAATAGATACGATCCCTCCTTGTCCGCCGAAACTGGAAGTCAGCAATTTGTGTGACCAGGCTGTAAGTTGTCTGGAAGCCGAATTGAAAAACGATCTGGAGTGGGTTAACCCGATGAATATTTGCGAAGAGACCGATGATGTGGTCACTTACAACATCTATTATGCGCCAACCAATGACGCAGAATTTGAGTTGATAGAAACGGTCACATTCTCCGGGGATACGACTTACACCCATCGACCGGATATTGGTATAGCCGGTTGTTATGCCGTTACGGCTATTGATACATTCTTCAACGAAAGTGCGTTTAGCAATATATTCTGCGTCGACAACTGTCCGATCTACGAATTACCCAACACCTTTACGCCAAACGGCGATGGCGCCAATGATTTGTTTGTTCCATATCCATATTGCTTTGTGGACCGGGTTGAATTCCAGGTTTTCAATCGTTGGGGCGAATTGGTGTTTACCACCGAGGATCCGGATTTAAACTGGGACGGCCGAAATCTGCGGGGTAATGAATTGCCCGATGGCACCTATTATTATGTCTGTCAGGTCTACGAACAACGAGTAAGCGGAATAGAACCCGCTATGGATGTCATGAAGGGCTGGATTGAACTGATTCGATAGGTCATTCTGCCAATGCATAAAAAAGGTCTGGAGGCAGCTAGTGCTTCCGGACCTTTTTTTGTCGGTCAGGCCGAATGATTACTCCTTTTTGCCAACCCAAGGGACCGTAGCTTGTTATCTTTGCATTATTCTAAATTGCTACAACCTTTAGTATATGTTTACGGGAATTATTGAAGCCCTGGGCAAGATTGAAAAGATCGAAAAAGAGGGCACTAATCTGCACTTCACCCTTTCCTCTTCCATTTCAGACGAATTGAAGATTGACCAAAGCCTGGCCCATGACGGTGTATGTCTAACCGTGGTAAAAATGGAGCCCGGCAAACATACGGTTACGGCTATTGAAGAAACCCTGAAACGTTCGCGTTTGGGCAGTTGGGAAACCGGATCTATGGTAAACCTCGAAAGGGCCATGATCGCAAATGCCCGGCTGGACGGACACATGGTCCAGGGCCATGTAGACACGGTGGGAACCTGTACTAAAGTCGAAGAAGCAGATGGCAGCTGGTATTTTTATTTTGAATACGAGCCTGCCCCAAACCGCATTCTTGTAGACAAGGGCTCGGTTTGCATCAATGGCGTTAGCCTTACCGTGGTTGAGCCCACCGATCGTTCATTCAGCGTAGCCATCATTCCCTATACATATGAGCATACCAATTTTCACCAGTTTAAACCGGGAAGTACTGTCAACCTGGAATTTGATATAATTGGGAAGTATTTGGCAAAATATATGGAGGTATATAGAGTTTGAGTTTGAGTGTGAGTTTGAGTTTGGGTGTGAGTGTGGGGAAATAAAAAAGGCTGCTACCTGAGAACAGGAGCAGCCTTTTTTTATATCTAACCCGGAAGGACTATTCTTCCATTTCGGATTCTTCAAGCATTTTCTGGCGAGCCGTGTAAGCGTCATGTGCCTCTTGGGTTGTAACAAAGAGGTTTCTAAACTGACGGTGGCCAGTACCCGCAGGTATTTTCTTACCTACGATTACATTCTCCTTCAGGCCATTGAGCGTATCGCGACGGGCACCGATGGCAGCCGTACTCAACACTTTAGTGGTTTCCTGGAAGGATGCTGCAGAGATCCAGCTGTGTGTACCCAGAGAGGATTTAGTAATACCCTGGAGTAGCGGACTGGATGTAGAAGGAATCGCATCCCGGTATGTAACCGGTTTGAGGTCATTGCGCTTCAGGTAAGAGTTTTCTTCCCGTAGCTGACGCAGCGTAACCAGTTGACCTGGTTTGAGGTTGTTGGATTCGCCGGCTTCAGTAACGACCTTCTTGTCATAGATCCAGTCATTCTGTTCCACGAAATCCCACTTCTCAACTGCTTCGCCTTCGAGGAAGCTTGTATCACCCGGATCTTCGATCTGGACGCGACGCATCATCTGGCGAACAATTACCTCAATATGCTTATTGTTGATCGTAATACCCTGAGAGCGGTAAACTTCCTGAACGCCATTCACCAGATAAGACTGTACTGCGAATGGACCTTTAATATTCAGGATATCGCGTGGTGCTGTGGTACCATCCGAAAGTTGTGTACCTGCACGAACGAAGTCACCCTCCTGTACCAGAATGTGTTTAGACAATCCGATGAGGTATTTGCGTTTTTGACCGTCTTTGGCTTCCACGATTACCTCGCGGTTACCCCGTTTGATTCGGCCAAATTCAACCACACCATCAATTTCAGACACAACGGCCGGGTTGGACGGGTTCCGTGCCTCAAAGAGTTCGGTTACCCGTGGCAGACCACCGGTGATATCCTGGATCTTACCAAGCTGGCGTGGGATCTTAACGATCTTCTGACCGGCAACTACATCCGCTCCATCTTCGATAGAGATGTATGAGCCTACCGGCAGGTTATAGTTACGGAGTTCTTCTCCTTTCTTATCAACGATCTTGATCATTGGAATCATCCGCTTATTCTTAGACTCCACGATCACTTTCTCTTCATAACCAGTCTGATCATCCCGCTCAACGCGGAAGGTCTGACCTTCTACTACATTATCGAAGATCGCTTTACCCGAATATTCGGAGATAATTACCGCGTTAAACGGATCCCATTCACAGATTGGATCGCCTTTCTTCACTTTCTGTCCATCCTTCACAAAGAGGGTTGCACCGTAAGGAATGTAGTGTGATACAAACTGACGTCCGGATTCCGGATCTATCAGTCGAACCTCACCGGTACGAGACAATACCACATCTTCTTTCTCACCGGTTTCATCTTTATTCACTGTCGTTCGAATACCATCGAATTCGATTTTGGCTTCAAACTTGGAAGTGATCTCAGACTCCGTTTTCGATACAGATGCAATACCACCCACGTGGAAAGTACGCAGTGTCAGCTGGGTACCCGGTTCACCAATTGACTGAGCAGCAATGATACCTACTGCATCACCCATTTCAGCATGGCGGCCGGTAGCCAGGTTTTTACCATAACACTTCGCACAAACACCCCGCTTCGTTTCGCAGGTAAGTACAGAGCGAATGTGTACGGATTCAACCCCGATCTCCTCGATGTGCTCGGCCATATCCTCTGTGATATAACCGCCAGCTTCGAGCAGTACTTCTTCTGTTTCAGGGTGTAAGATATCGTGCAAAGTGGTTCGACCCGCAATACGGTGAGCAAGTGGCTCGACTACTTTTTCATTGTCTTTGAGTGCCATTGTTTCGATTCCCCGCAAGGTATCGCAATCATCTTCGAGGATTACAACATCCTGAGAAACATCCACCAAACGGCGTGTCAGGTAACCTGCATCCGCCGTTTTAAGGGCTGTATCCGCAAGACCTTTACGAGCACCGTGCGTAGAGATAAAGTACTCCAATACGGAAAGACCATCTACAAAGTTCGAGAGAATTGGGTTCTCGATAATGGCGCCTCCGGTATCACCGGATTTCCGCGGTTTGGCCATCAGTCCACGAAGACCACACAGCTGCTTAATCTGCTGTTTGGAACCACGTGCACCGGAGTCAAGCATCATGTAAACAGAGTTGAAACCCTGTTTGTGCAGCGCCAACTCCCGCATGAGGTTGTCGGTTATTTGATTATCCGCATAGGTCCACTTGTCAATGATCTGGTTGTACCGCTCATTGTTTGTGATAAGACCCATGTTATAGTTCTCCCACACCTCATCAACTTCTGTTTGTGCCTCCTGGAGCGTGTCTGCTTTAACCGTTGGGGTGATCAAGTCACCCAGGTTAAAGGACAATCCGCCTTTGAAAGCCCATAGGAAACCAAGTTCCTTGATCTGATCGAGGAAGTCGGCAGTTACCGCAAAGCTGGTGCGGCGAATAATACCACCAATTACCTTTTTCAGGTTCTTCTTGGTAAGCAGTTGATTGATGTATGGTACAGAATCCGGAACAGACTGGTTGAAAATAATCCGTCCGGTCGTTGTTTCAATTCGTTTAGGCTTCACTTCGCCATCTTCTTCGATAGGAACTCGCACATTGATGTACGCGTGCAAATCCAATTGCCCTTCATTATAGGCAATGATTACTTCCTCCGGAGAGTAAAAGTGGCGACCTTCTCCCTTCACAACCCGATCCTCCGTAGAACGGCGGCCTTTTGTAATATAATACAGACCTAGTACCATATCCTGCGAAGGCAGGGAAATAGGAGATCCGTCCTGTGGGTTGAGCATGTTGTGAGAAGAAAGCATCAATACCTGCGCTTCCAGAATCGCACCATGGCTCAAAGGTACGTGAACGGCCATTTGGTCACCGTCAAAGTCGGCGTTGAAGGCACCACATACCAGCGGGTGAAGTTGAATGGCTTTACCCTCAATCAATTTTGGCTGGAAAGCCTGGATTGAAAGACGGTGAAGCGTAGGTGCCCGGTTAAGCAGCACCGGGTGTCCTTTTAGAATATTTTCAAGAATCTCCCAGATTACCGGATCTTTCCGATCAACGAGTTTTTTCGCAGACTTAACTGTCTTAACGATTCCCCGTTCGATCAGTTTCCGGATAATGAAAGGCTTAAACAGCTCGGAAGCCATTCCCTTTGGAAGACCACATTCGTGTAGTTTAAGTGTTGGACCAACCACGATCACCGAACGACCGGAGTAATCCACACGCTTACCAAGAAGGTTTTGACGGAAACGTCCCTGCTTTCCTTTCAGAATATCAGAGAGCGATTTGAGTGCTCTTCCTCCTTCGGCTTTAACCGCATTTGATTTCCGACTGTTGTCGAAAAGGCTGTCAACAGCTTCCTGCAACATCCGCTTCTCATTCCGGAGAATTACTTCCGGAGCTTTAATTTCGAGCAGACGTTTCAGGCGGTTGTTCCGAATGATAACCCGACGATACAGGTCATTCAAATCGGAGCTTGCAAAACGACCACCATCAAGCGGTACCAACGGACGCAGTTCCGGCGGAACTACAGGGAGGTACTGGATCACAGTCCATTCCGGACGGTTCTCCACACGGGTTTGTCCATCGCGGAAAGCTTCTACTACACGCAGACGCTTCAGTGCTTCAGACTTCCGTTGCTGGCTGGTTTCATTTGCAGCCTGGTGGCGAAGGTCGTAAGACAGGGTATCCAATTCGAGTCGCATCGTAAGATCGCGAACCGCATCGGCGCCCATTTTCGCCACAAATTTATTGGGATCCTCATCGCCCAGCTGTTGATTTTCAACAGGCAGGGTATCGAGAATTTCCAGATATTCTTCTTCTGTCAGCAAATCCATTTTGGCGATACCGTCTTCTTCCTTGATACCAGGCTGAATAACGACATAACGCTCGTAATAGATAATACTTTCCAGTTTCTTGGAAGACAACCCAAGCAGGTAAGCGATCTTGTTAGGCAGTGACTTGAAGAACCAGATGTGTACGACAGGAACCACAAGCTTAATGTGTCCCATACGTTCACGACGAACTTTCTTCTCTGTTACTTCCACCCCACAGCGATCACAAACGATTCCTTTATAGCGAATACGCTTGTACTTACCGCAGTAACATTCGTAATCTTTAACCGGGCCAAAAATCCGCTCACAGAACAGACCATCACGTTCCGGTTTATACGAACGATAGTTAATCGTCTCGGGCTTCAACACCTCCCCGTAAGAACGCTCCAGAATTTCATCCGGAGATGAAAGACTGAGGGTGATGTTGTCGAACGATTGATTTTGGATGGTTGCTTTTTTCTTAAAAGGCATAATCCAAAAGGTATTAAGATCGCCCCGACGGAAACCGCCGGGACAGTTAATTAATCAAATTTGATTTCAAGCGCCAATCCGCGCAATTCGTGTACGAGTACATTAAATGACTCCGGAATATTTGGTTCCGGGAGAATGTCTCCTTTCACGATTGCCTCATAGGCCTTGGCACGGCCGTTGATGTCATCCGACTTCAGCGTAAGCAGCTCTTGCAGGATAGTAGAAGCACCGAATGCCTCGAGTGCCCAAACCTCCATCTCACCAAAACGCTGACCACCAAACTGGGCTTTACCACCCAATGGTTGTTGCGTAATAAGCGAGTATGGCCCGATAGAACGCGCGTGCATCTTATCGTCAACCATGTGCGAGAGTTTCAGCATGTAGATCACACCTACAGTTGCCTGTTGGTGGAATCGATCACCTGTTTCTCCGTCGTAGAGGTAAGTCTGACCGTAGGAAGGCAAATTCGCTTTTTGGATATACTCTTCAATCTCATCGGATTTTGCACCGTCAAAGATCGGAGTACCAAACTTCATTCCCAGTTTTACACCGGCCCATCCAAGTACGGTCTCGAAGATCTGTCCGAGGTTCATACGAGAAGGTACACCCAGTGGGTTCAGAACGATATCTACCGGCGTACCGTCTTCGAGGAAAGGCATGTCTTCCATCCGAACGATCCGGGAAACAATACCTTTGTTACCGTGACGGCCGGCAAGCTTATCTCCTACTTTCAGCTTACGCTTCTTGGCAAGATAAACTTTAGCCAACTTGAGTACACCTGCTGGAAGCTCATCACCAATGCTGATGTTGAATTTCTCCCGCTTGTAGCGTCCTACTTCTTCATTAAACTTAATGCTGAAGTTGTGGAGCAGACGAGCGATCAATTCATTGGTATGCGCATCTTTGGTCCAGTTGCTGTAATCGACTGTTGCATAATCCAGCCCACGCAATACATTTTGAGAGAACTTGGTTCCTTTCGGGATAAGTACCTCATTGTAAATTGAACGTACGCCTTCTGAAGTTTTACCCTTCAGGAGGATCAACAACTTATCGATGAGAATAGTCTTCAATTCATTGGTGTTGATCGCATGCTGCTCATCCAGCTTTTTGATCATCTCTTTCTCTTGTGCCTTTTGAACCTTGTCCTTTTTGGCACGAGCAAAGAGTTGCTTATTGATTACCACACCTTTGGTTGATGGTGGTGCTTTCATAGAAGCATCCTTCACATCACCTGCTTTGTCACCAAAGATGGCACGAAGCAGCTTTTCTTCCGGTGTAGGATCAGACTCTCCTTTCGGAGTAATCTTACCAATGATAATATCACCTTCGCGAACCCAGGCTCCAACACGGATGATTCCGTTTTCGTCCAGATCCTTGGTAGCATCCTCACTTACGTTCGGAATGTCATTTGTCAATTCTTCTTCACCAAGCTTGGTATCCCGCACATCCATTTCGAAGTGCTCAATATGCAGGGAAGTAAAGACATCTTCGCGGACAACGCGCTCAGAAAGCACGATTGCATCCTCAAAGTTGTATCCTTTCCAGGGCATGAATGCCACCTGGAGGTTTTGGCCAAGTGCCAATTCTCCATCATCGGTAGCATAACCGTCGCAAAGGATCTGTCCTTTATCTACGCGGTCTCCCCGGCGAACAATCGGCTTCAGGTTAATACATGTACCCTGATTGGTTCGGCGGAACTTGATGAGTTTGTAAGATTTGCGGCTGTCTTCAAAAGAAACCAGCTGCTCTTCATCACTTCGGTCGTAGCGAATAACGATTTCGTTGGCATCCACATACTCAACGATTCCAGGCCCTTCTGCATTGATAAGCATGCGGCTGTCACGCGCAACTTTCCCTTCCAGTCCGGTACCAACTACCGGAGAACTTGGACGAATAAGCGGCACGGCCTGACGTTGCATGTTTGATCCCATCAATGCCCGGTTGGCATCATCATTTTCGAGGAATGGAATCATGGATGCAGACACACCAACAATCTGGTTTGGTGCTACGTCCATATATTCGATCTCATCTGGTGTCAGTACCGGGAAGTCACCGTGTTCGCGGCATTTGATCCGATCAGAAAGGAATGCGCCTTTTTCGTTGATCGGTGCATTTGCCTGTGCGATACGCTTGAAGTCCTCCCCTTCTGCAGAGAGATATTTGATCGGATTCTTCAGATCCACCTTGCCCTTGTCAACCGGGCGATAAGGTGTTTCCAGGAAGCCCATTTTATTCACCTTCGCATGAACACAAAGGGTAGAGATCAAACCGATGTTTGGTCCCTCCGGTGTTTCAATGGTACAAAGTCGACCATAGTGGGAATAGTGAACGTCCCGAACCTCAAAACCTGCCCGCTCCCGCGACAGACCACCGGGTCCGAGCGCCGAGATACGGCGTTTGTGCGTGATCTCTGAAAGCGGGTTTGTTTGATCGAGAAACTGAGACAACTGACTCGTTCCAAAAAAGGAGTTGATCACTGAAGAAAGCGTACGTGCATTAATCAGATCAATGGGGGTAAACACCTCATTGTCTCGCACATTCATACGCTCGCGAATGGTACGTGCCATACGTGCGAGACCTACTCCAAACTGAGAGTAGAGTTGTTCCCCAACGGTACGAACCCGACGATTGCTCAGGTGATCAATATCATCGATCTCTGCTTTCTGGTTCATCAAACGAACCAGGTACTGCACGATAGCGATAATATCTTCCTTGGTCAAAACCAGGGTATCCATGGAAATGTCGAGCTTCAGTTTGCGGTTGATCTTGTAACGACCAACTTCTCCGAGATTGTAACGCTTATCGGAGAAGAACAACTTATCGATGATACCGCGAGCAGTTTCATCATCTGGTGGTTCTGTACCCCGAAGCTGACGATATATATAATTTACCGCTTCCATTTCAGAACTGGAAGGGTCTTTTTGCAGCGTGTTGTAAATAATGGTGTAATCTTCTGCGACATCTTCTTTCTGAAGAATTACATATTCTACACCAGATTCTGTAACCCGCAGGATATTTTCTTCATCCAATACGACATCCCGCTCGAGAATGATCTCGTTGCGTTCGATGGTCGTAACCTCACCGGTATCCTCATCTACAAAATCCTCTGTCCAGGTGGTAAGCACCCTTGCAGCGAGTTTGCGACCGATAGATTTCTTGAGATCTTTTTCCGTGGCAGGAATTTCATCAGCCAGGTCGAAGAGATCCAGAATGGCTTTATCGGTGTCGTAACCAATAGCCCGCAAGAGAGTGGTAACCGGAAATTTTTTCTTACGGTCGATGTAAGCATACATCACCGTGTTGATGTCGGTTGCAAATTCCATCCAGGCTCCTTTAAAAGGGATTACCCGGGCAGAATAGATTTTGGTACCATTTGGGTGGAACGACTGGCCAAAGAATACACCTGGTGAACGGTGAAGCTGAGAAACGATTACACGCTCAGCCCCATTGATCACGAAAGTACCTTTAGGGGTCATGTACGGAATGTTTCCGAGGAATACATCCTGAACGATCGTCTCGAAATCGATATGCTCTTCATCGTTACAAGACAAGCGCAGTTTAGCCTTAAGCGGAACGCTGTAAGTCAAACCACGCTGCATACATTCAGCGATGGAGTACCGCGGAGGGTCGACGAAGTAATCCAGGAATTCCAGAACGAAAATATTCCGAGCGTCTGTGATCGGAAAATTTTCCTGAAATACACGGAATAGTCCTTCGTTCCCCCGATTCTCCGGTGTCGTTTCCAACTGGAAAAATTCCTGGAACGATTTTAGCTGGATTTCGAGAAGATCCGGATATTCGCCGGAAAGCTTAATCTTACCGAAGTTGATCCGTCGTTCTTCAGCAGACTTTGCAATACCTTGTGATGCCATGTGCAAAAGAGGTTATGAGGTTTCGCATCCGACAGGTCTTTCCCTGCCCGACCTAATGTTCGATCTGTAGCCAAAGGGTCATAATATCAGTTGGGTATAGACAGCAAAATCCTATCCCTTTAGCTGGCTTGTCGAAAACCGACAAACGCGAAAAGGAATAGGTTCCTGTAGTTATTTACCAAATTGATATTTCGCAAAGGCGATATGATCCTTTATGTCTGGCACAATTTCCGGTCCCACCCGGAAGGTTTGGCCAATGATTACACTATATACAAAATGTCATGCATATAAGTTCATTAACCAGGTAGATTTTTATATGACAATAGGCTTAGCAAAATCTTTTCAGAAATCGCTAAGCCTTTTTGCCGTATATCTTGGACGCTTCGGCACCGGCCGATACGCCCTGACGCATTACTTCAGCTCAACGCTGGCGCCAACACCTTCAAGATCAGCTTTGATCTTTTCAGCTTCTTCTTTAGGAACACCTTCTTTAATTACAGAAGGAGCACCATCAACCAATTCCTTGGCATCTTTCAAACCAACGCCGAGGAGGTTTTTCACCTCTTTAACGACTTTCAGTTTTGCAGATCCGGCAGAAGTCAGTTCTACGTCGAACTCAGTCTTCTCCTCTGCTCCACCGCCTTCGCCACCACCAGCAGGGCCGGCGGCAACAGCTACGGCAGCAGCTGCAGGTTCGATTCCATGTTCGTCTTTAAGGATGGTTGCCAGTTCGTTTACCTCTTTAATAGTGAGACCAACCAACTGATCAGCAAGTGCATTCAAATCCATTGTAATAGTATTTAAGTAAGAGTCAACACAATAGTGCGTTGAGACTTGGAAGCCAAAAAATTAATTACCCGCGCTCTTCCAGCGCTTTCAACAAGCCCATGAGCTTTTGACCACTTGACTGAAGGGCAGAAACCACATTCTTGCCAGGTGATTGGAGCAGGGCAATAATATCGCCAATAAGTTCTTCCTTGGATTTCAGGGAAGCAAGGGCATCGATTTGATCGTCGCCCTTATAAACTGCACTGTCGATATAAGCTGCTTTGAGTACAGGTTTCTCCGCAGTTTTACGGAATTCCTTGATCACTTTTGCAGGTGCATTTGCGACCTCGGTAAAGAGGAGAGCAGTAGGACCTTTCAGTGAATCGAGGATCTCGCCATAACCTTTGTCTGCATCTGATGCTTCGAGGGCTTTTTTAGCGAGAGTATTTTTTACGACCCGCATTTCAACACCCTTTTCAAAGAGCATTCCACGCAGGTTTGTTACTTGTTCTACCGTTAGAGTTGAAGAGTCGGTTACGTAGAAAAATTCGGAATTTGCGAATTTCTCCTTCAACTCCTCAATGACGGCCGTTTTTTCTTCTCTAGTCATGATTTAACTATTGAGAGTCGCCTTGTGAAGGAGCGACGCGATTAACGAATTGTTTTAGAATCCACTTTAATTCCCGGGCTCATTGTACTGGCCACGGTAATCGAACGCATATAAGTACCTTTTGCGGAAGCAGGCTTCATTTTAGCCAGCGTACCAAGGAGTTCCTGTGCATTATCAGCCAGTTTCTCCGGAGTAAAGGAAACACGTCCAATAGAAGAGTGAATGATTCCGAATTTATCAACGCGGAAGGAAATCTTACCTCCCTTTACGTCATTTACAGCGCCGGCCACATCCATCGTTACCGTACCCGATTTCGGGTTAGGCATCAGTCCGCGAGGACCGAGGATACGACCAATCCGACCAACCTGTGCCATTACCTGAGGCATTGCGATACACACGTCGAAGCCAGTCCAGCCACCGGAAATTTTTTGAATGTATTCGTCGAGACCGGCAAAATCAGCGCCGGCGTCTTTAGCTTCCTGCTCTTTGTCTGGCGTACAGAGAACCAAAACTGTTTTTGATTTACCTGTACCGTGCGGAAGCACTACGGTTCCCCGGATTGCCTGATCGGATTTGCGGGGATCGATACCGAGACGAATGTGAAGGTCTACAGATGAGTCGAACTTGGTCTGATTAACTTCTTTAACCAAAGCCATTGCTTCGCTGACTGAATACAGCTTTTCAGGATCGACCTTTTCAATTGCAGCCTTGCGTCTCTTAGAGATCTTTGCCATAATTCAATTTCAATTTGAGGTGAATAACGTTGCAAACGGGTGCAACTCCCTTCCGGAAGGCAGCCTCGCTGCCATTCCTCTTTTTAATTATAGATGCTTTTTAGCTGTTGTTACTGCTCCCAGGGTGGAGTGCCCGTTACTACGAATCCCATAGAACGCGCAGTACCCGCTACCATTTTCATTCCTGATTCTACCGTAAAGCAGTTGAGGTCTGGCATCTTGTTCTCCGCGATTGCGCGAACCTGATCCCAGGTTACCTTGGCTACTTTCTGACGATTTGGTTCAGGAGATCCTTTTTTTCCTTTAGCAGCTTCCATCAACTGCACAGCAGCTGGTGGTGTTTTGATGATAAAGTCAAAGGACTTATCCTTAAAAACGGTAATTACTACCGGGAGGAGTTTTCCGGCCTGATCCTGGGTTTTGGCGTTAAACCGCTTGCAAAACTCCATGATGTTGACCCCTTTAGCACCAAGAGCCGGACCTACCGGTGGAGCCGGATTTGCCGTGCCTCCGCGTACCTGCAGCTTTATAAAGCCATCAACTTCCTTTGCCATTGCTTATTGTCGTTTTAATCTAGGTTCTGACGCCTGACTCCAGGGAAGCGTCCCGAAAAACGGGATCAAGAGCCAGTCTTATATTTATTTAGATACGTAGGTAAAATTGACTGCTACTGTTTTTCAACCTGCATGAAGTTCAATTCTACTTCTGTACCACGGCCGAAGATTTTTACAATAACCTTCAGCTTTTTCTTTTCTTCGTTTACTTCCTGGATTTCTCCTACAAACTCGTTGAACGGTCCGTCTATAATCTTTACCGTTTCTCCTACCAGGAACGGCTCCAACATGGTTTCGCCTTCAGACTGAGATTCATCCACCTTACCTAACAATCTGTTTGCTTCAGACTGCTGCATCGGAATCGGTGCATTTTTACCCAGAAAATGAATGACGTTCGGAATATTGGCAATCGTTGTGATCATTTCTCCGGAAAACCGGAGAGGATCAGCTTCTACAAGAATGTAACCTGGAAGAATGTTCCTTTCAGAAATCACTTTCTTTCCATTGCGGATCTTGTACACCTTTTCTGTAGGTACCAGCACCTGGCTGACCACGTCGCGCCACTGCGAACGATCGATCTCAAGATCAATCCGTTCGCGGATCTTGCGCTCTTTACCGCTGATCACGCGAAGTGAATACCACTTTTTGCCGTTGCCTTCTTCCGCCATGCTTTCAGCCCTGTCGGGTTTTATGAATTAATGTCGTAAATGAACGTGAGTACTCCTTTGGAGATAAAATCCAGGCCGGCAATAACCAGCGCAAAGATGATAGATGCGACCACAACTGCGATCGTACTACTCTGAAGATTTCCCCAGCTTGGCCAGGTAACCTTGTTGATTAGTTCATTATAACTTTCGATAATTGCAAGTCGCAACCTTTCCATATCAGTGCGATTAATAAGTTCTTGTCAAAAACACTTTTCTAACTTGCGCGGGCAGGAGGACTCGAACCCCCAGCCTACGGTTTTGGAGACCGCCACTCTACCAATTGAGCTATGCCCGCTTTGTAGTTTGAGTGTGGGTTTCAGTGTGCGTTTGAGTTTGCGGTTTCAAACCAATAATCCCCACAGCAAACACCTATTCTTACAGACGTTGAAAGTAAGTACCCAAACAAGGGCACTTACTTTCCAACATATTGTCTGTTATCTAAAAGATTCCGAAGAACCTTGTGATTACTCAATAATCTCAGTTACCTGACCGGCACCTACGGTACGACCACCTTCACGGATCGCAAAACGCAGACCTTTTTCCATGGCAATGGTGTTGAGAAGCGTAACTTCAAGCGTTACGTTATCACCAGGCATTACCATTTCTACACCGTCAGGAAGCTTCACGTCACCAGTTACATCAGTGGTACGGAAGTAGAATTGTGGACGGTAACCGTTGAAGAATGGTGTGTGACGACCACCTTCATCTTTTGCCAGTACGTAAACCTCACACTTGAATGTTTTGTGTGGGTTAACAGACTTAGGCGCACAGATAACCATACCACGCTTGATTGCTTCCTTCTCAATACCACGGAGGAGGAGACCAGCGTTGTCACCAGCTTCACCACGCGTCAGGATCTTACGGAACATCTCAACACCAGTTACAGTTGAAGTAAGTGGCTTCTCACCTTCAGGCAACATACCTACGATCTCAACCGGGTCACCAGAGTTAATAACTCCACGCTCGATACGACCTGTAGCTACAGTACCACGACCTGTGATAGAGAATACGTCCTCAATTGGCATCAGGAATGGCTGATCAACGAGACGCTCAGGAGCAGGGATGTCATTATCAACTGCTGCCATCAAATCCATGATAGCTTTCGTTGCGTCTGCATCACCTTCCAGTGCTTTCAGAGCAGAACCCTGAATTACAGAAGCGTCGTCGCCACCAAACTCATACTGGTCAAGAAGTTCGCGAACTTCCATTTCTACCAGCTCGAGCATTTCCTCGTCGTCTACGAGGTCAACTTTATTCATGAAAACAACGATCTTAGGTACACCTACCTGACGTGCAAGAAGGATGTGCTCCCGCGTCTGAGGCATTGGACCATCAGTTGCAGCTACTACCAAAATCGCACCGTCCATCTGAGCAGCACCAGTTACCATGTTTTTCACATAGTCGGCGTGACCAGGACAGTCAACGTGTGCGTAGTGACGATTTTCTGTTTCGTACTCTACGTGAGCTGTGTTAATTGTAATACCACGCTCTTTTTCTTCCGGCGCACCGTCGATATCGTCGTAGTTCATCTTTTCTCCTAAGCCAGCCTCTGCAAGAACATAAGTAATTGCAGCTGTCAGCGTAGTTTTACCGTGGTCAACGTGGCCGATAGTTCCTACGTTGAGGTGCGGCTTAGTTCTTTCAAAGGTTTCCTTAGCCATCGGGTTAAGATTTTTGCTTTGTTAATTTGATTAATTTCAATTAAATGTGCTTTCGCAACTTCTTTTCTTCGACTGATTACTCAGCCAAACCTGGCTGCTTCACCACTTTTCCTCTGGGAGTTACAACCGGTGGAGCCAATGAAGGGAATTGAACCCCCGACCCCTTCCTTACCATGGAAGTGCTCTACCCCTGAGCTACATTGGCTTACAGTCTTTCAAATAATGATAGACAAACTTAAAGCCCGAACATCTCAGGCTAAAGTTTGTCTTCGAGCGGGAGACGAGACTCGAACCCGCGACCCTCAGCTTGGAAGGCTGATGCTCTACCAACTGAGCTACTCCCGCTAGTTAGTTTGGGTTTGGGTGTGAGAGTGGGTGTGAGGGCGTTCCTCAAACTCAAACTCAAACTCATTCTCAAACTAAGATGTGGGGGTGATAGGAATCGAACCTATTCAGACAGAGTCACCAGATTTACAGTCTGGCCCGGCTCTCCAACTCCGGCGCACCCCCGATCGTTATGTTTTGAACTTTTCTGGTATTCGTGGAGCCAGCAGAGGGATTCGAACCCCCGACCCGCTGATTACAAATCAGCTGCTCTGGCCAACTGAGCTATGCTGGCAAATTTTCCTGCAAGGATACCAAAAATCCTTTCTAAAACCTAACGACTTTTCAGCTTGTCAATAGAACTTTTTGCGTAAGCGGTTGCAAAGATAGAACAAATTCCAAATAAAGAAAATACCCTGTCAAAAGTTTTTTAAAGATTTTTAAAAAAACTTCGCCGAAAGGCAGAAACAGAACGCAAAATTAAAAAACCTCCCGAAATTATTTCATCCGGGAGGCTTTTTTACTTCTATGAGTTTACCTTAATAGGCACGAAGTTTTTCTTTATGCCGCTTTAATTGTCGTTTAAGCACGTCAACTACAGCTTCCACAGCTGCTTCAAAGGTCTTGTCTGTTTCACTGGCAAATAAGGTGTCTCCAGGCACATGCACTTTCAACTCCGCTATCTTGTCCTTAACCTGCCCGGAATTTTCAAGTTTAAGAATAACCTCTGTTTCTACAATCCTGTCAAAAAAGGTATTCAACTTACTTACTTTCTTCTCGATAAAGTCCAACAACTTTTGGTCGGCTTTAAACTGTACTGATTCAACATGTAATTTCATACGTGCTCTTTTTATATATAACAATTACAAGACAATAAGAAGTTCTCTTACTGCTCTGTTTTTTTCGCTTTAGGATGCGCTTTCTCATAGACCGCCCGTAACTTCTCCATAGAGTTGTGGGTGTACACCTGAGTAGCAGCCAGGCTGGCATGTCCCAACAATTCTTTCACCGCGTTCAAATCGGCTCCGTGATCGGTTAAATGGGTCGCAAAGGAATGCCGCAGGACGTGCGGACTCTGTCGTTCTCCGGTGGAAACCAGGCCCAAATATTGCTTCACCTTTCGGTAAACGAAATTCGGATACAGGGGACTGCCTTTGTCTGTCAGGAAAAAAGCCGAAAATTCTGTGGCTTCAAAAGTGGCTGCCCGGGATTCCCGATACGCTTTAATCAATCCTTCCAGTGGAGGCAACAAAGGAATCCTCCGCTCCTTTCCGCCTTTCCCAAACACTCTGATCTGATTGCTGCGCACATCAATGTCCGGATCTTTCAGCCCCATCAACTCTGCCCGACGCATACCGGTGCTGTACAGCATCTCCAACATCAGGCAATCGCGCAGGCCGGCAAAATCATCAGTAAAAGGTATTTGAGTAAACAGTTGTTCGAGCTGCTTTTCCTGTACAACTACCGGCAATTTTTTTCCGCCTTTCGGCGAAATGATCTTCTGCATGGGATCGACATCGATGCGTTCGTGTTGCAACTCAAACCGGAAAAAGGATTTTAAGGAAGATATTTTGCGATTGACCGAGCGGGATTTCATCCCTCCATCCATTAAATGAACAATCCATGCCCGAATGTGAAAATGGTGAATTTCGGCAGCTTCAGTTATTTCATACATATCAGCCAGATATTGAAAACATTGTTCCAGATCTGTCAGATAAGCGCTTACCGTGTGATCGGAAAGCCGTCGTTCGTATTTCAAATATCGAATGAAGCTGTCTGTGGTCATATATGGTTCATGGCTAAGCCTCAGAATCAATCTACAGGGAAGTATCCCTATCCAATCAATAAGGTAATGACTTTAAACTAAAGATGCAATGCACGAAAGAATAAGGGTAAAACAATCAGCCTTTCCCGGCGGCAATCTGATTGTATTTGGTAAAAAGGATTTGCAGCTGACCGGGTTTCCGGATGCGGATTTTATTCTCCTTCATAAATTCCTTCATGCTGCGTTTGTTATCACCAAAGATCTCCAGAAGGTTTTTCTTGCTGACGTAAAAATAGGTTGGCATATCCTCGCCTTGCGGCAAATAATAATAGGCAGGTCGGGAATCCCACTCGTAATTATCCAGCTTCATGGTACCCGGATTGTAGTCGGTTTTTCGCTTAAAGGCTTCTCGTTGGAGCAATAAGCTAATATCTCCGGCGGTGAGCACTTCAAACCAACCTATACGGATGGTAAAATCCCGATAATATTCCCGGGGCAGGAATATGGCATTATTCAGTACAACCAGTTCTACCTGCTGTGGGTAAATTTGCCGGATGGTATCCACACCTGCCAAATACTCCATGCGGTCGAGTTTAATATTGTAGCGAGCCTGCACCTCGATTACCGTCGTATCATTTATATAAACCTTGGCTGGCTCAAATTTTTCATTGAGCAGCATGGCCCGATCATCCTGCACCTGCCCGGAGGATCGGGTAAGATATACCGGCGTACCGGGTGCGGCAGAAGAAGCACCGCCCAGGAAATGTCTAAGGGGCAGGTCATTCTGAGCAACCATTCCCGAAAGGGGAAAAATTATAATGGCAAAAAGAGAAAGGTATTTTTTCATACAAAGAAATTCTGTGTCCAAAAGGTAAGAAAAATCGGTAATGATTGCTACCTGAGTAATTAAATTCGATCCCTCCCGACAAACAAAAAGGGCTGCCCGTCTGTCGACGAGCAGCCCTCCTGATTTTGGTTGTTAAACCGGGTTCTTATTGATCCCAGAATACATTGTCATTAAACAGGTTTGGTGCCCCTGGATAGTTGTCGGCATTGTAGAGACGCTCACCACTTGGGTAAGGGTAACGTACAGCGATATTATTCTGTCCGGCAGCAGGCTGCAGGTCAGGAATACCTTTCCGACGCCAGTCGTTGTATGGCTCCTGCATGGTGTAGAGCGCAATATACTTGTGGGTAAGAATCTTCTCCAGGGTAATGGAGTTTTCATCTTCGCTGGCCTGGTCAGCCAGATAAGCCGCATCGTCCAGTCCGAAAGAGGCCAAAGAAGCAGCAATTGCTTCATTGTGCGCTGCAGCAGCACGAGCAGGATCCGTACCCAGTGCGGCTTCTGCTTCAAGGAACTTAGCTTCCGCATAAGTTACGAGAGGAACCGGACTGTTAACTGAGCCATATGCCGTACCGAAACGAGACATGGTTGGTCCGTTATCCGGAACACCGGCAGCCATACCCATGAAGTTACCGTCTTCATTAGTAGTAGCAAATACAGCACGACGCGGGTCATTGATAGCGTTCATCAGGTCGATAAAGAATCCACCCATAACAACGTCACCACGCTGTGTCTCAAACTGATACCAGGGGTTTGCAGCCGTTTGGCTCAACCCAAAAGGTACAACAGCGTCGCCGTCATTTGCAGCGATAGCACCTGCATCGATTGCATCCAGAGCATTGCTGTAAGCATCGCCATCAATCTCAGAGAGACGGATGTAGTAACGTGCTTTCAAAGTATTAGCAGCAGCAACCCACTTAGCCATGTCACCACCGAAGACGAGATCGCCTCCGTTGGAAGCAGGAGAGAGTGTACTGGTAGCAGCACTACAATCTGCAATACCTTCGTCAAGCAGCGTCTGAATAGTCCCATATAGACCTGATGCATCATCGTAGCTGGCTTTCAAACCATCGTTGTTGTCATCAGAATTGAGAGCAGCAGAGTAAGGAACATCGCCATTAACGTCAACAAGTGTCGCAAGCGTCATGGCAGTCATGATTTTTGCGATACCACCATAATGAGGCGATTTTTCCTCACTGGCTTTAGACGTTACCAGGCTAAGATCCTTCAGCGTAACTGCATAAAGGTTATTCCAGGCATTGTTTACATCTGCTTCCTGCAGTTGGTAAACATCGTATGCCGTGTGTTGACGCTCAGCGCCACCGTGATGTTGACTCCAGATCGAAGTATAGCGACCATAATCTCCACCCAGCACATAGCCATACATAGCTGTAGCTGAAGGCAACAACAATTCAAGTGTTGCATCCTCTGGGTTATTCGGGTCGATATTCAACTCCGGATCAATGAAGTTGCAGCTTCCCAACGTAGCGATTAAAGCTACCGCGGCAAACCTATATAAAAGCTTCTTCATTAGAATATTCATTTTTGATTTAGACAATGATAATTATTACAACAAGTGTTTCCTTAGAAACGAACAGACAAACCGATGGTATAGCTCTTCGTGTTTGGCATATTGAAATAGTCCAAACCTTGAGCATTAGACGCACCGTAGAGGTTCGTTTCAGGGTCAACACCTGAATAATCTGTACTCAGCCACAGGTTACGAGCACTTACAGACAGAGACAGCGCAGAAAGCGGCGTTCCGTCGAGCATTGTTTGTGGCAGAGCATAGCTGAGAGACACGTCACGCAGACGTACCCAGCTTGCATCTTCGATGAAGTCTCCGGTGTTGTTTCCGAAGAATCCATTTGCATTACCAAATGCCAGCCAGTTTTCGTCAACAAGCACTTCTTGAGCGTTGTCGCCGGAAGTAACGGCTACGTCTGGAGTAGATGGATCATTGTCGTGATCTTCTGTAATGATGTTTCCTTCGCCGTCGTAGGTAGCCAATGTACCTTCGAATACCTGCATCGTGTTACGCAGTTCTGCTGTTTCCTGGTGTGTACCCCAGAAGTACAGAGCAGAACGAGTACCGTTCCAAACAGAACCACCCTGCTTAATATCAAGCAATGCAGAGAGAGAAACACCTTTGAAATTAAAGCTGTTGCGGATACCCATTGTCCAATCTGGCAGTGCAGAATCAAAAGCACGCTCATTCAGGTCAATTACAGGGAATCCGTCAGGACCGATAACGGTGTTACCGTTAGCATCTTCGTAGAAACCGAAACCGAAGATCGTACCGTAAGGCACACCAACTACCGCACGGGTAGAGGAACCTACGAAACCACCAAGGAATACGTTTTCAACACCTTCTGCCAGTTCCACAACTTCGTTGCGGTTACGAGCAAAGTTTACGCCGATGTTCCACTCAAAGTCCGTCGTACGAACCGGAGAAACGTCCAACAGTACCTCGAAACCTTTGTTGCTCATCACACCAGAGTTGGCAATGATAGAGGTAAATCCGGAAGAACCGGCAACAGGTACAGCAAGGATAATGTCTTCAGAAGTCGCATCGTAGTAAGTCAGGTCAAGTCCAACGCGGTTTTGGAAGAATCGCATATCGAGACCAACCTCCCAGGAGGTTTGTACTTCCGGACGAAGATCCGGTGCACCACGCTGGTTGCTAAAGGTAAATACAGCACCATGCGCATCGTTCGGGAAGAAAAGACCATTGGTCCAACCGTCAGCGAGGTTAGGTGATGTAAAGTATGTTTGAGTAGAGTAAGCAAACGGGCTACCGAGACCTACTTTACCATAGGAAGCACGTAGCTTACCAAAGGAAAGAATGTCGTCAGACTCAAGCAGCTCAGACCATACCCAGCTACCACTTACAGAATAGTAAGAGAAAGTGTTGTTATTCTCAGGAAGAGACAGGTCAGATTCCACACGGTAAGTACCGGTGAGGTAGAAATTGTCCCAAAATCCGAGTTCCAACATGGTGTAAACACCCTGGTTACGGAATAGTGTATTGTTTGCAGCAGTGGTTACAGACTGAACGTTAGACAGGTCGTAGAAACCCGGGATAACGAGTCCGTCACCTTGTGTGTACAGATTGTCCGTACGACGCTGGCGAATGTTGTGACCGATTGTGAAAGTCGCATCAATATTTTCGCTCAGATCGCGGTTGAAAGTCAGGAGGAGGTCGGAATTAAGAATGCCAACCTGGAACTGATCTTCGAATACCTGACCACTAGGCAGTGCACGAGAACCAATAGCAAAGTATTGCTTCCGCAGATCTGTGTAGTAGTCAAAACCCGGACGCCAGCTCAGATTCACCCAAGGAGCGATATCCCAGCTAAAGTTCAGGTTGGTGATAATACGGTTAACCTCGTCATTCAACGGGTTGTTGTTTACCGTCCAGTATGGGTTGTCATACCCACCACCACCACGGTAGTTCCGTTGTCTTCCGTCTTCGAGTGTGTAAGCACCCGGAGAGTTAACAGGATCGTCGAAACCACCTGTGTTGTCGAAAGAAGGAGCTGTACGCAGCAGACCAAGCATCACACCTGAAGTGTTAGATCCCTGCTCGATACGTGTACCACCTGAGTTGATGTACTGGAATCCAACACCAAAGTTGATATTGTCGCCCAACTTGGTGTCAGCATTGAAACCAAGGTTCAAACGACTCCAGTCGTTGTTAGGTACGATACCCTGATCATTCAGGAAACCGGCAGAGAAACGCAGAGAGCTGGTTTCATTAGCTGCAGAGATACCAAAGTTGTAACTCTGAGCCAGACCACGGCGGTAGAAGTCGTACTGATCAAATGGCGTAACCGGTGTACCGGTTGCATTTGGATCGTTTTGACTTACAATTGAACCACGTGGATCCCATAGGTAATCGCCCGCATCATTAGCATAGCTAAGGGTGTCGAAAGAAGGACCATAAGAATAACCACTACCCGTTTCAGGACCGGCATACGCGCCGAAAAGACCCTGAGCGTATTCATTTTGCAGTTCAGGAAGCTTGTTGGCTTCACTGATGGTGAAATTGGTAGAGAAATCAACAGAAACCCGTTGACCTTTCTTCGCACGCTTTGTAGTGATGATGATTGCACCGTTACCAGCCAAAGAACCATAAAGAGCCGTTGCAGCAGCACCTTTCAGTACAGATACAGACTCAATTTCGTTTTGGTTGATGTCAATCGCACGGTTGGAGTAAGCTACAGAAGCAACCGCACCACCTCCACCTGAGCGGAGTTGCTGGTTGTCTACGATTACACCATCAATTACGATTACAGGTTGGTTGTCACCGTTGATCGTAGCAGCACCCCGAATCAGGAAGAAGGCAGAAGCACCTGCAGTACCTGTGGAGGATGTTACGTTCAGACCGGCAACTTTACCGGCGAGAGCAGAAACGAGGTTATTTTCGTTTGCTTTGAGGATTTCGTCATTACTGACTGCTTCCACAGCATAACCTACTGATTTCTCACTCCGCTCGATACCAAGTGCTGTTACTACCGCGGTTTCGAGGGTGACCCCTTCTTCCATGGTAATATCGAGGGTATTTGAAGCACCAAGTTGTACTTCCTGGGTGGTGAAACCGGTGTAGCTGATCACAAGTGTGTTGCTACCATCCGGAACAGTAACCCGGTAAGATCCGTCAATGTCAGTAACCGTACCGGTGGTAGTTCCTTTCACCAGGACACTAGCACCAATCAGCGGTTCTCCGGATGCATCCGAAACCGTCCCACTGACTGTCCGTTGCGCCAGCATCGAGCCGATGCCGAATAGCACCAGCGCTAAAACTAGTGAGAGTTTTTTCATACTAATTCGAGTTTTATTAGAAAATGATACAATTTCCAAGCAAGGCAAATTTAGAAATATTCGGGATAAAGTTAACACGGAGTTAACATTCCCCGAAAACTTCCCGGATCCCTCCGTTCAGTTTGCCTTTGTTTACTTTGGTTTGGCGGGGTAAAAAATTGTCAAACTTTTCTTCCCGAAAGCAAAGCGAGTTCAACACGAACCTACAAAATTGCTTTCGATTTTCAGCAAAAATGTGCCAAACAACAGACCTTTATTTGGACAAAAAGTCAGTCTGCATGCAGTACTTTGGACACATTAGGGAATAAGCTAACAATTGTTCGTTTTTTCCTAACAGGTAAAAAACGTTCGCAATCCGGAATACGCTGTTTGCCTCCGAAAGTTTTTTTTCTAACGTTATATTCCGAAAAGTAATCTGAATGTAATTTTCACCCGGATTCTAATTTCCATGGCCCATCATTCTAGCTCTCAGAACACGGAATCCACTACTTTTGTAATCCTCATCATGAAGATGAATTAAACACGGACATGAAAAAATACCGCAGATTAAGGCTCTTCTCCTATCTGGTTATCGTCTATATGATGATGGCTTTTACCTGGTGGTCTGTCCTGTTATTTGCCAAAAACAGAGATGCATTCAAAGCAAAGACGGAGTTGCTCCGCATTGGAATGGCAGCCGAGAATCTCTATGAAAATGAAGAGCAGTTCCTCCAAACCGGAGCCTATATTGACCTGGCAGCTAAATACCGGCGACAAGAACAAATGATTCTGGGTGAAGCGCTGATGTTTGTCATAACCCTTATCATTGGCGTCTGGCTCATCAACCGGGGCTACAACAAGGAAATGGCTGCGGCCCAACAAAGACGAAATTTTCTGCTTTCTATTACCCACGAACTTAAAAGCCCCATTGCCTCAATTAGACTGGTATTAGACACATTCGGAAGGCGAAGTCTCGACCGGGAAAAAAGCGCTAAACTGGTACGAAGCGGCCTTCAGGAAGCCGATCGGCTCAATCAACTGGTAAACAACCTGCTGCTCTCAGCCCGGCTGGACACCGCCTATAATCCTTCATTTGAAATACTGGATGTCTCCAGTCTTTTTACGGTTATCATCGGGCAGTTGCGGGACAAGTTTCCGGATGAACGGATACAGGCGCATATTCCGGAAGCTCTTCCGGAGATGGAAGGGGACCGGGATGGTCTGACTTCTATCCTCATCAATCTGGTAGAGAATGCCATCAAGTATTCCGGCAAAAAGGCGTTTGTCGGGGTAAAAGTCGAGGCCAGTGAAAAAGAGCTTCAACTGATAGTTGCCGACGAAGGAGTTGGAATACCCGAAGCAGAGAAAAAGCGAATTTTCACCCAGTTCTATCGCATTGGAAACGAAGATACCCGAAAAACAAAAGGCACCGGACTGGGGTTGTATATTGTAGATCAGATAGTCAAAGCACACAGGGGTAAGATCAAGATAAGCGACAATTCGCCGAAAGGCAGCATCTTTAAAATATCTTTGCCCCTCCATCAGTAAACCTTGTAATCCTGTAAATTCCCTGATAATGCGCATCCTGCTCGTAGAAGATGAAGAAAATATTCGCGAAGTCGTTCGAATCAACCTGGAGATGGAAGACTATGAAGTTATTGCAGCTGAAGACGGCCGCAAAGCCATCAAATTCTTTAGGGAACAGCATTTTGACCTGATTATTCTGGATGTCATGCTTCCCGAACTGGACGGCTTTCAGGTTTGTGAACAAATCCGACTGTCCAACCTCGAAGTGCCCATTATTTTCCTTACGGCAAAAGATACCTCAGCCGACCGAATAGCCGGATTGCGGCGGGGAGCAGATGATTACCTGACTAAACCTTTTCATCTGGAGGAATTGCTGCTTCGCGTAAGAAACCTGCTGAAGCGCACTACAAAACCCAACGAGGAGTCACTGACTTCTTACAGCTTTGGAAACAACAAGGTAGATTTTAAAACCTATCAGGCAGAAGGGAATCCGGGTTCATTTACGCTTACCAAGAAAGAAGCCATGCTCCTGAAGTTGCTGATCGATCGCAAAAATGAAGTTGTTTCCCGACAGCAAATCCTACAATCTGTATGGGGATATGATGTCTATCCCTCTACCAGAACCATTGATAACTTTATCCTCTCCTTCAGAAAGTATTTTGAGGAAGATCCTAAAGTCCCGCAGCATTTTCTCTCCGTTAGAGGGGTTGGGTATAAGTTTGTGGAGGATAGAGGATAGATGTACTGGCACATAAACTTCGGGGCACTTTTCATATTGATAAAAAGTTTAATCCATTACCACTATTTGTGCATGGCATTCTGCTCCTCCTCTCGAGGGGGAGCTGTCCGCTTTTAGCGGGCTGAGGGGGAGACCCCCCAGGTTCTGACTTAAATTTATTTGCCTCCGGCGGCTTCTTTGCCTTGATGCAAATGAAGCAAAGATCAAGGCTGTATTTTATTTTTAACGCTGCGCTGCAAGTCAAAA
>JAAEZH010000004.1:0-158521 GCA_018222965.1 Bacteroidota bacterium
ACCTTTGGGTATTTTATCCGGCCTTATTTTATCCCGCCTACTTTGCCAGTATGGCAGGCAGGTTGCTTCATTTGCATCAAGGCAAAGAAGCCGCCGGAGGCAAATACAATTAAGTCATAACCTGGGGTTTCTCCCCCTCAGCCCGCTAAAAGCGGACAGCTCCCCCTTCAACCCGATAGGAATCGGGAGGTGGAGCAGAGAACCAGGGGCAAATAGTGGTACAGGATTATACTAATTATCAATATTAAGAGTGCCCTGAAGTTTGAGTGACAGTACATTTAGACACTTGCACCGCCACATTCCCCACCTTTCTGCCGGAGTCGACATGTCTGTGAGCTTCTACGATCTCTTCCAGTTGATAGGTCTTTTCAATGACGGGTTTTATCGCGCCGGCTTCTGCCAGTTTTTTAATCTCAATCAGGTCTTCGTAGGTTTTGGGCAGGCTTTTGGCGGCATAAACCTTTTTATTGCTCCTTCGGGAAGCCCGCATCATGGGAATGGTCTTCAGCGGGTTGGTTATGTTGATAAAAGTGCCATCGTCTTTGAGGAGGGTATTTAAAATCGGGAAGGGACATTTATCTACCGCCTCAATAATGATGTCATACTTTTTGGGATGCTGTGCCATGTCTTCTCTGGTGTAATCAATGACCGCATCGGCCCCGATAGATTTGACCAGTTCCAGGTTTTTGGTGCTGCATACGCCTGTGACCTCTGCACCAAAATGTTTGGCTAGTTGAACGGCATAAGAACCAACACTGCCTGAAGCACCATAGATCAACACCTTTTTGCCGGGCTTGACACCACAAAATCGAATAAAGAATAAGGCAGTTCGGGCGCCAACCGGCATAGTAGCCGCTTCTGCAAAAGAGAGGTTGGCGGGCTTATGAGCAATGACACCATCTTCAGCCACAGCTGCAAATTCGGCGTAAGCCCCCAAACGGGTAAGTGTCTCGGCAAAGACTTCGTCGCCTTTCCGGAAGCGACTTACCTCCGAACCGGTTTCTACGACAATACCTGAAAGCTCGGAGCCAATAATCTTTTTGCGGGGTCGGAAAACACCCAGGAAAAGGCGGGCAGGAATCCAGGCGATTGCCGGAACCCGGAAAGCTCGTAAGCGCGTATCGGCTACCGTAACCGAAGTTGCTTTTACCTGAATGAGTACGTCTTTTTTGCCAACTTTTGGTTTCTTGGCTTCAGCGAGTTGCAAAACTTCCGGCGGACCGTATTTTGGGCAAAGAATGGCTTTCATGTTGGGTGATGTTTTCTTCTTGCAAGAACCCAAAAAGCCAGGGATGATTCAAAAAACTTAGATAGATGCCGGGGAGAAACCCACAAACGTTTATTTCAGGACCACGCGTTTGACTTCTTTGAATTGCTGATCCCAAAGAATTACCTCACCACCTCCGCTAGTGGTTACTAGTTGGGTGCCATCCCGATTCCAGTCCAGTCCCCAAAGTGGCGGCGATGATTTTTTGTGTTTCAAAACCTTAGCCCACGGATTGCGGAATTCCCAAATGCGAAGGCCATCGCTGGCAGTGGCAATGTTTGCCTGTCCTTCTTCCCATTGTATCGAGCGATATTCTAACTTACTGCCAATTTCTGATTTCATTTTGGGCCCGTCAAATGGATGAATAAAGTGAAGCATTGGGGGATAATCCTTTTCAAAATCACCATAGTCCCCGGCTGCGAAAAACAGACCACTCCAATGCCAGTCAACACAGAGATAGAGTACTTCTTCTTCCCTTAGGGGGAATGATTCAATTTCTTCGGTATCCAGATTGACCAGGCTGATTTGAGAACCACTGGTAGCTATTAAGTTTTGGGTTGGATGCCAGCTGAGGCCGGTGATGATTTTTTCGACTTTCATTTTCTGAATCAGGCTTCCGTCTTTTTGATACAATAAAAGGAATCCTTCATTATCACCCACAGCCAGGGTGTTTCCGTCGGGACTCCAGGCTGTTGCCCGGGCACCCACTACGGAAATGCTGTCCAGAAAGATGTGTTCGGTGGTTTGGGTATTGTAAAGGAAGGGACCAGACTCAGCGATCTGAACGGCTACTGCTATCCGTTTACCATCCGGGTGCCAATCTAAACAGGTGATGGTGTTTGGTGTTGCGATTTCCTTTTTGACTTCCAGGTTTTGGGCATCCAAAATGAACAGCTTTTGATGATTGCCACCCACGGCAATTTCTTTTCCATCCGGACTGTAATCGGCTGACCAGAGGATGGTTTCAACATCGTAATCATCCTTTTGACGGGGACAGTTCAAAAGTCCCAAAGCAATTAAAGAAGAAAGCAGCAGCTTTATATTCATATCAATTTATAGAGAGATAATCATTTTCCTTCAGGCGATTTACCGACTCCGGATCGTGGGAGGGAAGATAGATCAACTTGTGTGAATTGGCATAGGTTTTTATCTGCTTCCATGTCTGTTTGGACATCTTAAAATCCTGATGCGCACCTGCCTGGGTTTCCTGCAGTAATTGATCCTGTGTGTAAGTGACATCTCCGGCAATGAAAAAATGCATATCGTTCGATTTAACTAAAACGGAACAATGGCCACGCGTGTGACCCGGACTGTACACCAGTGATACCTCTCCGGATTGGGTGATCTTTTTCTGCGCCCGAAATGGGGTGGAGGCTTTTTGCTGCAGTTTTAGTTGTTTGGGTTCAAACCAATCGGGGTATAGGCTTGGGAGCGCAAAATCCTGATGATCCCATTCATAGTCATGTACCAGGATTGGCGTATTGGGGAAATGTTTGAGTCCGTCAAAATGATCGAGGTGTAAATGCGTGAGAATGATACTGCTGAGGTCTTTCTCTTCAAAACCCAATCTGTTGAGTTGCGGACCTACCTCCTCCTCCGGCCGAACATCAAAAGAGAAGTAATGTGTATTTATGAATCGTGCAAAGGCACTTTCCTGGTCAAAATATCCTTCATCGGATACCTGGGCATTTTCACCGGTGTCGACGACAAATAATCCTTCGGGATGTTGAATCACCCAAACCATTATGGGCATAAAGTCGGTCCAGGATCTGTCGAACAGGAAATCAAGCTTGGAAAGTTGCTGTCCGAAACGAGCTGTTTTGAAACGGGATTTGACTTTTACTTCTCCGGTGGAAAATCCATGCAGAAAACCATCTCCATCTGCGAATCTAAGGGGTTTGCTAATCTGATATTTCATTGTTTTTCTGTTTCTACAAAGGTGGTTGGTTTGCGAATCAGAAAAATTGACATATGTCAAGAAATGATCTCCCTCCTGACCCTGCTAAGGGTCTCCGGGTTAATTCCCAGATAGCTGGCAATGTGTTTTAGGGGCGCAATTTTCATGACCTCCGGATGTGATTCCTGGAACCACAGATACCTGTTTTTAGCATCCAGTTGTAGCATTTTAGCAATGCGGATATCCTTCTGAATACACACTTCTTCTACCGACTTTCGGTTGAAAGTGATAACCTCAAGATCGTGTTCGAAGGCTTCCATAAGCGGGGCATAGGGAATAAGGAGTAGTTTCGTTTTTGTGAGGGCGACCACGTTTTCGAAGGAAGGGGCTTCCTTGTAAAGACTGTAATAGGAACTGCAGAATTTTCCGGCAGGAAAAAAGTTAGTGGTTATATCATTGCCTTTATAATCAATTTGATAAGAACGCAGCATTCCGTCATTTACAAAAGCAATGCTTTTTACATACTGGCCTTCCCGAACAAAGTACTCATCTTTGTGGAGCAGCTTTTCAGTGCTATACGCTTGAAGTTTTTTCCAGATGGATGCATTCATTTCGCTGCAGTTTAATTCATCAAGTTAAGGCTAATTCGTTTTTTTTGGTAAATCTTGCTCATTTCTTACCCAAAGTCAATGCGGAACTCAAATTACGCCCTGATCTTTGTCTAAAATTATTTACAGTGGATAAATTACAAGTATTTCAGTTTTCGGGAAAGTTTGTTGCACGCACCGCCGGTATCGCTTTGTTGCTCATGGCTATTGCTGCCGGATTGTCTATCGGGGTTTTCATCAATCCCCTTATTGATATGGAGAACCTCTCTGGGAGTGTATTAAACATCCGGGAATCGGAGGGACTATTCCGTGCCGGAGTGGCTGGCTGGTTGCTCATCTTTTTGCTTGATATCATTGTAGCCTGGGCGTTTTACGTTTACCTGAGTCCGGTGAATAAGCAACTATCATTGCTGGGAGGCTGGCTTCGACTTATGTATACGGCCATCCTGGGCATTGCTATATTTTGCCTGGCATTGATTCCGGGTATCTGTAATGGAAGCTTTTTATCCATGGGTTTTGAACCGGAACAATCTGCCTCCTTTGTAGCTTTCTTTTTTTCCGCTTTTCAGCGAATATGGTCTCTGGGACTGATCGTCTTCGGATTTCATTTGCTGGTAACGGGATACCTTATGCTTCGGGCGGATTACATTCCGAAATGGCTGGGTGTACTAATGATTATCGCTGCAATCGGATACGTGCTGGTAGATGCTGGCTATTGGTTGCTCCCGGCTCAGGAGGCACAAATTGCCCTAATGGAAAAGATCCTTAGTGTACCCATGGCTGCGGGTGAGTTGGTCTTTGCGATTTGGTTGCTGATAAAAGGCGGAAAGCTCAGGCTTTCTTCATGAGCCGTTTTTTGATTCGGCTAAAGGATTCGGGGGTAACCCCAATATAGCTGGCTAATTGATGTTGGGGTACCCGACTTACCAGCTCGGGTTTGTTTTTGAGGAGCTTGAGATATCTTTCTTCCGGAGAGGAGGAAATAAATGCTGCCAGGTCGTTTTGCGTTTTGCCCAGATCCTGTTGCATGATGTTGCGCGTGAATTCCAGCAAATCGGGAAATTCTTTGTACATGCGTTCTTCTTGTTCGGGGGTTCCAACGATGAGCAGGCAATCTTCCACACAAGCAAAAAAATGATCAGCCGGCACACTTTGTCCATAACTGGTAAAAGAAACGGCGGCTTCTTCTTCGGTATAGAAAGCAGTCGTTTTTTCCAGTCCGTCAACCAGGTGATATTTGCGGATGCAGCCTTTTAGTATGAAAAAGCATTCGCGTGAGATTTCTCCTTCTTCCAAAAGGACCGTTCCTTTCGGATAGGACCTGACATCCAGGAGGCGAGCAATCTGCCGGGCTTCTTCGGGCTTTAATTCCCCGTTTTGGTTGATGAAGGCTAGTATTTGATCTTCCACCTGATAAAGTTACAAACTATCGTTGATTCGGGTTTAGTTGAATGTTTAGGCCTTTTTGGAAAAACGGTCACTAGTCAAGGGTTCTTTTCCCAATGGTGTAACAGTATAGGGAAGAAGGCATAAAGTCATAAATTAATCCCTTCTGTTCGACTTTATTTGTTATGTCTATAGTTGTTATGATAGCACGCTGAAGTTTATTTTTTAATAGGAAGTGTTGCAGACTTTTTAATTCTCCAGGGTACTTAAAGTAACGATTTGACCATTTTATTTCCACAGCCCAAACTGGTTTCAGCTTTTCTGAAGATAAACCTACGATGTCGACCTCTCCCCCCTTCCATCTTGCATAGTATGGTGTTTGCCAATGTCTATGAAACCATTGTGAGAAAATGGCAGTTTCAACCATATTCCCCATTGTTTCTGAAGTAGGGTTTATGGGAGAAAACAGGGCACTTCGCAAAGATGGATTGGTAAGGTAGATTTTAAAATAGTTTGCCCGTTTAAACTTCTTTCCACTTAAGTCTACCCTATTGACTACCCGTATTAAGAAAGCTGCTTCCAGATAACTTACGTATTTTTTAATTGTATTTTTTGATACTCCCGAGGTAGTGGATAGTGAATCATAAGAAAATTCATTTCCTGAATTAAATGCGATAGTGGTGAATAGAGAATTAAGTTCCTGAACGTCCTGGATTCCATATAGACTGGGTAAGTCTCTAAGTAGTACTTTGTCTATAATGTCACTTTTTATATATCTGCCGGGGTTTTGCTGGATTTCTGTTGAGAGAGAAACTTCAGGGTATCCACCATAATTGATGTAATTGAGGAAGTGTTTGTTTACCTCTTGGATATTAATCGTGTTAAATACAGTTATGGAACGATCATTCCATGTTTTGTTTTTAGGGATTATTAAGTGCTCCAGATCTTTTAAATGAATGTATTCGTGAAAAGTTAAGGGAGGTAAAGTGAAATCTGTAAACCTTCCTGCACCAGATTCTGTACTTTTCAATTTTAATGCGGCGGCAGCTGAACCGGAGACTACAAATTTAACGTGGTGATATGAATCCACTAATGACTTTAGGTGGATTTCCCAATCTTTCAGGTATTGAACTTCATCAAAGAAGACATAATAGCCCCTAAGGTCATCCTCTTTTCCAACGGCCTTTCGGCAAAAATTAAATAATTTCTCTATTCCGATGCCGTTAAAGACAGGAGTTTCAATTGAAAGGTAGAAGATCTTCTTGGGATCTATTCCGTCATCAATTAGTTTTTGAATGGTATGAAAGATCAAGACGGTTTTACCAATTCTTCTGGGGCCCATAAGGACAGCGGCTCTTTTAATTTCATTATTCTGTACCAAAGGAAAAAACCTGGAGAAGTATAACCTTCTCTTCATCTTTTGGTAGAAATCATCAATTTTGCCATCAATCCACCATGGATTTTCAAACCTTATCCGGTCAAGAATTTGCTCTTCAGTGATATTGAATAACGCCATTAATTAGTCTATTTTGATCTAAATGGCTTAAATATACTCATTTAAGATCAAATGATTAATGTTAGTTGGTTTTTGTTGTTTGTGTTGAATATCTATAACTTAGCCACAAATCGTTCAAATTTTCCATCATTGACCAAGACCGGTCCGTGGCCAAAGCATAAAATTTTTGGTTTTAGAGCTGCCAGCTTTCTCAAAGAATTTCGATTGGTTTCTTTGTCGAGTGTGAAGATGGCCGGCGGTTCGTGCAAACCTGCGAAGGTTGTTAGCAGATTCATATTAGTGGCTACATCCCCAACGATCAATAAACCGTCGTTTTCCCGGAAAAAGGAGAGGTGTCCTTGTGAGTGGCCGGGTGTTTCAATGACCGTAAAGTTGCCCAGTTTATCTCCTTCTTTCAGTGTTTTCGAAACCGGATGCCCTTCCCCTGACCAAAAACGGCGCTGCAGCCGGGATATAAGGTGATTGGGATCGGGATATTGTCGGGTTACGTCTCCGCTTTCGGCGAAAGCCTTTTCTTGCTCGCTGCACCATAAGGGAATGTTAAAGTGTTGGCAAACAGCGCTGCTGCTGCCCTGGTGATCTGCATGAGCATGGGTTAGGACATGGGTATGCAGGGAGGTGTTTCCCAGCTTCCTGATCAACTTCTTTTTGGAGCTTTTAATGCCTGCGTCAAACAGGAACCCTTCTGCCAAATAGACGTTGATGCTGTTTCGGGGCATAAGGGGAATGTGGTAAACTTTCGGGGCGATCTCTTTCATTTTTTCTGTTTTTAGGAACAACACTTTAACAGGGAGTTGAGATGCGTGGAAATGAACCGTCTGTCTGAAATAATAGCTATTGGTCGAATTTCCAGGCAGAAAAGTAGTAGATCAGGCCAATGCTGTGTCTGCTCAGGGCCGGGTATTCTCGTCCGAAGTAAAGATTGATTCCATATACGAGCGATAATTTGTAGAAATTTAATCCTGCCATCGGACGAAGGATCATTCCCTGATCTGCAACACCTCGATAATAATAGGCACTTCCTCCAATATGGCCACCGATGAAATAGGCAAATCCATTAAACCAAAAGTCCAGTTTAGGGCTTAGTGTCTTTCGACGAAAGTCGTATTCAGCGCCTAGTCCGGCACCCATCCCATGGCTGCTTCCCTCTCCAAAAGTATAGAGGGCTTTTGTCAGACTTAGCCCGAGGAAAGGACCTTTGGAAAGACCACCGGTAAACTGCAATCCCAGCGAATTTTCGACCTGATAAAAGGGAGAAATTAATTGGTGCGCGGTTGTATCGGATTGCGTATTTCCCTTTCTATCGGGTTGTGCATTTAGTTGTACCGCAGGAAAGAAAAATCCGGCAAGAAACAAGAGGGATGTTATAAGGTGTAATTTGTTTATGATTGTTCGTTTTCCTGTACCTCTTCCGGAAACTGTTTGATATACATATTGATGTCGAGTGGCAAGTCTCTATCTGGTTTCATGAGTTTGGGTTTAATATTCTTCCCACCAGGCTTTGGATTTGGGTTCATCGCCCATGACAACCAGTTCGCCGATTTGGGGAGTGCATATTTTTATGCCGCTTTCGCGGGATGCTTTTACAAATCGTTGAATGGGATCTTTCCAGGGATGTGGAGCCAGGGCAAATCCTCCCCAATGAACAGGGATAGAAAGTTTCACTTGTGCGTCGATGGCAGCTTTGGCTGTTTGCTCAGGAAATAGATGGATGGGTTTCCAGAGTTTGTAGTATTGGCCGCATTCCATAAATCCCCAGTCAAAGGGGCCATACTTTTCACCTACTGCTTTGAAATGGTCTTCGTAGCCACCATCTCCACTCCAGTAGATGCTGTGGGTTTCAGTTTTGAAAACCCATCCCCCCCAAAGGGATTTAGTGCGATCGTTGAATCCTCGTCCGGAAAAGTGCTGATTCGGGGTGAAGGCTATCAGAATGTTTCCGAGCTGCATTTCTTCCCACCAGTCAAATTCCCGAATGTGTTGTGGGTTTACGCCCCATCGCTCCAGGTGACGTGCAGCTCCCATCGCCACATAAAATTTCCGGACTTTATGTTTCAAAACCTTAAAACTGGCAAAGTCCAAATGATCGTAATGATCATGGGTCAAGAATACGGCATCAATAGGGGGCAGATTATCTATTAATGCCAGGGTATTCATGCTAAATCTAGGAGTAGCAACAGGGGCGGTTGGAGAAGCATTTTGGCCAAACATAGGATCGATCAGGAAATTTTTTCCTGCTATCTGCAGGAGTAGTACCGAGTGTCCATACCAAATGAACTTAGGTTTGGATGTGTTGCTAAGGAAACGTTCTCGCTCAAGAGGTACTACCGGAATAGGGCGGGATGGCATTTTATCGATGCGCCCGAAATACATCTTGCGGATCAGATGGGGCATTTGGGTGATACCCACATCCATATCTACTGCTTTGGAGTTGTCGAAGTTGTTGCCGTTCCATTGTCTGGATCGTTTGTATAATTCTTTGTGTTTCCTTTTAATGCGTCCGCCAAATTGCGGACTCTGCATGTAGAGGAACAGCAAAAAAATCAGCAACAGGAAAACGGCAAGGATGATTAACAAGACCTTCATGCAATTATTCTTTGGGGGGTTGGGGCAAAGTTAAAATTACAAAATAGACATCCGATTTTTATCCGAAAACGATCCAAAGGACCAAACTAAAAACCAAAAAGAACCCATTGAGGATTGCCACCTGAAAAAGGACCTGATCCGGCGGATCTTTCCAGGCAAACAAAAAACCCAGACTGCCGGCAATAATCAGGAGCGAAAGCAAATGAAACATCCCAAGGGGGAAATGCAAATCTGACATGAGTTCTAACGAATAATCCCTGTTATTGATCACTACTTTTTTTACCGACCTGAAAATGGGCGAATGTTTAATGGTGGCTGGTTTGTTTATAAATTCGGGATACCAGTATTGGCGGGTAGAAAAGCGTATTCCTGATTCTGTTTTATAGTTCCCTCCAAGGTCTTTTTGGTCGTCAAAATCAAGTATTCCTGGACTTTTCAGGCGATTTGTCTTTACGATGGTTTCTGTCTTTTGTTTGGTGGGAAGAAAGAAGTAATCAATGGTGTACAAAAGAAAGGTAAGCAGGACGGCCCCCTGTATCAGTTGCATCACGCGCCTTTTGTTTGTTTGTTTTAAGTCCTTTTGTACGATTTCCATCGCCGGCGGAGGTGGTTGGTGGTTTTGCCTTTTTTTCCAGGCGGCTTCGATTTTTTTGAAGGCTTCAATCACTCTGGGAATGTGCTCAAAAGTAGGATGCGGACGGAATGTATGTTCTTTATAATTGTAGGTTCTAAATCGGGGCTTGGAGCGGGTTAGAATATGAATGGTTCCGCTTTTGTCGCCGTATTCTTCGTAGGTTATTTTCCAGATATCTGTATGGGGTATATAGTAAACCCGGCTTTTGCCCAGCCCAAATTTATTGAGCGTGAAAATGAAATAGTTTTCTGTAACTCGATAGGACGTTTTATTTCGTCCCATAAAGTCAAACAGGTTGGGCAGGAATCCTACGAAAGAGGTCAGGATAAGAACCAGGAAAAAGCTAACAAAGAAATAAGCCTGAAAAATGAGCAGACTTAAGCCGCCTGCCGCTGCCGCGATCCCGAAGGTGAAAAAGACCATAGAAGCAGGGCCGGCAATGAAATTTATAAAACCGGAGGTATTTGGTTGTTTGACGAGAAATCCTCGTTGTGGATGTCCGGCCCAAATGGTTTTGTCGCTATGCGTGTCTGTTTTCAGGGTTCAATGGTTTTATTTAAGGTAGGTATTAAAACCATTTTGAGGAAATCCATTCGACGAAAGTCAAAAAAGCATCTGTGTAGGGCGAAAAATTGGGAGCACTCGTTTTCAACCTGTCAGGTCGGCAACCTGACAGGTCGCCGACCCGTCAGGTTGCCGACCTGACAGGTCCAAAATAAACGTTTAGCAAATCTAAAACGGATCGCTCCATTTTTCATTGGTGTAGACATCGCTTCCAGCGAGTGTTTTAAGGAAAGCGATAACTGCTTCTTTTTCACCATCTGTCATTTGAAGCTTTTGTCCGGGACCATTTGGGCCGCCGCCGCGAAGGCGTACATCCAGTGCATTATTTACTCCGGGATCAAAAACGAGCTCGTTGTAGTGGTCGAGTACTTCCTCCATGGTAGCCAGACTGCCATCGTGCATGAAAGGACCATTTTCTGTTCCGTCTGGCTTGAAAAGATCTCGAAGGCTTGGTGCCCGGGTAACTGTCAGGTCAGTGAGGTCAGGATTGTTGGCGACACGGATCAGGCCATTGTTGAGCGATGCCGGATCGATATCAAATTCCGGGCCGCGGTGGCATCCCTGGCAGCCGAGCCCGCCATCGACCCGCTCTCCGGCAGGATTGAAAACGGGTGGCGCAAGAAAGAGCTGTTTGCCCTGGTTTTCCTGCTGGGTAAAATTGGGGAAAGGCTGGAGAATATTGTTGGTGCCTGCCAGCCCGGCATCGTATTTACTATCGAAAGACTGGATGCTGCGCACAAATTGAGCCAGCGCACTTTGGATTCGCACCTCAGTGACTTCGGGCGTGCCATAAACATAGTTAAACAGTTCCTGGTAGTAGTCGGTGGCTTCCAGGCGATCGATAAGGTCATCAAGCGACGGATCCCCATTGAGACCACTGAAACCCATTTCTGCGTGATCCTGGATTGGCATGGTGGTTTGTTGCTCAAGCGAAGCAGCACGCTCGTCCCAAAAGAACCGGATCTCCTCGCTAAAACGAGCATTAATCAGGCGCATGGAATGCCTGCCTGTTTGGTCATTGGCTCCTTCACTAAGTATCTCCGGATCGGAGAAGGCAATAGCTTGTTGGTGGCAGTCGGCACAGGCGGTGCTGTAATCTGCCGATAAGCCGCGATCGTAAAACAAGACCCTACCCAGGGTCGCACCTGCATCTGTGATCGGATTTACATTGGTGTTGTCCTTGTTTATGTAATTGGGAATTGGCTGATTGGCATAATTATACAGACTGTTGAGGTCGATGCGTCCATTAAAGGTCTCGTCAATGGCGGTGCTGTTGTCATTGTGTGAGTCATCAGTGTCTTCATTATTGGCAACATAGCCATCGGGTTGTTGGCATTCCTGAATGCTTGTATCTGGATCTCCGAGTCCGTCGCTATCTGCATCGAGAAACCAGGTTTGCAAGTCGCATGGATCGGGATCGTCTTTTTTACAGGCATTTGTCAATACAAACAAACAAAGGAGAAAGGCGGAGAGGGTGTTAAGCGAAAATGATGTTTTGGATAGCATATTATTAGGGATTTTGGTCTTTAGACGATCCTTAGACTCTAATCCTTCGCCCGGGGTTTATTTTTTTGGAAAAGTTATTGGGGAGGCCGGGGAGCACCCGAAGCAAACAGTCGTGCAAGATCTTCGCTAAGTTGCTCAAATGCAGGTAGTTGGTCGGGTGTGCACAATTCTTTTATAGACTCAAAATGATTGTAATGAACCTGTTCAATTTCCATTTGAAGGCTGCCCAGATGCTCGATAATGTTTTCTTTTCGTTGCAAATCTTCGCTGATTAGCTGTTTGTACAGGTCTTGTTTTAGTTGGCGAATTTCTTCCTGCTTTTCGCGAATTTGCTGTTGGTGTTCGCGGATCAGTTTTTCGTAATCTGCAGCTTGTTGGTCGTTAAAGTTCAACTGGCTGATTATGATTTCCCGGACCTGTGGGTTTGGCAGATGAGGCGGTGGGCCGGGCTTAAAAAACAGAAAGGTCATCAGTGCCAGATTAAGCAGGACGAGCAAAGAGAGGGCAACAACTAACCACTTCGTTTTATTCATAATAGAGTTGGTTTGATGTGTTTAATTCCAGGGCATCGGCCACAGAATTGATTTGATTATTCTGATGATTAGGCTCAGAACTGTTAATAATCAGGAAAATATTCAGGCAAAGCAGTATTCCCAATGCCAGGCTTCCGCCGAATGCCCAACTAATGGGTAGGCGGTTTTTTTCCCGAGCTTCGATTTTTGCCTCGATCCGCGTAAAAAGGAAGGGTGGCGCGCTTACCTTTTTAATCCTTTTTAGTTGATTTGTTGGATCTGTTTCTTTCATCTCTAAGAGTTTGACGATTCTTTTAGTTTTTTCCTTCGCTTTGGTCAATCTTTTTTTGAAGATTCTTTCGGGCGCGGGAAAGAAGCGATTCCACAGCTTTTTCGGTTGTCTTTAAAATGCCTGCAATTTCCTTTTGAGAAAGGCCATCAATGGCTTTGAGGATAAGGGCTGATTTTTGTTTTTCCGGGAGGTCGTTGATGTGTTTGAAGAGTTGTTGTAAAGCCTCCTGATCTTCCAACTGGATGCCGGGATGCCGAAAATCGGAACCAGCCTTTAGCGTTTCACTTGTAGGACCTGAAAAAAGCGGCAGCAGAATTCCAAAACGTTTGCGCCTCTTTTTTGCTTTCAGAAAATCCAGGCATTTGTTGATACCGATGCGGTAAATCCAGGTTTTGAGGCTGGAATCATCCCGGAAGTGGTCGATGTTTTGATATACTTTTAGAAAGACATCCTGAGTGACTTCCTCCGCATCCGCTTCGTTTTGCAGGTAGTTTAGACACAGATTGAAAACCAGGTCTGAATACTGCTCATACAATAACCGAAAAGATTGGTTGGAAGGAGGCATTAGGTGTTGTTTTTTTCAACCTGTCAGGTCGGCAACCTGACAGGTCGCCGACCCGTCAGGTTGCCGACCTGACAGGTCCAAAAAGATAAACGTTTAATTTATTCCAATGCGAATAACGCCTCATAAGAATCTCCGTCCAGGCCCAATATTTGTGCAAATGCAGGCTCTGTCTTTTGTCCCGACCTTTTTAAGGCTATAACTTGTTCCCGAAAATCAGCTCCATGCTTTCGGAGGAGTTGGTGCTCAATAAGGAGATGGCGGTAAGCATCCTGCCGTACAACCGGAAGATTTTGACCAAAGATCTCAATCTCAAAATGGAGACCCCGAAAACAAGCAATAAGAGATTCCCGCCCCCGGATGGAGATTTGCTGGGTTTTATATTGCGGGAAGTGACTGTAAAGTGCAGAAAGCCTTTCGGCGAAAGCCGCCAGATCAGCTACCTCACAAAGAATATCGAGGTCGCTTTCAGGAATATCGATCTCCAGGGGAATCGTCCCGGCTAAAACGGGGTCGTAATCAGATAGGTTTTCAAAGATCCCCAGTTGCTGCAATTCCTGCCAGGCCAGTTGTTGCCTGGGCATACCGTTAAGCAAATACCGGGGATCTTTGAAGTTCATTTACAATCCTTGAGCCGCTTCAACAATGTTTTGAAATTCGGCTTTGAGGAAATGCTCGTCGGTCAATTCAGCCATGTTGAGCCACTGAATTACGCTGTTGTAAGTGCTGCTTCCGGTATATTGAGAATCTGTCAGTAACATGGAGTATGCCGCAATGGAAGCTGTAAATTGCATAAAATCGGATGCATCCTCAAAAGAAGTATTGTTGTCATAAATGTCCAATTCCATAGGGATGCTGCTGTTTGCATCGGGCAATTTGTAGTTGAAATCGATGGTGAAGGCTTCTATGTCTTCGGTGTTGCCGCCTGATGCAGGCACGATCTCATACAAGGCCGTGATGCTTTGTCCGGAACCTATTTCTCCGGCATCTTTGGTGTCGTCTTCAAAGTCCTCTTCAGCAAGCAGTCGATTTTCATATCCGATCAGGCGATAAGCTTCTACGATTTCCGGATTGAAAGTTACCTGGACTTTAACGTCTTTCGCTACTGTGTAGAATTTATTGGCTTCATAAATGAACACCTTTTTCAGCTGTTCCAACTTGTCGAGATACTCGTAGTTGCCGTTTCCGTGATTGGCGATTTGCTCAAGCGTAGCGTCGTTCAGATTGCCACGACCAACGCCCAAAACAGTAATGAAAATACCGGATTCCCGCTTTTCTTCAATCAGGTCGATCAATTCATCATGATCGGTAATTCCAACATTGAAGTCACCATCGGTACCGATAATGATCCGGTTGTTTCCGTTGGGAACTTTGTATGCTTCAGCAATCTGATAGGCAGTTACAATGCCCTCCGCTCCGGCTGTACTTCCGCCTGCGCCAAGCTTGTCGATGGCTTTGATAATCTTGCTTTTCTGAGCACCTGAAGTAGATTCAAGGACTATGTCTGCACTGCCTGCATAAGTTACGATTGCAATGCGGTCGGCATCGTCCATGGTGTTTACAAAAAGCTTGAAGCCTTGTTTGAGTAAATCCAGTTTGTCCTCCGAATTCATGGAGCCTGAAACATCGATGAGGAAAACGTAGTTTGAGGGGGGCAGATCTTCTTCCGCAATTGGCTTGCCTTTGAGACCGATTCGGATGAGTTTGTTGTCGGTATTCCAGGGACAGGTAGCCACTTCTCCATTCAGACTAACCGGGTGTGCTCCTCCATCGAATGGATAGTCGAGATTAAAGAAGTTAATCAGTTCTTCCGTGCGAATAGCTGCTTTGGGCGGAAGCTGGTTTTCCTGAGTGATGAAGCGGCGCATATTGGTATAAGAGGCACCATCTGCATCAATGGAAAATGTAGAAACAGCCTGTTCGGAAACATCAATGAATGGATTTTCCTCCAGATCTTCGTAATTGTCACCGGTAGCAGGGGATGGATCCGCAAAGCCATTATCAAGGGCGTAGTTTGCGTATTCTTTCGAACAGGAAGATGCCAGGAGTAATCCGAGAATAGATAATAGCAGGAGTCTTTGCATTTGGTTGAAATTTTGGGAATTAAGTTTGTTCCACTTTCTTCAACGTAACATCGATCCAATTCGATGTCCTGCCAGGTTAATTTATGTATACTTTCGAATATAATCTGCCAGTTTGCCCTTCTCTTGCATCTTGATGAACTTTTCCACATTGCGGTCTTTATTCAGGAGTGCACGATATCGGTTGTAGTAGTTGATCACCGCTTCCAGTCCGGCGAGATTGCCTGCAAAATTTGTCTTTTCACCGGTGAGGAGCGCATGTCGGGTCCATCCTCCGAGGTAGATGGAAAGCAGCTCTGGGGATGATTCTGCGAAAGTGATGAAATGCTCGTTTAATTCTACGGTGACATTGGGTGCGCCCATAAGCCATTGGAGCAAAAAGGCTGAAGCTTCCTGCCGCTTTTCCTGCTGTTCCTTCGGAGATGTATTGTTGAGGAAATCGACACAGGCAATTACCTGTCTTTCGTAAAAAGCAAAATCTTCTGCGGTTTCGAGTTTGTAGTCAGAAGGTACTTCAAATTGCTGTGCAAATACCTGATTCAGGCTAAAGAACAGGCAGAAAGCGAGGAGTAATGTCTTCATCTGTTTATTTTTTTTTGCCTTCCGGCGAATGTAGGGTTTTTTCAAAAAAAGCACGCTCAGGCGCGAACGACTACAGACCCAATGGCTTTGTCGTGAATGGCCCTTTTTGCGGAATCACCAGAAACGGTTAAGAGGGAAATCCAGCCGAGACTTGCTTTTAAAATAAAACGAAGAATCGCTTTGGGTAGTGTGATGTTTAGATTTGGATTCTTCTCCTGCTTTACGCGAATACCGGTAAAATGATGCCCAATAGTTCCACCTGAAAAATGGGTAAAGAGTGGATCATACATTAATAGTATAAACCCAATTCCTATGATGCGGAAGGCATTCGATTCAATCTGAATATTTTGTGTGGTTAAAGACAAAATATAAATCACGAGGACAAGAAAAAGGCTGTCGAAGAAGGCTGCTTTTATCCGATCAATGATCGCAGGATAAGATAAGATTTGACTGGTTTTCATAGGGGTTTTTCTTGAAGATACAGATTTTGAAAATTATGTTTCGATGACGAGTTTCATTTTCTTTATCCGGTCGGCCAATCTTTCGGAACTCATTTTTTCGCGCAGTCGATCCACAATTATTGGAAAAGAGAAAGGGGTGGCCCGGTCTGGTTCCATTACAATGATTTTTTGCCCGGAAATGCGATCGAGCGCCTGCCGGAGTCGGATATCCTGCAGCCCAAAGGTCATGACTTCCTCATAAGCTTGTAACAGCAATAAGTTATTGGGTTCGTAGTCGGAGAAAACTTCAAAGAACAATTGGGACGAAGATTGAAGATGCCGATCTTTTTTATGCTTCCCGGGATAGCCTTTGAAGATTAGTCCGGCAATAGCCGCAATATCCCGAAATTTCCGCCGGGCCAATTCAGTTGCATTGACGCCAGACCGAATATCCTCTCCCAGGCTTTGGGTACTGAATAGTCCTTCCTGAATTGCTTCACGAATGGGGATGGGTTTGTCGGAAAGCAACTCAAAACCATAATCATTCATGGCAATAGAGAAGCTGAGTGCCTGGATTTGCGAAAGCCGATACCCAATCAGGGCGCTCATTCCTTCGTGTACATACCGGCCCTCGTAGGGGTACATGATGAGGTGAAATCCTTCCCGGTCTTTAAAGTACTCAATGAGAAATTCGTCTTCGGCGGGCACAGCCGAACGCTCAGCCTGAAGTTCAACCAGTGGCCGGAGTTTTTTCAATTCCGGGTCGGGGAATTCTTGTTCAGCAAGCAGACTCATCCGACTTCGGATATGATCGCTAAGCTGGGAAGAAAGATCGAGTTTTCCCCCCAGCCAGGCAGGCACTTTCCCGGTTTTCTGTTTGCTCCTTTTTACCTGCACCATCATATCTTTTATGCGCACAAACTCCAGGGATCGACCGGCAAACCAAAATACGTCGCCGGGTTTTAGTTGGGAAATGAACCATTCTTCTACCGTACCTATTCGGGCTCCGCTCATGTATTTGATGGTCAGGGATGCGTCGCTGGAAATGGTGCCAACAGACAGGCGGTGACGCAAGGCCACCCGCTTGGAGTTGACCCGGTAGATGCCGTCTTCTATTTCAACTTTTCGGTATTCATCATAGGCGGTCAGGGAGTTTCCACCGGTAGTGATAAAGTCGAGAGCCCAGGCCCATTCATCTTCGGAAATGCTACTAAACGAAAAGGTGTTTCTCACCTCGGGCAGGATATACATTGGGCGAAAGCCTTCAGAAACGGCCAGTGTCACCAGGTATTGAACCAGCACATCAAAGGATCGAATATGAGGGACCCGGCTTTCCAAATGCTTTTCGCGAATGGCCTCCCGGAGAGCAGAGGCTTCGATTAGTTCGAGGGAGTGCGTGGGAACAAACCAAATCCGGCTTTTGGCCTTTGGCTGGTGTCCGGAGCGTCCGGCTCTTTGTACAAACCGGGCGATACCTTTCGGACTGCCGATTTGGACAATGCTTTCCACCGGCCGGAAATCCACCCCGAGATCCAGGCTGGAAGTACAAACTACGGCTTTGAGTTTTTCCTCATGCAGGGCATTCTCCACCCAATCTCTGATTTGTCGGCTAATGGATCCGTGATGCATGGCCATCTGGCCGGCCAGGTCGGGGGCTGCTTCAAGCAATTGCTGGTACCAAATTTCACACTGGGCTCTGGTATTGGTAAATATGAGAGTTGTCCGGCTGCTGTTGATAATGGGTACCACTTTTTGCAGGAGTTTAATGCCGAGGTGGCCGGCCCAGGGAAAGCGTTCAATCTGGTCGGGCAGAACCGTTTTGACATCTATTCTCTTTTGCACCTTTGATCGGATACGAACGAAGTCTTCTTTGGGGATGTGTTGTCCTCGTAAGACAGCGATGGCTTCCTCCATATTCCCGATGGTAGCTGAAATGCCCCAAATACGAAGCCTGGGATTGAGCCCTCTTAGCCTGGAATTGGCCAATTCCATTTGTACGCCGCGTTTGGAGCCTACCAGCTCGTGCCATTCATCAACGATTACCGTTTTGAGGTTTTTGAAATAGTTGGGGTAGTTTTTGGTAGCCAAAAGCAAGTGAAGACTTTCGGGAGTAGTGATGAGGATTTGGGGTGCTTTTTGTATTTGTTTGCGCCGGTCGTGCGATTTTGTATCGCCGGTTCGGATGCTTACCTGCCAGTCCAATTGTAGGGCGGTTGCCGCTTCCTGTGCTGCTTTCTGAATATCTCTGGTTAATGCGCGGATGGGGGTGATCCAGACAGCTCGAAGTCCTTTGGGTGTTTTCCCGGTTTTTTCCTGTTCGGCCAGTCCTTCCAGTAAAACGGGGATTACCAGGGAGTAGGTTTTGCCGGTACCTGTAGGGGCGTTTACCAATCCGGATTTTCCCTGAAGATAGGTGGTCCAGCTTTCTTTTTGAAAGGGAAAAGGTTTCCAGCCTTTAGACTTAAACCAGTCGGTTCCTTTTTTTACCAGCTTTTTGACAGATTCCGGAGAGCTTTGCATGCAGGTAAAATAAAAGTAATTGGGAATTTGTTTGGAAAGTTTTTTTACTCAACCTGTCAGGTCGGCAACCTGACAGGTCGCCGACCCGTCAGGTTGCCGACCTGACAGGTCCAAAATAAACGTTTGCTATTTTTGGAAACGGATACCTCTTTCTCCGACAATAAACTGGAAGCGGTTCAAATCCCCAACCTGACAGCTTAAACAGACTTCTTTTAACCTTTAATCTATGTTCAGAATTATCAGTTTTACCTTTTGCTCCTTTCTTTTGGTTTTACTACACAGTTGCCAAAAATCAGAAACAATGACTGCCTTTTCGCCGGGAATGGTTATTTCTGAATCCACCTCTTTTGCGCCGGATACTATAATTCTCCAGACATTGCGCGATTCGGCGGAAGCCGTGTTATACATTCGCGGAAGCGGTATAAAAATCGACCTTAGTAAACTGCTGATTATCGGAAGTGAAAACCCCAAACGGCCGGATCTGTTTTCGGGAATGGGAATCCGCGTGGAAGGCGGTTCAAATATTACCATTGTTGGTGCAACCTTGCAGGGTTTCAAGACGGCGTTCTATGCCGAAAAGGTGGATAGCCTCCAGTTGCTGGATTGCAATTTTAGCTATAACTACCGACAGCACCTGAAGAGCACCAGAGAACGGGAAGACCTCAACGACTGGCTTTATTACCACCAAAATGAGGCAGATGAATGGCTGCGGTATGGAGCTGGCGCGTATCTGAATGACTGTACGAATTTTATCGTCAAAGCCCTGAAAGTTACCGGCGGACAAAATGGTTTGCTGCTGAATCGCTGTGAGAACGGACTGGTTTACAATTCAGATATCAGCTTTAATTCAGGGATTGGGATTGGCCTGTATCGCTCCAGCCACAACAAATTAATGCACAACAAACTCGACTGGAATGTGCGGGGATACAGTCATGGAGTGTATGCTCGCGGGCAGGATTCAGCGGGTATTTTGTGTTACGAACAAAGCAGCGATAACCTGTTTGCGTACAACTCTGCCACGCATTCAGGCGATGGCTTTTTTCTGTGGGCCGGTCAGCAAACCATGGACTCCGGTGAAGGCGGTTGCAACGATAATCTGGTCGAGTTGAATGATTTCTCACACGCTCCTGCAAATGGCATTGAAGCTACTTTCAGCCGAAACACTTTTGCGAATAATCGACTGGAAGATTGCCGATATGGTATATGGGCGGGCTATAGTTATGACAGCCGTTTTGAGCGAAACCAGATCAAACAAAACGACTTTGGTGTTGCTATTGAACACGGAAATAACAATGAAATCATCCGGAATCTTTTTGAAGGAAATAAAATTGGGGTGAAACTTTGGGAGCGTGATGTTCAGCCGGAAGCTTGGGCTTTCGCCGAAAGGCGGTACATAGAAAGCAGCAACTACCGTTTTGAGTGGAATCTGTTTATGGAAAATGAGCAGGCACTTGATATTGAAGATACCGATAGCCTGACAGTATTAAATAACGAATTCTGGAGATCCGGAACCTTTGTGCCCTCCAATCAGCTGGTGGATGAAAAACCGGATTTGAAAACTTTTAGAGCAAGTCAGGCCGTAGATGTACCACAGCCAATGCCGGATGCTCAAACGGTCTGGCTTCCGGATGATCATCCGAGGGGTCGCTCATACATTCTGGTAGATGAGTGGGGGCCGTATAATTTTAAATCTCCATCCATTTGGCTGCGGAAAGTTGAAGGAAACGAATACACCTTTTTACTGCTGGGGCCAAAAACCGGAAACTGGAAAGCATCAGGTGGGGAAGGGTGGACAAACATCAACCAGAAGACAGGGGTTTTTCCCACAACATTACGAGCAAAGAAGGATCCGGAAGCTCGATATTTAAAGTTGGAATTTGAGTTTATTGGAGAGGCTTTTACCGATCGATTCGGGCAATATGTTAAGAAAGGAAGCGGGTATGCCTTTTCGTTTGCCGATTATGTGTTGCCTCAAAACTGGGAGGTAAGCTGGTACCATTATAATGCGGAAAGCGACCCCCAGGAAGCATACAGTCGTTTTATGGATCTATGGAAGGAAAGGCCGCTTGCGCGAAAGGTCCTTCCGGAACTGAATCTGGTCGATTGGGGCGAACCGGCTGCCGGAGTGCGTGCGGATCAATTTGCCACTTTCGCCAGAACCGATTTGCTGGTCGAAAAGGGCCTGTATAATTTGATATTTCGCTCAGATGATGCCATCCGGGTTTGGCTGGACGGGGAGATGATTCTGGACCATTGGGATGTACATACACCGGCCACCGATAGCATAAAAATGGAACTCGGCGGACAGCACCTGATTCGTGTTGCCCATTTTGATGCGGGTGGCTTATCTACTTTGGGGTTTGATATTGAACGTCTGTCAGACTAGTCCTTGTTGGATAGCAAATTTCACCAACTCGGTACTGGAGTTTAAATCCAATTTACGGAGGATGTTTTTGCGATGTGTTTCGACGGTGTATTTGCTAATAAACAGGGTGTTTCCTATGCGTTGGCTCGTAAGACCTTTGCTGATTAGAACGAGAATTTCCTGTTCGCGTTTTGAAAGCCGCAGCCGCTTTTGAAAGTCATCGGTTAATGCGCCTGCTTTTTTGTCTTTCTTTCTGGGTTGGATCTTTCGCACCGGTTGGTAGTAGACTTCGCCGCTATGTACGGCCTGTATAGCTTCAATCAATTGCACGGGTTCGGCACTTTTGTGCAAATAGCCTTTCGCGCCCATATTTAGCAAGGATTTAGCCAGGTCAAAAGACTGGTAGCCTGAATAGATCAGCACTTTTACCCAGGGAAATTCTTCCTGCAATTGCTTGATGTTTCTGGTGTAGTCCTGCCCGGACATATTGAGGTCTAATAGTAAAACCTGTGGCCTGGCAGTTGGGAGGCAGTTAAAAAGTTGATCGCTTGAGTGGGCTGAGCCAACCAGGTTTAAACCAGGGGCTTTTTTGAAAAGGGTAGATACACCGGCGACTACAACCGGATGATCATCAGCGATGAAAACGTTGATGTTCGTTTGCTTCATGGGATATAATTTGTAAATCGGAGCGTTTTCTCTCAACCCTGATTAGTAGGCACAACAATATACACACAGGTAACCTGCAGAAGGTTTTGTTTGTAAATTGTAGATGTAAACTGGGTTGATAGGTGCAGAGTCGGGGAATGCCCGTATAGACAGCAAGGTACTGATATTTTACGGACCTGTCAAGTCTCCCTTATTTACTCTTTTCGGGCTTTTCGCCGTTGCTGTCGATACCAAGTTGGTTCATGGCTTTCTCTGAAGCTGTTTGCTCTGCACTTTTTTTATTGAAGTCGTCTGCTTGAGCAATTTTCTTTCCATCAATGATAACGGCTACCTTAAATCGATCTCGCTTTTCAAACTTGTAGCGGGCCAATAATTTGTAACTAATGGTTTTGTTGTGTTTTTGGCACCATTCCAGCAACTGGCTTTTATAGTTGTCGTCGTAGTGTTCCAATTCGTGAACATCTACATAGTTTTTGAGGATTTTCCGGATGACGAATCGCCGGGTAGATTTATAGCCTTTCTCCAGATATACAGCTCCAACGAGTGCTTCCACGGCATTTCCCAGCATGGATTTGCTCAGGCGGGTTTGGTTGTATTCGGCGAGTAAGAGATCGAGGCCCATTTTTTCGCCAATCTTATTCAGGGATTTGCGCTTTACGATCTTGGAGCGCATTTTGGTTAAGAAGCCTTCATTGGCACTGGGATATTTCCGGAACAGGTATTCGGCGACGATGGTGCCGAGTACAGCATCTCCCAAATATTCAAGGCGCTCATTGTTTTGCATGGCATAGGGCGACTTGTCGGTAGAATTGGATTTGTGGGAGAAAGCAAGTTTAAACAGAACGAGGTTTACCGGAATGAATCCCAGCAGGGTAAATAGCCGGCGTGTGAATTCCTTGTCTCTGGAATAGAAATAATTAAAGATCTTACGGATTACTGACAAAACGTTTCGCTTTAATGAAGTCCCGAATACCCGGGAATCGGGCGTTTGGCAGGCTTTGTTAAAGCAACTGCACCACCACAACCCTAAGTTGAAATAAATATTAGCACGCAACTGTGCGGCACAATTAAGGCCGACAGCATTCAAATGCCAATAGTTTACAAGCATAACAGAGCTAATTTCTGCCCGGCAAAAAGCGGGGAAAGTAGTTCTGTACGGGACATAAAGTGTGCCGTATGACAGGCTGTAAACCGGACGACTCTTCGCTTGGAAGATAAATTGTCAGTATCGGAGCAGAGTAGGAGGTAAATTGGATTCTTACTTTGCCCCGACCATTTGGGTTTACATGCTGCTTTGGCGTTGTCCCTCTATTCTTTATTACGCTTCAAATTTACGAATGATTACGGAAGAATTATGTCCTCCGAAACCAAATGTATTGCTTAGGAAAGCGTTTATCTGGCGTTCCTGTGCTTCATTGAAGGTCAGATTCAACTTAGGGTCCAGCTCCGGATCATCCGTAAAGTGGTTGATCGTTGGCGGAACGAAATTATGATTCATGCCCAATACGCCGGCGATAGCTTCAATAGCCCCGGCAGCCCCCAACAAGTGTCCGGTCATGGATTTGGTGGAGCTGATATTCAGTTTGTAAGCATGATCTCCGAAAACCTTTTGAATAGCAAGGGTTTCCGCTTTATCTCCCAGGGGTGTTGATGTACCATGTACATTGATGTAGTCAATATCCTCCGGGTTCATATTGGCATCTTGTAGGGCCAATTTCATAACATTGCGCGCTCCCAATCCTTCCGGATGTGGAGCCGTGATATGATAGGCATCGCCAGTGGCAGCAGCTCCCACAACTTCTCCGTAGATGGTTGCGCCGCGCTTTTTGGCATGCTCAAGTTCTTCTAATACAAGGGCACCAGCGCCCTCTCCCAGTACAAATCCGTCGCGGTCTTTATCGAAAGGGCGGGAAGCAGTCTGGTAGTCATCATTTCGGGTAGAAAGGGCTTTCATAGAGCTAAATCCACCCAAACTTACTTTTGTTATCGATGCTTCAGAACCTCCGGTAATAACGATGTCATTTCGGCCCAGTCGAATATAATCGAAGGCATTGGCAATGGCATGTGTCGAAGATGCACAAGCAGAAACAGTGGCGTAATTAACGCCTCTAAAACCGTGTTTGATCGAGATTTGACCAGCCACGATATCAATGATCATTTTGGGGATCAGAAATGGATTGTAACGGGGAGTACCATCACCATTAGCAAAGTTTTCAATCTCTGCTTCCAGTGTTGGAAGGCCTCCGATACCAGAACCCCAGATTACGCCAACACGGTCCGGATCAAAATTCCCTTCCTCCAGTCCCGACATTGCAATAGCTTCGTCGGAAGAGATCATTCCGTAAATGGTGAAGTCGTCAAGTCGACGCAACTCGCGACGTTCCATAAATTTTTCAGGTTCCAGCCCGGTTACTTCACAGGCAAAGGTGGTTTTGAATTTTTCGGCATTGAATTTTGTAATCGGTACCGTTCCGCTCTTGCCTTTTTGCAGGCCTTCGAGATATTCAGCAATGTTATTGCCAATAGGTGTGGTAGCTCCAATTCCGGTAATGACAACCCTCTTCATAATGGATGTAGTGATTTGATGCGCTGGTTAGAGAATGCAAATATACTCTAAGAACAACGGGCCTTCAAATTGTTTACTTCTCGGCTGTTGTTTCAATGAATTTTCTTTTGCACCTGAAATCTAAAAGCTTTAATATAAGCTGTTTTCAGGCAGGCCCAAAAGAAAAATTCCACAAATCCGGAGAACTGGCCCCAGGTTTGTGGAATTAGATATTAAGCCGTTTGGCCAATGCGAAAAAAAATTAGAATTAATCTTCTTTATTTGATTCCAAATAAGTGATCGCGTCTCCAACGGTTAGTATTTTTTCGGCTTCCTCGTCCGGAATGGAGATATCAAATTCTTTTTCAAACTCCATGATGAGTTCAACTGTGTCCAAAGAATCGGCGCCAAGATCATTGGTGAAGTTAGAGGTTTCAGCGATTTCGCTTTCGTCAACGCCTAACTTGTCGACAATGATTTGAACTACTTTTTCTTTAATGTCCGACATAATCAACAACTTTGATTTGTAAAAATATTTTGCAAATAACGCTATATCTGGAAGTATAACCAAGGGATTGACCGTTTTTTTTACTCCATCAATTATAGCATTCATTTGAATTGTGATACTTTAACTGTACATTAGCTTTTTATTTAGCGTACTTTTTACACTAACTATTCGCATCCTATGAAGATCACAGATCATCAAAATACTAAGATCGTCGCTACGGTAGGACCAGCCTCCAGCAGCTATGAAAATTTGTTGGACCTGGTCAAAGCCGGGGTAGATTTGTTTCGCCTGAATTTTTCTCACGGCAGCCATGAAGACCATCAACAGGTTATTAATCGAGTGACCTACATCAATGAAAAATACGGACTCCATATTGGCCTCCTGGCCGACCTCCAGGGCCCGAAATTGCGGGTTGGTAAAATGGAAGGAGAAGGTTTGCAACTCGAAACAGGGGATGTGATCACTTTCGTGAATGAACCCTGTGTCGGGACACGCGAGAAAATATATATGAGTTACCAGCAGTTTCCCAATGATGTGAAAATTGGAGAACGGGTGCTTGTTGATGACGGCAAACTGGTGTTTGAAGTTATCGAGTCGAATAAGAAGGATACGGTAAAATTGAAAACTCTTTTTGGCGGATTACTCAAGTCAAATAAAGGGGTCAATCTTCCCAAAACTAAAATTTCGCTGCCCTGTCTGACAGAAAAAGACCTGAAAGATCTGGACTTTATCCTGACGCAACCAGTCAATTGGATTGCGCTGTCTTTTGTGCGCTCCCCGAAGGACCTCAAAGACCTTCGCAAGCGCATTGATGCCAAAAATCACCCGGCAAAGATCATCTCTAAGATCGAAAAACCAGAGGCAGTCGAACGCATCGATAAAATCATCAAGAACTCCAATGCCATAATGGTGGCCCGGGGCGACCTCGGTATTGAGGTGCCCATGGAACGCCTGCCGCTCATCCAAAAGATGATCGTCAAAAAATGCATCCAACGGGCAAGACCAGTGATCGTGGCGACTCAAATGATGGAGAGCATGATCGAAAACCCAAGCCCTTCAAGAGCCGAGATTACAGATGTGGCCAATGCCGTGCTCGACGGCGCCGATGCCGTTATGCTCAGTGGCGAAACCTCTGTAGGGAAACACCCGGTCAAGGTTGTGGAAGCAATGAATAAAATCATTGATGAGGCGGAAAGCAGTTACGATATAGCTGATAAGCGGCCTGTGCCCAGCAAGAAGTCCCGTACTTTCCTCTCCGATGTGGTTTGCTTTAATGCGGCTCGTACGGCCATCGATATAGGAGCCAAAGCTATTTTGGGTATGACCTCCTCAGGCTATACCGCATTCAAAATTTCCAGCTTTCGGCCAAATCAAAAAATCTACATCTTCTCTGATCGAATGCACATGCTTTCCACCCTAAACCTGGTTTGGGGCGTGCGTTGTTTTTACTACGATAAGTTTACAACAACCGACGAAACCATTCACGATGTAACAGAGATTTTGAAAGCTGCCGGTAAGGTGAATAAAGGCGATGTAATCGTTAATTCAGGCTCTATGCCCCTCCATCGTCGTTTCCGTACAAATATGCTAAAGGTGACCGTGGTCGAATAAGACGCAGATTCCCCTATCTTTGCGGGGAATTTGAAAAATTGACCTCATGAGAATTGTTATCCCGATGGCAGGCCGTGGTTCCCGGCTTCGCCCGCATACCCTTACTGTGCCCAAGCCCCTGATTCCGATTGCCGGCAAACCCATGGTGCAACGCATTGTTGAAGAACTTACAGCAGCGTATTCCGGAACCGTGGAAGAGATCGCCTTTGTAATCGGAGATTTTGGCGAACAGGTAGAAGCCGATCTGCTGGAAGTCGCCAAAGAACTCAATACGACCGGTAAGATTTATTATCAGGATAAACCTCTCGGTACAGCACACGCCATTTTGTGTGCCCGGGAAAGCCTGGTTCAGGGACCTTGTATAGTGGCTTTCGCCGATACCCTCTTTCAGGCTGATTTTAACTTTGATGATCAGGCCGATGGGGTGATCTGGGTCAAAAAAGTGGAAGATCCTTCTGCTTACGGAGTCGTAACTACCGATGAGAATCGGGTAATTCAGGGGTTTGTGGAAAAATCTCCGGTCTTCGTTTCCGATCAGGCTATTGTGGGGATCTATTATTTCAAAGACGGCAACCGCCTGAAAAATGAACTCCAATACCTCATTGATAACGAAATTAAAGACAAAGGAGAATACCAGCTTACCTCCGCCCTGGAGAATATGAAGTCTGCCGGACTCCAATTTAAGGCAGCTGATATCGATGAATGGTTGGATTGCGGCAATAAAAAGCACGTCCTCCACACCAATAAACGGATACTGGAAATCAAATCAAAGACAGAGAATCTGGTGTCTGAAGATGCCCGACTCGAATCCTCTGTGGTTATTCCTCCCTGCTATATTGGCCCCGGAGCCGTTGTCAAAAATGCAGTCGTTGGTCCCTTTGTTTCCATTGGCAGCAACTCAAAAGTGGAAAATTCCGTTATTAGAAATACACTAATTCAGGAAGATTCGGAATTAAACGGAGCACAGCTCGATCATTCAATGGTGGGCAATAAGGTTGTTTATCACCGAAAATTCAAGGAACTTAGCATCGGAGACTACACAACACAACAAACATGACCTGTAAAATCACAGGGTTGGCACTGGTATTGCTCGTGCTTTTACCGCTTTTCGCGGAAGCGCAGGACGACCGTTTGTCTGAACAGGATATCAACAGGCAGGCGCTTTACATTGAAGCAAACCAGCACAGGATTTTAGGCAATTATGCCAAAGCCATAAAGATCTTCGAAGATCTGTTGGTGGAAGAAGCCTCAAATCCAGCGCTCAATTACGAGCTGGCCCGAACCTACGAATCCGTCGATAAGCTGCAGGCAGCAATCGATCAGGTGCGCATAGCCGCTGACCTGGAACCCGAAAATCAATGGTATGCCGTATACCTTGGTGACCTTTATCAAAAGACCGGCCAGGACAAACAAGCCGCCGGTGTTTATGAAAATCTGGCAGATGCCCATCCCGAATCAGAGGACTATTATTATAAATGGGCCTATTTTTTAGTGCGCGCCAATGAATCTGCCAAAGCGCTCAAGGTATATGAAATCATGGAGAAGCGTTTTGGTATGAGCGAAGAGCTTACCAGGCGCAAACACACCTTATACCTCGGTATTGGCGATTTCAAAAAAGCGGAGAAAGAACTGGTTAATCTGGTGGAAGCTTTTCCCCAACACATTGAATATTTGCATCTGCTGGCTGGTTTTTACGATCAAATGCAGGAGGAGAAAAAAGCCCTGGAAGTCTACAAAAACATCCTGCAAATTGATCCCGGAGATACAAAAGCTGCTATTGCCGTAGCCCGTGAAGGTACTCCCGGAAATGATGATGTAAACTACCTTCGATCCCTTCAGGCAGTGTTTGTAAAGGCAGACGTTGAGCTCGACGCGAAAATGGTTCAACTGATCCCCTATATTCAAAAAGTAGCCGATACCGGAGACCAGGAGCTGGCTGCCGCTGTATTGAACCTGCTTCAAATTCTGGATGAAGTCCATCCTAGGGAAGCGAAGGTTTATGCCGGTACTGCCGACACCTACTACTATTCCGGAGACAAAGAAAAAGCGGTAACCTATTATGCAAAGGCCATTCAGGAAGATGAATCTGTTTACGAAATATGGGAACAGTATTTAATTAGCTGCCTGGAAACCGGAAATATGGAAACCTTATTGGATGCATCGGAATCCGCCCTCGATGTTTTTCCGAATCAGGCGATGATCTTTTATCTCAACGGCTTGGCTTATTACAACACAGGTAATGCCACAAATGCCATTTCATCGCTGGAACAGGCCCTGATGATGACCGGACGCAATTTGCCCCTGCGCTTTAAAGTCTACCATCTTCTTGGTATGGCATACCAGACTATAGATCGCCCAAAACGCTCGGGAAATGCGTATTCAAAAGCACTGGAACTGGATCCTGATGCGGCAGAAGTGCTGACAGACTACAGTTATTTACTCGCCCTGGAAGGAGACGATCTGGCAAAGGCAAAAGAAATGGCCGGAAGAGCCAATGAGATTACTCCCAACAATCCGCAGGCCCAACATACTTATGGATGGGTATTGTATCGTTTAGAGAAATACAAAGCGGCCAGAGACTGGATCGGACGTGCTGTAGAACAATTGCCGGAAGCATCCATTGTTCTCGAGCATTATGGCGATGTGCTTTATCAACTCGGAGAGTCTGAAGCCGCGATTAGTTTCTGGGAAAGAGCCTCTCTGAATGGAGGCGGCTCAGAATTTCTGGAGCGGAAGATCGCAGATGGGAAGTTATATGAATAAAAACTTGTTTTCTTTTTTAGCCGGATTTATTCGCTCAAGGCGAATGTTGCTATTTCTTTTGACAGGCATCTGGCTTTTTTCGGCGACAGCCTGTAATACGGGGAAAGGAATTTCGGGAGAAAACCTGAAAAACCGTTCGGCTCGATTCCTGATGAAGCAACTGGTGGAGCATCAGTTGGACACAGAGTGGTTTAGTGCCAAAGCGAAAATTGATTATGTTGACCCCTATGAGAGTATAAGTCTGACTTCCTACATCCGGATGCGGAAAGACAGTGTGATTTGGATGAATTTCAAAAAACTCAGCGTTGAAGCAGTTCGGATTCAGATCACCCCCGATTCAATCTATATTATTGACCGATTGAATAATGAATACTCGATAAAAGGGTTTGGATTCCTGCAGCAACAATACCAGTTGCCGGTCACTTTTGAGAGCCTGCAAAGTCTGTTACTGGGAAATCCCGTGTTTTTTACCACTGATTTGGAATCGGAGGTTGTCGGACAACAACATAAACTTCAGGGAGCGGGCAAGCGTTTTGCCAATACCTATCTCCTGAATGGTATTTCCTATCTGCTCGAGGGCCTGATACTGGAAGACCGCGAAAAGGATCGTGTCGTTTCTACCGGCCTTAGTGATTATCGGGAACTCGGCGAAAATGGGAATTTTTCCTACATTCGTAATATTACCATGGCTGGTGACGATAGAGGAGAAATATCCGTGGATATGGAATTCTCGAAAGTAGAGATTAATGTGCCTAAGAGTATCAAATTTGAGATACCAGACCGATATACGAGGGTTGATTAAGAGCAGGAAACTATTTCGTCCTGGCCTCTTCTTATTGCTTTTTTTACTTCCTCTGTGCCTCCACGCTCAGGAAAGAGAAAAATTGGAAGAAAAGCGGAAGCAGTTGCTCAGAGAGATTGAAATGACTTCCAATCTGCTGAATGAAACACAGCAAAACAGAGCAGCTACGCTTGACCATTTCCTGACCCTTCGCAAGCAGATTGAAAAACGCCAACAACTGATCACTACGCTTCAAACGGAGGTGCAGCTTATTGATGAAGGCATCATTCAGGCGATAGAAATAAGCGAAGCCCTTCGGGATGATCTGGACCGACTCATGGAAGAATATGGCATGATCGCCCGCGCAGCCATACGTACCCAAATCAATAAATCGGCGACTCTTTTTGTGTTTTCTGCTCCAAGCATCAATGAAGCATTCCAGCGATGGCAGTACATAAGGCAATACGACAGATACCGTAAAAAACAGGCCCGTCTGATCGTGGAGACCCAGAAAATGCTCGATGAACGACTTTACTGGCTGGAAGAACAAAAAAAGGACAAGGAGAACCTCCTGGAATCAGAAGAAATGCAGGCGCAACTCCTGGCGGATGAGATCCGTACCTATGATGTTTTACTTGCCGATCTCAAACGGGATGAAAAGCGGTTAAGCGGAGAACTACAGGAAAAGCAATCCGCTCATCAAAAACTAAGCGCGGCTATAGAAAGAATTATCCGCGAAGAAATGGCCCGTTCGCGAAGAGAAAACCGAAATCCGGATGCCCTCAATAATCCATCATCCGAAAAGGATGAAGCAATTGTAAGCGGTGCTTTCGAACAAAACCGGGGCAAACTTCCCTGGCCAGTCCTAAATGGCGTAGTCACAGGATATTATGGAAGGCAAAAGCACCCAACACTCGAAAATGTGACTGTTGATAATAACGGCATCGATATACGAACCGACCAGGGAGCAAATGTTCGAGCCGTTTTTGAAGGAGAAGTGGTCGGGACTCAGTATGTACCCGGATATAATTACATGTTAATTGTAAAACACGGGAACTATTATACCGTCTATTCCAATTTGGAAGAGGTAATCGTGCAAAGAGGGGATATCGTAAAACACAAAGAAATTGTGGGAATGGTACATACCGATCTGCTCACAAATACCGCCAGCCTTCATTTTGAAGTCTGGCAGGAGAAACAACGGATGAACCCCTTAAACTGGGTCTCCGGAAAATAGGATTGTTGGCTATGCAGTCGGCAGCCTGAGAAAAGATAGAATTAAATTTATGGCAAACGAATGGACGCTGGGTCAAAAGGAAAAACTCGGTGTAAAGAAAAAAGAGACAGCTGTTTTAGTTGGTGTGGTCCTGCAGGATCAGACCCTGGAGGAGGTGGAGGAATATCTCGACGAACTGGAGTTTCTGGCCTTAACAGCCGGTGCAAAAACGCGGAAAAGATATATCCAGAAACTCACACATCCGGATTCCCGAACCTTTATCCGGAAAGGAAAACTGGAGGAAATTCAGGAATATATTGATGAGCACGAGGATATCACTATGGTCATCTTTGATGATGACCTCAGTGGAAAGCAGGTTAATATCATAGAAAAAGAGCTCAAAGTGAAGATCATTGATCGGAGTAGTCTGATCCTTGATATTTTCGCCAGCCGGGCTCAGACTGCACAGGCTAAAGCTCAGGTTGAGCTGGCTCAAATGCAGTATCTCCTGCCCCGATTGCGGGGACTCTGGACCCACCTGGAACGTCAGCGTGGAGGTATCGGTATGCGTGGACCGGGTGAAAAAGAGATTGAAACTGACCGTCGGATCATTAGAGACAAGATCGCCAAGCTCAAGAAAAAGCTGGAAAAAATTGACCAGCAGGAAGAGACCCGTCGCAAACAGCGATCCGGGATGGTGCGTGTAGCCCTGGTAGGATATACCAATGTAGGTAAGTCTACCCTGATGAATATGCTCAGTAAATCGGATGTATTTGCGGAGAATAAGCTATTTGCGACACTGGATACTACCGTGCGTAAAGTCGTGTGGGACGGGATGCCTTTTTTGCTCTCCGATACAGTAGGATTTATCCGGAAACTGCCTCACCACCTGATCGAAAGCTTTAAATCGACGCTGGACGAAGTTCGCGAAAGCGATATTTTATTGCATGTCGTGGATCTGGCTCATCCTTCTCACGAGGATCATATTCGGACGGTAAATGGCACCCTGGATGATTTGGATGCTTTGGAGAAACCGACCTTGCTCGTCTTTAATAAAATCGACCTGTACCGGGAAATGAATTTTGATGAGCTGTTGGATGCAGAAGGAAAGCGAGAGATCGAATTGGGACTTCAGCAAAATTTGAAAAATACATTTGAACACGAAAATGTGTTTATATCTGCGATCACAAAGGAGAATGTCGATGATCTCCGGGCAAAATTGACAGAGATGGTGCGTGTGATCTATGAAGAACGCTACCCGTATCAGGCTAAAATGTGGTAAGTAAGCGAGCATATTTAGATTGCTCTCTTAAAGCTTGAGATGAAATGAAAATACAGGATAATCAAGGGGGGATTTTAGAACAAAACGAAACCAACATGATCCTCGAAAAATATGCGAAACTGCTGGTGCATTATTGCCTGGAGGCTAAGCCCGGCGAGAAACTCTTTCTGCGCTCTACAACGCTGGCAGAACCATTGGTTCGAGAGATCTATAAAGAAGCTTGTAAGTCGGGCGTATGGGTAGAGGTTGATATGGCCTTTGAAGGTCAGGCGCGCATGCTTGTGGAATATGGTACTGAAGACATCCTTAAAACGGTATCTCCTTTCTACCAAAAAGCCGTACAGGATTTTGACCTGATGCTCTCCATCAGAGCGCCCTTTAATTTGCGAGCTATGGAGGATCTTCCCCGGGAGCGAAACAACCTTCGCCGAAAGGCACATGCAAAAGTAAATCAAACGTATTACGAGCGATATGGCAGTGGTAGTTTTAGAACCGCCCTTTGCCAATACCCAACCGAATCCTGGGCTCGGGAAGCAGGTATGAGTCTGGAAGAATGCACCGAATTTGTATTTAACGCCTGTAAACTTAATGCCGATGATCCGGTGGCTTGCTGGTTGCAGGTGCGGGATCACCAGCAGAAAATTGTAGATTTTCTGGATCAGCGTAAAGAGTTTCGGTATGTAAGCGCAGGCACAGATATTACCTTCCGGACCGATGATCGAATTTGGATCAATTCTGATGGAAAACACAATATGCCTTCCGGCGAAGTTTATACTTCTCCGGTTGAAGATTCGGTGAAGGGAGTAATCCATTTTGCCTATCCGGTGATTTACAGAGGGGAGGAAATGGAAGGCGTTACGCTGTGGGTGGAAAATGGCCGCATCGAAAAATGGGAAGCCAAGAAAGGCAAACCTGCCCTGGATAATTTATTTGAAATTCCGGGTACCCGGCACTTCGGAGAAGCGGCAATTGGTACAAACTTTGAAATTGATCGCTTCACGAAGAATATTTTATTTGATGAAAAAATCGGAGGTACCGTGCATATGGCTGTTGGTCAATCCTATGCTACGGCAGGTGGAAAGAACCGTTCGTCGGTGCATTTAGACATGATCGCCGACATGAGTGAAGGAGGTGAAATTTATGCAGACGGAGAAAAATGTTATGATAGTGGGAAGTTTTTGTTTTTGTGATGAACATTAATGATCTCCCATCTGTACTGGAAAGTGCAGTTAATATTGATTAATCGCAGAAGATTGGGGTGCTTGACAGATATTGATGGACATAATCTTCTGCCATTGTTTAAAAATTCCTAAATTGCCAGCGTTTCCGGAAGCCTTGTGTTTCTTGGGTTTTGCAAAGTGAATATTCTTAGTAGCCTCATGAACCTCAACAACCCGGAAATTGTATAGCGATTTATCCAAAATTAACCGAGACTAGAAAAGTGGATTCCAACTTTGCAATTCTTGAGCTGAAGTACGGCAATATTTATGGGGGATACCCCAACTTTTTTGCCATAGCTGAGGTGTCCGTCCTTGTTTTCGAACAACCGGGGAACAAAATATTTACCGAAACATGGCGTAATCGACTGGATGTTGATTACGTAAGTGTCTACTCCAAAACGAATGAGCTTGGCCATACTATTGGCAGGGTGAAGGAGGTGATCAACATGAAGACTGGTCGGACACGGCCCTTCATGGAAGATTTCCAATTGGAAGACCGGGCACTCCAATATAGTTTCAAAACCCTTCGTCCGGTTCAATCCTGGATTCGGAAGTTTTTACTGAATACTTTCCGCAAATACAACGTTCGAAATCTGCTGACCTTTGATGGCCGCAGGGACCTTTTCCTGTGTGAGCGATCCGGTATCCGCTTTGATCGAGTGAATATTAAAGACCTACAGCGCGAACTCAATCGGGAGACCGATTACCTGTTCTCCCTGAATAAGCTCTCTAAAGTCATCAACTTCGATATGGATGGTTCTTACCTCCGTTCCAATAATCTGGAATACTGGTTGCATCCGATCGCTGCCAAACAGTTGGTGCCAAAATCTGCAGCCTGGGATGCTTCCCGTCTGCTTATGGTACACAATGAATATGTAGAGCATCACGATGACTTTATGATGAAAGCGGCTTTGCTGCTCAATAAGATCCAATCGCAAAAAGAAGAATAACAACTTCTCCAATCAATGGAAACCGGCATTCTCCCTGAGGATGCCGGTTTTTTTATGCCGGTTCCCATTTTTGTTTCCTGCCGTTTGTCGATGATTTTAACCCGTTCGTCAAGTATTAGGCTTAATTACACTATTATGCATTGCATAGTAGTATATGCTGTTGTATATTTGAGTCATGAAATTGGAAAACACAAAGGCGCAGATGCGAAAGGGCGTATTGGAACTATGTGTTCTTTCTGTGATCTCGGAGGAGGGAGAAGCATACCCGACCGATATCATTGAGAAGCTTGAGGGATCTGATCTACTGGTGAAGCAGGGAACCCTTTACCCTTTGCTTACCCGCTTAAAGAATGCGGGTTTGCTGCATTACACCTGGAGGGAATCTACCGGAGGTCCGCCCCGCAAATACTTCTACTTAACAGAGTCTGGCAAAGAATTTTTGAACGGCCTGCTACAGACCTGGAATGAGCTTCTCCATGCCGTTCAGCAATCAACGAAAAACATCGCTACTAATGAATAAGGTATTCAACATTAATCTCGGAGGTTATCCTTTCACCATTGATGAGGATGCCTACGAACATTTGTCGAATTATCTCAAGACTATCCACAATCACTTCCGGCAGTCGGAAGGCTATGAGGAGATAACCTCCGATATAGAAACGCGACTGGCAGAAATTTTCCGGGAAGATCTCGGAAATCACCCGATTGTAAGCCTCCGCAGTGTGGAGGATGCCATCGCGATCATGGGTACGCCGGAGGATTTTGGAGCCGAACCGCTCGATAGCGAAGAGGCTGCAGAGCAAGGAGAGGAGCCTCGGGCTTCCTCTTCAGCTGCTCGGGACAAAGAAGATAAAGAGCGCTATCGTACCGGAAGACGGCTTTTCCGCAACACCGACGACGAGCAGATCGGCGGAGTTTGTTCCGGAATCGCAGCCTATTTTGGGATCGAAGACCCGCTTTGGGTACGTCTTGCCTTTGTTGTGCTGACTATAACCGGCGGATTCGGCATTCCACTCTATCTCATTCTTTGGGCAATCCTTCCCTCACCCGAAACGGCCAGTGACCGATTGGCCATGAAGGGGCAACCCATTAATGTGTCTAATATTGGGAAGATCATCGAAGAGGAAATGGAGAACTTCTCCTCCAAGATGGCCAACCTGGGAGATGAGATAAGTGATTGGGGGGCTGGCACGGGTAAAAAAAAAAGGGCAAGCAGCGGAACGCAGGTTCGCGAAGGACTAGCACAGGCAACTTCCGTTATTGGTAAGATTCTGAAGGGAATCCTGAAGGTCATTACCAATATCTGGAAACCCATCCTGTTTATCGTAATGCTTGCCTTGTTGTTGGCCTTTGCGGCTAGTTGGATAGGTGCCATTGTTGGTTTTGCTTTTTTAATGCCATTTATGGATTACCTGATGCCGGGTGCCAATTTCCTGCCTATGATGGGGCTGGTCGGTGTCATGCTGGCTGTTGGAATACCTATCCTGCTCTCTGCACTCGGAGTTGGTAAGCGTTTGTTCAGGTTTAAAGTGAGTCCCTATGTACGCGCAGGCCTTGGTGGTATATGGGTGTTGAGCATCATTTCTATGTTCTTTACCGTAAACCGTACCATCCGGGAGTTTGACAGCGGACATGAGATGGTTTTTGATGAAACTATTTTGCCTGTATCCGGAGACACCTTATATATAAAGGCAAGTGCGGATGAAACATACCGGGAAAATCTAAACCTGTTTGGTCATACTGTTGCCCTGCAAGACAAGTCCTTATCCAGCCAGGAAGTGGAGTTGAATCTCATCCAATCTGATGAGCCGGGTTTTCAACTACAGACAAAACATTACTCGCGCGGCAATTCAATCGATGAGGCTCGAAGTCTCGCCGAAAAAATCGACTACCGGCATTGGATGGAGGGTAATACCCTTTATCTGGACAAGCGGTTTGCCATTCTCAAAGGAAATAAATGGCGGTCGCAGGAGGTTCGAATGGACCTGAAAATCCCCAAAGGCAAAATAGTGGTTTTCGAAAATCGTGGCGTTGACCGGCTGATCCACCATGTGGCCTTTGACCGTTCCAAAGAGCGCCCCTGGGATATGTCTGCCTGTTCTTATTGGAAAATGACTGACGAAGGACTAATCTGTCCGGAATATATTCAGTCTATGTCTGATACCCGTATCTGGGATGGCGCAGATTATTCCCGCATCCAAATAGAAGGCAACTTTGATATCCTGCTCAAGCAGGCAGATACCTGGTCTGTAAAACTCGAAGGCCGGGAAGATGAAATTGCAGACGTTGACATCCAAAAGTTGGACGACCTGCTTGAAATCGTAAGTGACGGAAAAGTCAAAGATCCAATTCGCCTGGAGATTCAATTGCCCGGGTTGGAGTTGATCGAGGCTGACCACGCAAATAGTCTGGAGCTTTTCGGATTTGAAGGAAAGGAAATGGATATCTGGCTGGAAGAAGTAGAAAAGACCAAAGCCTTCCTGAAACTGGACCGTGTCCTTATCCGCCAAAGCGGGGGAGGGGAGATCGATCTGCGCGGACAGGCAGACAAACTGGAGCTCTACATGGGCAACCGTGGCAAACTCGACGCAAAGACCTTTCAGGTTCGTGAAGCACTGATCGATGCAGAAGAGAATAACCTGATCCAAATACAGGTAACTGAAATCCTGAAGGAAAAAACCGGTGCCGGCACAGAGATAGAACTGAGTGGAGGTGCCACCCGGGAAGAAATCTGATTTCTGATTACATTAATATTTCAAGTTGCTCCAACATCCAGCGTTGCTCGGTGTTGGGGCTGCTTTGTTTAATATCGGCACTCAACTTTTCCAGGCCCTTCTTGTCAAATGGATTTGCTGTCGTTAGTTTCTTTGTGTAAGTAATGATGTTGGTATAGTTGTCCCGGTGATAACCAATTACTTTTTTTCGTCGCAGATAAACCCGCATACTTTCAAGGAGGGAATCGAGCGCGTTAAACTCATCCAGCTCGTAGTACATCTTTAGCAGCATGGTTTTAGCGGTGAGGTTCATTAACATATCGTCGTATTCCACTTGCGTGAATAAGCGCATGGCTTCGGAGTATTCTTTCTTTTCATAATGCAAGCGGGCCATACTGTAATGGACAATGCTATCCCGGTGTTTTTCCTCCAGATTGTTTTTGTACTTCTGAACAAATTTTTCGGTCCAGTCAAACTCCTTGAGCAGCGTACCAATAGATACTGCATTTCTAAAGGTCCAGCGGGAAATGATCCCGTCATCCATTAGAAGGGTCCCTTTTTTGAATCCTTGTTGGATTAGTTCGAGTGCCTCCCGGGCAAATTGTTTTTCGCCCCGGTTCAGTCGGCGGATACAAAAGTTGATGGCCAACAGATAGTGGTCACGAATTTCCGACCGCTGGAAAGAGTCTCCGTATTCGAGGATCTGTTCCTTTAATTTATAATAGTGTCCTTCGTTGTCTCTGTCGCGCAGAGAGAGGAAGCTGTAATAGTAAACAGCGATCGAAGGCAGCTTGAGGTAATTCTTTTGTTCGACAATCTTCAACAGCCCATCCAGCAATCCCCAGTCGTAATCAATCTTATAAACAGCCTGATGGGAAACCATCAGGGAGGCTTGTCTAAACTTCTCTGCGAGGTATTGTCTGTCTAAAGAATCAGAAACTTCCTGCAAATTGAAAACTCCGGTACGTTGTTTGCTACTAAGGTAGTTGTAGCGCTCTTTTTCAATTAAAAGTTCGTTCTCCAGGAACCTGCGATTGCGATAAGGTTGTTTTTCTTGTTCCTTACGGGCAGATTGGATGGTACGCTCAAAGGATTTGTCGAGATGCCGGCGCCGGTAAAAAGTTGCCAGCGCTATACGGGCCCGCACCGGGTCGGTCATGAATTCCTGATAGCTGAGAAATTCTTCAATGCTTTTTAGCAGAAAGTGCATGATTTGACGCATTCGGGCATCATCGAAGACCTCATCCGGGAAGAGTTGGCGAAAAACGTAAGACTTTGTCAGCTGGTCGTCGGAATTGAGATGGTCTTCATCTGCTAAATATTCGTACAATAGAAGGGTGTCTTCCCGCTGATTATGGGCGGGAGAGTGCAGCCATTTTTTTAAATCTCGCAATTCTTTCTTCGAGAATGACTGAAAAATGCGGACCAGACGGCTTTTTTTCAAGGCCTAAAAAAAGTTTTGCTCAACAAAAAATAACAGCCTAAATCGGCATGTTTTTACATAAAACACTGAAAATGAACAATTTAAACATAAAATCACTTTTTTCAGTTCTTCAAAAATGCAAAATTTTGCTCAACAAATGCTCCTTTTTGTCTTTGATTCCGGTAAAATTGATTTGCACCTTTGTAATGTCAAAGGAAAAGAAAATGCAGCTGCTACTTAACAAATTAATCTCCCGAATGGTACTCACGCTAATGAGCGTGCTGGTATTGGGGATTATGGGTAGCAGCGAATTGAAAGCACAGGGCTGGGAAAAGTACTTCGGTGGTGCTGCAGAAGATGAAGTTACCGCAGTAGTACAAACCATCAGTGAAGGCTATACTATTGTCGGAATTACAGAATCCCTCGGCAGCGACAATGATACGGATATTTATCTGGCTCGCGTAGATGTTGACGGAAGTTTAGTATGGCAAAAAGCAGTCGACGAAGGATTTATCGAGCGTGGCTACGATCTGATCTACACCGCCGACGGAGGTTTCCTGATTGTCGGTTATGCTCAACTGGATGCACAGATTAATAACAATGACGCTTATCTGGTTAAAGTCAATAACCAGGGCGAAATTCAGTGGAGCAAAACTTTTGGCGATGAAGGAGATGATTTCTTTCAGGCCATTACCGCAACTTCTGATGGTAATTACATACTGGCGGGCCGCACGAATTCTTATTCAGGCGATGGCACCGAGCAGGCTTACCTGGTAAAAGTTGACACAGAAGGCAACGAAATTTGGTCTGAGACCTACGGAGGAGCCTTCAATGATCGCGCAAATGATGTCGTATCTGCAGCAGATGGAAGTGTTTTCCTTCTGGGAAATACAGGAACTTCTGCAGACACAACGAATATATTTTTACTGAAAACCGATGCAAATGGCGTTGAGGAGTGGAGTGAAACCTTTGGTGGTACTGATTATAATGAAGGTTTAGCTCTCATCCTTGATTCCGAAAACAACCTGGTCTTTACAGGTCATCAAGATCTGGAATTGACCATCCTGAAAACCGATTACGAAGGTGCATTGATCTGGTCGAAAGTTTTGCTTCCAGGAGAAGAATCTATCGGAAACGATTTGATAGAAACTTTCGACCAGCAATACGCCCTCACAGGAATTTCACAGGTAACACCGGCAGACGCCGAGATTGTCCTGGCGAAAATTGACAAAACTTCAGGTGATCCAATGTGGCTCACCTATCACGGACGAAACTTCCATTTTGATTGGGGGGCTTCGCTCGTTCAAACCAAAGACAATGGTTTTATAGTGGGAGGATTTAACTCCCAGTTTACGGCACTCTTTAATGATGTAACTCTACTGAAAACAAATGGTGCCGGAGATATCTATACGACTTACGTCGAAGGTTATGTGTTCTTTGATGACGGTGATTGTGAGTATGACGGAGAGATGGGACTCGACGATTGGCTGATAGAAGTTGTTGGCGACAACAAAACGTACTACGGCTCAACAGATGAGAATGGTTATTACTCTATCCTGGTTGACACCGGAGAGTATGACATGAACCTCCTCGTTCAAAGCCCTTACTGGGAAGGATGTGTAGAAAGCTACAACGGCGTAGTTCTCAATGAGATTTACGACACGACAAACTTCGATTTTCCAACGCATGGATTGATTGATTGTCCGCTGTTGAATGTACAGATCTCCACGCCTTATGTGATCCCTTGCTACGATCTTACTTACACAGTATACTATTCCAACCAGGGACCTGTTGAAGCAACAGATGTAGAAGTTAGCCTGACACTCGATGAAGAGTTGGCTTACGTTTCTTCTACAATCGCTCCGGATCAACAAATCGGAGACAGCTTGTTTGTTTTCAACTTTGCTTCTCTGCAACCAGGAGAAACCGGCACTTTTGAGCTGGTAGCTACTGCAAGTTGTGATACAGAAACCGGTCAGGCAGTTTCGGCGCAAGCCGCCATCCAGCCAGACTCCATCTGTACAGAGATCAATCCTGATTGGGACGGAGCAAGCCTGACAGTTGGCGGATCCTGCGACACAGACTCTGTGCGCTTCCAGATTCGCAACATCGGCCAGGACATGGAGATGACTACTAATTACATCGTTATCGAAGACGAAGTAATGGCCATCGCCAGCCCGATCGATCTGCCAGGAGGTGATAGTCTGGATATATCTGTACCAAGTAATGGTGCAACGTTCCGGATCATCGCCGAACAAACCCTCGGCCATCCAGGCAACAGCTACCCAACAGTAGTTGTAGAAGGATGTACCGAAGACGGATCCGCAGAATTCTCCGTAGGACAGGTTCTGCAGTTCCCTGAAGATGAAGGAAATTCATTTATTTCTATAGATGTCCAGGAAGCACTGGACCCGCTTGCAACGGCAGCGGTAAGTTTGAGAGGCTATCCCAAAGGCTATCTCGATGAAAAACTGATTACATCCGGAACGGAGCTTGAATATCAAGTCTTCTTCCAAAACACCGGTCAGGATACTGTTTACCGGGTGGTGGTTCGCGATACGCTTTCCAATCATCTGGATCTGACAAGCATTCAGGCCGGGGCATCGAGCCATTCTTACGACTTCGTGGTGTATGAGGAAGGATATGTCAAATTCATTTTTGACGATATCATCCTCCCACCGCTAAGCGTAGACCCGGAAAATTCTTTTGGAGCATTCACCTTCAAGGTGTCGCAAAAAGAGGGTAATCCAAACGGAACGCTGATTGAAAATCGGGTATCTACTTACATGGGCTTTGACGAGCCGACCTTGAGTAATACGGTTCAACATGTAGTAGGCGGAGAGCAGGTAATTGACTTTATCACAGTTAGTATCGACAAGCTCCCAATCCAGGGTACCAGTATCATGGTTTATCCCAACCCATTCAGCGAAAGCGCCCTTCTTGAAGTAGAGGGCATTGAATTGAACGCATTTGAATTGACAATATATGATCAGATGGGTCGCAAGATCCGCGAGATCAAAGGATTTGGTAACAACATTGAGATTCGAAGAAACGACTTGCCTACGGGCACCTATTTTATCCGTCTGGAAGCAGAAGGCCGACTGATAGGAACAGGAAAAATCGTTGTACAATAGTACGTAATCCCATGAACCGTATCCAACTCCCCGCTCAATGGGGTGGGGAGTTTTTTTGAAAGACTAATTTTTTGCGCGGAAACCGATGGTCAGAAAGAGGCCATATCCAAAAACCGATTACAGCTAACAACTGTAAAATTTTCCAAGACCGATTTATAACATTTCCCAAGACCGATTACGCGCAAACCGGGGTTTGGAAAGCCCTTACCCCGGCTTTTTTGATAGCATAGAGCACAATGCCAGCTCTTCAAGATATACGCATTTCATGAGACTATAATTTGTTAATGGCATTTTCCAAAGTCGCGCAGCGACGGCTGCGCGACTTTTTTCAACGAACTTTTTCCCCTCTTGAGGGGTTTATATAACGAACATTTTTCATGGGATTATAATTTGTTAATTAGCGGGGGCGCAGCCATCTCACGGCTGCGCCTTTCTTTTCTCCCTTCGGGGCATTAATCCCATGAACAAGTAAAAAGCCCGGCAGTGTTTCCACTGTCGGGCTTTCTTATTTTTTATATGGCTTTCGCCGAATGCCTCTCCTTCTAAAACTCAGCACTTCCTGGAGTACGCGGGAAAGGAATGACGTCCCGAATATTCCCCATGCCGGTAATAAACTGGACCATCCGCTCAAAACCAAGCCCAAAACCTGCATGTGGCGCTCCGCCATACTTACGCAGTTCCAGGTACCACCACAGCTCTTCTTCCGGGATATTCATTTGAGCCATGCGGCCAGTCAATTTATCCATGCGCTCTTCCCGCTGAGAACCACCAATCACTTCTCCAATGTACGGGAAAAGCACATCCATGGCAGCTACCGTCTTGTCGTCGTCATTCATCCGCATGTAAAAGGCCTTGATGTCTTTCGGGTAATCCCGCACAATCACCGGCTTTTTAAATTTCTTCTCCACAAGAAAACGCTCATGCTCTGCCTGCAAATCTGCCCCCCAGGTCGGCTCAAATTCAAAGCGACCCTTTTTGAAAGGTTTGGAATTGCGCAGGATATTGATGGCATCCGTATAGGTGATGCGCTCAAATTCGTTGTCGACCACAAAGCGAAGCATTTCGATCAGTCCCATCGGACGACGCTTCTCCTTAGGCATGTTTTTCTCTTCCTCCTTGATCCGGTTATCCAGAAACTCCAACTCATCCATGTAGTTGTCGATTACATAGCGAATGAGGTACTGCACAAAGTCTTCAGCCAGGTCCATGTCGCCATGGATGTCGCAGAAAGCAACCTCCGGCTCCACCATCCAGAACTCAGACAAGTGCCGGGAAGTATTAGAATTCTCTGCACGGAATGTCGGACCAAAAGTGTACACTTTACCCAAGGCAAGTGCCCCGATCTCAGCTTGTAGCTGACCAGAAACCGTCAGGTTGGTTGGCTTCTCAAAGAAGTCCTTTTCGTAATCAACCTTTCCGTCTTCTGTTTTGGGCGCATCGGCCGGATCCAGTGTGCTAACCCGAAACATCTCTCCGGCACCTTCCGCATCACTGCCCGTGATGATAGGTGTGTGGAGGTAGTAATAACCGTTGTCGTTAAAATACTTGTGAATGGCAAAAGCCACGGCATGCCGAATGCGGAACACCGCCGAAAAAGTATTGGTACGCATGCGGAGGTGTGCTTTCTCTCGCAGGAATTCCATACTCATTTTCTTGGGCTGGATCGGATATTCATCCAGATTGTTTCCACCCAGGACTTCGATGTCGTCGGCAATCAGTTCTACCGCCTGACCGGATCCCTGAGATTCTACCAGTTCACCTGTCACTTTTAGGCAGGAGTGGTATTTGATATTCTCCAGGACTTCAGCTTCAATGTTCTCGTAATCAATCACTACCTGAAGATTATTCATGCCCGAACCATCATTGAGGGCAATAAATCGATTGGCACGGAAAGCCCGTACCCAACCCATAACCGTGATCTTTTCTCCAATTTTTGGGTCTGCTAATACTTTAGCGACCTCGATACGACTCATCATAATGATTCAGGTAGTTTATTTTTACAAACAAAACGCGAAATTAATCAATCAGAGAGGATTGGCCAAGGTTCAGGCCAGAAAGCGACTTCTAAGTTCAGGAGTAGGGATCATACAGGCTTCTTTTTTCCCAAACCAACGATACCGGTTGCGAGCCACCCAGTTGTAAATTCCATCCCGGATAAACTTCGGTATGATCCAGAAAACACCAAATACCGGCCAGAGACCACCCATTCGGGCAACGACTTTAAGCGCAACATCCGAATGTGTGTATAATTTATCGTTTTCGATGAGAATGACCGTGCTGAGTTCGCTGCGGCCTTCATAACCGGCTTTCTCCAGCATTTCCTGAGCTACATCCGTCTGCAATGCCACAAAGCGAAAAATGGCTTTGGGGTCGCGCTTGATGACAAATTGCACAAACCCGTTGCACAAATTGCATACGCCATCAAATAATAAGACCGGATGTTTGCTGGTGTCTGTCATTGTCGGTTAAACATTTTCCTGTCAATATAGTTGAGCCCCACACCCACACCCACACCCACACTCAAACTCAAACTCAAACTCACACTCACTTTCTACTATAATTCGGCGCCTCTTTGGTGATGGTAATATTATGCGGATGACTTTCGTGTATACCGGCTGCGGTCATTTTTACAAAGGAAGCCTTTTTCATATCATGCACAGTGGCTGCTCCACAGTATCCCATGCTGGCACGCAATCCGCCAATATATTGAACCATCACTTCTGCAAGGTGCCCTTTAAATGGTACCCGACCTTCAATCCCTTCCGGGACGAGCTTTTTAATATCGTCTTCCACATCCTGGAAATAGCGGTCCTTAGAGCCCAGTTCCATAGCACCCAGGGATCCCATGCCCCGATACACTTTGAATTTTCTCCCTTCGTAAAGGATGGTTTCTCCGGGAGCTTCCTCTACACCGGCAAAGAGCGAACCGGCCATGATCGTGTCTGCACCAGCCGCAAGGGCTTTGGCAATGTCACCGGTATAGCGAATGCCGCCGTCTCCGATAATCGGAACATCGGTATCTTTCAGTGCTTTATAGGCTTCGTTGATGGCATAGAGTTGAGGGACGCCCACCCCGGCAACGATCCGTGTAGTACAGATACTGCCAGGCCCTACACCAACTTTTACACCGTCTACTCCGGCATCAACCAGTGCTTTGGCACCAGCTCCGGTAGCTACATTGCCACCAATTACCTGAAGTTCGGGATAGCTGCTTTTTACTTCGCGAATGGCATCCAGTACCCCTTGTGAGTGCCCGTGTGCCGTATCAATAGTAATGACATCCACGCTTACTTTGACAAGCGCTTCAACGCGCTCCATCATGTCGTGCGTGACACCTACTGCCGCACCGACAACCAGTCGGCCGAGGTCATCTTTGCAGGAGTTGGGGTAATCCTGCACTTTCATGATGTCTTTATAGGTGATAAGGCCGACCAGCGTGCCGTCATCTGAAACTACCGGAAGTTTTTCGATGCGGTGTTCCTGCAGGATGTCCCGTGCCTGATCGAGGTTGGTGCCAATAGGCGCCGTGATCATATTCTCGGAAGTCATCAAATCCTGTACCGGACGGTCGAGCCCGCGCTCAAAGCGCAGATCGCGATTGGTTAGGATACCGGTGAGTTTATTGCCTTTATCAATAATCGGAATACCTCCGATGCTGAATTTTTTCATCAGCGCCAGGGCATCGCCTACCCGTGCGTCTTTTTCGAGCGTAACCGGGTCGATGATCATGCCGCTTTCGGAGCGCTTTACGCTGCGTACCTGCTCGGCTTGTTCTTCGATGGTCATGTTTTTATGGATGATACCGAGTCCTCCCTGGCGGGCAATGGCAATGGCCAGGTGTTTTTCTGTGACAGTATCCATGGCAGCCGAAATGATCGGAACATTGATCCGAATCTTTCGCGTAAGCTGCGAAGAAATATCTACTTCACGTGGTAAAACATTAGAATAGGAGGGAACGAGTAGTACGTCGTCAAAGGTGAGCGCTTCGCCCAAAAACTTATCGGCAGGAGATTTTTCTTTTTCCATGCGCAAAGGTATGTAAATCTGATTTAAAGATCATAATCCGATCCCGGAGATTCGGCAGATTAATGACAAAGGCCTTCGGGCTGTTTCCTATATTTGCCTCATGCTTAGTGTATTCAGTGACGAACATTTTATGAAACAGGCCCTGGAGCAGGCTAAAATGGCTTACGCCGAAGGGGAAATTCCGGTGGGAGCTGTAGTGGTTTCCAATAACCGCATCATTGCCCGGGCGCACAACCAGACCGAGCGTCTACAGGATGTAACAGCTCATGCCGAGATGCTGGCTATTACAGCTGCAGCAGGCGGAATGGGCAGCAAATACCTGGATGAATGCACGCTGTATGTTACACTCGAGCCTTGCTTTATGTGTGCCGGTGCTTTGGCCTGGGCACAATTGGGGAAGCTGGTGTATGCAGCAGCAGATGACAAACGAGGTTTTATGAAACAGGGCAAAGAAGTTTTGCATCCCCGCACCAAAATATCTTATGGCGTACTGGAAGAAGAAGCCAGAACCCTCCTTCAGCAATTTTTTCGTGAAAAACGCTAACACTTTTTTTCGCCGAAAGGCAGCAAAAACGTTAAAGTCTCTTAAAGGCGGTTAAGGAGATTATAAGAGGCGTGCATGCTTGTGATTTTCGATCTACATTCGATATTGAAAGCACAAATTAACAGGCACAAACCCCCGTATTTTAAACGTTTTTGAATATGAAATCTCTACACATCATCCTGGCCGTTTTTCTGGTCGCCCTTTTTTCCGCCTGCGGGCCAACGCTGCGTCCCTTTACGCAGGAATTGTATGAAGAGTACGGCTGGACAGAAAACGAACTCCAAAAAATTCAGTTTTACCTTTCCAAAGATATTGTCCTCAGACGCCAAATCAATAAAGGCAGTACCGAAATTATTTCCGGTGAAGTAAAAGTGATCGACGGGAAAGAAGTAGAACAGATTATCATTCGCGAAGGAACGCCGGGTGTGTTTCTCTTTAGCCCAAAAACCAATCGACTGGCTGTTAGCTTTGACGACGGTTCCGATGAGCGTTTCCTGATGTTTGGGCCCAACCCCAAGGTGAGCAACCGCTACGTACTTCTGGGGTCGGAGTGGGATCGCCGCAGTGGTAAAGTATCTTACGAAGGTCAGGCTTATTGGGTAGATGCAGAGGATGCCTATGCAACCCTGCTCATCGACCTCAAGAAAATCAATAAAACAAAAGTGAAGTCGACAACAGCCTCCGGACGGAGAATTGATTGAATAATGCTGAATGCTTAATGTTGAATGTGGATTTGCCTTCGCATTCAACACTAAGCATTCAAAATTCAGCATTAATGCTTAATTGAACTTAAAGGGCGGGATCAGCGAAAAGGGCGGAATACTGGCCAGAAAGACCGTATTGTCAATATGGCGTTTAAACAGATAGGTGCCCCACATGCGGCCTACATCGGTTTTGAACGGGCACCAGGATTCGTACTCATAGCTTTGGCCCGGTGTGAGCGTGGGTTTTGCCCCGACAACTCCCGGCCCCTGGACCTCCCGGATCTGGCCGAAGCCATCAATGATGTACCAGTGCCGCTCCAGCAATTGTACGGTATCTGAGCGGCGATTTTCGATTATGACACGGTAGGAAAATACATAAGCATCCTCTCCGGGTTTGGAGTGGAGTGGTTCGTAGCGTGGTTCTACGCTTACGCGAATGCCGTGAGTTATTTTTGTTTCCATTCCGGATTTACCGAAAGTTCTAAAAATTGGCGCACCTTATTTTCTGCTTCTTGCAGAGCGGTGTCCAAATCGTCATTGATCAAAGAATCGTCAAATCGTTCTTCGTAGGCTAATTCATCTTCAGCGCGGCGGAATCGCTTTTGCAAGCTGGCCTCATCTTCCGTGTTCCGCTTGCGGAGACGCTCAAACAGCACTTCCTTTGAAGGCGGTTTAATAAAGAGCGTCATCGTTTGTTCGGGATAAGCCGATTTTATATTGACAGCGCCTTTTACGTCTATGTCAAATATAATGTGTTTTCCGCTATCCCAGAGTCTTTGGACCTCCGACTTGAGGGTGCCGTAAAATTGATTGTGATAAACTTCTTCCCATTCCAGAAACTCCTTATTATCTGCCTTTCGGCGAAAGTCTTCTGCGCTCAGGAAGTAGTAATCCCTGCCTTCTTTTTCGTAGTGTCGGGGTTTGCGGCTGGTGGCGGATACGGAGAAGGCCAGTTCCTCTATTTCGCTGAGGAGGTGGCGCACGATGGTAGTCTTACCTGCTCCGGAAGGAGCTGTGATAACGATCAGTTTTCCTTTGTGCTTCTCTAGAGTCAAAACTATACGAGGTTTGCGGTTTGTTCTTTGATTTTTTCCAATTCGTCTTTCATTCCAACAACAAGACGTTGAATATCTGAGGAATAGGCTTTAGCACCCAACGTATTTATTTCCCGCCCCATTTCCTGTGTGATGAAACTTAATTTGCGTCCCTTTTGTTTTTTAGGTAGCTCAATCTGCTCCAGGAAGTAGAGGCAATGTTGTTCCAGTCGAACTTTCTCCTCCGTGATATCGATTTTTTCGAGGTAGTACAGGATTTCCTGCTGAAAGCGATTTTCATCGACATGCTCCTTGTTGATATGTTCTTCAAGGTTTTGCTTGAGCCGCTGCTTGAGATTATCGATGCGGGATTTTTCAATGGGGTCGACCTGTTTCAGCAAGGACCGAATATTGCTGATTCGCAGGCGAAGATCTTCTTCCATGGCTTTGCCTTCCGATTGACGAAACTCTTCAAAGCGATCCAGTGCGGTAATGACCGTGTTTTTGACGGCGGCCCATTCTTTTTCGTCGATGAGTTCTTCGGCTGTGGCAATCACATTCGGAATTCGAATGATGGCCTGCATGATATCGCCCTTGGGCATATTGAGTTCGTCGGCCAGTCCGGAAAGTTCTTCGAAATATTTTCTAAAGAGGCTGAGGTTCAGTCCGTAGGCTTCATCGCCACTGGGAGATTTAACCTCAATGCTGACTTCGAGTTTACCCCGTTCGGCGCGTTCGGTGATTATCTTTCGCAGTTCGGGTTCCTTATCGCGATAATGGTTGGGAATCTTGAAGCGTACGTCGGTAAATTTGCTGTTCAGGGATCGCACTTCTGCCAGGATGGTTTTGTCCTGGTAAGTGTTATCTGCCCGGCCATAGCCGGTCATGGATAAGATCATATTCGGGATCTGAGTTTAATTGTCAGGCGGCTGCGATTTATTTCCTCCGCTTGGAACGTCATTCGGCGGAAGCCGGGTAAAAGATGTAAGGGCCGCAAATTGCCCCGCAAATATACCGAATAATATAGATTAGGTTTAGAGGTGGGAATAGGAATAGGAGGAGCATTGGGTGTGAAGGGGAAAATTGGGGGTTAGGCGATGAAATGCAAGAGTGATTTACAGCCCGGAGCGGAGCCTTTACAGGAAGTTTTTTCGCTAATTCACTGAATTATAGACACTAACTTAGAATTAAAGAGAATATTTATTTCCGAATAAGGCAAAAAATACCGAAATTTGCTCCTCGTTTGAAAAAAGTGGCCTGTTTTGGCCATAACTTTTTCTAAATCAATAACATAACAATGAGAAAGGCCGATCTAGTCGCTGCAATTTCTGAAAAAACGGGAGTGCCCAAAGTGGATGTATTGGTAACCCTGGAGACCTTCTTCAAAGAAGTGAAGGATTCTCTGGCAGATGGGGAGAATGTATATGTGCGCGGATTCGGGAGCTTTATCATCAAGAAGCGAGCTAAGAAAATTGGTCGTCACATCAAGAAGAATGTGGCCATCGAAATTCCGGAACACTATATCCCGGCATTCAAGCCGGCTAAGGTTTTTGTCGAGCAGGTGAAGGATAATGTGGATTCGCTTCCGAAGGATAACGACTAGTTTTAATGAAGAACATCAGCAGTAAACAATGGATTACACTTGGAGCTTTTGCGGTACTTTTTTTGGTGCTGTACTTCCAGTGTGAGACCAAACCACCTGCTCAAAAGGCCATTGAAAAGTCAAGGGCCCTAAATGCTGAAAGTACCGATATCAATGCTTTGCTGAAAGAAGCTAAAGCTTCGCTTGATTCCCGGGCCTCCAATGATATTTTGGCCGCTGAAGCTATGGTCGATCAGGCAGAAACCGATTCTGCCCGCTCCCTGGCTTTGCAAGAACTGGCTAGTGCCTGGTATGCTGCCAGGAGACCCGGCATTTCCGGGTTTTATGCCGAAGAGATTGCCAATATTGAAGCGAGTGCAGAAGCCTGGTCTATTGCAGGGACAACTTATTCCATTTGCCTGCAACAGACCCAATCGGAAAAAATTCGGTCCTTTTGCCGCGATCATGCGATCACGGCCTTTGAAAGTGCGATTTCCATCGACCCCTCCGAACCCGGGCCGAGGATCAATCTCGCCCTGGTTTACACAGATGCTCCGCCACCAGATCAACCTATGAAAGGAATTCTGATGCTGCGGGACCTCAACGAACAATTTCCGGAGAATACCGGCGTTTTGGTAAACCTTGGTCGTCTGGGTATCCAGACCGGCCAGTATGAGCGCGCGATCGAGCGGCTGTCAAAAGCTTATGAGCTCGATCCGAATGATCCCCGTGCGGCTTGTTTTCTGGCTCAGGCCTACGAAGGAGCAGGGAATCCGGCGGAAGCCCAAAAGTTTGGCAATATTTGCCAACAATTGAATCAGTAATTAATAGTATTTTACCGGATATTTCCGGTACTCTATATTTAGACAATTTTTTGAATAATTTTAAACGTAAAGACTATGCCTTGCGGTAAGAAACGGAAAAGACATAAGATTGCGACTCACAAGCGTAAAAAGCGCCTTCGCAAGAATCGTCACAAGAAGAAGAATCGATAGATAATATAGGGGTGTTTTTCCGGAATTGGTTTCGGGAAAACACCCTCCTTCGTTTCGGCCAAACAACCGGCCAAACCACTGTATCGAAACAAAAGCGGAAAGGATTGTACTGAGCGCAGGAGGATTTTTGTTGCACAATGCCCGTTGCATTGTATAAAGAAATTTCCCGGATGTCGAGCAAGTTCCCAACCAAAACCATTCGACTCCAAGGGACAGACTAGCCCACTAGAGAATTGTAAAAAAAATGGGCTCCTCTCTCCTCTGTAAGTTTTACTCGCTCCAACCCTTTACCCAATCCATATAGATTCAGGGTTTATCTGGCTGTTGCCGAAAAGTACTCCTTCCTCTGGAAGGACGATTTCGCATATCCGTACCTGCGATAGGTGCGGGTCACTTATAACAGTAGTTAAACCTTTTGCCGTGGAAAAGGAACTTATTATCAATTCCACGCCTACCAAAGTAGAAATTGCCCTGCTGGAAGATTCCAAATTAGTGGAATTGCACAACCAGCGGACGAATACCAATTTTACGGTTGGCGATATATTCCTTGGCCAGATTCGTCGTTTGATGCCTGGCCTGAATGCTGCCTTTGTGAACATCGGGCATAAAAAAGATGCCTTCCTCCATTATACCGACCTCGGACCAAAACTCCGCTCGCTCGCTAAGTACACCAATGATACCATCTCCGGAAAAATGAATACGCATCTCCTCGAAAACTTTCAGTTTCAGAAGGAGATCGTAAAAACCGGAAAGATTGATCAGGTACTTAATAAAAAGCAACAACTCCTGGTACAGATCCTCAAAGAGCCGATCGGTACCAAGGGTCCCCGCTTGAGCTGCGAGATTACGATACCCGGTCGGTATCTGGTACTTACCCCTTTTTCGGATGTCATTGCGGTGTCCAAAAAGATCGGTAATTCGGAAGAACGAAAAAGACTGCGACAGCTAATCGAGTTGATCCGGCCCAAAAACTTCGGCGTGATCGTTCGTACGGCTGCCGAAGGGAAAAAAGCCGCCGATCTGCACGAAGAGTTGAAGTACATGGTTGATCGCTGGGAAGAAATTTACCGGCAGCTTCGCGGAAGCAAAGCGCCTTTAAAATTACTCAGTGAGCTTGATAAAGCCACCACTATCCTGCGGGATGTGCTTTCAGAATCATTCAACAAGATCGTTGTAAACGACAAACAGCTGTATGCCAATACCAAAAGTTATCTGGGGAATATTGCCCCCGATAAGGTGGATATTGTAAGTATGCATCGAAACCGTAAGCCCATCTTTGATGCTTATGGAATTACCAAGCAAATCAAAGCTTCCTTCGGGAAAACAGCCACTATGGCCAGTGGTGCTTATCTCGTGATTGAGCATACCGAGGCCATGCACGTGATTGATGTCAACTCCGGACACAAAATGTCAAGCAGTAATCAGGAGGAGGCTGTTTTGTCTGTAAACCTGGAGTCGGCAGAAGAAATCGCCAGGCAGTTACGTCTACGTGATATCGGAGGTATTATCATTATCGATTTTATCGATATGCGCAATAAAGATCATAAACAACAGCTGATTCGCGCCATGCGGAAGTTTATGAAAAAGGATCATGCGCAGCATACGATATTGCCCCTCAGTAAGTTTGGTTTGATGCAGATTACCCGCCAACGGGTTCGTCCGGAAATCAAAATCAATACCGCTGAAGTTTGTCCAAGTTGTAATGGCACAGGATCTGTTAATTCTACCATCCTCCTTACAGACGATATCGAGCGGGATTTGAAATTCCTCCTGCAGTCGCATCCAAAATCCAAGCTTACGCTGAAAGTCCATCCTTTTGTGGAGGCTTATTTGCGTAAAGGGATTCCTTCTATCCGAATGAAATGGTACCGAAAATACTATAAGTGGATCCGCATCCTTCCGGAGGCCGATTATCCGCTTACCAAGTACCGTTTTTACGATGCTAATAATGAGGAGATCCGGATGAATGGATAGAGGATAGAAATCCTTTAAAGTATAATTAAGCACAGCGGTTCAGGAAGTCCTGGATCGCTGTGTTTAGTTTTTGGGGAGTTTGAGTTTTTCCTTCTGCAGGAGCGTCCGGAATAGTTTTTAAATCATTCTCCAGTTGAAGGGCATCCTGAGTACTGACGGCAAAGCGACCGGTTTGGGCATGCAGTTCGGCGAGGTATTCCTGCTCGGGTTGTCCGGGAGTAGGAATTAAGAGTGCCGCTTTACCCAGCGCATCCAGGTCCATGATACTGCTGTATCCGGCCCGGCAAATAACTACTCTACTGCTGTTGATGGCTTTTTCCAGATCCTGACTGATCAGGAAGTTACGGTAATCAATATTTGGCCCCAACTTCATTTGACCGGCCTCCTCGGTTTTTCCACCTACTATTAGCCATTTCGCGTCTATGTTTTTTGCCTGTCGGCGAATTTTTTCTTCGAGCCAGCTTCGCTGGGGTTCCGGCCCGGAAAGAATAACCAGGTAGTCTCTTTCCTCTTGTTGGTTTTCGGGCTTCATCCGACTTAGCGGACCGATAAAAGAAAGCTGTGCAGTTGTGTAGGAATGAGAGAGAATTCCGGCAAGTCCGGGAGCTTCCGGATAATCCGGTACCCAGTGAAAATCAAATTTTTTGAGAAACTTTCGGTGCGGCAGGTTGATGAGACTGCTCAAAACAGAATTGGGTCCCAGAATCTGCATTTGATGACAGATGAATGCGGAGGGAATGCCCTTTACATAACAGCCATAGCGATGGTCACTAATAATTCCGTGGATATTGTGCTTTGCAGCTAGTTGTTCACAGGCCCGATGTTCCTTGTTGATGGCTATCGCCAATTTTGGCAATTGCCTTCCCAGATGCCAGGCCAGATTAGCGGAAGGGTATTTAATTTCATATCCGGGCAAATGAAGTAAGGGCAGATGGGGAAACTCTCTTTTCCACAAGCTGGCTGCGCGTCCATCGGAGGCCAGCAAAACTTTAGCACCGGCATCCTGTAAGGAACGGATTACCGGAATGGAACGGGCAGCATGGCCCAGTCCCCAGTTTAAAGCACAGACGAGGATTCGCTTTTGCATGGTTCTATAAAATAGGAAAAATTGGTTTCCTTTGCAATGAAGCTAAGAAGTTGTTTAAGCATGCACCGATCATTTCCATACGAATTCTTTCGCAAGCATCCCCGTTTGCTATGGCTATTTTTTATTGGCTTGCTGTTGTTTGAAACAGCCTGCCGGGCGGCACGCTGTGACTGCCCCTGAGCAATTTAGTTGAACTTGTTCATGGTATGTGTAATGCCAATGGTCCCAAATGCTTTGACTGTATCAGCAGCTTTCTTAAGAACAGCTTGCAATTCTTTCCATTCTTCATCGGTCCATTTGCCCAATACATAATCTACTTGTTGGCCCGGTCGGTAGTCCCGGCCAATGCCGATACGCAGTCTCGCATAATTGTTGCCGCCGAGCATTTGGTCAATATCCTTCAGACCGTTATGGCCGCCATCGCTTCCTTTGGGACGTATACGTTGTTGGCCAAGGTCCAGATTCAGATCGTCGATAACGACCAGCAGGTTCTTTTTGTCGACTTTGGTTTTGGTAAGCCAATGGCGCACGGCCTTACCAGAGCGGTTCATATACGTGGATGGTTTGAGCAGAACGAAGGTGCGGCCTTTGTGTTTGAATTCAGCGATATCGCCCAGGGTATCGTTTTTGAAAGTGACTTCAAACTCCTTTGCCAGCAGGTCGAGTACATCAAAACCAATATTGTGGCGGGTATTATCGTATTCGGCCCCCATATTACCGAGGCCCGCAATCAGATACTTCATCGGATCGGGTTCTTCCTGTTTAAAAAATGCCGGGAAAAGTTTTTGCAACCAGCTCATTGTATTTTTTATGCCCGCAAAAGTATTTAAAGTTTCTTTAACCATTGGGGCTTAAACGATTGGTTTTTAAAATGATCAAACCAATAACCAAAAGAAATAAGCAATGAAAAAGTTCCCATTTCTATTCGCCGCACTAATGCTAGCCGGCCTGTTATTACCCACAATGTCTGAAGCCCAGGTCATGGTGCGCACCAAACACGTAGCGCCTGGAGTAACAGTCGTAAAAACCAAACCGGTAAAACCGGGCAGGAATTATGTATGGGTTGACGGCTACTGGGATTACATCCCCCGCCTCAACAGGCATGTATATGTAGAAGGATATTGGGCGAAAGCCCCAAACCGCAAACGGGTGAAAGTGGTGAAAAGGCATCAATGCCGCCGCCACTAATTTTTTTAGAACCTCGACCAACCAAATGCGCAAATCGGGTGTCTATAATAGTAGCGCTTAACTTTTGAGGTTCTTATAATAAAGGCCGCTCCGTTTTTACGGAAGCGGCCTTTTTTATTGCTCTTTTGGGGCCCAATTAAAAATTAATATACCCGAAGCGAAGTGGTTTGGGAAAGTTAGCGCGAAGCAAATGTGGTTGTCAATGAGGCGCAAAACGCAGGCGACGCCTTAGCGTCGGCGAGGCTTTGCAACAAAATTGACAGCCGCAGTGGCAAGTGATAACAACTCAAATCACTTTGCTTCGGGTATAATTCAACATTAAAAATTCCCCTGTTACCATCCCGGCGTAATATTCAACCCAAACACACCTCTGGATCCTTTCATGATCGGGAAAGCGTAATAAGGCTCCAATATTAGCGCTCCAAACAGATTTACCCGGAGAGAAGCACCTGCACTGAAGAAAGGTGTGGCCAGTGTTTTTGGATTGCCTTCCCCATTTTGGAACAACCCCAACTCGCTGTAGTCGTTCCAGGCGATACCGCCATCGGCAAATAGGGCCAGCTCCGTAAAAAAGAAGCGGGACTTAATGGCCGACAGGCGCTCCGGACCACTAAGCGGGAAACGCACCTCCACATTGGATACAAATATCTTACTGCCCAGCAGGTCGTTGGTGGTGTAACCATTGCCGGCAAGAATCTCATTCGATTTCAAACTGTTGAATCCACGCAGATACCAGGGCGAACCCAAATAGAGCGGATAAAAGTTTTCACTATCCTTTCCGTAACGCCCAAAGTGGAGACCCCGAACTGCAAAGGTAAATGGCTGTACATGAAAGTAGCGACGATAATCCGCGGTAAGCGAATAAAAGTTAGCACCTCCCGATTCTTTGACTTGTTCTCCAAATCCGTTGCGATACACTTCTGCACCCAGTCGGTAGCGGTACCCTTTTAGCGGGGAGGCTACCCCAAAGAAGGAGTTGTCTCCAACCAGCGCGGCATTAAAGCGCGCCACTTGTCCGGTGAAAATATTCAAATTGAAATCCTCCGGATCGAGTCTGGTTCGCTCACGGCCAATCAGGTAGAAATTGTCGTAGTAATACGAGGTGCGATCCAATCGATCATAGATGAGGGAATAAGAAAGCCCGGCTTCCACCCGCAGGGTTTGCGAAAAAGGAAGCTGTGCAAATACCCCAATCTCATCGTTGAATACCCGCAGGATGTCATAATCATCGCGCTGAACCAAATAGGGCACTCCGTCATCCGTTGTCAGGGTATCAATATTGCCAAAGCTGCCGAATCCAAAACGACTTGGTTGGTGGGAGAGACTTACCCCCCAGCTGACCCGGCTCTTTTTGTTGATATAGGCAACCACACCCCCGAAGTCGGTAAACTCTCCGTTGAGAGACAGACTGGTGAATAACTGATTGTTGCCGAGGATATCACTAAACAAAAAGTCTACGCCACCGGCTGCACCGGTTACATTTCCAAGATTTGAGTTGCCCACACCCACGCCGGCGCTACCACCCAGGTAGTCCAGTTTGAACTTCGGGCGATAGGGGCGCTCCTCATATTCGGCGGAAGCCACAATCGGACCTTCCGAAAGATTCTCCAGGTTCTCCTGTACGATGCCAGGAGCTCGCTTGTTTAAAGTTGGCAGTAGTGCCGCAGTCATATCAACTGCATTGGCATCAACTGCTTGTTGAAGGAGGTCTTCCGGTTTGGCCAAATAGAGGCTGTAAGAATTGCCGAAATAATGAGAGTATACCAGGCGTGGCCGTTTTTCATGCCAACTCATTGAGATAGCCGGGGCATAATGGGTGATACCACTTACACCGGTCAGTACATCGGTTTGCTGCAGGACTTCTCCTGTTTCCAAATTATAGCTGTAAATGTTTCGGTAACCGTCCCGGTTGGAAACGAAATAAAGATTTCCTTCCAGATCAAAAATCGGATTGAGATTGTCGGCTCCCAAAAACACAGGCAGATCGGTAAAGGTCCGGGTTTCTACATCCAGTAAAGCGATGGAGAAAAACCACTTTCCGTGTCTTCTTTCTTTTCCATAGCTGAGGCGGTCGGTAGATACGGCAATTGTCTTGCTGTCGGGCGACCAGGCCGCATGTAATTCAGAGTAGGTGTCGTTGGTCAATTGAGTTACTTCCTCCGAGTCCAGATCAATCAGATATAGATCGGTTTGCCCGTTCTTTAGCCCGCTTACTACGAGTTTGTCACCATCCGGCGACCAGGCCGGATTCTGAAAGGCATGCAATGCTTCCGGAGCCAGTTTTTGGATAATTTTTCCATTGGCTACCTCTTTGATGACCAGTACGTTGCGTCCTTTTTCTACCGTTACGTAGACAAAGTACTTACTGTCGGGCGACCAACTGCCGGCCGATTCAATGTATTCCATGTCGTCAACGTCTCCCTCGCGCACTACACTGGATAGTTGCCGGATGGTTTCTCCATTTCGGGCATCGGCGAGGTAGAGGTCTGTGGTAAAAATGTTTCGTTCAGACAGGTACACGATGTATCGTCCATCGGGAGAAATGACCGGGGCAATATTGATGCGGCCCCCATCTTCCGGGGAGATCAATTGGCGTCCCTGAGGATCTTCTTTACGGCCGTCAATTTGATCGGAATACCATCTCTCTAATCCTTCGACCCAAAGTTCGGAGAGTTTTTCACTGCTTACATCCAAAATTGAATCACAAGCTGTATTAAAGCCATAGCGGGCCGTGGCCATAAAGAAGGGCTCAATCTTATCATCGCCGTATAAGCCGGTCAGGAACGCCCAAAAGGCTTGTCCGTAGCGATACGGGAAGTATTTGGGATTATTGAGGTCTTTCAGGCTCGGCACATCCTCATTGAGCACGGCATCGCGCATCCACATAGCGGTATGCGGGTCGATTCGGCCAATAGAAAGGTACTCGGCGAGGCCCTCTACCAGCCAAAGGGGCAGGTAGTTGAGGTTCTCCAGCGAAGTGGAGTCGCCATTGATAACCAGATTGTATTGGAGCGCATGGACCATCTCGTGCCCCAGTACGTGAAAGGTTTGTTGGTTGGAGAAAGCCAGGGGTAGGATTACCCGGTTTTTAAAGGCTTCGGTCACACCTCCGGTACCTACGCTAATCCGGCTGCTGATGGTGTTGGTTTGCCGGAATTCAGCGTGGTTGTTGTAAAAGATCAATGGGTTTAGTTGACCAAAAGTATCTGCCAATACTTGCTGGTGCATCCCATACCACAACTCAGACCAGTTGGCCAGTTCATCCAGCTTTTCCGGATTGCCGAGATAGTGATAGATCTCAAAATTAGGGGTTTCGTAAACTTCAAAGTCGAAACTTTTATATCGAGGTTTGTTTTGGCCAAAATACTGTGCGTTTGCCAGTATGGGCAGAAAACACAGCAATATCAGCGTCCATTTCGCTTGCTGTAACATATATATTTGTGGTTTAACCAAAATTATTTTCATCTTTCCTTCATTATATTAACACGAAAGACGGCCGGAGTCCCTATGGAGTGTAGGGCTGGAGGCGGTTAAACATTTCTTAAAGTTTAAATCCATGAGGTTAGCAAGCCTGTTGATCCTATCCTTTATTGCCATGTCAAATTACGCCCAGCCCGGAGTATTATTTATAACTCCCTTTGAGCAAGACCCGAACTATTCCGCGTCTTACCTTGAAACGATTGAGTATTACAGAAGTTTGTCGGATGCTTTCCGCGAATTGAAGATGGTTGAATATGGCCAGACGGATTCGGGTTACCCTTTACATGCCCTTGTCTTTTCGGTGGATGGCGATTTTGATCCAAAATCGGTACGGGAATCAGATAAGACAGTATTGATGGTCAACAATGCCATTCATCCCGGCGAACCTTGCGGTGTCGATGCCAGCATGATGTTGATTCGGGATCTGTTGTTGTCGGATGAGAAAGCCACCATTTTGAAGGATATGGTGCTTGTCGTTATTCCATTTTACAACATAGGCGGCGGGCTCAACCGCGGGGCATACAGCCGGGCCAATCAGGTGGGTCCTGCCGAGCACGGCTTTCGCGGAAACGCAAGAAATTATGACCTGAACCGGGATTTTATTAAAGCAGATACGCGCAATGCCCGGGCTTTCGCCGAAATTTACCAGGATTGGCAGCCGCATGTGTTTATCGACAATCACACCTCAAATGGAGCCGATTATCAATATACCCTGACCTTAATTCCGACGCACCCGGATAAATTGCAGCAACCGCTGGCTGCCTTCCTGGAGGAAGAAATGCTGCCGGCCATGTATGCCCGTATGAAAGAGGCACAGTGGGAGATGACCCCATATGTATATGTGCGGAATACACCGGATGAGGGCATTGCCGGTTTTCTGGATCTGCCTCGTTATTCAACCGGGTACACCGGTTTGTTTCACAGCATTGGTTTTATGCCGGAAACGCATATGTTGAAACCCTTTGAAGATCGGGTTTGGAGTGTATATCACTTCATGGATCAGATGATTCAATACCTTTCGGTGAATGGCGGTGCGGTACGGAATGCCAAACAGCTCGCCATTCGGCAAACGAAAGAAGCCGATAAGGTGGCATTAAACTGGACGCTGGATTTTGACCACAAAGACTCATTGCTGTTTAAAGGATATGAAGCCCAACAGAAGCCGAGTGCCATAAGCGGGCTGGATCGTTTGTATTATGACCGGGATAAGCCTTTCGAAAAATACGTACCCTTTTTCAATACCTATAAAACCACCTTAGAGATTGAAAAACCCAATAGTTACATCATCCCTCAGGCTTACACGGGAGTAATAGATCGTTTACAGGCCAACGGCGTGAAGATGTACCGAATCGAAACAGACTGGCCGGTAGACGTAGAGCAATATTACATTCGGGATTATGAAACTACCGATAATGCCTACGAAGGCCATTACCTGCATTCGAAAGTAGAGGTAGAAAAAGTACGCCGAATCTGGACCTATCGAACCGGAGATTATCTGGTCCCCATGGGGCAGGCGGCTGATCTTTATATTGTATCCGTTTTAGAGCCTCAGGCTCCGGATTCCTTTTTCGCGTGGAACTTTTTTGATGGTATTCTAATGCAAAAAGAGTATTTTTCGTCTTATGTATTTGAGGATCGGGCCTTAGAATTACTGGAAGAAAATTCCAAATTGAAAGAAGAATTTGAAGCGGCCCGAGAGGCCGATGCAACGATGCAAAAGAGTGCCCGGGCGCAGTTAGATTGGATCTACCGGCATTCTCCGCATTATGAGCAAACCCACAATCTTTATCCCGTGGGTAGAGTAATGGAGTGAATTCGCCGATAAAAATTTTCCGAAAGTGAATAGGTTCCCTACTTTTAGGAATACTTAGCTAATACTTATGACCTACGACAATTTTACGATAAAAGCACAGGATGCTATTCTGAAGGCACAGCAATTGGCTGCCAGCTATGAACAGCAAACGGTGGATACCCCCCATTTGATCAGAGGTATAATGGAAGTGGACGAACACGTATCCACTTTCCTTTTTCAGAAGATGGCCGTAAATATGGCCATGCTGAACCGGCAGTTAGAGGATATGATTAAGAAATATCCAAAGGTGAAAGGATCGGAAAAACAGTACCTCACCAACGAGGCCAACCAGGCCCTCAGCCGCGCGAAGAAAACGCTGGATGGCTTTGGAGATGATTTCATTTCCATCGAATTGATGTTGCTCGGAATCCTGCAGGGCGACGATAAAGGAGCCAGGATGTTGAAAGAGCAGGGCGCTACCGAAGCCAATCTTAAAACAGCCATCACGGAGTTGCGCAAAGGGAAAAAGGTAACGGATCAAAGTGCGGAAGAAACCTATAATGCGCTGTCTAAGTTTGCGATCAACCTGAACGAGCGGGCCGAAACAGGCAAGCTGGATCCTATCATTGGCCGTGACGAAGAAATTCGCCGGGTCCTGCATATTTTATCGCGACGCAAAAAGAATAATCCGATTATAATCGGGGAGCCGGGGGTTGGTAAAACAGCCATTGTGGAAGGAATCGCCTGGCGCATAGTCAAGCACGATGTGCCGGAAAATCTGCGATCCAAGAAGTTGTTTCGACTGGATATAGCTTCATTGATCGCCGGAGCAAAATTCAAAGGCGAATTTGAAGAGCGACTCAAAGGTGTGATCAAGGAAGTAACAGAAAGCAATGGAGAGATTGTGCTTTTCATTGATGAAATACATACCCTGATTGGTGCCGGTGGCGGACAGGGGGCTATGGATGCAGCCAATATCCTCAAGCCGGCATTGGCGCGCGGAGAATTGCGCACCATTGGAGCTACAACCCTGGATGAATACCAGAAGTATTTTGAAAAAGACAAGGCCCTGGTACGGCGTTTTCAGGTAGTTCAAATCGATGAACCCTCAGTAGAAGATACCATTTCTATATTGCGGGGATTGCAGGAGCGCTATGAAGTTTATCACAAGATCGAGATCCTCGACGAGGCATTGATCGCCGCTGCGGAATTGTCAGATCGCTATATTTCCGACAGATTTCTGCCGGATAAAGCAATTGACCTGATTGATGAATCTGCTGCTAAATTAAGGCTGGAGCTGGATTCTGTACCTGATGAAGTAGACAACTGGGATCGCAAAGTGCGCCAGTTGGAAATCGAAAGGGAAGCGATCAAACGAGAAGTGAACGAGAAGAAGCTGAAGAAGATTAAGGAGCAGATCGCTAACGCCAAAGAGAAAAGGGATTCCATCCGGGCAACCTGGCAGAATGAAAAAGAGATTGTTGATACCGTTCAAAATATCAAAAAGAAAATTGAAGAGCTGGAGCAGAAAGCCGAACGAGCGGAGCGCAACAGCGATTTCGAAACGGTAGCTAAGATTCGCTATGGCGAAATGCAAAAGCAGGAAGCCATGCTGAAAGTTGCCGAAGAGAAACTGGATAAATTGCCCGATGAAAATCGCTTTACCAATGATGAAGTGACCAGCAATGATATCGCGGAGGTCGTTAGTCGCTGGACGGGTATTCCTGTGAGTAAAATGATGCAGAGTGAAAAGGAAAAACTCCTGCATCTGGAAGCCGAAATCGGTAAACGGCTCATTGGTCAATATGAAGCAGTACGTGCTGTATCGGATGCCGTTCGAAGAAGCCGGGCAGGACTACAGGATGAAAACCGGCCTATCGGATCCTTTATTTTTCTGGGACCAACAGGCGTTGGTAAGACCGAATTGGCGAAAGCGCTGGCAGAGGTGCTGTTTGACGATGAGCGGGCAATCACTCGTATAGACATGAGTGAATTTCAGGAACGCCACTCGGTGTCGCGTCTGGTTGGAGCACCTCCCGGTTATGTCGGTTATGACGAAGGTGGTCAGCTGACGGAGGCCGTTCGGCGAAAGCCTTATAGCATAATCCTCCTGGACGAAATTGAAAAAGCGCACCCGGATACCTTCAATATCTTGTTGCAGGTACTCGACGATGGCCGGCTGACAGACAACAAAGGCCGGGTAGCCAATTTCCGAAACACGATCATTATTATGACTTCCAATATGGGAGCAGAAACGATCCTGGAAAACTTTGAGGATTTGGAAGCTTTGGGCGACGACCACCGCGGTGAAATTCTTGAAACCACCAAATCGGAAGTATTTGAGCTATTGAAAGAAAATATGCGTCCGGAGTTTTTGAACCGGATCGACGAAAAGATAATGTTCCTGCCGCTTACCCGTGAAGAGATCAAAAAGATCATGGGCTTATTGTTGCGGAAGACCGAAAAGATGTTGGCCAAGCAGGGACTGGCAATCAAGGTCAGCGATCGGGCTAAAGATCATTTGGCAGATCTGGGCTACGATCCACAATTTGGTGCCCGTCCTATGAAGCGGACTCTTCAGAAAGAGGTGGTGAATCCCCTCTCCAGAGAAGTCCTCTCCGGTAAGTTTATGGCTGGCGAGACCATCTACATCGACGCTGATAAAGACGGACTAAAATTTAGCGAAGAGCCATTTAAAGACGACGGAAAATCGGAACCCAAGGCGGAGCCTAAAACGACCAAACCCAGTGGTCGCCGGTCCCGTACCCGCAAAAAAGCAGTGGATGAATTGAAAAAGGCCACCGAAGATCTGGAAGATGCGGTGAAGGATGTAGAAGAAGAGGATTAAGTTTTTCGATTTGTCAGCTCGGGTTCTTTGCCCACAAAAAAAGGCCGTCAGCAATCTGCTGGCGGCCTTTTTACTATGAAGTTGTTTAAAAATGGCTCACTGGCTCCTGAAAAAGCCTCAACTGGAATGAAAATTCAATTCTCAGAATCTCAGCAGCCATTATTAAACAACTTCTATTCTAAAACCGGAATCTCCTTAACGCTTGCGGCGGAAAAGGTTTCCGAGAAATTTGAAACCGATATTGGCAACATCGTCCGTGATTTGGCCATCGCCATCCTGATCGAGGAAGCCACTGATGAGGCTCATCGTCTGGTTGTTATTGCTTTTCGCCTGACTTACGGTGCCGGTGAGCAGAGAAACGATACTAGACATATCCATGCCTTGTTGTTTCTTTTGTTTGCCGAGCATACCCATTACCATTGGAGCCATCATAGTCATGAGGCTGCCGGTTTTGTTGGAATCCAGGCCACTCATTTGGCTGATCATATTGATCGCACCATTTTGCTTATTACCCAGAACGTGGTTTAGAATGCCCTGGCCGTTTAAAGCACGTGCCTGCTCAGGAGCCGGTTTGGCATTACCACCCAGAAAATCGGTGATGTTATCGAGAATACTTCCGTCGTGGTCTTTTTCCAATGCGTTGGTTAGTGATGCGGCTCCTTCAGGAGTAGATGCATTCCGTGCAAGCGCTGTAACAAGAGTAGACATGATTCCGGATGCAGCGGTTGCTGTTTTCTGGCGATCTTCGCCACCCAGTTGATTGCTGAGCTGGTCAATCATCCCGTCAGAAAGTTGACTCTGAAGAAGGTCCATCAAATTGTTAGACATAAAATTTGCTGATTTGTAGGTTAAAAAAAGGCAATCAAATTTTGAGAGGGAATAAGGCAAAACGCCTGTAAAACAGAGCCCAAAAAGGCTTTCAATCCGATTACCGTTCCTTATGACGGAGAAACACCGCTAAAATAACTAATTTCGGGCAGGAAATTTTAATTTTTACCTTGTTCCAGATGAAGGAAGAGCAGAATATACCGGTTTCAGCAGGCTCGGAGACAGAGTTTCTCCGGCAAACCAGACAGTTTGCCCTAAACTTTATGAACCAATCTGCAGATGCCCGGATGGTTTTTCACCGGTATAGCCTTGCGGCGAAAACAGCTGCCATTACGGCAGCATTGGCCGACAAGGAAGACGCAGATGCCGATGTGCGCAAAGTTGCCGTGTCAGCAGCCTGGCTTCATCTGCTTGGTTTTGCTTCCGATTATAAATTGGGCTATGAGCAAAGCCGGAAGTTGGCGGCCACTTATTTACGAAATGCCGGAATCGATTCCTCTTTGGTCGATCGGGTAGACCAGTGTTTGGAATCTGTGCAACAGATGAATACGCCGGATGATGAAGCGGCAGCATTGTTTAAGGACGCTTTCTTTGCAGCCCGGTACGGGAAGAATTTTCGGGAAGAAGAACCCTTGCTTCGGTTGGAAATGGAATTGATAGAAGGCCGGCAACTTTCAGACGCGGCCTGGACTCAGCTTCAAATGCAGGAATTGTTGGGCGTGAAATTCCTGACGCCCTCTGCAAAAGAAGCCTTTGAACATGACCTGGCTGCAAATATCCTCGAGCAAAAAAAACAGGTAGATAAAAACCGACACAAGGTTTATGTAGACCAGGACGAAGGCAAGGAATTGCAGAAATACGGAAAGATCGAAAGGAAAGTGCCCACCAGTGGGGTGCAAACTTTCTTCCGAACCAATTATCGAAACCACATCAACCTCAGTGCCATAGCAGACAATAAGGCCAATATCATGATCAGTGTCAACGCGATTCTGATTTCGGTATTGATTACGGTAATTTCCTATAAAAACATCACGGAGACCAATCCGATGGTGCTCATGCCTGTCGTGATCTTTTTGGTAACCGGCCTTTCATCCCTGATCTTTGCGGTATTGTCTGCCCGTCCGAAAGTTACTTCCCTCAACGGAGCAGAACTTGAGCCGGAAGAAGCTCGCCGCAACGTGGTTTTCTTTGGAAACTTTGTTCAGATGGACCTGGAAACCTACGAAGAAGCTTTGGATGCAGTTTTCCGGGACTCAGAATTGTTATATGGCAATATGACCAGAGACTTGTATTACCTGGGCAAGGTACTCGATAAGAAGTACCGCTATCTGACACTCTCTTACAACATATTTATGATTGGCTTCGTAGCCACGGTGGTAACCTTTATGATCGCCCTTTTGTTTTGATTGCCTTTCGGCGAAAGCCAACAGAACTAGCCGATACGCTGCCGCATAGCTTCATAGAGCATAATGCCTGCCGCTACGGATACGTTGAAGGACTCGGTTTCCCCAACCTGTGGGATGCTAAAACGAATATCTGCCTGCTCTCCGGCTTCCCGGCTCACTCCTCTTCCTTCAGATCCCAATAAAAAGGCCATCGGTTGTTTGAGATCTAATGCATGAAGATTGTGCTCGGCACCAAGTTCGCTGGAAAATATTTGGACCCCGGAGTTTTTTAGAAGGCTGATAGCAGCTCCCACGCTTTTTTCCCGGCAGATGGGAATTCGGTGCAGGGCGCCTGCAGAAGTTTTTAGCGCTTCATCATTGAGTCGAGCGCTGTTTTTCTGGCTTACAACGATGGCATGGGCCCCACATATTTCGGCCGAACGGGCTATAGCTCCCAGGTTCCGGACATCCGTAATGCCATCGAGTAAAAGGATGAGCGGTACTTTTCCTTGTTCGTACAAGAGCGGCAGTACTTTATCCAGTTGCTGATACTGGGCAGCGGCCATCCATGCCAATACCCCCTGGTGATTGCCACCGACTTCGCGGCTAATACGCTCCTTAGGGACCATTTGCATGGGCACATTCTTGGTTTTACACAAATAGCGAAGGTCCTTTTCAAAAACGCCCCTGGTGCCAATTTGCAGCCAAACTTTGTCAATCGCTTTGTCAGACTCCAGCGCATCCACCACCGGGTGTCTACCGAAAATTAGCATTCGTTCTTTTGGATCTTGATTGGCCATAATACCGGGTATTTGTTTGTCGGGAGGCATTTATTTAAGCAGAGTTTGACACGCTGAGTAAGCTTCCGGCCGGAAAATAATTTATTTTTGACGTTCGCCGGTTGAAATCCGGAAAATTTAAAAACCATAACAGATATATTCTATGAATCGAAGACTTACCAGAGGACTTGCTGGATTGCTATTTACGCTCTTTGCTTTCGGCCTGCAGGCTCAGATGTTGAGCCCGATGGAGATTGCATTGAGACACATAGATCAGCATATTGGGGAATGGGGCCTTACGGCGAATGATATTGCCGATATGAAGGTAGATTATGAATACCGGACAGCCCACAACGGACTAACCCATATCTACTTCCTGCAAACACATGAGGGCATTGAAATTTACAATGCCATTCTCAATGTAAATATTAAAGACGATGGAGAAGTGCTGTATGTTGGCCGACGCTTTGTGGCCGATGCCGCTTCAAAAGTAAATGGCGTAGTTCCCGGTCTCAGTCCGGAGCAAGCCATTGAAGCAGCTGCTAATATCCTGGGCCTGGAGTATGCCGATGATCCGCGTCAGCTTTCCAGCGAAGGACCAACCAGCTTTCGCTATACGGGCGGAGACCTGAGTGCATTCGAAATTCCTGTCGAGCTGAAGTATCAGCTTTCGCCGCAAGGCAATCTAATTTTAAGCTGGGCACTCGACATCAAACCTTTGAATGGCGATGATCACTGGAGCCTCCGACTTGATGCCACAACCGGCGAGCTGGTAAACAAAAATAACTACACCATTTATTGTAACAGCGGATCAGAGACCGGTCACACACATGACCAATCCTGTGCAAGTGGTGGAAAACGCAAGTTTCTTCCTTTGCAGCAGGCAAGAGAAGCTGCTAATGCCGGCAATTTTAACGGCGCCCCGACCTATCGGGTTTTTGGTATACCAACCGAAAGCCCAAATCACGGCGATCAAAGCCTTGAAATAGCTCCGGCAAATGCCACGGCTTCACCGGCTGGCTGGCACGATGATGGGATTACGACCTATACTTATACTCGAGGAAATAATGTTTGGGCTTACCCGGATTACAATGCAGACAGCAACTCTGATTTTAATGTAGACGGAGGGGCTTCGCTCACTTTTGACTGGACTTATGATCCGGATGCTGAGCCGGGAGCCATGAAGGAAGCTTCAACCACCAACCTGTTTTACCTCAATAACATCATGCACGATGTATTCTACCTGTATGGTTTTGATGAGGCAGCCGGAAACTTCCAGCGCGACAACTTTGGCAATGGTGGAAACCAGGGCGATAATGTCGTAGCTCGTGGTTCTTTCGGTGGGAATGACCCAATCGGGATGGAAACCGTAAACAATGCCAATTTCAGTACACCGCCAGACGGTGGTAATGGCGTGATGCGCATGTACCACTGGAATACAGGGGCGCGTCTGATAGAAGTTACGGAGCCAATGTCTATTGCCGGACTCTATACCGCAGGTACAGCCGAATATGGCCCTACGGTACAGGATATGCCGGTTAGTGGCCCGTTGGTAGAAGTAGATGATGATATTACCAATCCATACGCAACAGATGGTTGTGAAGATCCTTTTGTGAATGCAGCTGAACTGGATGGTGCTATTGCTCTGGTTGACCGGGGCGGTTGCTTCTTTGAGCAAAAAACAGTCAATGCTGAAGCAGCAGGAGCTGTTGGTGTGATCATTTGCAACTTTGAAGATGGTGTATTGGGTCTGGCCGGTGTGGTGGATATTCCAAATCCCGGCATTCCAACGGTGTCCATGAAGTCCAGCGATTGTGCGATCCTTCGTCAGTTTATTGCCGACGGGATTCAGATTACACTGGCAGAACCTACAGATGGAGGTCCGGAGTTCCTGACTTCCGATTTTGACAACGGAGTGATTGCTCACGAGTATACACATGGTATCAGTATCCGTCTAACCGGCGGACCGGGCAATTCAGGTTGTCTGACAGGAGCCAGCGAAGATGTTGGCGAGCAAATGGGCGAAGGCTGGAGCGATTTCCTCGGATTGGTACTTACTGCCGAACCCGGTGATGAAGGCTCTGATCGCCGTGGAATGGCTACCTATCTGCGCCGGGAGGTGACGATTGCAAAAGGCCTGCGCGCGTATCCATACTCCACCGACATGAATGAAAATCCGCTGACCTACAACGATATTGTTTCGGCATCCGTACCTCACGGAGTTGGTACTGTTTGGTGTACCATGCTTTGGGATATGTACTGGGCCTTTGTGGACCAATATGGCTGGAGCGATGACATTTACGACGGTACAGCCGGTAATAACATGGCCATTCAGTTGGTTATTGATGCAATGAAAATTCAGCCTTGTAATCCCGGTTTCGTGGACGGCAGGGATGCGATCTTAGCTGCCGATGAAGCTTTGTTTGGTGGCGAAAATGCCTGTATGATCTGGGAAGTATTTGCCCGCCGCGGATTGGGTTACTACGCCGACCAGGGAAGTACGTTTGACAACCGCGATGGCGAGCAGAACTTTGATCCACTTCCTACTTGTATTCCTGAGCTGAAGATTACCAAAACGGCCGATGAATTTATCGATGCAGGTGATGAAGTAGATTTTGAGATCCACGTAATCAATCATAAACCTGAGACTGTAACGGGTGTGGTTGTAACCGATGAATTGCCTGACGGATTAACCTACGTAGCGGGTTCTGCTAATATTGAGCCGGAAGTCAACGGCTCGATGTTGAGCTGGGATCTGGGCGATTTAAACTTTGAAGATGAAGAGACCATCACGTACAGTGCAGTCTCTGACCTCAATAACTATTCTGTCAAATATTTCTTCGAAGACTTTGAAACGAGTAATCAACCAAACTGGGGTACAACCTACATTGGGGAGGAAGCTCCAAATTACTGGGAGATCACCACACTTTTCTCAAACAGTGGCGACCAGTCTTACTTTGTAGAAAACATTGCGCAGGAAAGTCAGCAGGTACTGCAAACCATTGTACCGGAAACGGTTAATGGCAGTGAGCCGGCTTTGCGTTTCTACCACCGTTATGATACCGAACCAGGTGCCGACGCCGGACTTGTAGAAGTATCTACCGACTTCGGAGAAACCTGGGAAGGTGTTGGTGAAGATATGTTCCTGAATGGATACAACGGACCAGTAGCATACGGGACATTTACGGTGCCAAATATTCAGGGTTTCTGGGGAAATAGTGGGGGATGGATTCCAACATTCGTTGACCTGAGTAATTATTCCGGTCAGGAAATCCTGTTGCGTTTCCGTTTCGGAACCAGCGAAGGTGTTGCTTACCTGGGATGGTTTGTTGATGATGTGGAGCTGATGGATGTGTTCTATTACAATTCAGAAGCCTGTGTTACTTCCAACGAAGGAGACTTTGCCTGTGACGATGCAGAAGGACGCGGTACGATCGTAGAATCTCAATTTACATCTGATGTTACCGAAGCACTGGAGACTGAGTTGAATGTCAATATTTTCCCCAATCCGGTTGAGGATGTACTAAACATCAGCCTGGATACGGATGAGCAAACCGATTTGCAAATTCAGATATTGACAGTAGACGGCCGCGCAGTATATAGCCGCTCAGAATCTGTTTTCGGATTTCAGAACCTTCAGCTGAGTACAACAGACCTTCCGTCTGGCATTTATTTTGTGCGCCTTTCGGCGAATGGACGCAATGCTGTTCGGAAAGTAGTAGTTAGATAGGAAGAGAAATGAAATTAAAATAGAAAGCCGGCTCCTGAAACAGGGGCCGGCTTTTTTGATTTTAACAGATACCATTCCTTATTGCCCATTTTACCAGTCCGGCAGTATTGCGTACATCCAGCTTGGCAATGATGTTTTTTCGGTGTTTTTCAACCGTATGGAAAGAAAGGAATAGTTTTTCCGCAATTTCACGGGTGGTAAACTCTTCGCAGATGAGCTTTACGATTTGCTTTTCGCGGTCGCTGAGTCCGGGCATTTCGTTGCGGGATGAACCCATGTTGTCCATGACAGCTTTTGCGGCTTCCGGACTGTAATAGGACTCCCCATTTATGACTTTCCGGATGGCTTTAAGTACCTCTTTTCGACCGGCATTTTTCACCAAATATCCATTGGCTCCAGCCTTCAAAACGGCTGTTATGTAGTTGGAGTCGTCGTGCATGCTTAGTACCAGGATTCGGAGGTCAGGATAGTTTTTCCTGATTGAGGTAGTACTGCTTATGCCATCCATTTCCGGCATATTGATGTCTGTAATGACCAGGTCTACATCTTTGGTGCGCAACATATCGATCAATTCAGAACCGTTTTGGGCCCGTCCGACGATATTGAGGTCATCTTCTTTTTGGAGAAGCATGGTTAGTCCGTCCAGTACAACTTGATGGTCGTCTGCCAGGAGGATTCGATAGGTGTTGGCCGAATTCATGGCTGAAATTGAATTGAAAGCCGAAGCGTTAGTGGCGATTTGATATTCCATAATACGAAAAAACTTTCACAAGGTTATTAGATAGGGTGGTCCATCGAACCAGTTCCGGATCGTGTTTTGGTTTTTTGGGAATCCATCGTATAAACTGGTTTATCCAGTCATCCCACTGGCTGGCTTTGTTGACATAAAGCTGCTCGAGTGAAAAATCGGTCAGGATTTCCAGCAAACGCTCGTTGAGATGGTTTTTTAATTTGGAAAGACTTCCGTCGAATCTGTTTTCCAACAACCAGGCACGATTGAGCAGCAACTGGTCATTGCAGCTGCTAAAGAAACCGGCTATGCGGTAGGAGCATTCAACGGAATTTGTCCAGGACAGGAGGGAGTCCATCAATTCTACTTCAAATCGGATGCGATCCGATCTGGAATGATGCAGTTGCTCGAGTTGCACGGCATTTAGTGCGGGCTGTTTTAAGTTTTGGTTTTCGTTCTGTGCCTGGGGCCTTTCGGCGAAAGCCAAAAACAGAAAGAGAATCAGAAGGGGCATACAGGGTTTCATCGCTTTTAATTTTGGATTACTGTTTGATTGCCTTACAAAGTTGCAGGCAATCTGAGCGATCCAAATCCCCGGATTCCGTTTTTGTGAGTAACCGTTTTCGGGTATTGAGCAAGGAGTGAGTTATAAGGGAATGTCGATCATTACCGTCGTGCCGCCACCCCGGCCGGAGTCGATGTTAATTTCGCCTTTAAGGTTTTCTACCCGGTCTTCGATGTTTTTCAGACCGAGGCCTTTTTTATCCGACTTTTCAGGGGTAAAACCAATGCCGTTATCTTCGACCGTTAGGTTTAGGTGTTTGGGAAAGCGGCCAATTTGAACGGAAAGATTTGAAGCCCGGGCGTGTTTGAGTACGTTGCTGATTAGCTCCTGAAGGATTTTATAGATCTCTTCTTCGACCTCGCCGGGCAATTCGGCTTCCAGCCCGTGGGTGACCAGACTGGCTCTGAGTTTGCCGGGGCGATGGGCGGCACTAATCAAGTCATGGGCTGCCTTTTTTAGACCGAAGGAGCTACTTGTGCCGCCAGCCATATTGTGCGAGATTTGGCGTACTTCCTTGTAGGTCTGGTCAATGAGATTTCGGGTTTTATCCAACTCATTTTCTTTGCCGTTTTGATCTTCTGCCAGTGCTTCAAACTGCCATTTTAAGCCGGCCAGGGAGCCACCTACCCGGTCGTGCAATTCTGCCGCCAGGCGTTTTCGTTCTTTTTCCTGTCCTTCGAGAATGGATTGATATACCTTTACTTCCTGTGTTCGTACCAACTCTTCCACCGTTTGTTTGTGGAGTTTTTCTTTTTGTTTTGAAATCAACGCACGGGCTTTTGATCGTTGATGCAGGAGGTAAATTATGAGACCGCCGATCAGTAACAACAGGCCACTCATGATCATAAAAGTATTGCGCTGGATGGCTCGTTTATCAGCTAGCGCACCCATGACTTCTGCCTCTTGTTCCTTCAGCCGGACGTCGTACTTGGTTTGCATTTCGGAGATGGCTCTGGCTTTTTCTTTATTGTAAATGCTGTCATTTAGCGCGATAGCATTTTGTTGGAAGTAATAAGCAGAGTCGTGTTGGCCCAGTTGAGCGTAAAGATTGGCCCAGGCGTTTTGGAGGTACCAGTGGTCGAAGAGTCCTCCTTCTCCATTAAGGATATCTTCCGCTTTTTGCAGGTGTTTTTTGGCTAAAGTTGGATTGTTTTGGTCGGCTTCCAGTTGGTATAAATTGATATATACATCAGACCAACTGATCCGTTCTTCCTGAAATACTTCAAAAAAATCGATGGCTAATTGAAAGTGATGGCGGGCCGAATCTATCTGTTTTGTGGCCAGGTAGCACAATCCTAGTCCATTGTGTACATTCCCTAAATCTTCCTCATCACCTTCGTCTTTAAAAATCGAATAAGCCGTATTGTAATTTTCGAAGGCTTCCAGCGGATTTTCGATATCCAGGTTTCGATTCCCTAGGTTAAAATATGCGTTCGCTGTCCTGTAGTTGTTTCCCTGGGTTTTAAATAACTCTATTGCTTCCTCAAGCATGTCTATTGCTTTAAGGTGGTCTCCGGTTCTGGAATAGGCATTTGACAAGTTCATTAATACAGATCCGAGTTTGGATTTGTCTTCAATTTGATCCACCAGACTTTTTGCTTTCAGCAGCGAGGATATAGCTTCATCATACTTGCCCCATTCTTCATAAGCGGCACCGGTATTGGAATAACCACTTACCATGCCACTGGTATCTCCCAGCGATCCTCTGATCTCAATACCTTCCCGGTAAAGATCAATGGCTTCCTGATATTTGCTTTCCCCTTTTTTTACCAGTCCGTAGATGATCAGTCCACGGGCTGTCAGGCTGTCTCTTCCGGCTTTCCGGGCCAGCGCTATTCCTTTTTCGCAATCCCGACTGGCTTGCTCTGCATCATCATATCTGATTTCGAAGCAGTGTTGGATTAGGGAGTCGGGTAGTTGGGCAGATACTGATGAAGAAAGGAAGAACGTAACTAACAGTAATGATGCCTTTATTAACATAAATTATTCTGTTATTTATCAGATTCAATGGTGCCACCTCCTACTTCATCTGCGTTTTGATTTTTGATTTTTCCTTTTTTGTTTCCTTCAATTCGCGCATAAAAAAAGCCTTCTGAATCGCTGGGGTCAGCATCTACATACTTTCCGATGGATATAAAATTGTTTTCATCGGATAGGCTTGGGGTACTGATGTCAAATCGAAATTCAACATTGTTTTGACCGGGGTCTTTAATGTATGAGTTGATGTGAGAGGAGCTAATCTTTGCTTTAACCAACATAATGGGGTTGTAATTCCCAGAATTGTTTTTATCATTTTGCAAGTAAAGATGAGGAATGTTTGTCAGGTTGGTTCCAAGCTCATCTACATCGTCAATCAAGTCTATTTTAGTCTTGTTATTGTAGTTTGTTACTCTTACAGTGAGCATGGTAAACGGCTGATTGTGCTCATTCCTTGTAGGAAAAGAAAATGTTTTTTCTATGATTTTATGGTTGGAGGTTACCGCGCTAGTAGTGTGGTTTGTTGCAGAATCATAAGAATAGTTGATGTCCGAGCTGGCATAAGAAAGGTTAATGCGTTTTCTCGTAAGAGCTGTTTCTTCGAAATCGGATATCGTACAATCTCCGATACACAGTACAAATACCGAAACATGAAATGTGTCATCAACTCTTGAAACGGCTACAAAGGGCTTGTGAGAAACTTTTAAAGTGGTCATACACGAAGTTTGTTTAAGATGTTCATATTGATAGTCGAAAAATTATTATAGAATGAGTGATTTTGCCTGCACATCACACCAATTAGCTGTAAACTGATTTCTGCCTCAATATTCCGAATGCAAAATACTGGTGAGCCGGACGATCCGGGTAAAGCATAAAGCTTTGACAGGTAAAAAGCGCCGGTTTTATCAATAAAAGCAGGTTTGTTGAGGCTTATTCTTACGTGCTTGCCTTGCGGATGCCCAACACAAATTAAGTTGCTTTCAAAACAGCAGGGTGAATTTCTAATGATTTCAAATTTTCCCGGCTTAGTTGTATTGTCGAGATTTGCTTGAAATAGAGCGATATCCAGTCCGTTTGTATCACTTATGAATTTCCCCCGGATCAGATTAGGGGGGGATCTCTCATTGAGGAAAACAAATTTACGAAAGGTGTAGTTTGGTTTGTCGGATATGATTGAGTCCCATTTTACCAGCAGGAAGACCTCAAGGTTTTTATGATATATTTCAACAAATTCTTTTTCGGTTTTTACTAATTCCTGAAGTGGGTAATAGATGATAAAATGACCTGCCGTTAGGAATTCACCCGGGCTGACTTCAAAAGCGGTATAAAAAATGTCTCCTTCGTTTTCCAGGGTAGGAGGACAAATAGTAATCAGGTTGTTATTTACCTTAAAATTTCCTCCGGCTCTTTCCAGTGTGAAAGTGTTAATCAGCATCCAGATGTTATCCTGAATACCGATAAGTTGGTGTCGTAATTGTTCCAGGTATTTCTCATCGCTGAATACGGGATGAATTTCTTCATTCTTTATTCGATCTGCAATGCTTTCTACAAACAGTTCTTCCCGTTTAAAGAAATCTTCATCTATGGTAGGAGTTTTTAGCATGCTGGACTAACTGAGGTAAATGATTGAAGCCTGATAAAGGCAGTTGCCATAAAATAGCTGTTACCTACTTGATCGGAATCACCGTTTTCAGGTATAATTGTTAAAACCCGGGCCTGGATAACTTGCCCGGGCATATTCCTTAACCGTCGTAGTTTGAGGTCCAGATTTTGTGTGTGTATCCGTTACTTACAGAGAAGTCAAAATATTCATAATAACCAGAGGGCCAGTAGATGGTTATTCTGTGTACGCCTGGGTAGATGGTGAAATATTCATAGTCGTCATCATAGACCCGGCCAATGTATGAACCGTTTATATAAACAGCTACGGTCCAATCTGTTCTGTTGTAAACTTTCACCTTCGACATATATGCCTCTGGGCAATTGATCATTGAATCGCAATAAGCTCGTTCGGACTCAGATGCTGTGGGAGTGGCATTCGCATTTGCTAAAAATGAACCCAGAAGAAGAATGCCAATGAGGAAGACTAATTTTGTGTGTGTCATGCTTTGATGTATTTTGGGTATGGATAAATCTGTTTTAATTGGCAACATTTACTTTGATGCATTCTTGAGAGGATGAAGGCTTTACACTTCCCCCAGAGGCAAAGAATACGGCCCCGGTAACTAGGGTGATTTCAGCATTCCAGTTTACGGTCTCTCCTGCTGAAATGGAATACAAAATGTTGCCTTGTGCAGAGCAATTGCCTGGCCCGTTTGGATAAACGGCAGTTACAGCTCCAATCGAACTTCCTTCTACAATCACATCAATTTTCGAAATTGGAACTCCTGCGTAGTATCCATACTTGGAATAAAACGTAATGTCTGAATACTGGCAGCTTCCATCATTTTCCGTAGCGTCATATTCGTAATTCAGCGCAGCAGGATCTGTACATCCCGGTTCTTCAAAACAGGAAGTCAGCATGAATGTGGATAGAAGCAAAAGAAGCGTTAAATTTTTCATGGTTTGTTTTTTTAAAATGATTGACAATCAAAAGGGAGCCCCGAATGTTTCAGCTTCCGGACTCTGAAATATTGATTTTAGGTGTTTAAGAGTTAATCACCCCTTGTTGGTAGGAGCAGCAGTGGTTTTGATGTTGTTGAAGCTGACATTGATGCCTATGCCTACCCATGTCCCTTTGTCGTATCGCCAGTTTACATCCTGGTCTTTGGCTCCCAGATAGTCTGCCCCCAGGAATACGCCAAGATTGATAAAGGGTTTAGGCTTAAATAAAAGCCCGGCGGAGAGCGTGAGGGCCGATGCTGTCTGGCTGCTGTTTGTGTTATTGATGTTGCTATTTCCGGGTTCGAGTATGGCAGCGGTTAGGCCTATACCCAGAGAAAAATCAATGAGGGAGTTTTGGGTAGTACGAGGGCCAAATCCAAAAATGAAATTGGATTGGAGCGATAAGCTGGATTCAAAATCAAATACTTTAGTCCCAATGGCCCGAAGTCGAAACGGGATGGTGTAGGCACCAACCTGGAAACCTTTGAATTGCCTGTACAAAGGAATAGACATGCGTTCAAAATCCTCTTTTAACATCGAAAAGGTGGGATTCCCGGCATTATAAAGCGCAGCGTTTTCTTCGTCATCGTAGTGCCAGTATCTGTAAAAGATGGTGTCATTGCGTTCAAATAAGACCTGGACCCGTCCGCCATAAGGAACTTTCACGGGGGAGGAGCGATCGTTGTTTTCTGATTTGAATTGCAACCTTGAGGTTTCGGGTAGTGGTGCAATAAACTCAAAACTTCCTGTAAGCACTTTTACGGTGTCTGTCGATGAAGTGTTTTCTGTTTGGGCAAATGAAATATTCACCAGAAAGATTAGCAGGATTGCTGAAGTAATTCGTCTCATTTTTTTTCTTCAAATTTCTCCCAAATTGCCTCGCTCAAAATCCCCGTTTCCCGGAATTATCTCTACCTGTTTTCTGTTATTCCGGGCATATGAGTAGAAAACGAACATTGATTTTTACCGACATCCACGGATGTAATGCGACTTTTCGAGCCCTTTTAGAAGAAATGGATCCCGGGAATGAAGATCAGCTTTGCTTTTTGGGAGATTACATCGATCGGGGGCCTGACTCCAAAGGAGTGATTGACACCATCTGGGAGTGGAGAGAGAAAGTGGACAGGCTAATCTGCCTGCGTGGCAATCACGAACAATTATTATTGGAGGGCCTTGATGATGCCTGTTCATTAGCTGTTTGGATGGCTAATGGCGGCAGAGAAACGCTCGACAGTTTTCAGGCCAAAACTATTGCCGATATTCCATCCGACTACATCAATTTTTTCCACAGCACCAGTCATTTCGCTGAAGTCGAAAATGCGATTTTAGTCCATGCCGGATTGAACTTCATCACATCGGATGGAAGTCCCTATTCTGATTTGGATGGTATGTTGTGGATTCGGAATTGGTATAAGGATATCAATTACGATTGGTTGGGAGAGCGTATGGTGATACATGGGCATACACCAGTTTCGGATCAAACCGTAAGGGCTATGGCAAAAGATTTTAAGAGTCAACAATATCTCAATCTGGATTCGGGATGTGTGTATGATGAAAAAGGATACGGGCATCTTTCCGCCTATGATCTGACCAATGATAAATTGTATATGTGTAAAAGGATCTCATAGATTTCAACCTGTCAGGTTGAAATTTAAGGCTGGTTTTTAGGAAGAAAGGTGGCTGTCCAGATCGGTTTTGTATGTAGAACTTATCGGAATCTGCTTCCCGCCAATGTAAATAGAATTGGATTCTATTTTATCTATCCATTGAATCCCGACAATGTAAGAGCGATGCACTTGTATAAACAGCTCCTCAGGTAATGTTTTTAGTGTTTCCCGAACGGATGCTCTTACCAGTTCGTGTCCTTCTTTCAGTTGATAGCGCACATAATTTCCATCTCCTTCAATCCATTGGATGTCAGAATGGTTTAATCGAACTTTCCCCTTTCCTGTTTTTACGAATAAAAAGGAAGTCGCATCTGCCTTTTGCAGAGGTTTCCGGTTTCGTGCCCGTTCTACCGCTTTTTCAAAGCGCTTGAAATCAAATGGTTTGAGTAAATAGTCGGTAGCTTCAAATTCATAACTTTCCAGGGCATATTCACTGTGCGCGGTTGTGAATACCAATTGAATACCTTCAGAAAGCATTCCGGCCAATTTTAAACCGTTGAGTTCAGGCATGTCAATGTCCAGAAAAAGGAGATCCACGGGATTTTCCTCCAAATAATTTAAGGCCTGTAAAGGATCTGAAAAGACTCTTATCAAATCCAGGTCAGGAATGTTCGCCGCATGACTCTGAATGACTTTTAGCGCTACGGGTTCATCGTCTATGGCAATACTTCGAATCATTGCTTGAGTTCTAATTTTAAATCTACTCGAAATTTATTTTCTGCCGTCTTTCCAAATTTTAGTTCATGCTTTTTGGGGTAGAGTAATTGGAGGCGCTTTTGCACATTCTTTAATCCAATGCCGGATGCATTTGAAGCGGATATTTTCTCCTGAAAATCATTCGCGATTTCCATTTTTAAAACATCTTCATTCAGCGAAAGCTGGATATAAATCTCCCTTTCCTCCACCGGATGATTGCCATATTTAAAAGCATTTTCCAAAAAGGAAACCAATAAAACAGGGGCAATCTGAAAACGACTCTGATCCGTATCTGAAAGGCTGTTTTCATATCGAAGCTCGACATTCGGCCCGAGCCGCAGTAATTGCAAATCCATGTATTTTTCCAAATATTCAATTTCCTTGTTTAGAGAAATAGACGGATTGGATGCATCGTGTAGATTGTAGCGCATCAGGGTTCCTAATTTAGCAATACTGTTAGCAGTTTTGGGACTTCCCTCTTCCAGTGCGAGCCCGTACAGATTATTGAGAGTATTAAATAAAAAGTGCGGATCCAACTGTGATTTTAAAAGCGCCAATTCCATCTTGGTGCGCTCCTTTTCGAGTTTCTCAATGCGACTCAGATTGAGAATCCAGTCCCGACTGAAGGAGTAGGCAAGGGATATGATAAGTCCGAGAAGGACGGCCCCCGAAACATTCAGCGGCCCCAAAAAACGGTCGGCAAAAATTTGCGAAAAACTGGTTCCTAACTCATTTTTTATAGTGCATAACGCAAGGATTAAGGCTCGGCACAATTCCAGCGTTAGGGTGAAAATGAATAGGACCAGCAAATATTTTAGCCACTTTTTTTTGCTTAAAAAGCGAGGGATAAATCCGTACGTGTTTCCATAGAAGGTAGTTATGGCAGCCAGAAATATGAAGCTGAAAGCTACCTTTTCAATAGGGTTGGTGTTAAGCCAGTCGTTGTTCCAAAGTTCTACATAAAAAAAGATGGCGAGGCTTAGACCCAGAGCCTGAAACAAAAACTCAAGGATGTATCGCGGCTGTGAAAAAAGCTTGTACATGGCTCAATAAATATTTCTATGCTTCTCCTGATAGTACCCCAGACAGATGAAAGTTACAAAAAAGAGCAGGCTATACATTTCAGGTTGTGACAGGACGCTTATATTTCCTTTACTCATTTCAGTCGAGAGCCAACTTACATGGCTGTGTGGAATGAAAGCTGCAAGAGCCGGTTTTTCCAGAACCAGGGGAGCCAACACAAAACCGAGGAAACCAATCCCAATAGAAGGAATAATGTTTTTCCATCGATATGCCAACCAGTAGTGGAAAGCCGTTAGCCCAAGGAGTGCGATAAAAGAATGAGCCAATCGCTGAGCCAGAGGCCAAAATGCCGGACTGTAATCCTGAAAGGCATACTCTGGCCGGAAAATACCAGTCAGCCAGGCAACGGGTATTATGCTAAAAGCAAAAATAAGATAGAGCGAAATCAAAAATAAAAGCAGCAGGATTAGCTTGCTGAAATAGATGTTTCCCCGGGCAATGGGCAGGCTGTAAAGTTGTTTCCAACTGTTTGCTTTATTTTCAATTTGTACCAGTGCATTAACGATTAAAACCACAAAGGGTATTAGAACAAGTGCCGAAAAAATAGAGAAACACAAACTAAAGTAACCGTCCCAGGGATTGATGCCGGCTTCAACGGGGTCGATGCCTCGCATCAGGAATAAAACGGTAACGAGCATAGCGGTGAGTGCACCGGAGATAAGGGTGAGCCAGCTTATCGGACTATGCTTTATTTTAATGCTTTCGGCTTTGAAACTGTTGAAAAGTGTCAGGGAATTCATGCTAATTGGTTTGATTGGGGTTTGTCATTTGAATGAAATGATTTTCAAGTTCTCCTCCGAGCTCCCGAACTTCATATATCCGGATATTTTCTCTTGTGAGCGATTGCAGGAGGTCGGGCAATTCTTCCCGATCCTGCAACTCTACTTCCAGGCTTTGATCATCCAGTATGCGGGTCTTTTGGGGAATTAATCCGGATACTTTTTTGGCCTCTGAAGTTTTTAGTAATACGGTCGTTTTTTGATTTCGGATTTTTTTGAGTTCTTCGATGCTGCCTTGAAACAACATGTTGCCGTCCTTGAGGATACCAACCCGACTGGCAATTTTTTCAATTTCGGATAATAAATGAGACGAAAGGAAGATGGTTTTTCCCTGTGCATGTAGCTGCCTTATAATGTTTCGAATTTCCAGAATACCGACAGGGTCCAGTCCGTTGGTAGGTTCGTCCAGAATCAGCAAATCCGGATCGGAAAGGAGGGCGATGGCCAATCCCAGACGCTGCTTCATGCCGGTCGAATAGTCTTTTGTCGCTTTTCTTTTGTGTTTTTGCAAACCCGTAATTTCCAATACTTCTTCGATCCGTTTTTTACCAATGTTTCTGTATTGGCAATAGATACGAAGGTTGTCGCGGGCATCCAGTTGTTTGTAGAGAGAAGGAGATTCAATCAGGCTGCCCACTTTTTGCAATATTTCCAATCTGTGGGTACCGGGGTCCTTTCCGAATAACTCCACCTTTCCGGAAGCAGGTTTCAATAATCCCAGAATGTTCCGAATGGTGGTGCTTTTACCGGCTCCATTGGCTCCCAGAAAACCATAGATGGAACCTTGGGGGACCTCTAAATTCAGGCCTTTTAAAATGGGACTTTGAGGCTTGTATCCAAAGTGTAAATCATTTACCCGGATGATGGCATCTTCTTTCATGATTTGCGAATTTTGCTGTCACAATTATCCTAAAACCCGATTGTAGTAAAGGGATTCGTGTGGTGAAATGAGCGTTTGGTGTGGTGGAATCAAAATGTGTCTGGTGAAATACCATAAACTTCAGGGTAGCCAATTAATCAACTCCTGATTAATGGTACCTTAATTTAATCCAAAAAGATCAATCATGAAAAAATGCCTGGCCCTTCTTCCTGTACTATTCTTCTTCCAGTTGTGCTTTGGGCAATATGTACCACTTATTGCCGAAGATAAATTGTGGGTGGAATCATATAGCGTTCAGGAACTGGGAAGCACGTTTGGCCCAAGCGAAACCTGGTATTACCTGTATTTCAGTGGAGACTCCACCCTTAATGGTACGACCTATAATAAGTTATACTATCAGCAATTTTACGAAAGCTATTGGGACACACAAACCGCCGAACTTATCGTCAATGACGACTTGCAGAGTCCGATTATCCACCTGCTCCGGGAGGATACAGACGAGAGAAAAATCTTCCGCCGATCCAATGAAATGGATGAATTATTACTGGACTTTTCGTTGGAGGAAGGAGACTCCCTTGCGATTGATGGTGCCGGCGGGTCCTATATTTGCCTCGACAGTATTACCGACCTGCAATTGGCCGACGGTTCCATTCGGAATAAATTCTGGTTTAACGGGGCGGATGGCAATGCCCGTCTAATTGAAGGAGTTGGAGCTGAAAACGGCCTCTTACATCCAATATGGGCGTTATTGCTCAGTGGGTATCAGGATCAGGGGGCTCTCATATGTTTTACCGAAGCCGATGTCGACCTCTATGGCACTTGTGAGTTTCCCAACTATTCCGGCATTAGTAATAAAGCCATATCCAAATCGCCCGACTTTTTGCTTTATCCAAATCCGGCGCAGGAGATGGCTTTTCTGAATTTACGTGAGGAGCAGAAAGAAGTACGAATTAAAGCCTGGAATACGAATGGCCGACTTTGTCTGGAAAAGCAGTATGCACATGTACGGGTTTGTGAGCTTTCGCTGAATGGCTTATCGCCCGGGATGTACTTTCTGACAATACAAGAGGCAGATGGGGAAATCCATAATCTGCGGTTAATTAAGCAGTAATCGCTACTGCCCCTTTTACGACTTTCTCCGCCTGAACCACATGACGAAAATTGTGATAAACAACAACCCGAAATGTATCGCCCAGTCGAAGCTTTATCCATTTTGAAATGGAAATATTTGTTTTCGTTTTTTGAAGGTTGACCTTTCGAGCCTGCTCGAGCAATTGGAGGAGTTGCTTTTGTTGCCGGGTGAATTTTTCCAGCACGCTTTTATCTAAATTGCTACCGCCTGGGTTCATCGATTTGAAGGTGTTCATCTTATTCAACTTTTCCTTGGGGAGCATGCTTTTGGCAAAATAATTGCCGAGCCAGCCGCTTTTGAAAACCGGAGAGGGATTCCGGGGAGCTTTCTCAATACGTCGTTTGAATTCGGGAATGTAAAAGTCGCCGTATCGATTGAGGTGCTCTATGCACTCCAGAACACTCCAGCTTTCCGGGGCAGGTTTTTTATTTAGCCTTTCGGCGGATAATTCTTTGAGTTTCTCCACCCGGTTGAGGTGATCCTGGGTGCGTTGAATTAAGTCCTCGATAAGTTCGTCAGTAGGAAATTGCATATCTCTTTTGTTTGATACAAATATCAGACCTTTCCGCTCCGCGAATCTTGATCAAAATCAAGGTTTTTCGACAGTACTCCGGATTCTGGACAGTGTTTCCGGACTCATGCGCAGATAGGAAGCAATATACCGGGCCGGAATTTCCTGGAACAGATGCGGACTGCGCTCCAGTACCCGCTTGTATCTCTCGGCAGGGGAGTGGGTGAGCAGGTCGACTTCCCGTTCCATTTGCTGGACCACCAGTTGTTCTAAAATTTGCCGCCACATTTGATGCAGTTCCGGGCGGGTTTCAATAAAAGCCACGAATTCCTGACGGGGCAAAACCTGAACTTCGCATTTTTTGAGGGCCTGGATGTAGAAAGGAGAGGGCTTACCGGTTATAAAGGAATCCAGTGAAGCAAAGATTGATCCGGGATAGGCAAACCGAATGGTGTGTTCTTCAAATTCATCCTCCAGATAGATGCGAAGGCTGCCGGACAAGACAAAGTAAATATTTGTATCCGTGCTGCCCCGGACCTTCAGGAATTCATTGCGTTTTAAGGTGGTTGTTTTGACCCAAAGCCCGGCTTTATCTATTTCTTCTTTGAGTTGATTGATCAGGTCCATTAGCGTTTGTAATTCGCCTCATACAGGTCAATCCAATCCTGAGGGCTCATGCGGGAAACCAAATCAGCGATTAGCTCGTAGGGAATGTCCTCCATCTTCTTCAGGCGAAGGCAGCTTTTTCCCATGTCCAGCTTTCGTTTGGCGTGATTGGGATACTCACTGACAAACCATTTGTGCAATGCCTCATTGGCATAAACGCCCATGTGATATACAGCGATGAAGTTTTTCTGTGAGGCAAGACTAATAAATGGCAATGGCTGTTTGGGCGGACAGTGATACCCGGCCGGGTACAGGGAAAAAGGCACCACATAATGGATCATATTATTAAAGCCTTCTTCAAAACCTTCCGGCAAATTATCCAGCATGATCTGGCGTAGTTTGCGCATGGGCTCCTGGCGTTCTTCCGGCAGGGAGGTAATATATTCTTCGGGAGAGGTGAAGCTGTTTGCCATCTTTTTCTATTTTTCCTAAAGATCTCACTACAGGACAAAACTCGCACCTTTTGGATTTTCATTTTTGTCCTGTACATAGCCTAAAGATACAAATCCGGATTTACTGCAAGCAGCACTTGAATGGATTATAGTGTCAAATAGGAAAGCAGGTTTATCTGTTTGCCCCTATGGCAAAATGGTATTTTGCCTTTTGTTTTTTACAACCTCTAAAATCAAGCAAGATGAAACTAGTATCCTTTACTGTTTTCCTTCTGACCCTTTGTTGCCCGACTTTCTCCCAATACCTCGAATGGGCCTATCAGGTTTCCGGCACACAAACCGATATAGGCGGAGGCTTGGTTATTAAGTCTGATTATAGCTTTGATTTGCTCTCGGATGAGGACGGAGGTGTCGTGGTGTATGGAGCTGTATCGGGAATCGGTGATCTGGATTTTTATCCTTCCGAACATGTTTTGGGTAGCGAGGATGTTATGTGGAGTTATTTGTCCGGTTACAATGCCGATGCGGAATTGCTTTGGACAACTCCCTGTATTTTTTCAGATGGTTCGGCCCATTTTTTTAGGACAGAAGTGGCTTCGGATCCAACGGGCAATCTTTTTGTAGGCACAACCCTTGATCTGCCCCAGGATGTTGACCCGGGAATTGGGGAAAACTTTCTGACACCATCTGACCTGGACGGTCTGCTGATCAAATACAATGCAGACGGAGAATACCAATGGGCTGTACAGTTTGGCTCTGAAGAAGCAGATTATATCTTTTCCACGGCTGTAGATCCGGAGGGCAATGTGCTCGTCGCGGGCATGATCAGCGGGCTTACCGATTTTGATCCGGGGCCGGGTGAAGCCTGGGAGGATGTTGGCGAGACGGATGGACTGGCTCCTTTTGTAGCCAAGTATGATACAGACGGTAATTACCTCTGGTCTTCTGTGTTGAAAAAGGTGTCGGGTTCTCCGGCATTCACTTATGCAAATGCCAATAAACTTTCTGTTGATTCGCAGGGGAGTATTTACCTGGGAGGCGCTTTCTGGGGAGCGCTTGATACAGACCCGGGACCGAATGTAGCCCCACTTGTCAATAACGGTCTGGCCAGCAATTTTTTGCTGGTAAAGCTGGATGCCGATGGTGAATACATATGGTCATTTACCGTAGAAGGATCGGATGAGATTGATGAGGTTCGAAATCTCCTGATCGACTCGGAGGATAATGTGTATGTGTTTGGGACACTGAGCAGCAGCAACGCTGATTTTGATCCGGGTCCGGATGAATATCTTTTATCCCCTGAATCGGCTGATGCGGCATTCCTGGCAAAATATCGACCTGACGCCTCCTTTGAATGGGGGTTTTTACTGGAAACCAACGGGTGGCTCTGGCCATCAGTAGCTACATTCGATGAAAATCAAAATATTGTATTTGCTTTCTCTGCCTTGTTTGCATTGGATCTGGATCCCGGGCCGGCCGAAACTATTGTAAGCGCCGATGAAAGGAATGCCACGATGATTCGTTATGATCAGGAAGGAAATTATCTGTCTAATATGATGATCGAGGGGACCGGAGATAACTATCTGCATGATATTACCTTCTGTCCGGATGCTACGTATTATTTGGGCGGTGGGTTTAGTAAGTCGGCAGATTTTGATCCGGGAGCAGGAGCCTGTTTCCTACATATAAATATGGACCCGATCAATCAGGATAACTCCTTTGATGCCTTTTTAGCTAAATACACTCCCGATTGCACTCCTGCCGATCCTTTCGAAATTCCAATTGAATCTTTACAGCTTTGCGAACCCGAATCGATACAAATCGATATTCCGGCAGACACAGAACTAAATAATGCCTGCTGTTGGTATCTGTATCAGGGGAGTTGTGGTTCTGTACCAATAGACTCCACCAGGTTTGGTCCTTTCTTCATCAATCCGACCGAATCAGGCTGGTGGTATATTGGAGCCGGCGGCGATTGCACGAGTGAAGTGGCCTGTGACAGTATCTATATCGAAGTTTATGAGGACATTCCCACTCAGTTGCCAGACCTGATCATATGCTCCGGCGACAGCACACTCATTTTTGGAGAGTATCAATCGGAACCGGGAATTTACGAGGAGGTATTTGTCAATGATATAGGTTGTGATAGCACTGTGCAACAAGTCTTGCTACTCGATACCCTCTTGATTGAGCTCCAGCAATCCGGCGACAGCCTGGCAGTTATAAGTACGCCGATCGGAAATTATCAATGGATTAATTGCGATACCGGCGAGCCCGTACCCGGAGCCACAGATGCCCTTTTTGTACCCGAAATAAGCGGCAATTACGCCGTGGAAGTTACCAGCTTTGTTTGCCAGGAAGTCAGTGATTGTCAGACCGTTGAAGTTACGGTTTCAACAGAAGATTTTAGCCGTGCGAAAATGCAGGTATTTCCAAATCCGACAACGGGTAATATTTGGTTGGCTTTCGCCGAAAGGCAAAATCTGCAAAAATGGGAACTGTATGATATGCAGGGGCGGTTGGTGCAGTCTGCGGCTTTCGCCGAATCTGAAATCGCAGGAAATCGATTGCTGGTTGATTTGAGCGAGGCACCAGCCGGGATGTATCTACTAAAAGTACAGGGACAAAAGGGTGCTTTTTTGTGTAAAGTAATCTGCTTTTAACCTGCCCTTCCCGACTTAGATTTTGCCTATCTTGGAAATATGGATTCAAACTGGATACTGCTTCATGGAGCTTTGGGAAGCTCCCAACAAATGCAACGACTGGATAAAAGCTTTCCGGCAGGAACTGTTTACAATCCGGATCTGCCCGGGCATGGCAGCCGGGCCGCGGAGGAAGGCCCCATTACCATGCAGAAAATGGCCGATGAGCTGGATGCCCACATTCGCGAAAGCGGAAAAGGAAAAGTCTCCATCTTCGGATACAGCATGGGAGGATATGTGGCGCTACTGGCTGCACTAAAAAATTCGGCGATAAGCCGGATCATAACACTCGGAACCAAATTTGACTGGAGTCCGGAAACTGCGGCAAAGGAGGTGCGAATGCTCCATCCGAAAAAGATCGAAGCCAAGGTTCCCGCTTTCGCGAAAATGCTCGCTGACAGGCATGGCGAGAATTACTGGAAATCGGTGCTGCACAAAACAGCTGACATGATGACCGGACTGGGAAACGCACCAGACCTGACAGCTGAAAAACTTACTCAAATACGAGCTGAGGTAAGCATCTGTCTGGGAGATCAGGATAATATGGTGAGCCGGGAGGAATCAGAATGGGCAACAAAACAGATTCCCGGCGCTGATTTTAAAATACTGGAAGCCACTCCGCATCCGTTTGAAAAGGTAGATGTGCAAAAGATTTTATCAATTATCAAATAACCAAAATGAAGACAAAATTCACATTAATCGCTCTAATGGGCTGTCTAAGCCTATTCGCACAAAGCGAACAATCCACCAATATTTTGGGCGGTAGCCTGGGATTTAATGTACAAGCAGGAGGTGCTCCCGGGTCTTATGCCGTTTATACCAGCTCGGGCTTTTTCTTAGATCAAACCAACAGCAAACGATTCTCTGCCAGTTTCTCTCCTTACTACTTAAAGAGGAAAAGCGAAAAATGGGCTATAGGCGGGGGACTGAATTTCTTTGTATATCAAAACCGTTACGAGCTGCAGGGGGTTATGCCTGTTGAAAATAAGATCACCGGCCAGCAATATGGTCTTTCGGGAATGGCTCGACGGTACTTTCCTATATCCTCCAGTCTCTCCTTTATTTTACAACCTGAATTGCGTGCGGCATACCGGCAAATAAAAAGCTTCTCAGAGGATGCTTTGAAGGACGAAGAGGCCTATTTGGATGGCATTTTGAGAATCCAACCCGGTGTGGATTGGGGCTTGTCTGAAAAGCTTCACTTCCTGCTCCGGGCAGGCAGCTTTTATGGAGCTACAGCTATTGATTTAATGGACGGAAATCAACCATCCTTTTACCTGAATGGGAATTTCACCCTAAGCTCTTTAATTGTCGGTTTGGAGTATCACTGGTAATCTTTCTTCTTGCAATCCTACTCCGAATTCTAAGTCTAATATTCGTATCTTTGCGACTTCATTCAACCGCAGGGGCACTTATTTGTTTCTGTGGTGAATTGAGGAGGATTCATGAGTAAAAAGAAATCAAACGGAAGTCACCCCAACCCCAATGACGTCATTGAAGTTATTGGTGCACGGGTGCACAATCTGAAAGGCATAGACGTGCGCATTCCGCGCAACCATTTTGTGGTGGTAACAGGGATCAGTGGTAGTGGGAAATCATCGCTGGCCTTTGATACTATTTATGCCGAAGGCCAAAGAAGGTATATGGAAACATTTACCTCCTACGCCCGCCAGTTTATCGGCGAAATGGAACGTCCGGAGGTAGAGCATATCACCGGTCTCAGCCCGGTAATTTCCATCGAACAAAAAACGACCGGTCGCAATCCGCGATCCACTGTTGGAACGATCACAGAAGTGTATGACTTCCTGCGTCTCCTCTATGCCCGGATCGGCCGTGCCTACTCTTACCTCAGTGGCAAGGAGATGATTCGCTACAGCGAAGAGCAGATGATGGCCGAGATCGAAAAACGATATTCCGGCAAGAAAGTACTCCTCCTGGCTCCCCTCATCCGCGGACGGAAAGGACACTATCGAGAGCTTTTTGAGCAGATGCGCAAACAGGGGTATGGGAAAGTTCGGGTAGATGGTGTCATCATCGATCTCGAACCTGCCCTGCAGGTAGACCGCTACAAAGTACACGATATTGAGCTGGTTGTTGACCGCCTCAAAGTAGATGCTGACAAACAGGAGCGACTGAATCGCTCTGTGCAAACCTGCCTCAAAATGGGCAATGGTTTGCTGTTTGTACAGGAGCACGATTCCGGAGATGTAAGGGCCTTTTCCAAGCATTTGATGGATGCAGAAAGTGGCCTTTCGTACGAAGAGCCATCTCCCAATGCATTTTCTTTCAACTCTCCTTACGGGGCTTGTCCGAAGTGCAACGGTCTTGGATTTATCAATCGGGTTGATCTCGATCTGGTTATTCCGGATTATACAAAGAGCATCAATGACGGCGGAATTGTACCGCTGGGTGAAGTTCGGCAAAACATCACCTTTGATCAGCTGCGTGCCATTGCCAGGAAATATCAATTCACCTTCGCTACGCCGGTCAATGAAATTCCGGAAGAAGCCCTCAAGGTGATTCTCCACGGAGGCGATGAGTCATTTCCGGTTAAGGCCCGCTATTCGCGTTCCGAAAACAGCTACAATCTGGCTTATGAAGGGCTGATACATATGTTGGAGCGCTGGTACGAGACAACCTCATCAGAAGGTGTACGTCGCTGGGCAGAAGAATTTATGACCATCGACAAGTGCCCCGAATGCGAAGGCTATCGATTGAAAAAAGAAAGCCTGCACTTTAAAGTGGCCGGAAAACACATTGGCGAACTGGGGGAGATGGACCTTTCTGCGCTTGGGGACTGGCTGGCTCCGGTAGAAGATCATCTGACATCCCGCGAGCGCAAGATCGGAAAGGAAGTGTTGAAGGAGATTCGCCTGCGTTTGCAATTCCTGCTACATGTCGGATTGGATTATCTGTCGCTTAATCGTCCGGCGAGATCGCTTTCCGGCGGAGAGTCGCAGCGCATTCGTCTGGCTACGCAAATTGGATCACAATTAACCGGGATTACCTACATTCTTGATGAGCCGAGTATTGGTTTGCATCAGCGTGATAATCAACGATTGATACAGGCGCTTAAGCAATTGGCGGAGATAGGAAATACCGTCCTGGTTGTCGAACACGATAAAGATATTATGCTGGCATCCGACTACCTGATCGATCTGGGACCGGGAGCGGGTAAGTTTGGTGGAGAGATAGTAGCAGAAGGGAAACCGGAGCAATTTCTCAAAGAGCCGGGCATGACCGCCAGGTATCTTAAAAATGAGGAATCCATTCAAATTCCGGAGGAGCGGAGGGAAGGCAATGGGCATAGCTTGAAGTTATTTGGAGCTACGGGCAACAACCTCAAGACCGTAGATCTGGAAATTCCGCTGGGTACTTTTACCTGTGTGACCGGCGTATCCGGTAGCGGGAAATCCACCCTGGTGAATGAGACCCTTTATCCCATTCTGCGAAAGCATTTTTACAAGAGTCTGAAGAAACCGCTGGATTACGATTCCATCGAAGGGTTGGAGCATATTGATAAAGTGATTGAAATTGATCAATCCCCTATTGGGCGAACACCTCGTTCGAATCCGGCGACCTATACCGGAGTTTTTACGGATATTCGAAAAATATTTTCGGATTTGCCGGAGTCAAAAATTCGGGGGTATAAACCAGGGCGCTTCTCCTTCAATGTAAAAGGAGGCCGTTGTGAGGTGTGCCAGGGCTCCGGCAAGCGGGTTATCGAAATGAATTTTCTGCCCGATGTCCATATCGATTGCGAAAATTGCATGGGACGTCGTTACAACAGAGAAACGCTGGAGATCCTGTATAAAGGAAAGTCGATAAACGATGTGTTGAATCTGACAGTCGACGAAGCCGTGGAGTTTTTTGCACCGATCCCGAAGATCTTCCGCAAAATGAAGACCCTCAAAGATGTGGGGCTTGGCTATATTTCACTTGGTCAGCAGGCGACAACCCTTTCCGGGGGGGAAGCACAACGCGTTAAACTGGCGGAAGAGCTGGCTAAAAGAGATACAGGAAATACCTTCTACATTCTGGATGAGCCTACCACCGGATTGCATTTTCAGGATATTGAGCACTTGCTTGCTGTTTTGCAAAAACTGGTTGACAAAGGAAATACCATTGTTGTCATTGAGCACAATATGGATGTCATCAAAGTAGCCGATCACATAGTTGATATTGGGCCGGAAGGCGGAAAAAGAGGAGGCCAGATTGTTGCTTTCGGGACTCCGGAACAGATCGTCAAAGCTAAGGGAAGTCACACAGGCCGCTTCCTGAAACATGAATTGCAATAGTATTAGATGAATTTCCCCTTTCGGGAATGACCGAACAAGGGGCACCGGTATTCGTTTGACTGATGCAGGTCATTCGGAATATTTAGGGGTTTTATGTAATTTTAAAAAAGTAATGCCTCAGATTTCCGTGAACTTCCCTTTTACCACATCTATATAACCCAAGCTCGATGGGAAAACCCATAAGAAAATGGATTAATGCCGGGTTTCGCATGTTTTACAAACAGCGGATGCAACGGATCGAACGCATGCTTCAGCATCCGCATGAAGCACAGCAGGCGGTTTGGCAGAGCCTTATGGTGTCGGCACGAAACACGGAATGGGGAAAAAAGTACGATTATAGAAGTCTTCGGAATACAGAAGATTATGCCAAAAGAGTGCCGGTTCAGGAGTACGAAACCCTGAAGCCTTATATCGAACGAATGATGTATGGGGAGCGTCATATTTTGTGGCCGGGCCGTATTCGTTGGTTCTCCAAGTCTTCCGGAACTACCGCAGATAAGAGTAAATACATTCCAGTCAGTAAGCAGAACCTCCGCGATTGCCATATTCAGGGTACCTGGGATACGATGACCTGTTTTTACGATCAACGTCCGGATGCCCGGCAGTTTGAGGGAAAGAGTCTTATTATGGGGGGCAGTTTAAGCCCTTTCGAAGGCAATCCCAGGTCGATGCGCGGAGATGTTTCTGCCATTATGACCCACAATATGCCCTGGGTTGCCCGCCCGTTTTTTACGCCTGATTTTGAAACGGCTTTAATGTCAGATTTTGAACAGAAGATGGATCGCATGTCGCGGATTGTCGCTGCTGAAAAAGATCTGGTAACGGTAGGTGGCGTACCAACCTGGACGGTGGTCTTATTCCGTAAAGTACAGGAGTTGACGGGTAAGGATAATTTGCTGGAAGTATGGCCTAATTTGCAGGCTTATATTCACGGAGGGGTAAGTTTCACGCCATACAGGGAACAGTTTAAGCGCTTACTGCCCAGCGACAAAGTCTCTTACCAGGAAATTTACAATGCTTCGGAGGGATATTTTGCCCTTCAGGATGACTTTAGCAAGCGGGAAATGATGTTGCTGGTAGATAATGGCGTGTTTTACGAGTTTATCCCAATGGATGAATGGGGGCGTCAAAATCCGCAGGCAGTTCCACTTTGGGACGTTGAGCCGGGCAGAGACTATGCCATGTTGATTAGCACCAATTCGGGGCTGTGGCGGTATAAACTTGGAGATACGGTTTCTTTTACTTCCGTTCGCCCGTATAGAATTAAGATCACAGGCCGGACCAAGCAATTTATCAATGCCTTTGGGGAGGAGGTGATGGTTACCAATACCGACAAGGCCCTGGCAATTACCTGCAGGGAGATGCCAGCCGAGGTCAACGAATATACGGTAGCTCCGGTCTATTTTCGACATGGAGCCAAAGGCGGCCACCAATGGTTGGTTGAATTTATAAAAGAACCTGCTGATCTGGCTGCTTTCGAAATGCTGCTCGACCGCAATTTGCAGCGCATCAATTCAGACTACGAAGCCAAGCGTTATAAAGATATGGCCCTGGGGCGGCTCCGGATCAAAACTTTGCCAACAGGCACTTTTGTGGATTGGCTGAAGTCTAAAGGAAAGTTTGGTGGGCAGCATAAAGTGCCGCGTTTGGCAAATCACCGAGATTATGTAGATGACATCCTCCGTTTTTTGGAGGAAGTTGTGTAGTCTTTTTACCGTTTATTTCCCATCCGGGAGAATGAGTATCCACATGAAGTTTGATCAACAGAGTACAGAAATAATTTTGCGCAATTTTGAGATGGAAGCTCCCGGGGAACCTCTTTCTGAAGAGGAGATCTTTGAGCTGCTTTCCAATCGGATCGCCTATATGATCGAACACAAAATCGATTTTCTGTTAAGCCTGCTCTATCGCATGGATGTGCTGGAGCACAAGATCAATTTTGCGTTGTCTCCCAACTGCCCCGAACCCGCCAACATAGCGCTTGCAAAGCTTGTCATGGAGCGGCAGCGAGCACGTATTTCCACCAAAGAAAATATCGATGTTTCAGACATAGAAGGGCTGGAGGATGAGTTGAAGTGGTGAAATTTCGACCTGACAGGTCAAAAAAAAAACCGCCCGAAGCAATGCTCCAGGCGGCTTATATCATTTTTCAATCTATGTTACGTAAGCTTCTTTTGTTAAATTCATCTGATGTGCTTTTCAGCCAACATCATTTAATAAAGGATACCGTATTCAGGTCTGAGCAGAAAAAGGCTGCAAAGTCATCCGTATCGGATTCCAGTGTTTGTTCCAGTACCAGCTCGCCGTACTCCAGGTATTTGATCCGTGCCACATGATGGCTGAAATTGCCATCGTCTTGTTGTACATGGAATACCACATACTGTCCTTCCTCAAATATTTCGTAATAACCCGTTTCTTCCATCTGGACCAGGTGGCTGCCAAAGCTGCGCACGAAAGTTCCGTCGCTGTTGAAGCGGTACTTCAGGTACGCACCTTCAATTGGCTCAAAAGTGCCACACTCCTCAAAACTGTTGGTTAAACGGTAAGGGTAGGTTGCATTTTCCCAAACTCCCAAAAGCCGATTATTGATCTGCTTCTGTTGTTCGGAAGGGGCATCCACATTGTAAGTAAGACTTATCTGGTCAATGCTTACCGGGTCTACCAACACCATACCCTGACAGGTAGGAAGTGTCTGGTAGAGGTATTCATGCTGAAAGTCATTAGTGGTCAGTACCAGGAATGCCTGGTTGTTGTACTCTTCCACACGCCACATATAAGAATCATATTGTGGTTCGCCTGTGCTTTCAGCGCGCACAATTTCAAGCAGTCCGTGGTTGCGGAAACGATAGACAGTGGTTTTTTCGGGGCTTGCGCCGAATGTCCACACGCCACTCAGTAGATCATTTTCTACTTTGAGCGCGTTGCTCAATTCGAACATGTCGTAAATTTTGGCTTCGCGACAGTCGGTGTCGCTGGTTTCAGCCATGAATGATCCGGCCTGCAAACTGAGGCCGATAAGCATAAACAGTACAGTCGGGATGATCGCTTTCATTATCGGGTGATTTTTAACATTTTCCGGATTTTTACAACCCGGGTAAAGGCATACATTGCCTTTGTTTGGTTTGGGTGATTTACTACTACTACAGACAGAATTAAATTTTTTGGGTTGCCTGAGATTTTGATTTCTCGATGAGTGATCCTTTTTCGTCGACGAAGGTATTCAGCGAGTTATTGATTTATAGGGCAGACGGTCAGATTTCACAGAATGTTACAGTTTTCTTAAAGTATTTTTAACGCATTGGAGGCGGTAAATCTCAAAGGAAGTTGTCAACGGCTTTCGTCGCGCAGATAATCCCTATTTTGCATTCCCAGCTTAAGAGGTAATATGATTATAAAGACAAGAGGCATTGTTTTTCGGCATCAGCGCTACGGGGAAACCAGCGTGATTACCGATATATATACGGAGGAAAAAGGGCTGCAGTCTTATATTATTAGTGGCGTCCGTAAAAAGCGATCACGGGTGTCTTCCAGTCTCTTGCAACTCATGTCTCTGGTCGATCTGGTAGCCTATTTTAGGGAAGACCGACAGAAACTTAATCGGATTAAGGAAATTCGTCCGGCAGTGACTTATCAGTCGATCCCCTTTGACCTGATCAAAGGAACAGTTGGTATGTTTATGATTGAGGTTGCCCGAAAATCGATCATGGAAGAAGAGTCCAATACCAAGCTTTTTGAGTTTCTCTTTACGGCTTTTAAAGATCTGGACGATACGAAAAACTCCGTAGCCAATTACCACCTTGGATTTCTATTGGAATTAACTGCTTACCTCGGGTTTATGCCAGCCGGAGATCCCGATAACGATGGGGCTTATTTTGATTTGCGGGAAGGCTCCTTCGAACCCCAAAAGCCGGAATATCCCGAATTCATGGAGGAGAAGCAGGGCCTTAAGTTTTATGAATTGCTGGCGGGCGGGTATAAAAACAGCCATGCTGTAAAATTAGATCGATTAGAACGTCGCCAGATGCTGCGTAAGATTATCGACTATTACCGACTACACATTGAGCATTTTCCGGAAATCAAATCCATGCAAATATTGGAAGAGGTGCTATCCTAGAAGTACCGAAATACCTGTCAAAGAAAAGGAAAGTATTTATCCCTGAGAGGAGTTTCTCTTTGTATTTTGGCTTTCGCCGAAAGGCAATATAAGCTCAACACCCTGATCTTTTACTACCCGCGTAAACCACTCCAACGGGCTTTGCAGTTTGTCGCCGGTCATGGTGTCACAACGGAAAAAGTAATAGTACATGTCCAGCATGTCATCCATCAGGTTGAGGAGGTTTTGAAGCTGTTTGTGTGCTTTTTCTTCCTGCTTCCGCAGAAATAGTCGCCGCCAGATATAAAAAGCTTCATCGTGCCATTCCAGGATAGTCAATACAACCTTATCGTCTGTATAGGCATCCATAAACTGTCGGGCCAGAACGGCGTGATGGCGTGACCAGTCTCTGGGATAAACCTTTGGCTCTTTGAATTTGAAAGTATCGTGTGCGAAAGCAATGAGGCGCAACTGTTGTCTTTGGTGAGCGGGAAGTTTTAAGCGATCGACATTGTCCAGCACCTCCCGTACATGCAGGGCAACCATGCCTTCCGGATGGCCAAAACGAGGCTCACCCCACATCAGTCCTTCCCGAAAGGGGGCTGTGTGCAGGAGTTTTTTCTCGAGATCATTTTCGGGCAAAAGCAGCTCTTGTAGCTCACTTGCCGCGGAAATGGAATGCTTCATCCAGGCTGGTTTCTTAGTCCGTATTAAGGGAGGGATACGCCCGCTGTTTACAATTGCCATAGTGTATCGGTTTCCCGGGGTGAAGAAGCTTGTCGCGTTAACGATTCGTTAAACAGAATTCAAATGAAAAACACTGTCTCATTAAAGGCGTTTTTCAAATTGTGATTCGGCCACAAATAGACGTTCACCAATATAACGATTGAAACTGTCAACTTGTGTATTCGGCCGGAAGGATTCTCCAAAAGAGGAAGTTTCTCCCTGCTTGTGAAAACAACAATGCTTTCAAAAACTTGGTTTCATGCTTTACACATATAGAAGTTGTTTAATAATGGCTGCTGAGATTCTGAGAATTGAATTTTCATTCCAGTTGAGGCTTTTTTAGAGCCGCATAGCAGCGCTACGGGGCGAAAAAAAGTAAAAAGTGGGATGAAAAGGCTTTTTCAGGAGCCAGTGAGCTGTTTTTAAACAACTTCATATACAATAAGTAGTCAAATAGTTACTTGTTCAGGGTTTATTAAAAAAATGAAACGATGCAAAAAATCTTATCACTTGTTGCCGCCGGAGCTGTTGGCGGCGTTCTCGCTTTAAGTTTTTACACATTCTTTGCACCATCGGCTGCAACGGTTCACCAGCCAGCCGTTGAAAAGGTACAGCAAAAAGTTAATCAGGCCCCTTCGTATGGCGGTGTGCCGGCCAACTTTAGGGAAGCGGCATCCAGATCCATGCCTGCAGTCGTACATATATCTGCAAGGGAGATTCAGGAAACAACCTATCAGGAGGAAGATCCGCTATCAGATAGTCCTTTCCGTTTTTTCTTTGGCGATGACTTTCCAGGATTTGGCGGAGCTCCTTTCGGACCTAAGATGGGAACCGGTTCTGGTGTGATCTATACGGATGACGGTTATATTGTAACCAATAATCATGTTGTGGAATTTGCTGATGAGGTAGAGGTTACGCTTTATGATAACCGCAAGTTTATGGCGACAGTGGTTGGCACCTATCCCAAATCTGATCTGGCTGTCTTAAAGATCGAAGCGGCAGAACTGCCTACCCTCGAACTGGCAGACAGCGATAATGCTCAAATTGGTGATTGGGTTTTGGCTGTTGGTAACCCGCTCAATTTAACCTCCACGGTTACAGCGGGGATCATCAGTGCGAAAGGTAGAGATATAAATATCATTGAAGGCCGGGACGCGATTGAATCATTTATTCAAACAGATGCAGCTGTTAATCCTGGTAATAGCGGAGGAGCCTTGGTCGATGAGAAAGGGCGTTTGCTCGGAATTAATACGGCAATCTCCACAAATACCGGTTTCTTTCAGGGGTATTCATTTGCGATCCCTGTCAATGTGATGAAAAAGATCGTTGACGATATCATTGAGACCGGCTCCTTTCAAAGAGCTTATCTCGGTGTGGGCATTGCACAATTGGACAATGATTACGCTATGGAACTGGGCGTAAACTTCAACCAGGGAGTTGTAATCGTAAACCTGGAAGATGGTGGTTCGGCTCAATATGCCGGATTGTTGCCACAGGATATTATTGTTGCGGTAGATGGTCGCCAGATCGCAACGGTACCTCAATTACAGGAAGTGATCGGCCGAGCCCGGGTAGGCGATGAGATCGTTATTACCGTCAATAGGGATGGTGAAGAAAGAGATATTCCGGTTTATTTGAAAGCTGGATGACAAGCTACTGGCTGTTAAGATATTATTAACAGTAGCTGGGCAACAAATAAGAGGAGAAACTGGTTTTTCTTCTTGGTAAAAGACTTGTTTAAAGTTGGTTTTTCGTTTTGTTTTGATACGCCTGTCTTGCGAATGCGAGTCAGGCGTTTTTTCTTGTGGTCAAAATGGTCGAATATGAAGCGAATGAACCTGTGGAGAGACCTGTTAGACCTGTTTTTCCCACATCTTTGCCTGGTTTGCGGACATCGCCGTCCGATGTCTGAAGAGCCGATTTGCCTGGCTTGCCTGGGCCGGTTTCCCGAAACAAATTTTCACCTGCATCCGGAAAATGCCCTAACCGAAATATTTTGGGGGCGCCTGCCATTGCAAGCAGGTGCTGCAGCCTATTACTTTCGAAAAGACGGCTTGATCCAGCAATTGATCCATCAGCTCAAATACAAGGGCAGAAAAGAATTAGGCGTATTTGTGGGAGAAAGGTTTGGCAAGCAACTTCGGGATGTACCCATTTATCATGAGATAGATTATATTATTCCCGTACCCTTACATCCGCGGAAGCGCAGACAAAGAGGGTATAATCAAAGTACCCAGTTTGGGCTCGGGCTTGCGAAAGGCATGGAAATTTCCTGTCTGGACGATTGCCTGCTGCGCCGGGAATATACCCAGACACAAACCCGAAAAGGCCGTTGGGCTCGTTTCCAAAATGTATCTGAGGCTTTTCAATTACATCGACCGGAAAGAATCGAAGGGAAGCATCTTTTGCTGGTAGACGATGTGCTGACGACGGGAGCTACTTTGGAAGCCTGTGGCCTCAAATTGCTGGAAATTGCTGATGTGCGCCTGAGTTTGGCTACCATTGCACTGGCCAGATAGCACGAAAACGCATATTCTATTTGTGCCCTACTGTAATCCTCAAACAGCAGGACTTGGATAACTTTTACTTTTTTTTCGGTTTTTTTTGAACAAACTGCCCGTAAAATAGTGTTTCTATACACGTAACCCCTACAGGGCGTAATCGGGAATCCCTTTCCTGGTTACGCTTCTTTTTTTTTAGAGACCGGTTAGTCTCTTGAAAACAACCATTTTCCCAGCGTTTTAATGTTGACTTTTTTGCCATACATCAGGATACCTATGCGGTAGATTCGGGAGGATATCCATATAAAAAGCAGGCAAGTTCCAATCAGCAATACAACGGATAATACAACTTCCCAGATGGGGGGCTCAAAGGCCAATCTGGCGGGCATTACAATCGGGGAAAACAATGGGAATATCGAAGCCCAAACCGCCAGACTACTATTGGGGGATTGTACGGCTACAAACATGATGTAAAAGGCCATTAAAACCGGAATGGTGATTGGGAGTGTTAAGGATTGGCTCTCTCCAAGATCATCACTCATGGCTGATCCAACAGCAGCAAAGAGCGAGGAGTATAAAAAGAAACCGCCCAGAAAATATAGCAGGAATAGGACGATCATAGAGCCCCAGTTTATCTCTCCCAATGCGATCATAACCTGTTGTACTGTATTAGCAGCCTCATCGGGGTCGATGTTCTGACTTCCCGGGCCCATAGATTCCATACCGGAAGTATCAAAGCCAAAGATCAGGTTAACCAATAATCCGAGAGAAGGAATCAAAATAGCCCAAATGGCAATTTGGGTAAGCCCTACTGCACCAACGCCAACAATTTTTCCAAGCATAAGCTGAAAGGGACGCACAGATGAGATCATCACCTCGACAATGCGGTTCGTTTTTTCTTCCATCACACTTCGCATGACCATCATGCCGTAGATGAATACAGTCATATACATGATAATGCCCATAAATGTTCCAATAACAGCACCGACGGCACCTGTCATTTTACTTCGGGTCTCTGTTTCGGGATCCAGTGGTTCGGGATTGATGGAAACCCGGCTGTCCAGGGCCTCCAGTTGCTGGATGTCCAGTTCGAGTTTCTGGATTTTATAGGCTTCAATTCGCTTGTTTATTTTTTGACTAATGAGCGTTTCGACATCCAGAGCCGGCGTTTTTTCGCTGTAATAATAGATGGTATATGACTTTGCATACAGATTGGTGATGGGGGGAATGCGCAGTATGCCGTCGTAATCATAGGATTCCAGGTTGGCTCTCAATTCCTCCAGAGAGCGGTCTTCCACCGAAAAGATCAGACTGGTTTCGTTGCTGATGCCGCCGGATTCCAGAATGCCTGCTTCATCAATAACGGCCACGCGCTGTACGTCATCGCTCTCATAAGCAAAAATGAATCCAACGATGACCATAAATAAAGCAAAGGCCAGCGGAGTCAGGATCGTAGTCAGAATAAAGGAGCGCTTTTTTACCCGGGTCAGATATTCACGCCGTATAATAAGTAGTAACTTTTCCATGTGCTGCTAGAATTTTGGGTCGGCTTCAACCTGACGAATAAATATCTCATTGAGGGAAGGAAGAATCTCGCGGAAACCGGTAATGTGATGTCCCTGATCCATTAAGCTGCGAAGCAATTGGTTGGAAGCGCGATCGTCCTGTAGTTGTACGACCAGCGTTCCGTTATTTCGGCTAACAATCTGCATGTTCTCATTTTCTGCGAGAACTGGCTGTCCCTCGAGTTGAATCTCAAAGAGGTTGTCTTTAAACTGTTGTTTTATATCCTGTACATTGCCCTGTAGCACGTTTTTACCCTGATTGATGAGGACAATGTTTTCGCAAATTTCTTCTACCTGTTCCATGCGGTGCGTAGAGAAAATGATGCTGGTTCCTTCTTCCCGGAGGCGGTGAATTTCCGATTTGATAAGATTGGTGTTGATGGGATCCAGTCCGGAAAAGGGCTCATCGAGGATCAGGATGTCGGGCTGATGCACAACGGTGGCGATGAACTGGATTTTTTGTTGCATGCCTTTTGAAAGCTCCTCTACTTTTTTATCCCACCAGTCGGTAATCTCAAACTTTTCGAGCCAGTAATTGATGGCCTCTTTGGCAGCTGATTTGGACAAGCCTTTTAATCGGGCCAGATAGATCAGATGGTCGCCCACCTTCATTTTTTTATACAGACCTCTTTCTTCGGGCATATAACCAATGACCTCCGGATGCCTGCCACCCAGTTTTTCTCCATTCAGAAAAACCGTGCCGCTGTCTGCCCGGGTGATGGTTGTGATGATTCGGATTAAGGAGGTTTTTCCGGCACCATTCGGACCGAGGAGTCCGAAAATAGATCCTTTGGGCACTTCAAAGCTTACCCGATCCACGGCCAGGTGTTTATTATAGGCTTTGACGACCTCTTCCAACTTAAGAACTGATTCCATACGCTATTCGATTGGCTCGAATTTAGGACTTTGTCTGTAAGCGGGCCGGTGATTTCTATTGAATGGAGTTTTTTCTCGACAGAATGGCGATAGAATTTCCGACATGACATGTGACTCGACATGTCATGTCGAGTCACATGTCATGTCGAGTAGGGAAATTCTGACTACTTCCTTACTTTTAACCAATGAACAAGGAAGCCGGTGTATCAGACAAATGGTTTGTCATTGTGAATCCACAAGGAGGATCCGGTAAGGTGCGCAAGAAATGGCCGAATTTGAAAGCCAAACTTTTAGCGGCCGGGATTCAGCTGGAGGATCGTTTTACTTCCGGCAAGATGGATGCGGTAAGGCTGGTACAGGATGCTGTATTGTCCGGCTTTCGCCGAATAATAGCAGTAGGCGGCGACGGTACCAATCACGAAGTAGTAAATGGTATCCTCCTGCAGCAAGTTGTTAAATCCTCTGAAATCACCTATGCTTTATTGCCTGTAGGAACCGGTAATGACTGGATCCGGACGCACCAGATTCCCAAAGATCCGGATGCCTGGATTGGGATGTTGAAAGCGGGGCATACCCGCCTGCAGGATGTGGGCCTGGTACACTATCAGGCATTCGACGAAAGTCGCCAAAAAAGGTATTTCGTAAACATTGCGGGCATGGCTTACGACGCCTTTGTCGTGCACGAGATGGAGCAGCGGGGAAGCTGGGTGCGAAACAGCCTGGTTTACCTGGTTTATGTGTTTGCCCTCTTGTTTAAGTATAAATTGAAGGAAGCCCGGGTAATTGCAGACGGGCAGGAATCGCGGGACAAATTTTATACAATCAACGTTGGTCTTTGCTGCTATTCGGGCGGTGGTATGCAGTTTGTGCCACATGCAGTACCCGATGACGGGCAACTGGCCTTTACGACAGCCGGAAATTTAAATGTTTTGCAGGTTATGCGCGCTACACCCTGGTTTTACAATGGCCGGGTAGGGGAGTACCCGAAAGTGGAAACCGGCTTTGCCCGAAATATCCGGGTAGAGGCCATTTCTGATAAGGCTTCCGCTCAAACTCAGCTCGAAGCTGATGGAGAACATCTGGGCACCACACCCGTCGAGTTTAGCATTGTACCGGCTGCATTGTGTTATATTTCCCCGAAAGGGTGACAGATAACTTCCCCTTTCGTCTTAATGACCGTATATTATGGAGCAGGTAATTATTCCCTAAATCGAAATATGAATACAATGAAAAACTGGTTTATACTAGCTGTACTACTTTTTGCCTTTAATGTGGGACAAGCTCAGGTTGCTTATGAGGTTGACGAAGAGACTCGGTCCATGAGTGAGGGCGTGAATCACGCACTGGTGCTTTCCATGGAAATGACCGATGTTAAACTGGCTGAAGACCACTGGTCGGATTACCTTAAAGATTATGGATCCAAGCCAAAGAAAGTGAAAGGATCGGATGAATTATTGTCTGACGATGCTGATATCCCCGGCATTGGAGCGGGTAATACTGTGGACGTATATGTGACTTTTGAAGAAGTTGGAAACAATGTCGATGTTACTGTATGGTTTAACCTTGGCGGTGCATATCTGAACTCCAAAGATCACCCATCGCGCTTTGAAGATGCGATGCGTTTTCTGGATCGTTACGTGCTGAGTGTAAGCAAAGATGTCGTCAAAGAGGAATTGAAATTGGAAGAAGATCGCTTGAAAGACCTGGAAAAAGAACTGGATAAGCTGGAAAAAGAGAAAAGTAAATTTGAGGATGACATTGCAGAGGCAGAAGAAAGAATCCGTCAGGCAAAAGCAGATATCAAGGAAAATGAGTCTGAGCAAACCAACCGACAGCGAGAAATTGAAAATCAGAATAAAGTCATCGAGGCAGTGAAAAAGCGATTGAAAGATCTGGATTAATGAAATTGAACCCGTACTAACGGGTGAATGGTTTATAAAAATCCCTCGTTCGGTTTCCGGGCGGGGGATTTTATTTTGAATGCTTACCTTCGTCGTAAACCAAATTTGCGAAGCTCTAAAGCCAGACACCTATGTTGAAAATCGATATGCACACCCATATCATTCCGGAAAAACTTCCTCGTTTCACCGATAAGTTCGGATACGGAGATTTCATCTATCTCGATCACCACAAACCCGGATTTGCCAAAATGATGAAAGGGCATAAATTCTTCCGGGAAATTGAAGCCAATTGCTGGGATCCTCAGATTCGGATCGATGAATACGCCGGGAATAAGACACAGGTACAGGTGGTTTGCACCATTCCGGTTATGTTTTCCTACTGGGCCAAACCTGCTGATACCCTGGAGTTGTCGCGTTTTCTCAATGACGACCTCGCTCAGTTGGTGGCAGATCACCCGAAGCATTATATTGGTTTGGGTACGGTGCCCATGCAGGACACGGAACTGGCTATTCAGGAATTGCGTCGATGTAAGGAAATCGGACTGGTTGGCATCCAGATAGGTTCCAATATCAATGACCTCAACCTCAACGAACCACAGTTCTTCCCAATCTTCGAAGCTTGTCAGGAATTGGGCATGGCTGTTTTGGTACACCCCTGGAATATGATGGGTTTTGACTCCATGGAGAAATACTGGCTGCCCTGGTTGGTGGGGATGCCGGCTGAAACTTCCCGGGCTATTTGTTCGCTGATCTTCGGAGGTGTTTTTGAACGCTTGCCAAAGCTGCGCTGCAATTTTGCACATGCCGGCGGTTCCTTTTTACCTACCATCGGACGTATTGAGCACGGATATAATTGTCGGCCGGATCTGGTAGCTGTCGACAATGATGTCAATCCGCGAGAATATCTTGGAAAATTTTGGGTAGATTGTATTACCCACGATCCGGTTATGCTAAAATACATACTGGATACCGTAGGAACCAACAAAGTAACGCTTGGATCGGACTATCCTTTCCCGCTTGGTGATCTTGATATTGGTGCCTTTATTGAGGAAATGAATTTGGACAAAGAGGTCGTGGAAGGTATTTTCTGCGACAACACTCTTGACTGGCTGGACCTGGATAAGAAGGATTATTTGTAAAAGAAACACAATGCGGGTATTTTAAACTTCTGCTAACAAGTATTATGTTTTTGGTAAGCATCCATCTGCTCTGAATGGATTTCCTTTGTACTAAACATCCAAAATCAATTACTCATGAAGCAGTTTTTCACCCTTTCAGTACTGGCCCTTTTATTATTTGGAGCTTGTGGCCCAACCGTATATTTGGCTCCTTCGTTTGATTCGGCGACAGCCAGCCATGACGTCATCGCGCTGATCCCTTTTGATGTCGTTTTTACCAGCGACAAGATTCGGGAAGAAACACCTCAGGAAGTGGTCTGGGAAATGGAAGCCAATACCGGCTATGCCATGCAGGATGAAGCCTTCTCCTATCTTTTAAATGAAATTTCCCGCGGACGTGTAAATATTGAACTGCAGGATATTGAACGTACCAATCGCATTCTTGCCGATCAGGGACTTTCCTACATCGACCTACGCAGCATCCCCAAAGAAGAACTTTCAAAAATGCTGGGCGTCGATGCCGTGATTACAGGCAAAGCAGAAGTAGACAAACCTTTTGATGAAGCCGCTGCTGCAGCTCTGGGTATTGTATTTGGTGTGTGGACAGCCACGAATACGGTTCAAACGACCCTCAATTTGCACAATGGCGTTGATGGGAAACTGCTTTGGCGATACGATTATGCGGCATCCGGATCCGTGGGATCTTCTACAGAGACACTGACCCGTGCGCTGATGCGCAATGCCTCTAAGCGGTTTCCGTATTGATTGATTTGGGAAGTTGTGAAAAGTGAATTCGGTTAGCCAGGGAATTAAACATTAATACATAAGAATTAAAAATTAGTAATTCCTCATTATCTTTGCGGCGTTCGGGCAAAAGGACAGTCTTTTGCCCGTCCGGCATTCAGCAAGCTTGCAACTTGCCACGAAAACCCGGTAACCATGCGACTGTATAATGTAGTAAACAGTGAGGAGTTGAAAAAGCGCCTCCTGGAAAGCGACGAAGAACGAGTAACGCTTTCTTTTTACCGATATGCGAAAATCGGTAACCCGGATTTTTTTCGGGATCATCTCTACCTGCTTTTTTCTGAAGTAGGTGTTTTCGGACGGATCTATGTTGCTCATGAAGGGGTAAACGGACAGATCTCCGTTCCCAGAGAAAACATGGATGCTTTTATTGAAGCGAAGGATTCGATTACCTTCCTGCAAAACATCCGACTCAATTTTGCGATCGAAGACGATGGCAAGTCCTTTTTTAAGTTGAAGATTAAGGTGCGTCCGAAGATTGTAGCAGATGGCCTGGATGACGCCAGTTTTGATGTAACCGATCGGGGTGTACACCTGGATGCTGTTACTTTCAATGAGATTACGGATAATCCGGATACCATCATTGTGGATATGCGCAACCACTACGAGAGTGAAGTGGGGCATTTTGAAAATGCCATAACGCCCGATGTGGAAACTTTCCGCGAGTCTTTGCCGATTGTGGAGGAGATGCTGGAAGGCAAAAAGGACAAACCTCTTGTGATGTACTGTACCGGCGGAATCCGCTGCGAAAAAGCCAGCGCTTACTTTAAGCATAAAGGCTTTCGGGAAGTGTATCAGCTCGATGGGGGAATCATTGAATATGCCCGTCAGGTAGAGCAGAAAGGACTACCCAATAAATTCCGCGGGAAGAACTTTGTTTTTGATGAGCGAATGGGCGAAAGCATCAACGGTGAAGTGATCGCCAAATGCCATCAATGTGGGGAGCCTTGCGATACCCATGTCAATTGTGCCAATGAATATTGCCACATTCTCTTTATCCAATGCGAGAAATGCGCAGAAAAATATGCAGACTGCTGTTCTGTAAAGTGCCGCGATTTTCGCAAATTGCCGATAGATGAACAGGAAACCCTTCGTATAACCACCGAATTCAACGGTACCAGGTTTGGCAAAGGGCGGTATAAGGCGCTGCATCAGCATGAGAAACTGACTGAATAGTTTTTAATTCTTGATTTTTAGTTTTTAATTATAATTTAAAATCTAAGAATTAAAAATTCAATTTCCTGTTCCTCCATTACATTAACCATATCATCTTATGGCAAAAAAGAAAAGCAACAGGAAACAGAAAAGTAAATCGGTAAAAGCAAGTCTGAAAATTCAACAGCCCCAAGGCTGGTTGGGCAATCGGAAATTGCAGGCGGGCTTGCTTTTTTGTCTGGGCTTTTTGCTTTATGCCAATTCCCTGTCGAATGGTTTTGCTTCTGATGATGCGATCGTCATTACGCAAAATGCATTTACAAAACAGGGCCTGGAAGGATTTGATGAGATCCTGAAGTACGATACCTTCCGTGGTTTTTTTAATAAGGAGGATAAAGACAAACTGGTTGTGGGCGGACGGTATCGTCCGCTTACGCTATTGATGTTTGCGACCGAGTATGAGCTCTTTGGAGAAAACCCGCTGGTTGGGCATTTGATCAACTGCCTGCTTTATGCACTTACCGCCGTTCTGTTTTATTTCTTTTTATTTCGAATGCTGCATCCCAAAAAGGGAGCCCATTTTGCGACCTGGGTAGCTCTTGCTGCCAGCCTGATTTTTGTGGCCCATCCGCTTCATACAGAGGCTGTGGCCAACATCAAAGGCCGGGATGAGATTATGGCATTCCTTGGAGGTGTTGCTGCTTTGTGGGCCTTACTTAAAGCCTGGGATTCTGAGTCAAAAGGCTTGTGGTATGGAGCTTCTGCTGTATTTCTATTGCTGGGTCTCTTCTCGAAAGAGCACATCATAACCTTGCTGGCTGTCGGGCCTTTAATGCTCTATTATTTTCGCGATGCAAAACCGGGTGTGGCACTTGTGCGCAGCTGGCCGATATGGGCGGCAAGCCTGGTGTTTTTGGTCATTCGCGGGCAGGTTCTGGGATGGAGCCTGGGCGATCCCGGTGGGGAGTTGATGAATAACCCCTTTCTGGTTTTGGAGGGTGGACAGTATGTTTCTATGCCTTTCGGCGAAAAGTATGCTACCATCCTTTATACCCTGGGTAAGTATTTACAGCTGTTGGTTTTTCCCTGGCCGCTGACACATGATTATTATCCGCGGCACATCGAAGTAATGAGCTTTGGGGACCCGTTAGTGCTCCTGAGTTTGTTGTTGCATTTGGCCCTGGTTGCGGGAGCCATCTACAGCCTGCGCAAAAAGCAGGTATGGGGTTTTGGTATCTGGTTTTATCTGGCCACCTTATCCATCGTTTCAAATATCGTTTTTCCGGTTGGCACCAATATGTCTGAACGATTTTTATACCTGCCTTCCGCCGGATTTTGCCTGAGTATCGCAGCGGTCCTGCACCACTATCTGCTTTCGCGGAAAGCGAAAGAAAAAGAAACAAAAGCACGGCAAAGTGCATTGATCCCCGTACTTGTTATTACAGCTGTTTTTGGCCTGCTCACTATTATTCGAAATCCCGTTTGGAAAGATGATTATACGCTATTCACAACAGATGTCAGGGTTTCGGAGAATAGTGCCAAATTGCAAAACTCGGTAGGCGGACAAATTATTGAACGGGCAAAAGATCTGGAGGATGAAGCCCTTCGGCTAAAGCAATTAGAAGAAGCAATCAGCCATCTCCAAGAAGCACTCGAAATACATCCCTATTATAAATTTCCCTACCATTTAATGGGGAATGCAAATATTTATATGGGGAATAATCAGAAGGCTTTGGAGCATTACGATAAAGCCATTGCACTGGATCCTAATTTCATTGAAGCGATAAATAATAAAGGGGTTGCTTTTTTGAATTTAAATCAATTTGATCAGGCCTTCAATCAATTTGATGCGGCACTGGCTTTAGATCCGAATTATTCGGAAGCCAAACGCTATCGAGCCATCGCCAGTCGGGAAGCCGGCCAATTTTATGGTGAAAAGCGAAACGATATTGCCACAGCTTTACGTTACTTATTAGAGGCAGAGCAACAAATGCCAAATGATTTTGAAACGCTTCGCTTATTGGGAGTGGCTTATGGTACGCAAAGAAACACCCCAAAGGCGATAGCTTATTTTGAAAAAGCACTTCCTGTGGCTGCTTCCAACAAAGACAAAGCTGCGATACTACTGAACCTGGGCACTGCTTATTATGCAACGGATGAGGCGAAAGCCAATGCGTATTACAAGCGTGCACAGGAACTGGACCCAAGCATTTTACAACGACAACAAGCTACACCCGGACAATGACCAAAAATTTTAAACTTCTCGGAGGTATTCTTATCCTTTTTTTCGGACTCTTTGTGTTGCCTGCCTTTTTTTGGCAGCCATTACCCGGTGAGTCTACAGTCGATCCGGGAAGTATTTGGGTGGACTCTGTCTATGATTCTATGACGGATGCCGAGCGGGTTGGCCAGCTTTTTATGGTCAGGGCACATTCGGATAAGGGGCCGGAACATGCCAGGCAGCTTGAAAAACTTATTCGTACTTACCATCTTGGCGGCCTCTGCTTTTTTCAGGGAACACCCGAGAAGCAGGCAGAAATGACCAACCACTTTCAGTTGATCTCCAAAACACCTTTGCTTATTTCAATGGATGCGGAGTGGGGGCTTGAGATGCGTTTTAAGCAAGACGCGATGGGCTATCCGAAGCAATTGACGCTTGGGGCCATTCGCGACAATCGATTGATTTATGATATGGGGGCTGAGTTGGCCCGCCAATGCCGCCGCCTGGGCGTGCACATCAATTTTGCACCAGTAGCAGACGTAAATAACAATCCGAATAATCCGGTGATCAATTATCGGTCATTCGGCGAAGACCGGATAAATGTGGCCGCCAAGTCCTATATGTATATGCTGGGAATGCAGGACCACGGCTTGATTGCCTGTGCGAAACACTTCCCCGGCCATGGCGATACCGATGTAGATTCGCATCTGGATCTGCCGGTCCTAACCCATCCGCGGCAGCGACTGGATAGTATTGAGCTGTTTCCTTTTGCGGTTTTGGCCGAGCAGGGAATCGGAAGCATGATGATTGCGCATCTGGCGGTTCCTTCGATAGATTCCACCTTCAATTTACCAACCTCGCTTTCAAAGCCTGCTATTGATGGGATCTTGCGGGAGGAAATGAATTATGAGGGCGTGGTGATTACCGACGGGCTGGGTATGAAGGGCGTGACCAAGCACCACGACCCGGGTGCGCTTGAAGTGGAAGCCATCAAAGCGGGCAATGACATTCTATTGCTTCCCGCAGATGTTCCGGCTGCTGCTTTGAAGTTGTTGGAGTTTATGAATAGCGATTCCACCGGGCGTCAACGCATCGAAGAAAGCGTGAAGCGAATTTTGCGGATGAAGTATGAATTGGGGCTGACAGATACGCCGCAAGTTGTTGAAGAAGGTATTCGTTCAGATATAAATTCTCCGGAAGCTTATGCCTTGCGGCGAAAGTTGATCCGCAATGCATTAACCCTGGTGCGTAATGGAAACGACTTGCTTCCTGTACAACAATTGGATACCCTTGATATGGCCAGCCTGAGTATTGGCGCAAATAAGGAAACGCACTTTCAGGCTCAACTTCGGCGCTATGCTCGCATGGATCATTTGCAGGCCGATAAATCGCTGGGAGTAGACCGTCGTCGGGAGTTATTAAAAATACTGAGTACAAAGGATGTTGTTTTTGTCAGCCTGCACGATCTGAGCAGTTATGCCAGCAAAGAATTTGGCATCAGTAAAAGCGCGCGTGCCTTTATTGAAGATCTGAATAAACGTACCCGCGTGGTTCTGGTCCATTTTGGCAATCCTTACGCCCTGCGCTATTTTGATGAGGTTGATGTTGTTCTTCAGGCCTATGAAGAAGGTGCTGATTTTCAGGAGATAGCGGCGCAAGCCATTTTTGGAGCCATGCCGCTCCGTGGAACCTTGCCTGTTACCGCTTCCGCGAAAGCGAAGTTTGGCCAGGGCCTTCGCACGGCAGATCTGTATCGGCTGGGCTACGCACTTCCTGAAGAAGTCGGGATGTCTTCGCGTGTTTTAAAGAAAATAGATACCATCGCCTGGAATGCCATCGACAGTGGCGCAACACCCGGCTGTGTGGTGCTGGCAGTAAAAGATGGGCAGGTAGTATTTGAAAAGGCTTATGGGTACCACACCTATTCTAAAAGCCGCCGCACCCGAACGGAGGATCTCTACGATCTGGCTTCGGTGACAAAGATTGCAGCTACTACCGTTTCGGTAATGAAATTACATGAGCAGCAAAAGATTGGCGTTTTTGAGCCATTGAGTTGGTATCTGACGGAACTGGATTCGACCAATAAAAAGGATATAACCATTGAGCGGGTTATGGCTCATCGTGGCGGCCTGATTGCCTGGATTCCCTTTTATGAACAAACTGTTACACGCAGGGGGTATCCGAGTAAATCGTTTTATCAGGGGAGTCCGAGCAAGAGCTTCAATGTCGAAGTGGCGGAAAACCTGTTTATGCAATATGCATTTCGGGATAGTATTTATTCGCAGATATACAATTCCAGATTGACCACCAAAAAAGGGTATTGGTACAGTGATTTGGGTTTTTATATGTTGGCCCAATTGGTCGAGGAAGTATCTCAACAGTCGATTGACCGCTACGTACAGGAAACGTTCTACCGACCTCTGGGAATGCAGTCAATGACTTACAATCCATTGCAGAAGTTTTCCAAAAGTATGATTGTTCCGACGGAGGAGGATAATTACTTCCGACGCCGGCGCGTACACGGGCATGTGCACGATATGGGAGCAGCCATGCTGGGAGGCGTGAGCGGCCATGCCGGGTTGTTTTCCAGCGCAAATGATGTCGCTATATTGATGCAGATGTTGTTGAATAAAGGCTATTACGGAGGCGAATTTATGCTTAGCCCGGAGGTGGTTAGTTTATTTACTTCGCGCTGCAGCGATTGCACCCGCCGGGGCATCGGATTTGACATGCGTCAGCTCGACTCCAACCAAAGCCTGAATATGTCCCATTTGGCCTCTGATCAAACCTTCGGTCATTTAGGCTTTACGGGCACGGCTGTTTGGGCTGATCCGGGAGAAAATCTTATTTATATTTTCCTTTCTAATCGCACCTACCCAAGTATGAATAATCCCAAGTTGAATCGGATGGATATTCGTCCGAGGATACAAACGGTTTTATATCAGGCGATAGAGGAAAAGAGCAAGAGTTGATATTTATCTCCTCAGATAATAGCAAGATGAGCACAAGGATTTTAGTCATTTGCTGCCTTGTTTTTTGCTTCTTTTTGGGAAGCATAAGCAATATTGAGGCACCCTCTTTCAAGTATAAGAAGAAACTCGAGAAGCATGTATTCAAAGAAGCAAATGGAAGGCTCAACTACGACCTGCAGTTTGACGAAAGCGACCAGTTTATGAAATCCCGCTGATTGTATTAGTTGATGCCCCCTGAGCCGGTGCCAACACCTCTCAGTCCGCCGAAATAGTACCGGATACCAATTGAAAAATCAAAAGCATGCGTAATTGTTTTGGATTCCCGCACTTCATTTTCTAATTGAATTTCACTTTTACTTTGGGCATAATTATATCGGAAAATTGTTTCGAGTGCCATGCCGTTTTGAGCAAAAATGGTGTAGCCAGGACCAATACCAAGTGTAGTCAGACTGTTGTCGACTTCAAAAATTTCTTCGCCCGACCGAATGGAATTGTCTGAGCTTCCGAAGCCAAATGTACTAGACAGAAAGAAAGACTGATTGTGTCTAATGGGGAGGTAAATCCGAGCGAAGGGACCGAAGAGAACATCCAAATTAGAACTCTCTACGGTTGTGGTGTTGGGGTCATTGATATTGATTGGTGCTTCTGTTTCATTTGATATGAGTTCCATTCCCAGTCCGAGAGCGAAATTATTGGTTAGGAAGTAGCCAATTCCGGGATTTAGGTTTAACTGGTAGGCCGTTCCGCCATCCAGGTTTGTACCGACTGAATTAATGTCTACGGTTGAGGTAGCAGTGGAAAATCCAAAGCCTGAACCAATGAAGAAATTTCTGCCCGCGGAATAATCATAACTTTGCATTTGGGCAGAAGCAAAGGAGAAACAAAGGAAGCTAAGAAAGGCGGTTAATGCAACAAGCTTTTTCATATATGTTTTTTTAGGTTTTATTTATAGAAAGGGTATACCTGCTTTTTGTTCGGGTTTTTAATTTTGGATTGTATTTTTCGGTTTTGCCCTAACCATAGATTTTCGATATAAAAATAACCGTATGACAAAATCAACAACTAAATTAAAGCCCCTTGACTGGCTGCTGGAGATTTTGGGTTTATTGGGGTTGCTTGCTCTTTGTGCGCTTGTTTTAAATAATATTGGCAGCTTACCGGATGCTATTCCCCGGCACTACAATCTGGCCGGAGAGCCCGATCGGATGGGAAACAAAAACACATTATGGTTTCTACTGGGAATAGGCGTGTTTTTATATGCGCTGTTGCATCTCCTGGGCAGAAATCCCGGATACGTGAATCTTCCGGTAAAAGTGGTTCCAGGCGAGGAAGCAAAGTATTATGCGCTGGCAGCCCGGATGACCCGTATGTTGAAAGCCATTGCTCTTTGTATGATGGCATATATCGCTTACGCAACCCTTCAAACTGCCAAAGGAGAAATGAATGGATTGGGAGGATATTTTAGCCCTGTTTTGGTAATTGTTTTATTGGCTGTAGTGGGGTGGTTTTGGTATAGGGTTAAGAGCGTTTAGAGATGAGAGGGTATTTTTAGTTTAAGGTTTTGCTTTCTCCGGTAGGACCAGAAATGGCGTTTTATTCATGTAGGCCCGACTTTTGGTAAAGCTTCTGCCGAGTAGTTTATCGAAAAAGCCCTTCTCGCGTCTGACCATACACAAGAGGTCAAACTCATTTTCCTCCATAAAAGATTTAATGCTTTCATTGACACTGTTCTTTTTGGGTATTTCCGTATAGACGGCATCAATGTCTTTTAGGAAGCTGAGGTCTCGTTGAGTATTTGCAGTTGCGGTGTTTGTCTGTACAGACAGGATCGAGACTTCCGAGGAAAATTGGCGGGCTATTTTTTCCAGGGGAGTTAGGGTGCCGGCTGAAATATCGTTATGGTCAACCGCCAAAGCAATTTTCCTGAATGCGGAAAAACTAAAGTTAGGCGGAATAATCAGGATTGGCACCTTGCTGGTTTCCAGAGCGGTTACTGCCACACTCCCAAAAATTACTTTTCCCAGGCCTGTGGCTCCTTTGCTTCCCATTACAATCAAATCGATATAATTGTCGACCACTTTTTCCCGAAACAAGGTGTGCAGGCTGCATTCTTTAACGGTAGTATGGACGGTAATCTTTTGCTGTGCTATTTTTTCAGCAAACCTCAAACGAGCATATTTCATTTGCTTCTCCAGATTCTTAACGTAGGGCTGCTCGTTGGGAGGGAAGTCCCAGTTGTAGTCTACTTTTTTATGGAAGTGAAAAGCATGATACAAGAAAATTTCACTATCGAAAGCCTCCGCAATGCCAAGCGCAAAATCCATTGCGTTATCGGCAACAGGGGAAAAATCAGTAGGAACAAGAATCTTTTTCATCCGGCAACTTAATGTAAACGTGAAGGATTTTAATGCCCAGGCTAATCAAACAATCTAATATAATGATAGTATTACTATTGTTCAAAGAAAGCTGATATTTTGCCGGCTTGTTGTGCCTGTATCTTCTATCTTCCTGCTTTCACCACTCTCGTGCTTTCCAGCACTTTTCCTGTTTTTTTATCGCTGATGCGAATGAAATAAATGCCTCCTGGCCAATTGTTGGTCGAAAGTGTCAATTCCGGTCCATTGGCTTCAGACTGATGTTCCAGTCTTTTTCCGGCCAGATCATAAACTTCTATTTGTAATTGATTCCATGGGGTTTCTCCGATCTGAGCGATGTATAATTGCTCCCTTACCGGATTTGGGTGGATGCTAAATAATGGTTCTACTTCATCTACCCGTACACTTCGTGTTTCGGTAAATTGGAAAGAACCATCCTGGTCGACCTGGCGGATCCTGAAATAATGGATGCCGGAGCGAGCAGGTTTATAAGTATGGGCGTAAGTGAGTAACTTTTGGCTTTCACCGGCTGCATCAATTTGGGCTGCCGGCATAAAGTTTACACCGTCCAGGCTGTGTTGCACCTCAAAAAAGTCGCTGTTTTCTTCGACGGCAGTTTCCCAGAAAAGCAGGATGTCATTCCCCGTAAGGGCAGCTTCAAAACGCGTAAATTCAACCGGTAATGGTGCCTGAGTAGCCAGGATCTCCACAGAAGCCCGATTGGCACCGCTGCATAATCCCGGGTTTATGGCAGTCGATGTTGGGTCAAGGGTAATGGTGATCGTCCCGTCGGTAATCCAGGAATTATAGTTTGCCACTGTAGAAGTAAAGCAAATTCGGTTGGGGATTTCACAGTCATTCGAAGGCGGCGTGAATCCCAGGCTGTTGCCCGATTCATCCAACACATCAAAGGTTTCGGAAGCGGCATTGTGATCGCCTCTGTACACCACACAAATCTCCACTTCCCCGCCGGGATTTAAGGGCGTAAAAGTCTCGGTAATATTAATAACCGTCGTGTTGCCCGGCCCGCCACTGGTACTGGGATTGTAATTGGCCGAAGCCTGATACAGGCTACAGCTTCCGCTGCAATTTACAGGCACCCGAAAGGGATCTACCAGGCAGGCTGAACGATCGAGGAGGTAGGCATTATTGGCTTCGTCGGTATTGCCAATGGAGGAACCGGTCGGGTCTCCATTGTAGTTGACATCCGGATTGGAGAAATGCGGAATACGCGTACAGTTAAACCCATTATCAGAACATTGGGAGTTGTAGGCCATGGTGGTGCGCCATTGCTCGGAAGAAGAGCCGCCAATACCGTCCGGATTTACCCAGCCCCAGGCATAATCGCATACATTGGAGGGGGTAGAACCATAAGCATACCGATCGTGCCGGAACCCCATATTGTGCCCGATTTCGTGCGAAAGCGATTTGTTAAAAACAAGGCAAATATCATCTACTACGCTAAAGGCGGTACTCGATGAAAAAACATTGGTATTCGTATTTACATTCCCATAACCACAGCCACCGTCATCAATTACCAGAGAAACCAAATCCGCATAATAAGCGTCTCGCCAGTCGTAGACTTCGTCCATAAAGCCATCGTCAGCATCCCGCAGCCGTGGCAGCTCGGTGGTAATGTCTCCGGATTCCGTATAGCTGACTGCCGCCGAATGTACCAGGGCATATTCATGAATGATATTGCTGTTGTCGCAAATGGTATTCAATTCGGCGACAGCCAAAGCAATGGCCGATTGTGCTGCTGCGTCTGAACCTCCCAGTGCCGAACGGGCATCTGTAGTATAAACGACCATTACATCCAGTGTCAGAGAGGCGCATGTAGCACCTGCCTCACATACTCCAACGATCTTTTGTGCAAGGGGTGTTTCCGGCTGGTTTTGAAATATTTGGGTTGAAGGGTCTTTCTCGCAGTTCTCATCCATGACGCCCCCATTGTCAATCTGTATCAACTGGTAAGCGGTGCTTTCGGGCATTGGTCGTATGGCAAAATGCTGGCCGGCATCGGTTTGTATCTTGCCCCAAAAAATGCCGTCGGTCTGGGCAAATAAGGCATAGCCATATTTTTGGTCTTCCAGTTTTCCTACCCAAACTTCCGATCCGTTGGGGTGGTATTCTGTTCGTTGCCTTTCGGCGAATAGCGTTAGGTCGGGGAAGAGATTTAGAGCCAGTTTATCGGCATTCTGCCAGTCCTGAAGTTCAACTTCTGCTGCCCGGATTAATGTGTATTCATCCAGTTCAGGATCTGTGGTTTTCCAGACCGGATCCGATATGGATTTTTTGATAAGGGCCTGGTAATCCTGTTGGGCAAAGAAAGGAAAGGGAAGGGCTAGTAGCAATAGCCCCAGGAGGTAATTGACGGTTGTTTGCATGCTTGATGGATTGCTGCTTTATAATGGCTTTCACGGAATAAACAGATGATGCTCTGTATTACTCAGAGAAGGCTGGCAACTGATTAGCTGCCTGAAAATAAATCATTATTTCGGTTTCGACCTAAATTCGGATGTGTGCAAGGTGGGGGAGGAAGCTTGCTCCGGATTTAGGGGCGTTTGAGGGGTGTTAGGTAAAGGTACGGTTTTTGCACATTGATGTGCTGAGCTTCCTGTTTTGTTTATTGAGTGGTGTCATTCTGTCGGGGATGCGCCGTTTTTTGTTTGCGACTTTCGTCGAATGATGCTTCAAAATCAATTTGGCTGCTTTCTTCTCAGGAATCATTTGGTACTGCCCACCGGGTGGTGTAACTTGCCTCAATGAATTGGCCACTGCGCATAGCTCGTCGTTATTTGTTTGCCCGGAAATCCACCAATGCAATCAACATCATTACCGGAATCTCCATCCTGGGGATTACTATTGGTACAGCTGCGCTGATACTCGTTTTATCTGTTTTTAATGGATTTGAGGATTTGATTACCGGCCTGTTTAGCAATTTTAATCCGGATATTAAGGTCGTGCCTGCCAAAGGGAAAACCTTTGAGCCTGACTCCATTCAGCTTTCCGAAATTTGGAAACTGGAAGGGGTGGAAACCGTTTCTCAGACGTTGGAAGAGGTGGCTTTCTTTGAATATGAGAACAGCCAGGATTTTGGCATCTTGAAAGGAGTCGATCAATATTTTAATCAGGTTACCGGAATTGATTCTACCGTCCGGGAAGGGCGTTATGCTTTTCGGGACGATGGTCGGGATTTTGCGGTTTTGGGTGTAGGAATGCGCAATAAGTTATCGGTCAATCTGGGTAAGGTGTTGTCGACTGTATCGGTGTACATGCCGAAGCAAAAGCGCGTGGGGCCACTGGAGAATCAGTTTCGAAAGAAGTTTGTATATCCGGCCGGCACTTTTGTAATCCAGCAGGATTTTGACAATCAATACGTATTGGTGTCTCTGGATTTTGCCCGATCTTTGATGAGCATGCCAAATATGGTAAGCTCCCTGGAGATTAAAATAAAACCGGGGGCGAGTGAGCACCGGGTTCAGGCTGGCGTTGAAGCCATCATGGGACCGGAATTTTTGGTTCGCAACCGTTATCAGCAAGATGAAGCTTTTCTGAAGTTGATGAATATAGAGAAATGGATGAGTTACGCCATTCTCTCCCTCACTTTATTGCTGGTTGCTTTCAATATGATCGGTGCTCTTTGGATGATCGTTTTGGAAAAGCAAAAGGATATATCTATCCTTAAATCCATGGGTGCCACAGATAAGGGGGTGCGTAATATTTTCCTTTCACAAGGGCTCCTGCTTTGTTTTGTGGGGATGGTATTGGGTTATCTGGTTGCCGTGGGACTGTATTTGATCCACGTAAACCTACCCAACGGACTGGTATCCATCCCGCAGGGGTTTGTGGTCACGGCTTATCCGATCAGTCTCCGGTCTGTCGACTTCTTCGTAATTGCTATTACGGTCATTTCTATTGGTTTTCTGGCTTCCTGGCTCCCGGCCAGGCGGGCGATGCGTGTTCCTGCTATTATTCGGGAAGAATAGGAGGTGGAATTTTATAATTCTTAGTTTTTAATGTAGAATTTTGAATGGCCATTCCTTTGCCTCCAACTTCCCTATAGTTATCGGGATCACACAGAGAAGGGGAGAAGGGGAGTGAAATCGTTTTATTTGTTTGAGGTGTTTAACTCGTTTTACAAGTGGATTCCTAATTTCAATTGTGGTTTAAAATCATAGTAGTTTCTCCCAGATGCCGAAAGTCAGATTGCTGATTGCGCTGTTGCATTGGTTTTAAACCAACCAACCAGCTAACGAGCCAGCCAACTAACCAACTATCCATTTTGTATATTTGTCGGTTCAAAAAATAAATGGCGAAGCCAGGTGTTATCAATATGGAAGAATGGGCAATAGATTTTGAGTGGTTGCGGGTGCGTCATCTGGTAAAAGACCAGTTGGGTCGCAAGGATTTGCCCGATTTGAATGCCATTCTGTTTTTGATTGGAGTGCAGGAGTTGGGGCGCTGGAAAGCGCGTTTTACCAAGGAGGAAAAACAGGACCTGATGCATATCGCGGTTTGTCGTTTATTGAGTTACGACGACTATTATGTATTTAAAGGGCGGGATGCAGATGGCTGGCCTCACTACGAACAAGTTCGCCCGTTTAAAGTTAAGGGGGTGAGAGATCAGTCGGTAGTGTTGAAAGAGAATGTGATCCGGTACTTTAAGGAGTGGGAGGAAGAGGAGTAAATAGGTGATAATTTTTAATTATTAGGTTTTAATTGGGAATAAGGAAGGAGAAAATTTCAAACAAAAGCATATGAAAAAGTTGATCTTTGGCAGCATCGCTGCTCTTTTTTTGATGGCGAGTTCCTGCGGAGATTCCACGCGGGTCGCCTTGATCGAAACCGAGTATGGCAACATGAAAGTGGAGCTGTCGGACCTTACTCCACAGCACCGCGACAACTTCGTGAAATTGGTTGAGGAAGGCTTTTACGATGATTTGTTGTTTCACCGGGTGATTGATGGCTTTATGATTCAGGGTGGGGATCCAAATTCTAAAGATGCGGGCCCGAATGTACCGCTTGGTAGTGGTGGTCCTGGCTATAAAGTTCCGGCTGAAATCGTTCCGGAGCTTATTCATGTAAAAGGAGCACTCGCCGCTGCCCGTCAGGGAGATCAGGTAAATCCTCAGAAAGAGAGTTCAGGCTCCCAGTTTTATATTGTACACGGGCAGCCCGTACAAACACAGATGCTTGAACAACTTCAGCGTCAGAAGGGTTACGAGTACACCGAGGAGCAATTAGCGGCTTACGCCAACAATCCGGGTACGCCATTTCTTGATCAGGATTATACTGTGTTTGGTATGGTGATCGAAGGAATGGATGTGATTGATAAAATTGCTGCAGTACGTACCGCAGCCGGAAACCGTCCGGTAGAGCCAGTGAAGATGAAAATTACGATGATTAGATAATGCAGAAATTTAGCGAACATATCTATGCTCAGCCGGTGATTCCGGTTTTTTTGGTGCTGGCAGGATTGTTTTTTCAGTCCTGTGGGGCTCCGATCTCCCGGTTTAGTATGGCGGATGATGTTGCCAAACATCCGGTGGCACCGGCTGAGATCGCTTTTGTGAATGAGTCAGAGAAGGCAGAAGCATATTTATGGGATTTTGGCGACGGCCAGACCAGTACCGAAGCGGCACCTGTGCATCGCTATGCAAATTCCGGTCGGTATGAAGTGCGTCTGGAAGCAATAAGAGGAGACAAAAAGACCCTTACAGAAGAGGTAGTATATGTAGCTCCCCCCAAGCGGTGTTTGGTGGAAATCCAGACGGATTATGGGAATATGGTTGTCTGGTTATACGATTCAACACCGGAACATCGAGACAACTTCTATAAGCTGGCTTCGGAGGGATTCTATGACGGGCAGCTCTTTCATCGGGTGATTGCCGGGTTTATGGTTCAGGCAGGCGATCCGAAAAGCCGGAATGCCAAGCCCAACCAGTCGCTCGGTGGTGGCGGTCCGGGTTATACCCTGCCAGCAGAATTTGTAGATAGTCTGGTGCATATCAAAGGAGCACTTGCCGCTGCTCGTACACCAGATCAGGTTAATCCGGAGAAGCGATCTTCGGGTTCTCAGTTTTACCTGGTTCAGGGGCGGCCGCAAACCGAAGAATCCCTAATAGATGCAGAGGGCCGAAACGGACAGCGATACACGACATTTCAGCGAGAAGCTTATCTTAAGTATGGTGGGTCTCCCCAGTTAGATGGAGAATACACTATTTTTGGCAGAGTGATTGAAGGACTCGAGGTGATTGATGCAATAGCCAATCAGGAAACGGGCGCAGGCGACCGCCCCGTCGAAGATATACGTATTAAAGTACGACCAATCCACTAAAGGCTGTTTCCCTTTTAGCTTCCCCACATAGGTAAGCGCCGGGATAACGCCAGGGTAACAAGAACGAAAAACCTATGCAGGAACAGCAAATTCTTGGAATTGATGTTGGGGCATCGGGCATTAAAGGGGCCATTATAGATGTATCAACCGGAGAACTATTAACCGAACGCCTACGTCTGGAAACGCCAAAGCCGGCAACACCAGACAGCATGGCTGAAACCGTTGCGGAATTAACCAAAGCGCTGGATTATAAGGGCAATCTTATCGGTGTCGGTTTTCCGGCTATTGTGAAAAATGGCAAAGCACAAACTGCTGCTAACATTGATCCCTCCTGGATTGGGGCAGACATTGAAGCTTCTTTTGGAAAGAGTACGGGAAAAAAGGTGGTTGCGCTAAATGATGCTGATGCTGCCGGACTTGCCTGTGTGAAATTCGGAGTCGGTAAGGGGGTAAAGGGAACATTGATCCTGATTACCATTGGTTCAGGATTGGGCTCTGCTTTGTTCACAAATGGCCGATTGGTGCACAATACGGAGTTTGGACATATCCATATGAATGGGATGATCGCAGAGCATTATGCCAGTAGCAATACCCGGAAGAAGGAAGATCTGAGTTGGGAAGAGTGGGGAGCTCGTTTTAATGAATATCTGCACCACATTGAGCGCATTCTTTCTCCCGATCTGATCCTTTTGGGCGGGGGAGCCAGCAAAAAGTTTGAGCTGTATGATGAGGTGATTGATGTAAATACAGCCGTAAAACCCGCTGAGTTAAAGAATACAGCCGGATCCATTGGGGCAGCTTATTATGCCTGGAAAGTCGCCCAAAAGAAAAAGAAGAAAAAGAAGAAATAGGGTTTGGCAGGTCTAGTCCTCCAGCGGCCTGAAAGTATTAATCACGGCCCGAACTTCCGGGTCGGCTTCCAGTTCTGGTAACAATTTGAACAGCTCCGGGTGCAGGTCGAAATCGTCGGTGAGGGCTTCCTCCAGGAGAAATAGTGCCTCCGGACGTTCATTCGCGGCAAGCAAAAATCCTACCCTGCAATATTGCAATTCGGTACCCACCGCATGTTCTTCAGCCTGATCGAGAATTTCAAAACCTTCTCTTAATCGATCAGTATCCAGTAGAAAAGTAGCATAACGAAGCCAGTGCTCTGTCGATTCAGGTGCCAGCTCGATAGCCGTTTGAAAATGCAAATCTGCTTTCTCCAGATCATCAGTCTGGTAATAAGCTTCCGCTAATGCCGCGAAATATTCTTCCCGCCGATCCTCCACACGGATAGCTCGCTTAAAGGTTTGGATGGCTACTTTATATTCTCCGGCTTCCATCTGGCATTCTCCCAGGTGGAAAAAACTTTCATCAGATAAAGGGTCAATTCGAATAGCCTGTTGGAAAAAGCGTCTCGCTGTTTCCGGTTGGTCGAGTCCGAGGTAGCATTGCCCAATGCGCAAGAGCAGGTCGGAGTCTGCCTCAAAGCGGTCCATGACTTCCGAATAGCACTGCAAGGCCCGGATGAAGTTCTGCGTTTCGAAGCAGATTTCAGCGCAGTCGCGATAAGCGTACTCAAAGTTTTCATTGACCAGGTAGCTGTACTCAAAGGCATCCGCTGCATCCTCATAGCGTCCGCAATAGGAATAGGCATGACCGAGGTTGTACCAGGCTTTGTAAGAGTAGGGTTCCTTGTCGATCAGTTCTTCGTGGATCCGAATGCTTTCCTCGTACTTCTTAGACAACTCCACGCTAACCCACATGCGATCGAGGGCTTCTTCGTTGTTGGGATCTTCCCGGAGCGCTTTTTCGAGCAATTGAAACATCTGCCCGAATTGTTCCTGTTTTTCGCAAACGAGAGCCTGAAAGTAATATATCTGACTCAGCTCTTCGGATGTAGTGGCTTTGTCTTCGAGGTTTTTAAGGATGTGGCCGGCTTCCAAAAAGCGACCAACGGAGGCCAGTGCTTCTGCGCGAAGCAATTTTGGTTCCAGCGAGATTGGAGACAAAATTTCTGCCTGATCGAGGAGGTCCAGAATGCCTTCATCCTGTCCGCTATCCAGCATGATCATGGCCTGGCGTAAATGAAAAGTAGGCGTATAGGGATATTGGGAGGCTCCAAACTGACAAACTTCAAGGGCGCGGTTGGGAAGAAATTCCGATTCGTAATAGTCTATCAGATCAGATAGTTCGTTGGGTTCGAAGAAGACAGACTGTCCTTTTTCGGAAGCCTCTTCAAATTTGTGTACGAGCTCAGCGAGCTTCGGGTTGTCATGGAATTGTGTACGCCGCATAATTTGTTAAGCCGTCATGGGAAGCAGCTTTTTATGCCGAAGCAAAGGCATTGGTTTTCACTTTTAAACCTTGAGTTGTTCGGACTTTGTTGCTATGCAACTAATTATCGCTGTTAAAGATAGGCAAAAGAAGACGACTCCACCGCTCATTTTAACCTGCCCGGAGAAACAAATGATTAAACGGTACTAATTTTGGAGGAAATGGCACTTTTTTAATGTAAGTTTAAAAAAAGGGGACCTTATTTTCATTTTATTAAAAATTCCCAAATATGTTGAACGATTTATAAAAAAGTGTAATATGTTTGTTTACACGTTTTACACGTTCAGCAATCTGACTTTCGGCATCTGCGAGAACCCTCCATGGTTCAAACCACATTAGAAATTAGGAATCCACGAGTTAAACACCTCAAACAAATAAAACGATTTCACACCCCTTCTCCCTTTCTCTGTGTGAGATAAAAGTTTGTTTGTTGGTTTGTTTGACACGGAATCAACAGCGCAATCTGCGCTCAGAATCTGACCTGCGCCTGCTGCGTGCAAACCTACCGTATAAGACAAGCCTTATTTACTGAGTTGGCTTTTTATCATCCTGGCCTGCTCGTTGTCCGGATTGATCTTTAGGACACGATCAAGCAAACGGAGTGCCCCTTCGATCTCCTGTTGTTGATAGAGCATGGCCGATTTATTGATTAGTGCCTGTTCGTAATCGGGATCTAAATCCAGGGCCTTATCGTAATGGTAGGCAGCCGTTTCAAAATTGCCTTCCAGCGCAAGGAGGTACCCCAGATTACAATGAGCGATCGGTCGCTTGCTGTTTTCGCTAAGCACTTTTCGGAAATTCTCCTCTGCTTTATCGGGTTGCCCGCTGATTGCCTGAGCGATGCCGAGCTTCTCGAGGAATTCCAGATTCAGGGGCTGCCCTTCAACGGCTTTGGCAAACCAGTTTGCTGCTTGCTGTCCATCGCCCGTTTGAAAAAAGGCTTCTCCGATCCGGTAGGCAGTCCAGGGAGAAGTGATGGTTTCGGGTAATGTAAGCTTTGTGATAGCCCCCAAATCTTTCCTCAGGTACAAATACTGCACGTTTACTTCCAGAGCTTCGGCCTGTCCTTTTATTCGATCCAGGTAATAGCGGGCGGAATCCAGCATCATATCATTGGCTACAAATTTTTCATACATATCCAGATAAGCCCGAGCCATGTCCAGGTCGGTGGCATTTTCTTTGGTTAGAATTTTTAATCCGAGGAATCGGGCTTCTCCTTCTGATTCTGTTTTTATATGCTTTCCGCGAATGTTTTCCCGGCTGATGTAGTGATCTGTGATATTGACATGCGGAATATCAATGCTGGAGGAGGGCGGCATATGGCAATGCACACAATTATCAGCGGTTGTTTCTTCCTCAGCTTTTGCGGCATGATCCCGGCTACAGAATGTCTGTGCTTCCCCTCCGTGGCAGGACTGGCAGGCTTTATTAAAATCTGCCGTTTGATCCACCTCCCGAACGCTTTGATGCGGATTGTGGCAGGTGATGCAGGTCAGGTCTGAATTTTCATAGCATTCACTCAGTCGCAATCGGTCGGCCTGTGAAGCCATGATGAAGCGTTCGTGGCTGTCGGTGTAGCGGGGCAGGTATACATTCATGACCTCGCTGAGTGCCATGCCCGGCCGAAAATCGTAGAAGTCCTTTCCGGGTTCTAAAACTGCCAGTCCCTGGAGGTGACAGCGCTGGCAAAGATCCATTTGCAGGTCTCTGGGCAACCTTTTGGGATTGACGATGCTGTAATCTGCAAATTTACTGGTGTCGATGATTTCACCGGCCAGCTTTTCGCGTACATGCAATTCGCCGGGACCGTGGCAGCGTTCGCATTCAATGCCGGTTGGCATTTCGTGGTATTTATTGAGTGATCCTTCCACGGCTTGAGGGAGGTGATTGTGGCAGGTGATGCATTCGGAAGTCAGGTATCGGCTAAAGCGCAGATTGCCGCCACCGTCAAAGCCGGGCGCCAGATCCCAGCGTTCTTCCTGGGTGTAATAGGTGATGGGTGCCTGATAGAAATAGCCGTTCTGGTCGATTAGGTGGGAGTTGGTATGGTGACCCGAACCGATGATGTAGTCAATTTCTTCCAATCGTTTGTAGATGGTATCCTGTCCGTCCAGCCTGAACTCGAGCACAAAAAAACTGGTGTCTTTGAAAAAAGGGTAATAATAAAAGTCCCGGGCTTCATCATAAACCAGGGCATGATCGCCAAAACGGGCTGCCGATTTTTGTTTGGAAGCACGATCAAAGGATTGCCCCATGCCCGTATGGATAAAAGTCTCGTGGATGTTCTCGTGACAGGAGCGGCAGGTTTCCATACCGACATAATCCACTTCGGGATCCAGATTGCGGAATACTTGTTGAACTTCGTGTTCTGAACGGCAATGCCAGCCCACAGAAAGGATAAAAAGCGCGGTACACAGCAGGATGATAAGTCGCATACCTGCAAGATAAAAAAGGGATAAGTAAAACTAGCGCGGCCCCGCGTCCAAAACCGAAAATTCCAATGCACGGATACCGGGCAGGGGGTTGATTCGGGTGTATTGTTGGAAGGTGAATGTGTAGGTACCGGCTTCATTAAAAAAGGCACCGGTCTGGATAGGGATTTGAGCTTCGCACCAATCGCTGTTGCAATCGCCATACCATACTCCCGCTTTGTCGGCCAACTCCAGCGAAACCGGTTTTGAAAGGCGGCTGCCATCAGGGAAGGTGGTACTTATCTTCGTGTATAAGTTCTGACGCGGATAGCTTGTAGCGTGTTCCAGTTCGAGTATTAAGTCGTATAAATGCGTGGTGTCGGTGATCTCCACCTCAAAACTCACCGAATCTGCATAGGTCCATTCTGCCGGATCAAATTCTTTTTCGCCTTCGTAGAGGTAATTTTCTCCGCAGGCGGAGAGGAGTAGCAGAATTACGAAGAGAGGAAGTGTACGAGCCATAGAAGAAAAATGTTGCTAATTTGGGAGAACCTCATAAACCGGTTCACATCGGGCAAAGATAGCGTTGTAAATCGGATTTGTCCTCAAAGCAAAATTGTTAGAGGTTTGAGGTGAATAAACACAGTTTGGATATTTTATGCTCCTTCGAATCCGAAGTGTATTTTTATAAAGTACTTCTGTTATTGCTCCCATTTTTTAAACCGAACACAAATGAAAACAATTCTCTCCATCTTAATCCTCAATACCGTTCTAAACATTTCTCTTTACGCCCAATCCGACAGCCTCCGCGACTATCGCTGGCAAATAGGATATGCAAATGTAGAGGACCATCCCGACTATGGGGGAATAGACATCAATTTTCATGAGTCGCCGGTAGAGTTTACCTATGTAGAAAGGGATCTCAATTTCAATCACACCAATGCATCTATATGCAATAAAGAGGGGGAATTGCTTTTTTATACCAATGGTATTGATATATGCAATCGCTTTGGAGATACTATCCCAAATGGAACTGGTTTGAACCCAGGTGTTTTCGCGGACGATCAGGAAGAAGATGGATATAAGCTTTCTAATGGGGCTTTTGCAATTCCAGATCCAGGGAATGAAGATTTCTATTATCTGATTCATGAAAGCTTTGAATTAATTGAATTAGCAGAAACATATACTACTACTACAAAACTCTATTATACCATAATTGATATGTCAACCCCAGACGGCAATGTCATATCCAAAAACAACTTAATTCTGGTTGATACATTCGGAATTGGACATCTTTCGGCTGTAAGACATGCGAATGGCAGGGATTGGTGGTTCCTTAAAGCCCGCTACAACTCCAATCAATTTCATACTTTTCTAATAGACCCACAAGGCATTCATTACAGCCATTTGCAGGAGGTTGCACAGCCTATTCACCTAATAGGAGGGGTTGGACAGGCGGTGTTTTCACCTGATGGCACAAAATATGCCAGAAATGATGGTTCTTTTGTCGTTGGATCACGATCCGTAAAGCTATGGGATTTTGACCGATGTACTGGGGATTTAACCGATATGCGGAAGTTTGTAATCCCTGATACAAGTGTAGGGGATGGAATTGCCTTCTCTCCTAATTCCAGGTATTTGTATAGCACCATAACGGATTCCGTTTTTCAGTTTGATACGCAAGCGGCAAATCTGGAGGCTGGTATGCAGGTAGTGGCAGAATGGGATGACGACTATGCCCCCTATCCTCATGTTGCCTGGTTTTTTATGATGCAGCTGGCTCCAAACAATAAAATCTATATAAGCGGCTTGAACAATTCCAAGATGCTCCATGTAATCCACAACCCCGATGAAGCCGGCAGTGCCTGCAATATTGAAAAAATGGGAATAGACCTTCCTGCTTTTAATTTAAACTCCATCCCCAATTTCCCCAACTACCGACTGGGAGCCCTCCCCGGCAGTCCATGCGACACACTTGGTCTATCGGTTGATGCTACAGAAGAAATACAACGACCTAAAGTCGTGACTATTTCCCCAAACCCTACAAACGGGGTGATAAATATCCAGTGTTCAGAACCACTTCCTGATGATGCAAAATGGGTATTGTATGATTATCAGGGGAGGGAGGTATTTAGAGCTTCCAAATCGCAAATAGAGGCTGAAATTGACCTGCAGCATTTGGCAGACGGGATCTACTTTTGGAAGATTTTTGCTGAAAATGACAATTTACAGACTGGGCGATTAGTCATATCGAGGTAGTGTTGTTTTATGCGTTTGACTCGCTTAACAGGTTTTATTCGGGTATCGCTAGTCCATTCTGAAAATTCTTCGATCCTGCAAATCCTGATCTTAAGGAGTGAGGATGACTTGAACCCACCCCTAAATCCCCTCCCTCAAAGATGGAGGGGACTTAATCAAACGATAATATACTCCCCTCTCTTCTCAAGAGAGGTGTTGGGTGTGAGTTCAAGTGTTTAGTATCGTTTGATGCGTTTTACTTGTTTAACACGTTTGATTCGTAACTCCGTATCATCCAATTAATCCTCAAACCTAATAATCCTAATACTGCGTTTAACTCGGTTATCGGCAGTCCATCCTGCAAATTCTTAAATCCTGGAAATCCTGTTTCAGACAATGGAGAGCAGGGAGCCATCCCTACTGAAAGAAATCCTTCATTTTTTCGAAGAAGCTCTTGTCTGATTTACCGGGTTGCGGTTTGAAATTTGGCATTTCCCGCATTTTCTCCAGCAATTTTTTCTCTTCGTCGTTGAGCTTCTTCGGTGTCCATACGTTTACGTGGATCAACTGATCGCCTTTTCCGTAGGATTGTACCGAAGGCAAACCTTTGCCCTTGAGGCGGAAAATCTTACCACTTTGTGTACCGGCAGGCACTTTGATCTTCACGAGGCTGTCGATGGTAGGTACTTCGACGGAAGTCCCCAAAGAAGCATCGGCAAAATTGAGGTACAGGTCAAAAATGAGATTCTGCCCGTCGCGCTGCAGATGCTCGTGCGGTTTTTCGGTGATGTTAATCAACAAATCGCCCGCAGGGCCTCCCCGAAGACCGGCATTTCCTTTGCCAGACATGGAGAGTTGCATGCCTTCACTCACACCAGCCGGAATTTCGATCTCGATGGTCTCTTCTCCGTAGGTGCGGCCGTCTCCTTTACACTTCGGACAATTGGCCGTAATGACTTCTCCGGTTCCGCTACAGGTCGGACAAGCCGTTGTGGTTTGCATTTGACCCAGGAAAGTACTTCTTACCTGGCGCACATAACCGGAGCCGCGGCAGGTTCCGCAAGTCTTTTTGGAGTTGCGGTCCTTGGCACCGGTACCGCCACAGGTATCACAGCCGGTTTGTTTCTTTACTTTGATCTTTTTGGTAACGCCGTTGGCAATTTCGCCCAGGCTCAGGGCTACTTTAATACGAAGGTTGGTACCACGTTGCCCCCGGCTTCTTCTGGTGCCTCCCGCACGTCCACCACCGCCAAAAAAGCTGTCAAAAGGGGAGCCGGAATCGCCAAAAATATCTCCAAACTGGGAGAAGATGTCTTCCATGGTCATACCACCAGAACCACCCCGGAATCCACCCTGTTGTCCCATGCCTGCATGTCCAAAGCGGTCGTAGCGGGCCCGCTTGTCTTTATCGCGGAGCACCTCATAAGCTTCAGCAGCTTCTTTGAATTTCTCTTCAGCCTCTTTATTGTCCGGGTTTTTATCGGGGTGGTATTTCATGGCGATCTTGCGATACGCCTTTTTTATGGTTGCATCGTCTGCATCCTTACTCACGCCAAGCACCTCGTAATAATCTCTCTTTGCCATATTGTTTTGCTAAGTGGTATGTAGTTTCATCTGCGCCCTGCTGGTCTTTAGCGGGCCCATACGTCGGGTTTATTTGCCAACCACAACTTTGGCGTGGCGAATAATCCGTTCATTCAATCGGTATCCCCGCTCCACCGTATCAATGATCTTGCCTTTCATATCATCAGAAGGAGCCGGAATTTCCGTAATTGCCTCGTGCAATTCCGGGTCAAATACTTCCCCGGTACTGTCCATAGGCTGCAGGCCTTTTTGCTTGAGGACATTGTAGATCTTGTTGTAGATCATGCTTACTCCCTCGGTAAATTCTTCCGGACTGCTTTCATCATCGGCGTTTTTCTTCGCCCTGTCAAAATCGTCCAAAACTGGCAGTAAGGCTGACATCGTGTCTTGTGCCGCTGTCAGCATCAGATCCATCTTTTCTTTAACGGTACGCTTCTTGTAGTTGTCAAACTCTGCATATAGTCGCAGGTATTTATCTTTCAACTCCTGAATTTCCTGGTCTTTATCCGAAGTTTCTGAGGTATCCTGCGCGTTATCCTGTACTTCCGTCTCCGGGTTTTCCATGTTCAGTTCTTCTTTAGTTGGTTCTTTTTTCTTCTTCTTCCGCATTTTCAACGGTTTTTTCTTTTAATGCTGCAATAGTCAGGCCAGAGTGCGTAAACCGTCATTTTGACAGTTTTCTTTTGTCCAGCAAGGCCCGAATTTCCTCTGTTTTTGGGTTTACGGCTATGATTTTACCATCCGGATTGAGAAGGAATTTGGTCGGCACTTCCCGCACTTGAAATTGCTGTGCTATCGGAGAGTCTATAAATCGGGTGCTTTCGGCCACGTCCAGTATATGCCAGGGCCAGTAAAGCCCGTCTTTTTGAATGGCTGCTTTCCAGGATTCTTCCCGTTTTTCCACGGCAATGCTTACGATCTTAAACCCGTCGGCATCCTTAAAACGGGCGCTCTCAAAATCGCGGTAAAGCTTTACGATTTCCGGGTTCTCCTTTCGGCAGGGACCACACCAGGAAGCCCAAAAGTCCAACAAGACATATTGCCCCTGAAATTGGCGAAGTTCAAAATCGGAGCCGTCTATCAGGCTTGCGCCGAATGCCGGTACGGTATCGCCATTGATAAATTTTGGCTTGAAGTAAAAGTAGCGTCCGCCCAGGTATAAGGCAACGGCCAGGAGAGGGATGAGAACGGTAAGGATGGTTTTTTTCATGTGAAATCGTTTTACATGTTTTGAGCGTTTAATACGTTTTATACGTATTTGCTTTGGGGATGGATAGCCAAAATTTCATCAACCATAGATGTACACCAAAGTACCTGGACAAATATAGCTTACTCATTTTGTGACGGCCCCTTTTCCACTCAGACAGTGTTAAAATCCCGATAGCCATCGGGACGCTTTAGCTTTGGCTATAGCTACGTTTTTTGCCTTGTCTGAACAAAAAATTGGCTCAGTCAAAAATGGAATCTATTTATGTCCAGGTACTTACTGTTCTCGAATTGTTTTGATATCATTGTAATTCAAAAACGACCAAATATGCCTGTTATTGACCCAAAGGAGATAGCTACCCGGGATTTTCACCAATTTTTACTGGGAGCTGTAGCTCCTCGCCCGATTGCTTTTGTGAGTACCGTGGATGCAGATGGCAATCCCAATCTGGCACCTTATTCATTCTTCAATGCCTTCAGTTCCAATCCGCCGATGCTGGTTTTTTCTTCCAATCGGAGGGTTTCCAATAACACGACCAAAGATACGCTGGCAAATGTGGAAGCTACCCGGGAGGCAGTTATTAATGTGGTCAATTATGCGATAGTACGGCAAATGGCGGTGACCAGTGTAGAGTTTGACAGCGATATCAGCGAGTTTGAGAAAGCCGGACTGACACCCATTCCTTCCGATATCGTAAAAGCACCACGGGTAAAAGAAAGTCCGGTCAATATGGAGTGTAAGGTGAAAGATATTATCACCCTGGGCGAGCATGGCGGTGCCGGACATCTCGTCCTTTGTGAAGTGGTGCGCATGCACATCGACGATGACATTGTGGATGAACGAAACCGAATCGATCCCCATAAAATTGACCTGATGGGACGCATGGGTCGTGCGTATTATGTGCGTGCCAGCGGACCAGCGATTCACACCATTGTACAGCCGGTTACTCAGTTGACTATTGGTTGGCAGGCTTTGCCGCAATCGGCGCTCAACAGCAAAGTACTTACGGGCAATGACCTGGGGATGTTGGCTGGTATGCAGGAGATTCCCTCCAAAGAAGCTGTTTCTGCTTTGAAGAGTGAGGAGAAGGTGCAGGCTTGCCTTTCGGCGAATGACCCGGTGGAGGCGCTTCATAAATACGCTTCAGAATTACTCCAACAAAACCGAAACCGGGATTTGGCGGGGCAGGTGGTGTGGTTGGGAGATTTGGTTTAGTGGAGAGAAGGGGTGTGAAATGCTTAGCCTGCCGAAGCTCAGTAGAGTGTAGATGAGTAAAACGGAGAATGAAAATGAAGAATGGTTTAACTCGATCTATACGTGCTCAATCCTGCTTATCCTAAAATCTTAAAAATCCTGTTCAGACCATTTGACAGAATGTCTTTTGTGTCCTTATGAGGTTTAAATCATCTAGGGTTTCACGCAGAGATCGCTGTTCTGAATGCGGAATGCGCTGTTGCATTGGTCTCAAACCAGCTAACCAGCCAACCAACCCTCCTTTATATCCTTTCCCAAACCTGAAAACTGTGCTCCAACTCGTTTTTCTCGTCGGTCTGTTGCGGATCTTCGCTGACTAATTTCCATTCTTTTGGGTCCAGTTCCGGGAAGTAGGCGTCTCCTTCCATCTCGATATTTACGCGCGTGAGGTAAACGCGATCCCAGAACGGCATGCTTTGCTTGTAGATTTCTCCGCCGCCGATGATGAAGGCTTCGTGTTCTCCCTGATTTACAGCATTGTGGAGCGCTTCATCAATAGAATGAACAACCTGTACGCCGCTTGCGGTGAAGAAGGCATTTCGGGTGATAACCACATTGGTACGTTTTGGCAACGGACGACCAATAGACTCAAAAGATTTACGCCCCATGATCACGTGGTGGTTGAGGGTGGTTCTTTTGAAGTATTTGAGATCGTTTGGGAGATACCAGGGGATCTCATTGTCCTTTCCAATTACGTTGTTCTTTCCGGCCGCCACGATGGCGCTGATTCTCATTTCCATGAATGTCTATTCTGTTTTCCAGCTTGGTATTAATCCGCGGAGTCCCATATCCACAATTTTATCGGATTGGTTGGTATTTTCGAGGTAGAAATCCAATTGTCCGTTATCGTCCTGGTCCTCCCATTCGAAGCTTTGGTTGATGGAGAAGGAGAGGTCGATAAACAAGTCTTCTGTTTCTGCTCCGGTAATAACCAAAGGTTCGGCAAATTTGCCGGTTACCACGCATGATCCGGCAGGAATTTGACTGGTGGTGGCGATGGGGTTTACAACGGTGGTTGCTCCGGCCGGGGATTCCCCGGACAATAGCTCGTTGTAGGCATCGTAAGGCGGATCGAGATCCAGTTCCAGTGCCCAGAATCCCTGCAATTTGTCATCCATGACGGACAGAGTTTGCTCTCGGGGTTGTAATTCTGTAATGTAGGTATTGTAGCCTACAAAAGAAGCGACGGTTCCGGATTGCTGGATCAGGTCTCCGACAACAGGCACTTCGCGGATATTGAATTTTACGTCATAGAGTTGGTAGGAAACCGAGACCCGTGCAAATTCGTAGGTGCCGGGAGGGATTTCATTGAGGTCAGCGGAGTAAAAGATCTCGTTTTCTTCTCCTACCAGTGCCTGGTCAAAATCTATAGCTGTATTGCCGCCGGCATTGGTTTCATCTCCTTTGAAAACGAGAAAACCTTCGCCGTAAGGCGTAAATTGATTCGGAGTCAGGTCGAGCACGTGTACACTCATTCGCCGAAAGGCAGGCGTTTGAGCGGCATTGCCTTCGGGTACCGTAACGGGTTCTCCTAAATTGCCCAGGCGTTCCTGGTTTTCATCAAACTGGAATCGGAAATGCAATTTGGCCCCATCAGCAGGGATCTCATCATCGTCTACCCGCTGACAGGCAGCCACCGTCAAAATCGCTAATAAAAGAAGAGTGTATTTAGACATGCAGTTTTTTTTGATCAATTGGTTTAACGAGTCCGATCCTGCCAATATTGGGAGGATTGAAAATCATTAGGGGTTTTCGGTCAGCTTGGTTTCCAGCATGCGTTTTTCGACCCAGTTTCGGCTGGGGTGAATTTCCCCTGTCAGGTATTTTTCAATCAGTAAGCTGGCGATGGGAGCCGCAAATCGACCGCCACCACCGGCATTCTCGACATAAACGGCTATTGCAATCTGCGGATCATCTGCCGGGGCAAAAGCAATGAAGGTGGAGTGATCATCACCGTGCGGGTTTTCCACGGTACCCGTTTTTCCGGCGACCGTGACATCCGGAATGAAAGCAATACGGCCGGTACCTGCATTAACCACAGAAATCATTCCATCTACCACTGGCTGAAAATGCTCGGGATCGATTCCGGAGTAGTTGTTTACCCGATATTTTTCCGGAATTTGAATTTCCGGATCGCTGAATCCCTTAACCAGATGGGGTGTTTTGTAGTATCCCCGGTTGGCAAGGACTGCAGCGAGATTGGCCATTTGCATGGTGGTGAGCTGTATTTCTCCCTGGCCAATACCCAGAGAAAGGATGGTCGGCGATTTCCAGCCTCCCTGATCTTTGGGGTAGAGCCGGTTGTAGTATTCTGAAGTAGGAATATTTCCTTCCTGTTCTCCCGGGAAGTCGATGCCCAGCTCGTTGCCAAAGCCAAAGCGGTAGAGATAGGATACCAGCGTATCCAGGCCTACTTCGGGCTTGTAAAAACTTTCTTCCTTGTCGATGATGTCGCGGAAAGTCTGGAAGAAATAGGTGTTGCAGGAGAACTGTACGGCGGTTCCCACTCCGATAGGTGCCGGGTGATTGCGGCATCCCCAAATAAAAGAATTGTAGGAGTAATATCCGGGGCAGTAGTGGTAGGTGTTTGGGAATAGATATCCCTTTTGGAGTCCGACCAGTCCGATGACCGGTTTGAAGATGGAGCCCGGCGGATATTTGGCCATTACAGCCCTGTTGAAGAAGGGTTTTAGGGAATCTGTCGATAAACGGCGTACGGCTTCGCCCCGACTCCTGTTTATCGTAAGGTCGTTGGGATTATAAGTTGGCATACTGACCATACTCAGAATCTCACCGGTTTTGGGCTCAATGGCAACCACGGCGCCTATCTTTCCATCCATTAGCTCTTCGGCGTAAGCCTGAAGGCGAATATCGAGACTGGAGGTCATATCAACTCCGGATACCGGGGGGCGATCCAGCTCGCCGTCTTTATAGGAACCTACTACCCGGCCCAGGTTGTCCTTCAGTACGTAGCGAGCGCCTTTTTGCCCGCGCAATTGTTCTTCGTATTCTTTTTCAAGACCGGTGCCTCCGATGTAGTCACCCGGTTTGTAGTTATTGCCTTCGTTGATTTCTTCCTGGGTGTCGAGTTCCTGCTGGCTTACCTCCCGGATGAAACCCAAAACGTGGGCGGCATTAGGCCAGGGGTAAGCTCTGACATTCCGGGTCTGGACATAAAAGCCGGGGAATTCGTACAGGCTTTCCTGGAATCGGGCATAGGTGACAGCAGAAACGGTGCTCAAAAAAATGAAAGGACTGCTCCTGGAGTATCTGGCGTCGTTCCAGTTTTTATTGAGGCGGGTGTTAAATTCGAGGGTGTCTATTCCGAGGAGTTCGCAGAATTTTTCTTTATCCATATCCGGGTCGACCTGATTGTAGGTGACCAGAATATCGTAAACGGGATTGTTGTTGATGAGCAGGGTGTGGTTGCGGTCGTAGATCAATCCGCGGGAAGGGTACAGGGTATAGGTGTCGCTGGCCGTCGCATCTGCTTCAGCGGCATAGCTTTCATCCAGGACCTGAAGGTTCAGCGCCTGATAGATCAGGATGAAAGCTGAAATGATAAACAGCAATCGAATGCTTTGCTGGCGATTTGCAAAAGATGTTGCCACCGGTTACTGGATTAATCCAGCGGATTAAAGATCCGCATGAACATGAAAACGAATAACATGGATATCGGGAAACTAATCAACAGATTTAAAATGATATCCACGTAGAATGCGAAGGTAAAGGCTTCCACACTAAAATAAAAAAAGAGGTGTGCGCCCATCATAATAGCTGAGTAGCCAAAAAACCAGTTCCATCCATATCTTCTAACAGTTGGACTGTAGTTTACGTTGTATCCACCTCGGGGAGCCATCCATTTAAGTGCCCATTTTCGGAAGAACCCGGTAAAGGCTCCTGCACTTGCGTGCAATCCGGGCGAATCGTAAAACAAATCAATGGCCAGGCCGATCAAAAAGCCCAGAAAGATCAGTAAAGTGCGTGGTGTGCGCAAGGGGAGGAGCATGATGAATACGGGAAAGACAATCACATACAAGTGACTCAGAATACTTCCGCCCAGTTGGAACCGCTGCAGTAACAAGCCCTGAAACAGGACCAGTCCGATAAAACGCAGGCTTGAGGTGAAAATCAGGTTATTCATTGCGCAATTCCTCTTCCAGTTGTTTCTGTTCTTCCCGATCCGGAACGACTACGACGTAGGCGTATTTCAGATTCGAGAGGTCATTGTCGAGTCTAACCTCGATGTCGTAACTGCTGCTTCCCTCACCCACTTCAAACGACTTTATCTTACCGATAGTCATTTCGGGGGGGAAGAGCATGGTGTATCCGCTTGTTTCTATGAGGTCTCCTTTTGTGAGTTGGGCATGTTTGGGAACATCCAGCAAAAGTGCTTCCCGGGGCGATCCGCCCGGCCAGGTCAGGGATCCAAAGAAACCCGTTCCTGCGATGGACGCACTAATCCGGGTTTGCTGATGGAGAAAAGACATAACCAGCGAATAGTTTGATGAAACATCCACAACAATGCCGACGATGCCTCCCTGGCTAATAACCCCCATATTGGGTTCGACGCCATCATTTCGTCCTTTATTGAGCCGAATATAATTATTGGCCCGGTTGATGGAGTTTTTTATCACCCTTGCGGGAATGTAAGTATATCCGGAATCTACCAGCGAAAAGTCGGGAATGCTGTCTGGTGTATCTTCAGTTCTTTGAGACCGCAATTGCTCATACAGCGTGGCATTTTCGGCAGCCAGGCTGTCGCTGATTTCTCGGAGTTTCAGGAAGTCCTGAGCATCTGCTGTTTTTTCATCGATCCAGCCGTTGGCATTATTCAGGGAACTGAAATATATAGTGCCTTGTGGTTCATTGAATTGAATGATCAGGAAAAAGCACAGGACTTCGAGCCCCAGAAAAACCAGAGCACCGCCATTTCTGATAAACAGCAGAATGAGGTTGCGCATATCCTGTACATTAAACGGGAGGTGTATAAACACACCGCCCGGTGATCAGCGAAGTTCGGTGGAGCCGATTGGATTCTCCGAACGTATCAGATGCTCCGGCGATCGATTAGGATAGCCTTGAGCCTTTCGGTGTTCTTTAGTGCAATACCGGTACCGCGCACTACAGCTCGCAACGGATCCTCGGCAATGTGTACCGGAAGCTTTGTTTTTTGGGAAATCCTATGGTCGAGTCCACGGAGTAAAGCGCCACCTCCTGTGAGATACAGTCCGGTGCGATAGATATCAGATGCCAGTTCCGGCGGAGTCATTTCGAGTGCCCGAAGGATCGCGTCTTCTACTTTACTGATGGACTTGTCGAGAGCATGTGCCACCTCTTTATAGGAAACTTTGATCTGCTTGGGGATGCCGGTCATAAGGTCCCGGCCATTTACCGCGTAATCATCGGGCTCGTTCTCCAACTCGGAGAGTGCAGATCCTACATTGATCTTGATTTGCTCAGCGGTACGTTCTCCAATGAGGATGTTGTGCTGCCGCTTCATGTAGTTCATGATGTCGAGGGTAAACTCATCACCTGCTGTGCGAATAGACTGATCACAAACGATTCCGGACAGGGCAATTACAGCAATTTCTGTAGTACCTCCTCCAATGTCGATGATCATGTTGCCTACGGGTTCCTCCACATCCAGTCCGATACCCAGGGCTGCTGCCATAGGTTCATAGATCAGGTACGTTTCTTTGGAATCCACGTGGTCGGCAGAATCAAACACCGCGCGCTTTTCTACTTCGGTAATACCGGAGGGAATGCAGATTACCATTTTCATGTGAGAGAAAAAACGGCGACGGGTTCCGATCATATTGATCAGGCCTTCGATCATTTTTTCTGCCGCATCAAAATTGGCGATCACACCATCTTTAAGCGGACGGATCGTTTTGATGTTTTCGTGGGTTTTTTCATGCATTTGCATGGCTTTCTTGCCCACTGCGATCACTTCGTTATTACGCCGGTCGAGGGCTACGATGGATGGTTCATCCACGACAACCTTGCCGTCTTGTATGATTAGGGTATTCGCTGTGCCCAGATCAATGGCTACTTCCTGTGTAAAAAAATTGAATAGCTTCATTCAATAAAGTCTCCTTAATTTTCCGGCTCCTCCAAATGGGGAGGGGAGATTTCTGATGCAATAATCCATTGCCGACTAGTCGGCCTCCTCTAGAATGTTCATGGTGGGATGCCCGATGCTAGTTGGATTTCTCAATCGTTTGGCATAAAGCGATACAAAACAAAGGAAATTTTGTGTAAAAAATAAAGGAATTGCAAATTTATACGGTTGACCCGGACTAATTACCCTACGACGACTTCCCACATGTCGGATTCGTTGAGGTATTTTCGGGCTAAAACTTGCAGTTCCTCGCTGCTAATAGTACTTACTGTATTGGTCAGAGACCGGAAAAAATCCGGTTTCAATCCATCTGTTTCAATGGTTCTGATCACATCCGCGACATTAAAAGGGCCGTCGAGCATGGTCAGCAAATTCCCCATCAGGTAGTTTCGAACCATTTCCAGTTCTTCTGTTCCGACAGGTTCTTCCTGTAATCTTCGTATCTCCGAGTAAATCTCGTCGATGGCGGCATTTGCCAGGTCTTTTCCAACTTCGGTGCCGATGTAAAAGTATCCGTCAAAGACCATGGGGTCCATAGCGGAGTAAATATTATACGTATAGCCTTTGTCTTCCCGGATGTTGTTCATCAGCCGGGAGCCAAAATAGCCACCCAGTATGGTGTTGAGCACATACATACCGGCATAGTCAGCATGGTGCCTGGTAAATAGTTGTCTGCCGATCCGAATGGCTGACTGCACTTTATCCGGATGGTCTATGTGTTGTTTTTCGGCTTTTCGATTTACCGTGCCGACATTTGCTTCTATGCGCTCGCCTTTCGGCAGTCTATGGCCCAAATAGGTGTTGAGAAGCGAAATAGTTCGATCATTGGTTTTGCCACTGATCACTATGCTGCAATTGGCGGCTGTAAATGCGCGCTGAAAGTGATCGGTCAGCATGCTTCGATCCAGGCCGAGATAGGTGTCGGGGGTAGAATTGTAGCCATAACAGTGATCGCTGCCAAAAATATTTTCCGTGATGGCGCGATAGGCAATAATATCGTTGCGGCTGAGATCGACACTGAGGCGCTTTACACTTCTGTCGACAAAGGATTGGAGCTCCCTTTCGGGGAATGCCGGTTCGGTTATGAGGTCAGCTACAACCGGAAGGAGGGATTCGAAGTGTCTGGACAAACAATAAAGTGTGATGTTTGAGACATCGAGGTTTACCGGAATGGTAAAAGTACCGCCGTAAAAATCAAAGGTTTCAGCTATGTCTGCAGCCGTGCGGTTTTGGGTGCCCTCCCTGAGCATGGTAGCTGTGGCTCTTCCAGCCAATTGTTTAAGTTCGAAAGGCCGACCCGCTCTAAAGATGATCTCCATCTTCAGAATATCCTGCGTACCCAGGCGGTTTTCCAATACCTGAATGCCATTGTCGAGCCGGTGACGTCGAGGCTCTGGCAAATCCAGTCTGGTGATTTTGTGAATTGGTGGTTGTATACTGCGGTTTGGCATAAATTGAAATGTAGGCCGCAAAGGTACATGAGCCTAAGGCGATGTCCATGCTTTTTAGGGATAAAATTTTGTAATTTAATTGATTAAAAATCAGACTTTTAGCCAGTTTGAGCTTAAATTAGGATTCAGGCAGGCAGAATGTCGGCCATATTCTTTTTCCGGAAAGCCAAAATCTGATTCCGTAAAAGCTGGGATAATACCCGGGAAGGGTTATTTTTACGGGTATTTAAAAACCAACGACCATATGAAGTTTAGCGTTTCTTCTTCCGATCTACTCAAACACCTTCAACTGGCAGGTGGGGCTATCAATTCTAACCCGGTAGTGCCTATCCTGGAAGATTTTCTGTTTGCTATCAAAGGCAAGACTCTTACGATCTCAGCGACTGATCTGGAAACTTCGATCACTACAGAAATGGAAGTAAATGCAGATGGTGACGGAGTCGTAGCGGTTCCGGCCCGGATCCTGTTGGATACCTTAAAGGCACTGCCTGCACAACCCATCACGTTTAATGTGGATGAAGAAACCTACGGCATTGAGATTACTTCATCATATGGTAAATACAAACTGGCCGGTGAGCCCGGATCCGACTTCCCTAATATTCCGAATCCGGAATCAGTGGATGAGGTAAAGGTGCCCGGGCAGGTCCTTGTAAACGGAATTACCAAAACGCTTTTTGCGACCAGTAATGACGAACTGCGCCAGGCAATGACCGGTGTTTTCTTTCAGGTCGATTTCAATAAGATCACTTTTGTAGCAACCGATGCTCACAAGTTGGTGCGCTATGCTTTTATGAATGAAGGAGGCGATGTAAGCACTACTTTCATCGTTCCCAAAAAAGCACTCAACCTGCTCAAGGGGGCGCTGCCTTCCAATCAGACCGTTCAGGTGGCTTTCAATCAGGCAAACGCTTTCTTTTCGTTTGAAAAAACAAGACTTGTTTGTCGCCTGATCGATGCGCGTTATCCGGATTACAACGCAGTTATCCCGGTTGACAATCCAAATTTACTGACGGTTTCCCGTAGCGATTTCCAGAACTCCCTGAAGCGTATCGCTATCTACGCCAATAAAACGACCAATCAGGTGATCCTCAGTATTACCGAGGACAGCCTGACGATTATGGCGCAGGATATGGATTTCTCAAATGAGGCGACTGAGCAGCTATCCTGTACTTATGATGGTTCTCCGATCAAGATTGGGTTCAATGCCAAGTTTTTGATCGAAATGCTCACGGTCCTTGAATCGGATGAAGTGAAAATGCAGCTTTCCGGTCCGACCAAAGCTGGTATTCTCCTTCCGGTTGATGAGGATGAAGGCGAGGAAATCCTCATGCTGGTGATGCCGGTGATGTTGAGTGCTTAATTTTCGAGTGCTTGCACATTCAGAATGTAGAGGTAGAAATTCTCATTCTTAATACTGTAGTCTTCAAAAGCTTTCCAAAACTGTAGATTGGGGTAGCGATTGGTGTCAATAGGTTCTCCGTTGATAACTACCAGTCCGCCAGCTTGCTTGAACTGTGCAAAGAGATCCAACTCAGATGGAGGTGGTACGTATATCTTTTCGGCCCACCGGAAATAAGAAAACGCTTCTCCCTCAGGCAAGGCGTAAACCGGCCGCTCCAGATAACCAACAATTGGGGTGCACAGGAATTTATTCATACCCAGCAAAGGCACATTTTCCGGTACGTTTTCGAGAATATATTCGGCGGCAGCCTCTGCATTTGTAAAGGGATGCCTAATCTCCTTGCCTACTCCCAGTATGTTGTAATACAGGTGGAATGAAAGTACACTCAGTATGATCAGACTTTCCACGAAAGTGGTTGAAGCCTTTTGATCCATTTCCCGTGCTCTGGCCAGTAGAGGCAAGAGAGCAATCCAAAAAATCAGGGCACAGCCCCAGTGGCGCACTCCGCCTGGATACACCAGCAGACTAAAGAGGAAGAAGGCCAATTGAAAAAGTAAAAAGGCCGCCAGCAGGGATTTGTATTTTCGGAAAAGGAAGATGAGCGCCAGCAAAACAAAGATGCTCAGGAATATTCCGGCCGGGCTTGCGCCGAATACATTTGTATCGGGTACCGCACCCAGCCAGTAGGTATTTACATGGGTGCCCTGGAAAACCTCTGCCAGATGGCTGGCTGAAAATGGCTGATCCGGATAGGCATTCGCCGCAATGTCAGCATTTTCGCGAGGGAAAACGGTGGCGAGAAAAAGAATGCCTCCCAATAGAGCGGCTCCGACACCATAATGGAAAACGGGATCCCCTTTTGCTTTTGACCAGCCTTCCCGAAGAAGGTAGTATAATCCGAATGCACCGGTCATGAAGAGTCCGTAGACCTCGGTCTGGCAGAGCAGCAACAAGTAGATTCCCAGCCTGACAGGATGTGGTCGGGCTTTTCGCAACTCCAGGGCAGCGAGAAAGGAAAAAAGCATGACGAGCACATAACCTCTGTTTACCAGGCCGTATTCAAAGAAAGTAATATACCCCAGCGGGAGCAGAATCGTGATCCACCAGCTTAGTTTGAATTGGTGGATCAGCAGGTAAAAGACAGCCAGGACAGGGAGTGCATGCGCGAGTTGGAAGATAAATGCTTCGGTGCCCGGGATCCAGGTCCAGAACTTGAGATAGAAGTACCAGAGTGCCGGATGCCCTTCGTAATACAGCTGACCCAGCAATTCGCCGAAAGGCAAATCCCGGGTAATGAGCCAGGCTTGCCACTCATCTTTCCACAACTCGTGATAGCGGAACTTCAGGATGAGGTAAGCCAGGGATAAAATAGCGAAAAAGAGCCAGCGCAATGGCTGCTCTTTTTCACCTGTTGATATTTTCTGAAAGCTAAAGTTCACGGATTAGCTCTTAGTTGTGCTGACATATTGACTTCTATTCTGGACATGTCAGGTAAGTGTAATTATATAAAAATGTTGGGGAGTTTTCCTCCACCTGACAAATCCGGCTTTCAGCCGATTTGATCAATGTGGTCGTCAGGGGAGTGCTTTACCTGCTGCAAAGCAGGGGAGTTGCGCGTCTGCTCCTGTGTCGCATCCTTGCGCCTGCCTGCCGCCGGACAGGCAGGGGGAGAGGCTTTTACATTATACCTCAAATTCACTCCCCGTAATATCCGACGTAGCCAAAGGCGAAGGCGGATAATCCCGATAACTATCGGGACCCCAATTAGTTTCTACTAATACTCTTATGATGTCCGGTCAATACGCTTAATTTCTAAAAGCCGAAAGGTAATTAATCCGTATAAATTGAATCAATTTCGGCAGCATGTTTCCGGCTTATTACCCGACGTTTGAGCTTCATTGTCGGAGTAAGCTCGGCATCGGTACCGTCTGTTTTTGATGGTTCCCAGTCGGTATCCAGAAGAACGAATTTTTTTATCTGTTCGATCTTACTGAAATTCGGATTAAACTCGTCGATGATCCGTTGGAATTTGTCAATTACCTGTGGATTCCGGATGGCTTCCCCGCGGGAGGTCCAGTTTATGTCGTGGTGCTCGCACCAGTCCTTTAAAGCTTCTTCGGCCGGGATGATGATGGCAGAAACAAACTTTTTAGATTCCCCCACGACCATGATTTGCTCAACGAGGAAGTCTTCTTTTACTTTGTTTTCTATAACGGCCGGAGCGACATATTTACCGCCGGATGTCTTGAGCAATTCTTTTTTGCGATCGGTGATCTTAAGGTATTTTTTACCCCCAGGGCCGTCTACCAGTTTTCCTACATCTCCGGTGCGGAGCCAGCGTTTGCCGTCTTTTTCAAAAAGGACTTCAGCCGTTTCTTCCGGCTTGTTGTAGTATCCCATCATGATGTTGGGGCCCGCAGCCAGAATTTCGCCTTCTCCGGGGCGGTATTCTCCATCGGAGTCAATTTCAATTTCTACACTGCGCAGTGCCGGGCCAACAGCGCCAAGCAGAGCGCCGTTTGGAGTGTACAGTCCGATGCAGAGTCCGGGCGAAGTTTCCGTGAGGCCATAGCCTTCCCGAATCGGAATGCCGGCGGCTGAGAAGACTTTCGCCATTTTCAGCGGACAAGGAGCCGCGCCGGTTAGAATGCCTTTGATGTTTCCGCCCAGGGCGTCGCGCCATTTACTGAAAATCAGTTTGTCGGCAATATTTCGTTTGATTTTGGCCAGCCCGGAATATTTTTTGTCAAATTCGTAGTCATCCGTGAGGCCTAGTGCCCAGAAGAAAAGTCCTTTTTTTACACCAGACAGGTTGAGGCCTTTGTTGTAAATCTTCTCGTAAACTTTTTCGAGAAGGCGGGGAACGGTGGTGAAGAAATGGGGTTTTACCGCCATTAGGTCGCCATCGGGTCCGCCCAGATTATCTGTGCCGGTAAAGGAAACGGAGAAGCTGTTGTACATATATGCATAGGAAGCCGCTCGTTCAAAAATATGGCAAAGCGGGAGGAAGCTGAGTACCCGGTCGCCTGGATCCAGCGGCATGACCTCCTGCACATCCATGATGTTGCTAACCACATTGTGGTGGGAGAGCATAACTCCTTTGGGGTTGCCTGTAGTTCCGGAAGTATAAATAATCGTTGCCAGATCTTCTGTTTTAACAGCGGCCTTACGCTTTTCTACCTCCTCGGCTCCTTCGTCGGAAAATATGGTTTTCCAAAATGGGGCATCATTGCCTTCGTCAAAAGCAAAGACCTGGGTCAGGCTTTTGACATTGGGTTGGGCGCTTTTTACCTTCTCTACCAGATCACCACTTCCGCAAAAGCACATTTTTACTTCTGCATCGTTGAAGATGTATTCGTATTCACCGGCACTGATGGTTGGATAAACAGGTACGTTGATGGCACCCACCTGTTGCATGCCAAGATCCATGATGACCCATTCGGGGCGGTTTTTGTAAGTTACCAGCCCAATTTTATCTCCGGCTTGTACACCCAGTTTGAGTAATCCGCGGCTTACTTTGTTTACCTGCTCGATTACTTCATTGGTACTCAGGTACACCCACTGGCCGTCTCTGTAGTCACCAAAAGCCTGGTCGAGGGCAAGCGAATTCTTTTGATGATAAATAAAATCGAATAAACGACTAATTTCCATTTGCTAATATTTTTGTGGCCGCGGGCGGCGTTTAACTATACATGTTTTCGATCTCTTTGGCGTATTGAGATTCAATAATACTCCGGATAGGTTTTAGCGTAGGTGTGACCTTGCCACTGGCAATGGTCCAGGGTTCGTGAAGCAGTTGAAATTTACGAATTTGCTCGTGCACTTCCAGGTTTTGATTGACCCGATCCACCACTTCCTGCATCCGTTTTTCCACCTTGGGGTTAATGATCATGAATTCAGGGGCTGTCCAGTGTACATTATGTTCTTCGCACCAGTTTTTTAATACTGGTATACTAGGTATAATGATTGCGGTGACAAAAGGTTTGCCATAGCCCAGGATCATGCACTCCTCAATATACGGAGAGCTTTTGAGTTTTGTTTCAATGATTGCCGGCGCAACAAATTTTCCGGAAGAGGTTTTAAAGAGATCTTTTTGCCGACCCGTGATTTTCAGGAATCTGCCATCTACGATATGCCCGGTATCTCCGGTATGAAACCAGCCGAAACTGTCGAGGACTTCTTTGGTGCTGCCTTCATCTTTAAAATAGCCTTTCATGACATTGGGACCTCTGACGAGAATTTCTCCGTCTTGTCCTTCCGGCGCTTTCGCGAATTTCACCTCAACACCGGGGATGGGCAATCCTACGGTTCCGAATTTGGACATTCCGGGCTCAAAGCGGTTAAAGGAAACAACGGGCGATGTCTCTGTGAGTCCGTATCCTTCCCGTACTTCGAGGCCGGCGGCTGAAAACAAGCGAGCCAGTTTTTCCTGTAGGGGAGCGGCGCCGACCACGATGCCCTGAACGCGATTGCCCAGTGTTTTTCGCCAGCGGCGGAAAATAAAGAGGCTGGCCAACTTGAGGCTAAACCAATAGGAGAGGTTTCGCAGTTTTTGTTCTTCGTAATGCTCTCCAATTTTTAGGGCCCAGCGCAGGAGTCCTTTGCCTTTTCGGCCTTTAGACAAGCCGTAGGAAAGGATTTCTTCATACATTTTTTCGAGGATGCGTGGAACCGCTGTGAAATAATGCGGCCGGATCTCGCGAATCTCTTCGCGGAAGCGGTTTATATCACTTGAAAAATAAAGGGAAGCTCCAACTACGAGATAGGTCAGGCTGACCATTCTTTCAAAGATGTGACTAAGGGGCAGCATGCTAAAGGTCGTGCTGTCGCAGTTGACAGGAATCAGCGGAATGATAGATTTGATATTGCTAACCAGGTTTTTATGCGTAAGCATCACCCCTTTAGGTTTTCCGGTTGTGCCGGAAGTGTAAATTATGGTCGAAAGGTCATCTTCATGTATGGCTGCTTTGAAGGTCTGAAAGGTGGCCAGGTGTTGTTCGTTTGGAATGGTTTTCCAATCCTGGCAGCTGGGCAGCGCATTAACTTTCCGGAAGGTATAAATCGTTTTCAGGTCTGGTAGCTGAGGTTTTAGGGATTGGACCTGCTCATAGCCTTCCTGTGTACTGGTCAGGCAGATTTTTGATTCTGAATGTTTGAGGATATACTGAATGGTTTCCGAAACAGCGGTGCCGTGTATGGGAACTGAGATGGCTCCAATTTGCTGAATGGCCAAATCGAGTATGACCCAGGTAGCGCTTCCGCTGAAGGCAAGCAGGGCAATCCGGTCTCCTTTTTTTACCCCGAGGTCTAACAATCCGGCTGCATAGGCATTGATGTTGTCGATACAGTCCCGGGTGGAGTACTTTTTCCAGTGGTGATCCACCAACTCTGCTAAAGCTACCTTTTGAGGGTACTTAGCCAATTGATAGGAAGGAATATCAAATAATCGCCTGAAGTCCATGTGTGTAGGGCTGGGCTAATTAGGGTGTAAAACAGGTGTCAGACAAACACTCGGAAGGGAGTGCCAGACAAGCTTCTAAGCTAATAAAAAAATCCCGAACCCCCTTAATAGGGATCCGGGATTTTATTGGTTTACACCGAATGAAAGCAGCTGTTTTGGAGGCTGCTGTCAGGTTGTTTTCTGCTTACTGCATTTCAACCGGAGCGGCATAGATTTCAAGGCGCAGGCCGATCATGTCATTGATCAGATCGTCTGGCATGCCCGGGTAGGTAATTCCCCACTCCTGGCGATTGATCGTAAATTGTGGCGAAACAGCCTGAACCATAGTTTCAGAGATCACGACATTAGCCGGGAAGTTGATACTCTTTGTAACGTCCTTAATTTTAAGGTTACCGTTGATGCGGTGTGTTGCTTCCGGCTCGCCTTCAACTGGTGTACAGGAAACTACTTCAAAAGTAGCTGTTGGGTACTGCTCAACCAGGAAGAAATCTTCTGATTTGAGGTGGCCAGTAAGGTTTGCTGTTTTTTCTTCGTTCATGTTAGGGTCATTCACGGTGATAGACGTCATGTCCATAGCGAATTTACCGGCAGTGATGTTGCCGTTTTCTACTGTGAATTTTCCGCTATTCAGTTTAACGGTCCCTGGGTGCTGCGCACTTACTTTGGAGGCCAGCCAGTGAACTTTACTATCTGCTGTGTTGACCATGTAAGTTGTTCCGCTGCTTGCCTGAGCTGCTTCTTGTTCTTCACCTGCTTCAACTTTCTCTCCTTCCGGAGTACTGCTGCAGGCTACGAGGAAAAGAACGGCAAAAAGTGGTAAAAGCGCTTTGATTGACAATTTCATTAAAGATGATTTTAAGTGATGCAATTAACTTTGAATGTTTCAGAAAAGGCATTTGTTCGATTCGGGCACATTTATTTTACAGTATCCAGGAATTCAATAGTTTCCTGCAAACTGTGTAGCACACGGATATTGTCTTTTGATTCTACCTCTTGTGCTACAACCTGATACCCGGAAATCAGAATTTCCGTATTCTGGAATTGTTTGGAAAGGTGGTCGATATAATGATGAACGGGTTCTTTGGAAAAGGTTTCGGAGATCATGGTAAATATGAAATCCGGATTATGAATTTTTTGTACATCTGCCAGGTCTGTTATGGCCATTTCCTGACCAATGTAAAGTACCTGATGGCCTCGCAATTTCAGCATGAAGTGCATAAACAACAGACTGAGTTCCTGACGCTCACCTTCGGGCAAATATAGAATGAATTTACGTACATCCGGTCCTGTGTGAAGCTCCAATTTATCTATTGCTACAATTAGTTTTTGCCGGATGAGATATCCAATGAAGCTTTCCTGCACCGGATTGATGGATCCTGTGAGCCAGAGTACGCTTAATTTATCCAGAAAGGGCTGAATAACTTCCAGCATGGTTCTCTCAAAACCAATTTGCTGAATGTTTGTGGAGATGATGCGCTCAAATTTGAGCTCATCCATTTCAATCATGGAAAGCGTGAGGGCATCGAGTTGGGTTCCGTATTCAAAGTTTATCTCGGAAACTTCGGCAACTTTAGCTTCAATCTCCCCGCGATCCATTTTCGCAATTTTGGAAATTCGCAAGCCATTGCGCTTCAACAGGGCAATGTTTAGCAGCAGCTTGAGGTCCTCATCTTTATAGTATCGGATATTAGTCTCCGTGCGTTCCGGGTTGATTATCCCGTAACGTTGCTCCCAGACTCTAATGGTATGAGCCTTGATGCCAGAGAGCTTTTCAAGATCTGATATGGAGTATATAGCCAAACTGTGCGGTCAGATTTTCCTTAAAATACGAGTATTAGCAAGATTATCAGTGCGATAATTGCTGACGAAATAACAGCAAAATGTAGAAAAGGTTCAGGAGAATTGTAAGCAAAAAGACCAAAATCTTCCGGCCCTCTTTTCGGAATTGTCTAATTCCTGCCATTTCCGGGATTTTTGTCTATTTTTAGTCCTGCTTGTTTGGGCTAAAAACACGTGCACCGGCCGGGGAAAATCCGGAGCAATTTTGTTTTAGTCCAGGCTATTTTACCGATCAGAATGTATGAAAAAATCTCTCATTATGAGTTTAAACACTACACAGCTTTCCATTTCAAAATGGGTCAAGTCGGCCTTAATACTGATGTGCCTTGCACTTCCCTTTAGCCTCCTGGCACAGGTTACACCTGGCGAAGGAGCAGTCGAGTGCTTTGCCGTCGGTGAGGGTGGTGTTTTTGTAGACTTTGGAGGCCTTGGAGGAAACGACGATGTTGAAGGAGCTCCCGGAAACTACCTGAATTGCGATTGTGTGACTACAACCACTTTGTGTGGTATAGACGGAAGTGCCGTCACCTTAGAATTTACTTCTTTTGGCGTTTTTGCCTCCTTTGACTGGGTAGCCATACTCGATGGCGATAATCCTATGGATGAGACTTATCCACATAGCGTGCTCACCGATCCTGATAATGCCAACCTCCAATTGTTTAACAACGCGGATGGTGTTGGCGACGGAGGGTCTGAGAATTATGGCCCGGGTGCGGAGAATGGAATAACCGACCTGGCCGGGATGCCAACCACCACTTTTTCCGCCACAAATCCGACTGGCTGCCTTACCGTTGTATTTCGAGCTTCCGCAGTAGTAGACGATTCCGGATGGGAAGCTAATATTAGTCTTTCCTCTCAGGAACCACACCCTGGCGATAATGCCAATTGCGACCTTATCAATGTTGCCTGTCCGCCACCATCTAATGTGCAGGTGATTGATGTGCTGGCTACTTTTGCTACCGTTACCTGGACGGCTTCTGATTCGACCGATACCTACGAGGTTGAGTTTGGTCCGGAAGGCTTTGATGTGGGCGACGGAACATCTGTTTCCGTTAGCGCGAACGATTTGCAACTCAGCGGACTGGAGGAAAACACCTGTTACGATGTTTATGTGACTTCTATTTGTCCGGATGGTGAAACGAGCCCGCCGGTTGGCCCGATTACTTTCTGTACCCCTTTCATCAATCCTCCGACGATGTGTACCTACACGGTGGAGATGTTTGATTCTTTTGGCGATGGCTGGAATGGAAGCTTCCTGGATATCGATGTCAACGGAACGATTACCACCTTCACGCTTGACAATATCAATGATGATGGCGAATATGCTATTTACACATTTGATGTGTTGGATGGTCTTCCTGTTGTTATCAACTACACGGCTGGAGCTTTCCAGAACGAGGTTACCTATAATATTTACGACTCAGACAATATCATCATCTTCTCCGATGGTCCCAACCCTCAAACGGGGCTTGTATATGAAGAAGATGCCGTATGTCCGGATTGTCCGTCTGTGAATCCTTCAACGGTTAGCATACTGGATATTGGCACCAATACAGTAGATCTTATCTGGAATGGTACTTCTGAGGCGGTAGGTTATACCATTGAGTATGGACCTGCAGGATTTCCTCCCGGATTTGGACTTACTACTTCCGTTGCTGATCCTTTTGTTCAGATCACCGGACTAAATCCTTGTGTGGAATACGACTTCTACATTACAGCTGATTGTGGTCCTGATGTGGGAACCAGTGCTCAAATCGGTCCTTTTACGGCGATGACGGAAACGGATGCGATGGGCGATCCTTGTGAATACACCTTAAACTTGTTTGATTCTTTCGGAGATGGTTGGAATGGATCTTTCCTAACCGTTACAGTAAATGGTGTTAGTACAGATTATACCTTTAATAGCGGCGACTTCGCCACCTTTACGGTTACCGCTTTCGCGAATTCTTTGGTTACGGTTGAATACACCGCCGGAGCATTCCAAAATGAAGTTACCTACGACATACTCGATCCTGATAATAATGTGATATTCTCCGATGGTCCATTCCCGGCAACGGGACAGGTTTACCAGTTTATCGCTTGCCCAACTTGTGCCGGACCATTAAACCTGCAATTGCTGGATGTAAATGCCGATAACGCCCTGATTGGCTGGGATGCCGCTCAGGATGCAGGCGAATACATTGTTGAATACGGTCCGCTTGGCTTTACCCTGGGTACCGGTTCGGTTATTATGGGGAGCAATATTACCTCAGCTACGCTGACCGGTTTGTTGGAAAACACCTACTATGATGTATATGTCCGTTTTGGCTGTGATGATGGAGAAACAGCTAAAACACTTGGGCCAATTACGTTTAAAACATTATTCCTGGTGGATGTTGGTGTATCTGGTTTGATCTCTCCGGAGCCCGGAGCCTGTAATCTGGATGCGGAAACCATTACCTTCCTGATACAGAATTACGGGCAATTACCTCAGTCGCTGGTCCCTTATTTCTTTGCGATTAACGGGGTGGAACAACCGGTTAATTTCCCGGCAGATGGTCTGTTTACCGGTGTTGTCAGTAATGACAGCACGGAGGTGGTAAGTTTTGACCTCCCTTATGATTTCTCTGCCCCCGGATATTACCTGATCGAAATTTGGACAGAGTTGGAAGATGATTCTGACTTGTCGAATGACACTTTCGCCTTTGAATTAATTACAGCTTTCCCGCTTCCATTGGTTGAAGGCTTTGAAGACGGGGTATTCCCGGAAGGGTGGACTACCGACGAATTCAATCCGGTATTCGCGCCTAATGCACACAACAATCCAACCTGGGTAGCGGCGGATAACAACTGGGCCGGAGACGGTAATTTTGAGATTGTGACCTCTCGTTATGGTCCTTTGGGCGATTCGGACTCCCTGTCTTTTGATTATCGATATGTAAACTGGTCGGCGGGTACAACGGCTGCTACCATTAATGGGGATATGCTCGAGGTTCAGATTTCTGAAGACTGTGGAGATACCTTTGAAACGATATTTATCGTCGACCAGAATAACCACGTTCCAAGTGTTGATCTGGCAACATTCTCCGTAGATCTATCGGCTTACGCCGGATCTGCAATCAATGTTCGCTTCCTGAATACCTGGGCTACTGGCGATTACTGGATCGATATTGATAACATCAACATTTCCGGTTGTCCAAATACCTTGTTGGTTGATGGTTCTATCACCGATTCGGCAGATCCGCAAACAGCTGATGGTTCGATAACTGCAGTTCCCGGATTGGGTGTTGGTCCATATGAGTATGTATGGAGTGACGGGCAAACCGAGGCGACAGCTACCGGACTGCTGCCTGGTGAATATTCCGTTACTGTTACGGATGTCAATGGTTGTATTGATGAAGCGACCTTTACGGTTGGTGCGATGGTAGGTGCAGAAGAGCTGGAACTGGTTCAGTCTGTACGGCTTTCGCCGAATCCAAGTCCGGGACTGGTATTGATTGATGCTACGCTCCGTACGAGTGAAGATGTGTATATCGAAATCTTCAATATCAATGGGCAACTAATCCATGCTCAACAGGAGCCGGCTATTGAAAATCTCCAGGCTCAGGTTGATCTGAGTGATTATCCTGACGGGATGTACTTTGTACGTCTCCGGAGCGGAGATAAAATGCATGTAGAAAAACTGATCTTGTCGGATTCTCGTCCGTAAGCAGGATTAAATTCATAAACAGAAGGGTCTGTCCGGATTTCGGGCAGGCCCTTTTTGTTTTTGTGTTTTTTGGGAAGGATGCGTTTTCAACCTGACAGGTCGGCGACCTGACGGGTCGCCGACCTGTCAGGTTGATTATTTCAAAAATGTAAAGTATATTTGACATTAAGTAAAGTAAACTTGTCAAAAAGAAGCTTATGTCTACCTATTGTGAAAGAGAGCGAAACCGATTGATGCGCCTTAGTTTGTTGCCCTATTCTTTCAAGCCAATTGGCTTAACTTTATTTATTCTGGCTTTTGCCGGCCTGGTAATCTCAAAGTTCTATGTGGAGGATCCAAATGCATATCGAACGGTCTTGCGACATCTTACCTTGATTGGATTGTTGTTTATTTCTATCTCCAGGGAAAAGACGGAAGATGAAATGATGGTCCGAATAAGAGCGCAGTCTTTTGCCCTGGCCTTTATTGCAGGGGTAATCTATGCGGTGTTTTATCCCTATCTCAATGTAGTGGTAGACGCTGCCCTGGGACAGAGCGAAACCAATCTTGGAGATATTAGTGTCTATCAGGTTATGGTTTTCATGCTTCTGATACAGATCGGATTTTTCTATCAAATAAAGCGTATGCACGCCTAATGCAAAATACCATCAAAGTCGAACGAGCAATAAAAAACCTTACGCAGGAAGAGCTGGCTCAAAAAATTGGAGTCTCCAGGCAAACGATCAACTCAATCGAAAAAAACCGGTATGTACCATCTACCGTTCTCGCCTTAAAATTATCAGCGGTTTTTGATAAGCCGGTGAATGTCCTCTTTCAGTTGGATGAAAACGATTGAAAATTTTGGACCTGTCAGGTTGAGATGCCCTAAACCCGATTTTACCCATTCAGCATGTTTTTCGCCCTGTAACTGAACCATTTCCCTCCTTAGATGTATTTTGATGAGACAGCAGGATAGTCCGATATCGGATCTGCCATTCCTATGCACAACAAGTCGACTTTATGAAGATCGGTATCGTTTGTTACCCTACTTACGGAGGTTCCGGAGTCCTGGCAACAGAATTAGGACTCGGACTCGCAAAAAGAGGCCATCAGGTACATTTTATTACTTATCGCCAACCAGCTCGGCTCACTGCCTTTCAGGAGAATGTTTTTTACCACGAAGTTTCCTCCGCAGATTATCCCCTTTTTGAGTTTACGCCTTACGATACCGCATTGGCCAGTAAACTGGTAGAGGTAGTGAAATATGAAAACCTGGATCTCCTGCACGTTCACTATGCTATCCCGCATGCCGCTGTAGCATATATGGCCAAAAAAATTCTGCTGACTGAAGGGCGCTACGTTCCAACTATAACTACCCTACACGGTACGGATATAACCCTGGTTGGAAGCAATCAGGCTTTCGCTCCTGTCGTGGCTTTTTCCATCAATAAATCCGATGGAGTAACGGCTGTTTCAAAAAGCCTCCGCGAACAGACCTACGAATACTTCGACATTCGAAAAGACATCGAAGTCATCTACAATTTCATCGATTTCAACCGCTTCAAAAAACACAACCTGGATCATTTTAAAAAAGCAATCGCTCCAAATGGCGAACGCATCCTGATCCATACGTCCAATTTCCGGAAAGTGAAACGGGTGGATGATGTGATACGGGTGTTTAAAAAAGTAGCGGATGTAATGCCCGCCAAATTGTTGCTGGTAGGAGATGGCCCGGAACGATCGCATTTGGAATCGCTCTGCCGGGAACTCAAAATTTGCAATCACGTCTCCTTCTTGGGAAAACAAGATGCAGTAGAAGAATTGCTGGATGTAGCCGATGTGTTTCTGATGCCTTCCGAAACCGAAAGTTTTGGATTGGCAGCACTGGAAGCTATGGCTTGCGAAGTGCCGGTAATTTCTTCCGATACAGGAGGGTTGCCAGAGGTGAATATCCACGGCAAAACGGGTTTCCTAAGCCCGGTTGGTGATGTCGAAGATATGGCAAAAAACACCATTAAGTTGCTGCAGGATGATAAAATGCTGGAACGCTTCCGGAAAAATGCGCTGGAAAACGCCCGCCTTTATGACATCAAAAATATCCTTCCACAATACGAAGCCTATTACGAACAGATCCTGGCTTCTGCTGTGTATGATGATTAATTGACCAATACGATCTTAGCAACTACCGCATCCGGATTTTCAAGAGACTGGGTACTGGTAGAAAACACAAGATAAACTCCCGAACTGGCTCTGCGTCCGGTATAATCACGTCCGTCCCAAATGGCCTGCCCGCCTAAGGCTGTCGTTTCATAAACCAGGGTACCGTGTATATCAGTGATCTTCACATTAGCATCCTGTGCCAACCCACTAATCGCAATGGGGCCTTCATAGTCGGGCCGTACCGGATTGGGCCATACTTTTACATTAATCGTATTTACTGCCGGTCCTTCTGTTGCCTGACCCCGAAGGGAAATCAATCCTTTATTGGTTCCAATGATTACCTCGCCTGTTTCCGGATTAATGGCAATGTCAGAAATGATGTTGTCAAACAGCGGAGAATTGCTTTCGTCAAAAAAGGCTACCTGCTCTTCCCCATTTGGAGATTGCACAAAGATGCCGTTGTCGGTGCCAAACCATTTTCTGTTGGCGCCGTCGACAGCAATCGTCCGCACGTTTTCGGTTTCAAGGAGGTAGGCTCCAAAATTATCCTGCTCCACAATCCGCAAGGATCCCTGACAGGAAGGATCAAAGACGTTGTTTCCACATTCAAAAACAACCACTCCCTGCTCGGTGCCCACCCAAATGTCTCCATCGAGATCGAGTTCCACACAGTTTACTCTGTTGGTAGGTAAATTGCTGTTGCTGACAGTAAGCACCCGGCATTGGTCATCGCCGGGATCTGAAATATCTCCTTCGTTGAATATCAATAGTCCGGCGTTGTCGGCCGAAATAGCAAACCATTTATTATCAAACTCATCAACGGCAACCTGTATGAGGGCGTTGGCTCCACAATTCGGAGCAAAGCTGATCCATTCTTCATCGGCAGTTAGTACCGATACAGGCCTTTCGGCCGAATGATTGCTCACCCAAAGATTGTTGTTTGAATCCCAGGCAAGACCGCTTACCCGGGTCCTGTTTGGGTCGCCCGGTGGATTGTTCAGGCTGGAGTTGTTTTCGAGAAAGTGTTCTATTGTGCCTGCTTCCCGGTCTATACGAAACAAACCGTCATAAAAAGAACCGGCATATATTAGGTTGGATTCCGGATGGGAAGTGACCGTATATAAATCGGTGATGGGCTGAACCCCACCGTCCTCCATTTGGCTGAACTCAGGCGTATTGTAAGTATTATATTCTCCCCATACTCCATTGATGTACCAGAATAAACCATCCGGTTGTCGGAGTACGTTGTAGTTGGTACGCACACCTCCGGAAGCCACCCAAACCTGATCGCCGGTAATGTGTATTTCCTGTGTTCGATGGGAATAAGGGCTGTTTTCGGTAAAGCGATTACAGGATTCCGTGCCGGCTTCGTGTACCCGAAATTGCTGAAACTGGTCTCCATACCATACGTTCCCTGAATCATCCTCCAGTGCATAAAGCGGACGATCCATACAATTTACCGGAGCAGGTACAAAGCTTTCATCCGGACCAAAGTAGAGGGTGTTTCCTTTGCAGCCTTCACAGTAAAATCCGGCTATGAGTCGGGCACCTTCACTGGTCAGGTAAGTAAGCAAAAGGTCCTCCTCATGATGGATGTATGCCGCCTGTTCGTTGCTGAACGAATACAGGGAATCTTCCACAGCTACATAAAGCTTGTCGTTGTAAACGGTGGCCGGACCGGCAAAATAATCGCCGGGAAACCCATAGTCCATGCCCAGGAATTCCCACTGTGCAATATCTTCCGGAAACGCATTATCCTCCGAAATTCGGTAAACACCAATATCTGTTGTTGCATAAATATGCCCCTGGAAAACCCGTATGCCGTTGGTATTCACGCCGGTGAAGGTCGTATACTCAAACTCGGGCACCGAAACATCCAGTTTTGAAACGCCATAATTCGCTGCGAGAAACACGCCTCCCTCCTCATCGATGAATACATCCCGCACCACTTTATCGCCAATCGGTCCCTGGAAATTGGGGATGTCAAACAGCGAAATAATATCGTTTTCCCGAATCAGGTCGATGGAGCTGTCGGTGTACACCACGATTAAAATATTCTCTCCGGGATGGTATTTAATGAGGCTGATGCCCGTATAACTCAATCCGTCGACCTTGGAGAAGCGCTCTTTGTATCCGTCGTCTTTTTCGCGAACTAAAATAGACCAGTCTGTGGCAAAATACAATTTGCTTTCGCTTTGAGTAATGTGCTTGGCAGACCGGTAAGGGAGGTAAGAGTTCCATTCCCCCAGGGCCAGATTGGGCTGGGCTTGCGCCGAATAAAAATTCGCCGAAAGGCAGAAAAAACTGATAACAAAGAAATAGAGTATATGCTTTCCCATGAATTGCTGTTTGAACCGATAAAAAAACTACACAAACTGCTTTATTATTGTCTGGCTTCTATGCCTTAAGATGCAGTCTGGAAGACACCCGGCATTGTCTATTTGGTATACATATCACTCCCGTCCAGATATTGAAATACCGGCTCGGGAACCAGATACCTGACTGAGCGGCCTTCTTTCCGGGCTTTCCGGATGTAGGTAGCTGAAATATTGAGCAAGGGCGCCTGAAAAATCCGCACATTCGGATGAGCACCAAAGACCGGCTCCCCGGCTCCGGGACGCTGGTAAACATAGATTTGATTGTTTTCCAGGATTTGCTCGTAATTCTTCCATTTGTGCAGTGTTGCCAGATTGTCGCCGCCCATGATTAGCGTGAATTTTCGATCCGGATACTTGTCGGCCAGATGGGCCAGCGTATCTACGGTGTAGGAAGGCTTGGGCAGATCAAATTCGATGTTGCTTTCGCGAATATAGGGGTTGTCTTCCACCGCCAGCCGAACCAGGTGTAGCCTGTCGTAATCTTTCGCCAGCGATTTTTTTTCTTTCAATGGATTGTGCGGACTGACAACCATCCAAACCTGATCCAGATCGCCGTATTCCACCATGTGGTTGGCAATGATCAAATGCCCGATGTGAACGGGGTTAAAGGAACCAAAGAATAATCCGGTGTTCAAATCTTCTGTTTTATTTATAGCAGGGCGAAGTTATAGATTTGTTGACAATTCTGCCGAAATCTGTCGATTCTCTGGCATAGTCAATTTACAGACCTTAATTTCACGACCTTGAAACAAAAACCAAATTAACCTATGGCCAGGCAATTAATTGAGTGCGTCCCGAATTTTAGCGAAGGACGCGATATGAATATCATCAAACAGATCACCAATGCCATCGAATCGGTAGAAGGCGTAAAGCTGCTGGATGTCGATCCGGGAAAAGCCACTAACCGAACGGTAGTGACTTTCGTCGGAGAGCCGGAGCCTGTAGTAGAAGCCGCTTACCGCGCCATTGCCAAAGCTTCGGAGCTGATCGACATGAGCAAGCACCAGGGGGAGCACCCGCGTATGGGAGCCACCGATGTTTGTCCGCTGGTTCCGGTCGCGAATATCACCATGGAAGAAGTGGCGGAATGGGCACATAAACTGGGAGAAAAAGCCGGAAGCAGTCTGGATATTCCCTTTTACATGTACGAAAGTGCAGCGACCAGCCCGGAGCGGCAAAACCTGGCAACGGTCAGAGCCGGAGAATACGAAGCACTGCCCGAAAAACTCGGAAAACCCGAATGGAAACCGGATTACGGTCCGGCAAGCTTTAATGCCAAAGCGGGCGCAACCGCTATCGGTGCCCGTGATTTTCTGATCGCCTACAATGTCAACCTAAATACGACTTCCGTACGCCGGGCCAACTCTGTAGCTTTCGATATACGCGAAAAAGGCCGCATCAAACGAGAAGGAGGAAAGCTGACCGGCAAGCCATTGCTTGATGAAAATGGCGAACCACAGCGGGAAGACGGTATGCTCAAAGCCTGTAAAGCGATTGGTTGGTTTATCGAAGAATATGGCATCGCCCAGATTTCCATGAACCTGACGAATATCCAGGTGACACCACTTCATAAAGCCTTTGAAGCCTGTACCCAAAGCGCCGGAAATCGCGGATTGCGGGTTACAGGCTCTGAATTGGTTGGGCTGGTACCTAAAAGAGTACTGATTGAAACCGGCAAATACTTCCTCCGCAAGCAAAGACGTTCGGTTGGGGTCTCGGATAAAGAGTTGATCAAAATTGCCGTTCGCACCCTGGGCCTGGATGAATTGGGACCCTTCGACCCGCGGAAAAAAGTCATCGAGTATATGCTCGAGGACGAAAATGCCAATCCGTTGCTGGAAATGGATCTGAAAACTTTTGCTGATGTTACTGCTTCTGAAAGCGTAGCGCCTGGTGGCGGATCTGTTTCTGCTTATGTGGGCGCTCTGGGGATTTCGCTGGGAACCATGGTGGCTAATCTTTCTTCGCACCGCCGGGTGTGGGACAGCCGTTGGGAAGAATTTGGCGAAATTGCGGAACAGGGACAGGCGATCAAAGACGAGTTGTTGCGAATGGTTGATGAGGATACGCGCTCTTTTAATGCCATTATTGACGCGGTGCGGATGCCAAAAGGAACAGACGCCGAGAAAGCCATTCGCAAACAAGCCATGCAGGATGCAACCAAATATGCCATTGAGGTTCCTTTTAAAGTGATGGAATTGTGCACGGCCTCTTTTGAAGTGATTCGGGCGATGGCCGAAAAAGGAAATCCGAATTCTGCTTCCGATGCAGGAGTAGGAGCCTTGTGTGCCCGCGCGGCGATCCATGGTGCATTTATGAATGTACAGATCAATTGTGCCGATGTGGAAGACAAAGACTTTGTAGCTGAAAAACTGATAGCAGGACAAGCCCTTGCCGATGCTGCCGATGTGGAAGAAACAGAGATTCGGGCCCTTGTTCAGAAAAATATTGAAGGATAAAAAACGCTACCGATGAAATACCTCCTCTATCTTTTTATGCTGTTGCCCAGCCTGTGTGTTGGCCAGCGAGTAGATTATTCCTACATCTCCGACCGCCGTTTTGGCGACCCGGATGATTTGTTGGGCTATGATTTTCGACCGGATGCTGTTGAGATTCCCGGTAAGTTGGAGAAGGAGTTCTCCGCCGGTGACTATTCCTTTGGAATCACCAATCGCTATCTCTATGTAGAAGGCGACGACATCCGCGGAGTTTATAATCTGAATGCGATTAACTCCACAGAATATGGGTTTTTGCTGGTAACCATGAATGCCCGTGATGCCCGCTTGCAGGGGCACCTCAAAGTGATCCTCAATCGCTATGCGGAGGCGGAGGCGGTTGTTTTTCGCCGCTCGCCGGATGATCCGGAAATGATCTTTTTCCTTCCGCAATTATCCAAAACACGCTGGGATCGTGAGCAGGGATACTTCACGGACCGGGGAGAGATGGAGGTCCCGGATCCGGATAGTTTGTGGGGCAAACGCGTCATTCCTCTGATGCGCATCCACCACGATCAGGAAGGGGTACAGGAACGTCTCCAGGGGGTTGACAGCACCTGGGTGGAATTTGAGGAGATCATCACCTGGGAGGAAGATATCAAGACCAAAAAGCTCAAAGATCCGGAGGACTTGTTGAAGATTGAAGGAGACAGTATTGCGATCAATGAAGACACTACCCAGGTAGAGATCTTTAACTACACCGAAATTCGCACGAAAGTGATGACCGTCAGGTCCATCCTTTGGTTTGACGACGGCGGGGTAGAAGATACGAGCGAAACCTATACGATCAAAAAACTGGAGGAACTGCAAAACCCCAACGCCAGTCCTGGCGAGGATCGGTACGAATGGATAATTTCCTTTGACGAAGTGAAAGCAGAAGCCAGCTTGTTTTTTGATCATTTGCGAACCGTGACCAGGCTCGATTTTAATGGGAAGTCCTATTTGGTCAGAGGCTATTGATGCATTTTTATGAATTTGAAAACCATTCGTGAAAACCTGCAAGGATTTTCGCGTTATTTGGAGTCATCCGCCGGAAGGCAAAACAGCTTTTTGTATGAAAGCCCTTTGCATTTCCAGAAGCATTGGGATCTGGAT
>JAAEZH010000004.1:158531-202078 GCA_018222965.1 Bacteroidota bacterium
GATCTGGATTCTCCGGATCTGAAGACGATGTATTTGGGCAGCTTTCAAAACAGTCAGACAAGGCGTCTTTGGAAGCGGGAGAGCTTTCGTCCCCTGGAGGCGATGAGGCTGTTTTGGGATCTGGATCCGGATTATGTACGGAATATGTTTCTCGATCTTTTTCGGGAGCAAAATGCTGTTGATGGCCGGATCGGGCGCTTTGTGTTCCACTGTGACCAGATGTTGGCAATTTACAGAAAGGCCAATCCGGCTTCGGTCTGGAACACCCATTACCACGGCCACGATTATTGGATGATTTCTCTATATCTGGCTTTCCGGTATCCGGAAAATTATTCCCTGTATCCCGATGCGGCCTTTCGGAAATGCCTGGCTGCATTCGGCGCTCAGCCAATGCCAACAGCTATGCCGGATCTGGAACGCTTTTTTAAAGTGTCGAGAACCCTGTTTGCGTTGATGAAAAAGGAGGAGGGATTGTTGGAAAAACACACCTCGAGGTTGGATGAAAAGGTCCATTATATGGAACCTTGTTTACTTCTGGTGTATGAGTTTATTTGCCTTACGGCGAAGGAAGCATTGATTCCTTAGGCCGGTTTTTCTTTCTTCTTTTCTATCCGCCGATTGCGGAGATCCTGATTGACGAGGAAGGCGAGGTTCATAAAAAAGAAGGACCCCACCTTATCTGTTTCAACCATATCGTTGATCAACAGCAAAGCCAGTATGATAAAGAAGGAAAGCGTACTGGCCATGACCCACTTTTGCCGGATGAGATCATTGGTTTGGTGGTAGATCTTTTCTCCGTAGACAAGTGCCACGAAGCACAGAATTACAAAGAAGACCGTTCCCGGAATTCCCTGTTCTACCATAGTCATCAGGTAGTAACTGTGTATCCCGGATTTTTCGGGATTGTCACTCACATAGGTTTCGAAGCTGGTCACCGTATAGCCCCGGTAGAAATTGTAAAAATTGCCGGGACCAAATCCCATCATGGGGCGCTCTTTGATCATATGCATCCCGGCTACCCAGCGGTAAACCCGTTCCATGGTTGATACATCCTCTCCTTTATAGGTTGCCTCCAGAAGATTGTCGAAGTTGTAATGCGAAACCGTCTTTTTGTATTCCGGAGCGTATTCGAGGTAGGTGTCATTGTGGACCATGTAAGCGGCAATACCGATAACAGCAGCCGTACCCAATGCAAGCACGGGTTTGACCAGTTTTAAGCGAATGATGAAGTACATGCCCACGGCCATGATGATAGCTACATAAGCTGCCCGGGTGTAGGAGAGCTGAATCGCAATCAGGAAGAATGGGAGTAGCGCTATTATGAATTTGTATTTGAGAGAAGAGCGCTTGTACCAAAATTGAGCCGCCCATATATAAGGAAAAAAGAGCGCCAGCAAACTGGCATAGTTTACGTGGTTGCGGTAAAAGGGGCGTACCACCCGGTTGCTGTCGATAAAGGAAAAGCCTTTTCCGGCGTGCTTAGTAAGGATGAATAGCACTGTAAAAATAAGTGGTATGAGAATCCACCAAAAAAACTTCTTCTGATCCTTATGGGTTTTGATCAAAAAGGCTGCAAGAATAAAAAAGGTCGTTATATACCAAACCTTTGCCAGGAAGAATTTTAGAGAAACAAAGGTGTCTGCCGAATTAAAAACGGTAATGAATATCCAGCTTAAATGCAGCAGCAGCGCCAGGGTAATGGGATGTGTGAGATAGGGTCTTACCCGCAATTGCCGCCCATTGCGCAACAAGTAGAGCCCAAAGACTCCCATCAGCAAAACCATAAAGGGTTCTGCCGGAAGGTCGGTGCCAAATCCTCCGGGTAGCGTTACTTCGGTAGAAAGCGGAATCATCAACAGGAGGAAATAAAAAAGCATCCGAAAGTCGACCACGGTAACATAAGCGATCAGTAGTGCTACCGGGAGCCCGGCCAAAAACCAATATCCGGTGATGAGTCCGGCAAAGACAGACAAAAGGGTAGCTGCCCCAAAAGCAGTCAATAATTGCTTTTGTTGCAAATCGGCTTCCCTGGATGTCAGAATCTTATTTGCCACTGATTATCTCCTTCCAGTTTACATCTTTATAAGTGTCGAATACCAGCACAGCTACTATGCTCAGTAAAAAGGCAATCAGGGTTGCTATGATTACGGAGATGGACCGCTTTGGGCGCGACTTGATGATCGGTACGCCGGCTTCTTCCACCAGGTGAATCGCAGGAAAGTAGGAGTTGTAAGCTGTTTTTATTTGCTTGTACCGTTCCTGATCTTCACTGATTTGCTCGGTGGCTTCCTTGTGTAATTGGGTAAGTACATCGGTGATGGCCATCCCCTGATTGAATTTATCCAGTTTGGCGGTAAGCGTGCTGGCTTCTCTCTGCAGGGCTTTTACCCGGGCTTTTTGGAAAGTGATCGTATCCCGGGGAATGCCGTTAGAGTTTTGGAAGGCTTCTAATCGGGCTTCGGCATTAGCGAGTTTGGCTTCCGATTGAGCAAGCAGGGTGGCGAGCAGTTCACTTTGGGTTTCCGAATTGAAAACGCCAAATTTTGACCGGACAATTTGCAAGCTGTCATTAAGGGCATTCAGGAGACTTTGATTTTCCGAAATGGAGTTTTCGTAGGTGGCAATAACTTGTGCCTGACTCTCCTTTACCAGCCGCTGTGCAATATCGTCGATCTTTCTTCGGGCTGTATTGGCAATCTTAGCGGAGAGTTCCGGATCCGTGTCTTCGACCGATAATTCGAGGGCATCGTACTTTGTCTTTTTTACTTCATACTGTCCGTAGAAAGTTTCTTTGACGTAGTAGCCGGCCAGAAGATCTTTTTTATCGATATCGTAATGCTCGTACAAATTGAAAGAATCGATCAGGAAGTCGGCCAGTTCATTGGATTGTGCAATGGTTTGGATTCGGTCGATGTCCTCCTCTTCTCCATAGTACTCCATGGCTTCGTTGCTGGTACCGAAAATCCGCTCGGGCATAGAGAGGTCGGGACTGGCTGCATAGAATATGGTAACTGCCTGGTAGTAAACCGGCAAGAACAGTACGATGATGATCGCGCCAATGGCGGCGATTCCGGTGGTAATTATCAGGAATTTCTTCCATTTAAAGAGTGTCCGAATAACACCCAAAAGACTATCTTTTCGCTCCATGTTTAAAATTGTTCCGCAAAAGTAGCTAAATGTAAAGAATCGGCCTCTTTGATTAGAGTTTCTTTGCCAGAGACCGGATGGGAATCAGTTTTAGAAACGCTGCCAGCCCGGCTGCTGCTGCCATATACCCCATTAATATAAATAGCCAGTTGGCTTTTTCGGCTAAGAGGGGCAGGACTTTCCAGCCAGTCAGTAGGAGTATGGCTGTAAATGCCAGTAATCGATAGAGGGTGCTCCACTGAATGTGTACTTGCATATCACGCCGCACCAGCCACCATTGTCCCAGCCAGGCCAGAAATTGGGTGACCACGGTCATCGCTGCCGCTCCGGTAGCTCCATATTTTGGGATGAGCAGATAGTTTCCGGCAATATTTAGCAAAATGGCTCCCACAAATAATTGATTCATGGCTTTTAACCGGCCATTTGCCGTAAGGAGGGTGCCGTGCAGGTAGGTACCACAAAGGGCTATATAAGAGATCATAAGAACACCAAGAACTTTACCCCAATAGGCATCTGCTTCCCAGTACAAGAGTCGTACAATTTCTTCCTGAAAAAACCATACGGCGCAACTGATGGTGACGGAGGCAGTAAGCAGTAAGCGGAAGCTGAGGTTGAGCAGGTTTTCAATGCCCTCTCCGGTCTTCAGTTGTCGCGAAAACATGGGGAGCAATAAGCCGGCAAACAGGAAACCCAGCATATTGGCTGCATCGAGTATGCGGTAACCACCACCATATATGCCGGCTTCTTTTTCGCCGAAAGGCAATAATTGTTGCAGCATTACGACATCGACTCTGGTGTACAAGGTCATGAGCAAGATCACCAGCGCAAAGGGCAGCGATTGCCGAAGCAGCGCCAGAAAGCGGATGCGGTTGAATCCCAGTTTCCAGCCTTTGATCTTTGGATAAATAAAAAGGAATAGGATGAAACTGGTCAAACTCAGGGAAGCGGTTTGGGACCAGACAAACCACTCAATTTGAAAGTTTTCATTCGGCGAAAGCCAAAGCAAATAGCCTACGATGCCAATGAGAAACAGCCTGTCCAGGATGGAGAAAAAACTGTCCCAGCGGTAGTACCCGAGGCCGGACACATTGGTACGCAGGTATAGGGAAAAGGAACTGAGGATTTGATTGAGGCCGATAAAAAGCAGGAGCATCGGGTAGTTTAGGCTGTAGCCGAATGCCATGCCAAGCAGCAACAATAACAGCATGAATAACAGGCTCAATAAGAGCTTGAGGCTGACCAGAGAAGCAAAGTACTTGCCGGCGAGCTGTCGATGCTGGGAGATATGCCGGTTGTTGAAGTTTTGAATCCCCAGGTCATTGAAAATACTGAGGATGAAGGCGAAGTTGAACAGGCTCAGGTAAAGTCCGTAGTCTGCAGCTCCAACGGCATTTTGCACGCCCCGGTCGATCCCGAATATGTAAAAGGGTTTTATGAGGAGATTGATCCCCAGCAGGAATGCGATATTGATCAGGAATTCCCTGTTCATGTAGCTTTAACGACCAACATGAACCAAAAGTACGGAGATGTCGGAAGGGGATACTCCGCTGATCCGGCTTGCCTGTCCGATGGTACGTGGTTTGAGGTTGGTCAGTTTCTCCCGTGCCTCTTTGGATAGCCCGGATAACCGATGATAATCGAAGGTATCTTTGAGGAAGACCGATTCCAGTCGATTCATTTTGTCGACCATCTCCTGCTCTTTCTGGATGTAACCTTCGTATTTGAGGTCCACCTCAGCCAGTCCTTCTGTCTCTGCATCGTACTTCGACAGGAACGAATCCAGTTCCGGCAAGGCACTTTTCAGGCCTTCCATGGTGATATGGGGTCTGGCCAGTACCGTATTGAGCTTTACTCCCTGCTTGAGGGTAGAGGAGCCGATTTTTTCCAGATATCCATTGAGTTGATCGGGGGTAACACTGAATTTTTCCAGAAACTTACGGATGTCCTTCACGGCTGCTTCTTTGGCTTCCACCCGTTGCATGCGGTCTTCCATCCCTTTCATACCCAGTTTGTGTACGAGCGGTGTAAGGCGCAGGTCTGCATTGTCCTGGCGCAACAGAATGCGGTATTCTGCACGGCTGGTAAACATGCGGTAAGGTTCTTTGGTGCCTTTATTTACCAGGTCATCGATCAATACTCCGATGTATCCTTCGGAGCGTTTGATGATGAAAGGATCTTCTTCTTTTATAGCCAGGTGGGCATTGATACCGGCCATTTGCCCCTGACAGGCAGCTTCTTCGTAACCGGTGGTTCCGTTGATCTGTCCGGCGAAGAACAGGTTCTTAACCAGTCTGGTTTCCAGCGATGGTTTCAATTGGGTAGGCGGGAAGAAGTCGTATTCAATCGCATAACCCGGGCGGAACATTTTGGCGTTTTCGAAGCCTTCGATTTTGCGCATGGCTTTAAATTGTACGTCTTCCGGAAGAGAAGAGCTAAAGCCGTTGACATAGATTTCTACCGTTTCCCAGCCTTCGGGTTCGATGAAAAGCTGATGCTGATCGCGGCCGGCAAAGCGATCGATTTTGTCTTCAATCGAAGGACAGTATCGGGGACCTAAGCCTTGTATACGGCCATTAAACATAGGCGAACGATCAAAGCCGGTGCGCAGCATATCGTGCACTTCCGGATTGGTGTAAGCCATGTGGCAGGGCCGTTGATTTTTGAGTTTTGGCGTATCGGTATAAGAGAATTTACCCGGATCTTCATCGCCGTCCTGCACCACCATTTTGGAATAGTCAATGGAACGACCGTCGATGCGGGGCGGGGTACCTGTTTTCATTCGTCCGGCTTCGAAGCCGAGTTCGATGAGTTGCTCGGTGATGCCTTTGGCTGCGCGTTCGCCTGCTCGGCCGCCTCCAAATTGTTTTTCACCGATGTGGATGATTCCGTTGAGGAAAGTACCATTGGTCAGGATAACGGAGTCTGCTTCGATTTCCAGTCCGATACCGGTGCGTACTCCACAGGCGCGTCCGTCTTTAACGATGATGCTGGTGACCATTTCCTGCCAGAAGTCGATGTTTTCATTGGCTTCGAGCATGTGTCGCCATTTAGCAGCGAAGAGCATGCGATCGCTTTGAGCACGCGGGCTCCACATTGCCGGGCCTTTCGACCGGTTGAGCAGGCGAAACTGAATCATGGTATGATCCGTTACGATACCGGAATAGCCGCCCAGGGCATCTACTTCCCGCACGATCTGTCCTTTTGCCACGCCACCCATAGCCGGGTTGCAGGACATCTGAGCGATGGTTTGCATATTCATCGTAGCCAGCATGACTTTAGACCCCATGTTGGCTGCAGCGACTGCTGCTTCACATCCGGCATGGCCGGCACCTACCACAATTACATCGTACTTCGGAAACATCTCTTCTTATTCTCTTTTACAGCGGGCAAAATTACAAAAAAAGGCGGTGAGTTGCTGGCTTGGGGGGAGGTTGGTTGATTAGTCACCCGACATGACATGTCACGTGACATGTCATGTCGAAAAAAGCATTTTCAATTATGGATTCCTCGCCTTCTAAGGTCCAAATCAAAATCCGTACCTTTGGAGGCAAACGATTTTCTGTGGTAATTAAGCAAAAATTAGCCCGGTATTTTCTCCCATTTATTCTCCTTTTGGGGACATGCCAAAGTCTGTATGCACAGCCCGGGAGAGACCTGGAGTACAAGGGCAAACACCCCTCTTTCCATTTTTCCGATTCTACTTCCGTACAGCTTTTGCAGGGCTATCCGCATTTGGAAGTGGTGCTGGATTCTGTGCCGCCGGCCCATCGGGTGTACGTAACTTACGACACCATTCAGGGCTTTATGCTTAATGGCCACCGCACTTCTGTCTATGAATTTCCGTCCATGCTGCGCTATGCACTGACGAATCCGGCAAGAAAAGGCTATTTACCCAAAGAGCAGCAATCGGTAACGATCCTGTTTTTGATCGATTATCCCATTTTCGATTATAATTACAGGCCTTCGTATCGGTCGGAGATCGGACCTGACTTCCTGACGGCCTCCATTTTTAATGTGCTTTACGATATTTGGAATGAAGATGCCCGGTATACTGAAGACAAAACATTTGCACTGCTGGATGAAGAAACCCAGCTGAAAGTAGCCAGACGCAATCCACATCGCATCCAGTGGCTCAATTTTTCGGATGAGTACAGCCCTGCTTCAACGATGCCAGACCCTACTATCTATCAAACACAGCCTACCGAAAAAAGAAATATCGTTGTTATTAGCCTCGGTGAAGAAAGCATAAATCTTGACAAGGAAGAAGTGCTGCTGGATGATTTGGAAACCCTTTTGTATTTGCGAATGAGCAATCCTGATTCGCTGGAAACCTGGCCGGAGGAACCTGCCAGTACGCATATCTACCTGGGGTATAAAAGAGAAACCCGTTATGATGTCTACCTCGATACCTATGCGGCCATCATGAATGTATACAAGCGATTCTGGAATGAAGCGGCCAATAAATCCTTCGGAAAAGAGTATGCTGATTTAAATGATTCCGAAAAGAAAACGATTCACGCTCAGATTCCGTTACATATTATTGAAGCGGAGCCCGAAAGCTTTGAAGATTAAGATTCAAGACTAAATAGAAAGCGAATTACATGCCACGTCAATTACTGGAAACTGATCAGAAAGCCCTGGAAATGAATCTGGATGATTCCATCTATGGTGCTTTTGCAGAAATCGGTGCCGGACAGGAAGTTGCCCGTTATTTTTTTCAGGTGGGTGCCGCAGCAGGTACCATTGCGAAAACCATGTCGGCCTACGACAAAGTTGTCTCCGATGATATTTATGGAATGGAGGCCACCGGACGCTATGTTTGCGAATCCCGCCTCTACAAAATGCTCGATCACGAATACGACCTGATGGAGCGTCGCCTGCGCCACGAACGACCAGACACCAATTTCTTTGTGTTTGCCGATACCGTAGCTGCGATCAATTATCAGAAAACCATTCCCGGGGATGGTTGGTTGGGATTGCGCTTTCAACTAAACCCAGATGCAGAGCCTAATGATATCGTCTTGCATGTAAAAATGCTCGACAATGATAACCGGCTGCAACAACAGGCGGTTGGTATTCTTGGTGTAAATCTGATCTATGGTTGTTTTACACACCACGATGATCCGGAAACTTTGTTGATTTCCCTCATGGATGGATTGCAAGGTCGGGTGATGGTCGATTTGGTGCGCATGACCGGACCCGCATTTGAAGAATTGGACAATCGTTTGCTGAGCCTCTGGATAATCAAAAACGGATTGTCGAAAGTAGCTATGTTTGGCCCTGATAAACGGAATGTCCATGCTTCCGAGTTTTTGTATAAAAAGAATGTGCTGATCGTACGCGGGAGTTTCCGGCCGGCAACGCTGGTGAACATGGATATGATCCGGGTAGCCAATGAGCAGTTTCGAAAGGAACCGGAGGTTGAATCCCGGCGCACTTTCCTGCTGACCGAAATCACCCTTGATAATCTTTGCGCGGTGGGAGAACTCGATGAGCAGGATTTTCTCGACCGGGCAGAATTGCTTAGTGCTCTTGGCCAGACAGTCGTAGTGACCAATTGCGAAAAATATTCTCAGCTGATCAATTACCTGGCCGACTTTAAGGTGCAGCAACTGGGATTGGTCATTGGCGTCCGGGAATTGCTTGAGCTCATTTCCGAAAAATACTATCAAAACCTCAATGGCCGCTTGCTGATGGCGATGGGAGAAATCTTCCGCCAGGATGTACGAATGTATGTGTATCCGGCTTATCAGGAAGGCAGTGAAGAGCTGATGACAAGCACCAATGTGCCTATACCTGAGGGGGTAATCTTTTTGTATAAACACCTGCTTGATAATAACCAAATTGTTGACCTTCAGGGTTTTAAACCCGAAATTTTGCACATTTTCTCCAAGGAAGTACTTGAAATGCTTCGCCAGGATCAAAGTGGCTGGGAAGATATGGTACCTCCAAAAGTGGCTGACTTAATCCGGGAGAAAGCCCTGTTTGGCTTCCCTATCCAAAAAATGGAATTCGAATATTAATGCGATTACTCATCCTTTTTTTATTGCTGGCTGCCTGTTCGGAACCGGTAGCAGAGACTTCTTCGTCTGGGGCTGAGACCCAAACTTTGGTTAAAGAACAAGAGGAAACTCCGCAGAAACAAACGGTTTCAGAGTCTACGGTCTCTTTTACGGCCGATTATGTAATGGGGAAATTCAATCCTGCCAAACATCCGGACTTTTTGGAAATCCCGCTTAAATATGCCGATCAGGCAGGACGTTACATGCGCAAGGATGCTTTCGAGGCTTTCGCCGAAATGCATGCTGCCGCAAAGGCCGATGGAATTACACTCCGCATCGAGTCTGCTGCCCGGAATTTTGAGTATCAAAAAGGAATCTGGGAGCGCAAATGGACCGGTGCCCGAAAGGTAGACGGCAAAGATCTTTCCGTCGCTGTTCCGGATCCGGTCGAACGCGCTTTAAAGATCCTGGAGTACAGCAGTATGCCCGGCACATCCCGGCATCACTGGGGAACTGATATCGACATCAACGATTTTGAAAACGCATACTTTGAATCCGGTCAGGGACTCCAGGAATATCAATGGCTTCAGGCCAATGCTTCAACCTTTGGCTATTGTCAGGTGTATAGTGAGAAAGGCCCGGATCGTCCGAATGGTTACAACATGGAGAAATGGCACTGGTCTTATCTCCCGGTGGCTCGCGAGCTTACGGCTTTCGCCGAAAGGCAAATAAAAGATACAGACATCACTGGTTTTAAAGGAGCAGAAGCTGCTGCTAAAATCGGGGTGATCGAAAAATATGTACTGGGTATTGCCCCGGTTTGTAAATAAAATAACGAATGGCACTTACTGAATCAAATATGCTCCCTCTGGGTACCAAAGCTCCGGATTTTACATTGCCGGACACGGTTAGCGGGAAGGAGCTTTCGCTGAATGATATTGCGTCTGATAAGGCAACTGTGATTATGTTTTTATGTAATCACTGTCCTTATGTGATCCATGTAAATCCGGAACTTTCCAAACTGGCAGAGGAATACCAGGAGAAAGGAGTTGCCTTTGTTGGAATCAGTTCCAATGACGTAGACCGCTACCCGGATGATGCACCGGATAAAATGACTGAATTTGCAAAGTCGGAAGGTTATTCTTTCCCGTATTTGTATGATGAGACGCAGGAAGTGGCGAAAGCTTATGATGCGGCCTGTACACCCGATTTTTATGTTTTTGACGGTGATCAAAAGCTGGTGTATCGCGGACGTTTGGATGCTTCCCGCCCAGGTAATAGCGAAGGCCTTACAGGAGCGGATTTACGAGCTGCACTTGATGCTGTCCTGGCAGGAGAAGAGGTTTCGGCCGTTCAATATCCCAGTGCCGGTTGCGGCCTAAAGTGGAAGTAAAATTTTCTTTTTCCTTTTATTTATGGGTCTTTAGAAAATCAGGCAACTGGCGGAGAGCTGCCAGTTCTTTGTATGCCGTACGCACTTCGGAAGCCGGAGAACCGAAATAGGTTTTGCCGCTTTCCAGGTCGCGGGTAACTCCCGATCCTGCAAGCACAACAACATCGTCGCCGATCTTCAGGCTTTGGATGATTCCCACTTTACCGTACAGTACAACCCGGTCACCCAGTATGGTTTTTCCACCGATACCTGCTTGTCCTGCGATCAGGCAGTGCTTACCCAATACTACTCCATGGCCGAGGTGTACCTGACAATCGAGTTTGCTGCCTTCGCCAATGATGGTATCTCCGGAAACGCCCCGGTTGATGGTACAGGCTGCTCCAATTTCTACATGATCGTTAATGATAACCCGCCCACCGGTTTGCCATTTGTGGTATCCGTCTTCTTTTTTCTTATAATAAAAGGCATCTGTACCAATGATAGCTCCGGCCTGTATGCGCACGTGTTTGCCAATACGGGTGTGATCTCCAATGTATGCGTTTGCCTGAACATAGGAGTAGGCACCGATGTGTACGTGGTTTCCGATCACTACATTGGGCTCTATGATTGCCGAAGGATGAATAACCGAACCATGTCCGATATTTTCTCTTAGCGGTTCGAAGGGGCGATACTTTTTGACCAGCCCGTTATAAGCTTCAAATGGTTCCGGGTGGAGGAGCAGGGTTTTGCCTTCGGGACAGTCAGTCTCCTTATTGAGAATGATAATCGTCGCAGCTGAATTAAGAGATTTGGAGAAATACTTTTCTACATCGACAAAAGTAATATCTCCAGCTTCTACCTTGTGGATTTCATTGATGCCGGTTGCTTCCTGTGTGTCGTTGCCAATGAGACGGGCGCCGATCATTTCTGCTAATTCCCGAACGGGGATAGGTGCCGGTAAATTCATATCTTAAGTTTCTTGCACTAAAGGTAAGTACTTAATGCTTTCTATATGCTGAAAGGAATTGTACAGTTCTATCTGTCAGACAAAAAATATGGCTACATACGGGTATCCGATACCCGGGAGGAATTCTTTTTCTCCGGCCGAAAACTGGCTTTCACCCCCCAAAAAGGGGAGGAGGTTCAATTTGAGTTAAAAGAAGACAAACAAGGATTGAAGGCTATAAATATAAAACTCTCAACCCCATCCCAATAGCCATCAGGAAACACCCACACTCAAACCCACACTCACACTAACTCTCTAGTGCGCCTCTCTCCAGTTATTTCCTTCGCCCATTTCCACCAGGATAGGGACTTTCAGGTCGGGAATGGCATTTTTCATTTCCTCCTCAATCATAGGTTTTAGCTTATCCATTTCGTCCTTATGAGCATCGAAGACCAATTCATCATGTACCTGAAGGATCATTTTGGATTTGTAGTTGCCTTCTTTGAGTTTACGGTGGATGTTGATCATGGCCATTTTGATCATATCAGCTGCCGTGCCCTGTATTGGGCTGTTGATCGCCAGGCGCTCTGCCTGGGAGCGCATCATGCCATTTTTGCTATTGATGTCTCGAAGGTGGCGTCGGCGGCCCATCAGCGTGCGTACATAGCCGTTTTCGCGAGCTTCTTTTACGATGTTGTCCATGTAGTCGCGCAAGCCGTGATACTGTTTGAAGTAGTTTTCAATAAGTTCTTTTGCCTCTGTGCGCGGAATATCGAGTTGGCGGGAAAGGTTGGTTGATCCTGCCCCGTAAATAATGGAGAAGTTTACGGTTTTAGCCCGGTAGCGTTGTTCGCGGCTTACCTCGTCGAATGGAACATCAAAGACCCGTGCGGCTGTTGCCCGGTGAATGTCTTTACCTTCTTTAAAGGCTTCCAGCATGGCTTCGTCACCGCTGATTTCGGCAATAATGCGAAGCTCAATTTGCGAGTAGTCGGCTGCCAGGAGGGTGAAGTCTTCTCCGCGAGGCACAAAAGCTTCCCGCACCTTTGCACCTTCCGGAGTACGAATTGGAATGTTTTGGAGGTTTGGGTTGTTGGAACTCAATCGACCGGTGGCCGCGAGTGCCTGATTGAAAGAGGAGTGAATGCGTCCTGTTTTGGGATTCACCATTCGCGGAAGCGCATCGACATAAGTAGATTTAAGCTTCGTTAATCCCCGGTACTTTAGAATTTTATCGACGATGGGGTGATCGGCCGCCAATTCAGCCAGTTTTTCTTCATTGGTTGAGTACTGTCCGGACTTGGTTTTTTTCCAGCGGTAAGGGATTTCCATTTTTTCAAACAGCACCTGACCTACTTGTTTGGGAGAGCCGATGTTGAAATTGGAACCGGAATCTTTGAGAATTTCCTTTTCGGTTTTATTGATCTCTTTCTCTAGTTCGACCCCATAATCGTCGAGGAATTTGCTATCGAGTTTTACCCCGTTGTATTCCAATTCTACCAGCGCCGGAATGAGCGGCTCTTCCATGTCTTTGTAGAGCTTCTCGAGTTCTTCCTCTTTCAAATTTGGTTCCAGGTATTCCTTGAGTTGGAAAGTGATGTCGGCATCTTCAGCGGCATATTCGACGACTTTTTCTACCGGTACATCGCGCATGGTCATTTGATTCTTGCCTCTTTTGCCGATCAGGGTTGTGATGGAAATCGGTTGATATTCGAGGTATGTTTCGGCCAGGTAATCCATGTTGTGCCGAAGCTCGGGTTCCAGCAGATAGTGCGCGATCATTGTATCGAAAATTGGCCCTTTTACTTCGACGCCATACCACTTCATGATGAGGGCGTCGTATTTAAAGTTTTGGGCAATTTTAGTGATCGCAGGATCTTCGAGGGCAGGCTTAAAGATGTCGACAATTTTTTGAGCTTCCTCCTGGTTGGCGGGCACGGGCACATAGTAGGCTTCCCCGGCTTTCCAGGAGAAGGCAATACCTACCAGTTCGGCCTGATTGGCATTGATATTTGTTGTTTCAGTATCGAAGCAGAACTCTTTTTGCTTGCCCAGTTTTTGGGCCAGATCTTTTTGTTTTTCGGTAGTGTCGACCAGGTGGTATTCGTGCTCGGTATTGGCAGCATTCTTATTGGCAACCGAGTGGCTTGGCGGTGCTTTGGCTCTGGATGTAGAAGAGCTTGTTGTTGTTTGGCTTTCGCCGAATAAGCTTGTCTGCTGTCCAACCTGCATAGGTTCTTCACCCAGAATTTGCTTAGCCAGAGTGCGGAACTCAAGTTCGCGGAAAATTTCGGACAGCTTTTCGCGATTGAAGGGTTCTATCAGGAACTCTTTCTCGTTGAAAGTTACTGGAACTTCAAGGTCGATCGTAGCCAGCCTTTTGGAGAGGATCGCCTGTTCGGCATTGTTCTCCACATTTTCTTTTTGCTTGCCTTTGAGTTGGTCGGTGCTTTCCAGTAATTTTTCCAGACTTCCAAACTGTTTAAGGAGTTTAGAAGCTGTTTTTTTACCGATTCCGGGAATGCCGGGGATGTTGTCGACCTTGTCTCCCTGCATGGCAAGGTGGTCAATCACCTGATCAACCTCGTCAATATCCCAGCCTTCTTTTACTTCATCAGGGCCAATGATTTCTACCCCATTTCCCTGGCGGGAAGGTTTGTACATGTAGATGTTTTCGGAAACCAATTGGGCATAGTCTTTATCCGGAGTCACCATAAATACCTGGTAACCGGCTTTTTCCGCTTGTTTGGCGAGTGTTCCGATAAGGTCATCTGCTTCGTAATTGTCGACAGACATTACGGGGATATTAAATGCTTTGACGATCTCGCGGATATAGGGGAAGGCGAAGCGGATATCTTCGGGTTGTTCTTCGCGATTTGCTTTGTATTCCGGAAACATTTCATGCCGGAAAACGGGTCCGGAGGGATCGAATACAACGGCGATATGCGAGGGGGCTTCATTGCGCATCAGGTCCCAGAGGGTACGCACAAAGCCGGTAATAGCCGAAGTGTTCTGACCTTTCGAGTTGATTAGCGGACGAGCAATAAAGGCGAAATGCGCCCGGTAAACCAGGGCATGACCATCGAGCAGGAAGAGTTTTTTATCTGACATCGGGCGGGAGAATTATTTGGGCGAGAAGATACGGTTTTTGATGGGAAGGAGGATGCTAACCCGACATGACATGTCGCCCGACATGTCATGTCGAGTGAAAAATTGCCTGCAATTTATTATCTTAAATCTCAAACAACCACGTTAAGCTATGAATTCTAAAACTCCCACTTATGAGGGGCACAAGGTGCCCTTTCATCCCGGTATGCGTTTTCACGTCTTTAACCGTACCAACAACAAGGAAAATCTCTTTTTTGATAACCTTGATCGCCATCGTTTTTTTAGGTCCTATCAATACTTTATTGAGCCTTACTTTAAGACATATGCCTTTTGTCTTTTAGAGAATCATTTTCATTTTATTATTGAAGTTCTTCCTAAAGAGCTTATTGTTGATGGCTGCAAGTTAGAGGCTAATTGGAGAAAGTCCAGGTTACAGAAGGAATTCTTGAAAGTGCCTGACAGCCAGGGGGTAATGTCGAAAATGCTGACATTTCAATTTGCCAGATTTTTTAATTCTTATGCTCGATATTTTAATACAAAATACTCTCGCAAGGGAAATTTATTTTATAGGTCGTTCAAAAGGGTTTTGATAACAGATGAGCAACATCATATGGATGCAATATGCTATGTGCACACAAACCCCCTTAAGCATTTTGGAATGAAAAATTTTGGAGATTACCCGTGGAGCTCTTGTGATCTGAGTAAAGAAAAGGACTTCCCTATTAAGCTTGAGATTAATGAAGTGATAAAGGTTTTTGGCTCAAAAAAGGCTTATAAGAAGGCACATATGAATTGGGCTAACCGGTATAATTTGTCTCCTGGTGATTGAGCCCGTTGAATTACTCGACATGACATGTGACCCGACATGTCATGTCGGGTTTTAAACCTCCCAAAAGCAAAAAAAAACAGCCTGCCCCCCGTAATCGGAAGCAGGCTGCCATTCCCCGTAAGGGAAAATCAAGATCAATTAGAATACGAAGCTGTATTTGATTACAAGGGCCTCGGTGAAACTAACACTGGGAGCCAATTCGCCGGCTTCTCCGTATTTCCCATTGCCGTTGCGGTCGATCTGTACATCAACATCATCATCCACAAAAAGCTCGGTAACAATATTGAGAGAGATGTTTTTGAAAATGATCACGCCAAAATCGTTGGTCCAAAGAACATCGATATTTTGTGGTTTACGCAGGTAATTGGAGAACAGGTTTAATGTACTGTTCCAGATCAGTTTGTCGTCGAGAAACTTATTGCTGTAGATAGTGGACAGGTTGGCACCCACCGCTACAAAACTGTTGCTCCCCACATCGTTACCGTGTACATTCAGGGCCGCAATGTTGTCATCGCCTACATAAATAACTTTCAAAGATGCCGGGGACAAAAAGAACGACAAATGATCGTTTACTTTATAGTCAATACCCGGAGAAAGTTGAAACTGAGCCGGAGAGAAAAACTTAGCAATCAGGCTGGTGGTGTCTGTACCACTTAGTACATTGCCTTCATACGTAGGTAAAAGTAATGTTTGAAGGTTAGCTTCAATGGCTGCATATGCCTTGCCCTCACCCATCTGATATCCAAACCGGGAGGCAGCGCGTAAAACGTCCAGGTTTTTCTCAAAAGGGAAGTTTTGCCCGCCAACCCGCTGTGCTGCCAATTGCAGTGAAGCTACATTGGTCCAGGAGAGTTTATCTTCCTTGTAGTTGGCAAAAACAGTTCCCAATCCTCCAAAACCAATTCGGTTTGATCCGGAACCTACCCTCGGTTGAAATAGTGCCAGCTGAGCAAAGTCAATCCCCATACCTCCACCTATTACCCAGGTAGAATCAGCCTCCTTATTAGCAGATTCCTGGATTTCAGACAGGCGATCATCACCCGCCTGAGCGAATACACCAGAAATACCAAAAGCAATAAAAAGGAGTACTAATAGTCCTGCTTTTTTCATGTCAATTTTCGTTGTAGATTATAAAAAGATAAATTATTCTTCTTCGTCACCGCGACGCAGAATTTCCACGTTCTCGGAGGTGAGTTTGCTAAGAGGCACAATGATAATACGGTCATTGGCTTCCAGGGTGATTGAGGAATTGTCGATCTCAACAATCTCTCCTTTCATCCCGTCAATGACTATCAAATCTCCCAGCCTTACTTTCTTCTTGCTGTAAAAGGAAGCGATAAAGTTGGCCATCATATCCCGCGACGCAAATCCATATCCCAGGGCAAAAGCCAATACACCGCCACCTATGATCACGGTGAGGTTGCTACGGATAAAGTCCGTATTGATCTTTGCCTGGCCAAGCGCACTCATTACGACTGCCAGAAATATGAAATAAAATATGAAAGAGGCTATCAGTCTTGCCGATGGAATTCCCAGCGACTCACAAGCCGTTTTAACGATGCCCTTAATGAAATCCGCAAAGAGCAGTCCGATGATTAGAACAATGCCCGCGGTCAGCAGATTTGGGACGTAGTTTATGATGTCGGTTACCAAGCCGGAAACAGCCGGCATGCCCAGCAGGTCAGTGGCTGCAATAAGGAAGATCAACAGCAATATGTAGTAAACGACTTTGGAGAGTAAAACACTGAATGTAATGCTGAAATTGGACTTTTCGATAAAGTCGATTTCATTAAGCTTTTCGGCCAGTTTGTCAATGCCGGAGGCAGCCAGCAACTTTCGAATGACTTTCGCAATAAACCTGGCGAGCATCCATCCCAGTAAAAGCACTAAAATAGCGCCAAAAAATCGGGGTACAGCTGCGGCAAATTGCTTGCCGAGCTCGATAATCAGGTCCAGAAATCTAAAACTACCGTCTGGGTTGGCCTGGAGGAAAATTAGTTTCATGTGATGGTGTTCTGTTCTTTCGCTTTAGTAGGCCCGTGGTCCGGTTTTACCCGGAGCACCTGGTACTCCTTTTCCGGAGCCGGGATCCCGTCTTTTGGAACTTTCGTCCTGTTCTCCGCCGCTCAACAGGACAAATAGGTCCATGACGCGGGGAAGGTATAATTCTACGACCTGACCAATAAATCGGTAGATCTTCATGGTACCACCCAAATTGCTTTTTATGTGAGGGGGCGGTGGTGGAGTGCGCCTTTCTTCCTCTTCCATCAGTCTCTTAAAATTATTCATAAGGCAAATCACGATGCTGTAACCCTGCTTAATCGTGGGGATACAAGGTTTGATAAATCTTTCTGGCGCGCTCCTTCGCACGCTTAATTTTCATTTTAATGGCACTTTCTGTTTTGTCCAGTACTTTCGCTATCTCCCGAATCTGCAATTCTTGCTGATACTTCATGAGCAGGACTGCTTTGTCGCCCGGGGGAAGTTCTTCCAATACAGCTTGTAAACGGTCGATCTCCATCTCGAGCAACTCTTTGTCCGGAATCTCGTCTTCGACTACATCAGGCGGATTCTCCACCTCGTCTGTAAACAGCTTCTGGTGTTTCTTTCCGCGACGTATGAGGTCGATACAGTAATTATAAGTAATGGAGTAGACCCAGGTAGAAAACTTGGATCTTTCACTAAACTTCGAAAGGTTCAGGAATATCTTCGTAAAAATGTCCTGAACCGCATCCTGGGCTCGAGTTTCATCTTTTAGAAGGGATATGCACTTGGCATACACCTTTGTAGAATAACGATCGTATAAAAGATCAAAATAGGCCGACTCCTGCGTTTCCATGTAACGCTGGATCAGCTCTATGTCAGATCGCTTTTTTCTTGTTGGTGTTTCCAATTGTCCAGGTTCGGAGTTGATCTCCATTCCGCTACCTTTAGACGGCAGCATTCAGGAAAAGACACAACTCAGCCTAAAAAAAAGTTGATTGCAGGGAAAAGGTATCCAAAACAGACTTGTTTTCCCGGAGCAATCTGCTTGATCTCTTACAGCCCACAATTTAGGGATTCTTTTGTTCTGTGGGCATTACAAACAGCTTTTCCTTTATATGTTGCTTTTTCGAATGCTCTAAATCCAATTGCCGTCTGAGGATAAGCAGGTTTTTACAATGTATAAAGTTGTTCGAATTTGTATTGAATCACGACCGGATTTTTAACCTTTGCGGAATAATTTTTCAGATGAAAAATAAACTCCTGGCGGCTCATTTAGCCCTGCTGGCTGTAGCGCTTATTTATGGCTCTAATTACAGCATTGCAAAACTGGTGCTCGATCCGGGCTATCTTACGCCTAAAGCCCTGGTACTCCTGCGCATTATCACGGGCCTGGTTCTCTTTACGGGAATTCACTTCTTCTTCGTCAGAGAGAAGGTGCAGAAAAAAGACTGGGGCCGCATGGCTTTGTGCGGACTTTTTGGCGTAGCAGCCAACCAGATGTTCTTTTTGCTTGGATTGCGCCTGACTACACCGATTCATGCTTCCCTGATCATGACAACCACGCCCATATTGGTGCTCCTGATCGCAACGGTGCTTGCTGCCGAACGACTTACTACCCGCAAGGGAGTGGGTACCCTGCTCGGCCTGGCAGGAGCGGCCTGGCTGATTACCCAAAAAGCGGCTCCGGGTAGCAGCGCTGAAAGCACCTTTTGGGGCGATCTCTTCATTTTCATCAATGCCAGTTGCTATGGGATCTATCTGGTCCTTGTCAACCAGCTCATGAAAAAATACAATCCCTTTACGGTTATCCGATGGGTGTTTAGTTTTGGAATCCTTTATGTATTGCCTTTTGCGACAGGCGATTTGCTGGCCAGCAACTGGGCAGCGATCGGTCCGGATATATGGAAGGCTATCGCTTTTGTCTTGCTGGCCACCACCTTTTTGGCCTACCTGTTTAATACCTATGCACTCGGAATTGTCAATCCCTCCACAGTCTCTGCGTATATTTACCTGCAGCCGCTCTTTGCCGGTTTGATTTCAATATGGATGGGCCAGGAAAAGCTGAACCCTGAAAAAATCATTGCCGGATCGCTCATTTTTCTGGGGGTCTATCTGGTTAGTACTAAAGGCTTTCGCCGAAAGGCGGGTAGCGTGGAGAGATGACAGGTGTTTGCAACGCAATTTTATATGCTGCTGTTTGGCTTTCGCCGAAAGGCGGAAATAAAGAGGGACGTTGAGGGTTTGGAGATGAGAGGAAGAAGGATCGGTTAAAAACGAAAAAAGTAAAGGAAAAAAATGAACGCATGAAACGTCAGATCTATCAATTAAAAGCGGGATCGATCAATAACCTGGAAAGGCTAGAAGATCAGCTGCCGGATCCGGAAGATACAGAAGTGCAGATTGAGGTGAAAGCCATCGGACTCAATTTCGCGGATGTTTTTGCGATCTGGGGCTTGTACAGCGCAACGCCGAAGGGCATCTTTACGCCCGGCCTGGAGTATGCAGGGGTTGTGATCAAATGTGGAAAAGACGTAAACAAAGTAAAAGAAGGCGACCGGGTCATGGGTGTCACCCGCTTTGGTGCCTATGCGAGTCACCTCAATATTGATGCAAGGTATGTGGTGCGCCTTCCGGCGAATTGGGATTTCCGCGAAGGAGCAGCTTATGTCGTTCAGGGATTAACTGCTTATTATGCCCTCTTCAATTTGGGTGCTTTGCAAAAAGGTGATACGGTATTGATCCATAGTGCTGCCGGCGGAGTGGGTACTTTGGCAAACCGGATGGCTAAGTACTTCGATGCGTACACGATCGGTTCGGTAGGTGGTGCGGCCAAAGTAGAATATTGTAAGAAAGAGGGGTATGACAAAGTAATCGTAAGAGGGGAGGATTTTGGTGCGCAACTAGAGGAGAACCTGGGTGGTCGCCCCTTACATTTGGTCATGGAATGCATTGGAGGCAAGGTACTGAAAGCCGGATATGATCAATTGGCTCCCCGGGGCAGAATGGTGGTTTATGGCTCGGCCAGCTATTCGCAGAAGCGGGACAAACCCAACCCCATAAAACTAATCCTCAAATACTTGCGACGGCCAAAAATCGATCCGCAGGGCATGATCCAGGAAAATAAAGGCATCCTTGGGTTTAATCTGATTTACCTCTACGAAGAAGCAGACCTCATGCACGAGATCCTGGGGGAGATTGCCGACATGGACATAGGCAAACCCAATATCGGTGCAGCATTTGCTTTTGATGATCTCCCGGATGCCATTCGCACTTTCAGTAAAGGAAAGACTACCGGAAAGGTGGTTATTACGCTTTGATGAGCGGACCTTAGAACTTCAAATGCTTTACGGTTTGCCCTTTGTTGATCAGCTGCTTCAAGCTGTCTATACCTACTTTCAGGTGCAGGTCGACAAATTTGGAGGTAACAGATTTGTCGCTTTCGGTAGTTTTGACACCTTCCGGCAACATGGGGATATCTGAAACGAGAAGTAAAGCTCCTGCGGGAATCTGGTTTGAAAAAGCAGCTACAAAGATGGTTGCTGTTTCCATGTCAATCGCCATGACGCGAAGGCTGCGGAGGTATTTCTTGAAGTTTTTCTTGTGCTCCCATACCCGCCGGTTGGTCGTGTAAACCGTTCCTGTCCAGTAATCCATTTGGTAATCCCGGTTGATGGTCGAAGAAACTGCCTTTTGAAGAGCAAAGGCCGGAAGGGCAGGCACTTCAGGAGGCATGTAGTCATTACTCGTTCCCTCTCCTCTAATGGCAGCGATCGGGAGTATTAAATCTCCAACTTTATTCTTCTTTTTCAATCCGCCACATTTCCCCAAAAACAAAACCGCTTTGGGATTGATGGCAGAAAGCAGGTCCATAACAGTCGCTGCATTGGGGCTTCCCATACCGAAATTGATAATGGTAATACCCTCTGCGGTAGCGCATTGCATGGTGTTTTTCTGGCCGTATATCTTTACTTTATGCCAATTGGCAAAAAGGGTAACGTAGTTGCTGAAGTTGGTCAGCAGAATGTATTTCCCAAACTTGTCCAGGGACATTCCTGTGTACCGGGGCAGCCAATTGGCCACGATTTCTTTTTTGGTCTTCATTTACACTGTTTTTGGCCCCCGAGCCGCACAAACTTATCGAGTCAGATACATCGAGCGCTCTCTGTCGAGCTCGCGGAAGAACGGATCAGACAGGTCTTTGATGAAGTGGATGGCTTCACCGGTAGATTTCATCTCTGGTCCGAGGTTCTTATCGACATTCGGGAACTTGTTAAACGAGAATACGGGCACCTTGATTGCATACCCGCTTGGTTGTGGATTGATATTGAAATCCTTCAACTTCTTGGTGCCCATCATAACATGGGTCGCAATCTTAAGGTATGGAACTTTGTATGCTTTGGCGATAAAAGGCGTGGTTCGGGACGCCCGGGGGTTTGCCTCGATCACGTATACCGTTTCGTCTTTGATGGCAAATTGAATGTTGATCAATCCGCGGATATTAAGGGCGCGGGCCAGTTTTTCTGTATACTCAACCATCTTGTTTACCACTTCCACGGAGAGGCTGTAAGTAGGCAGCACCGCAGAACTATCGCCGGAGTGGATACCTGCCGGTTCGATGTGTTCCATAATGCCCATGATGTGGATTTCGTCCCCATCAAAAATGGCATCAATCTCTGCTTCTTTGGCACGATCCAGGAATTGGTCAATCAGGACTTTGTTGTCTGGCATGTGCTTGAAGATGCTCAACACCTGACGCTCGAGTTCATTGTCGTTGATTACGATGCGCATGCGTTGGCCACCCAGTACATACGATGGGCGTACCAGAACCGGGTAAGTTACTTCATTGGCAATGCGCAGGGCTTCGTCGGTATCCTTAGCCGCTCCATATTTTGGATACGGAATGGAAAGCTCTTTCAACAGGTCGGAAAAGGCGCCGCGATCTTCGGCCAGGTCGAGAGAAGGGAAGTCGGTCCCAATGAGAGGAATGCCCTTTTTGTGCAGGGTTTCTGCGAGTTTCAGCGCCGTTTGTCCACCAAGCTGTACGATTACACCGGCTGGTTTTTCCAGTTCGATGATCTCTTCCAGGTGTTCCCAGAATACCGGCTCGAAGTAAAGTTTGTCTGCCATGTCGAAGTCGGTAGAAACCGTCTCCGGGTTGCAATTGACCATGATGGCCTCAAAACCGGCTTCTTTAATGGCCAGCAAACCGTGTACACAACAATAATCAAATTCGATTCCTTGTCCGATGCGGTTTGGTCCGGAGCCCAGAACGATAATCTTCTTTTTGTCGTCTTTAGGAATGCTTTCGTTTTCTTTGTCGAAGGTAGAGTAGAAGTAAGGCGTTTGTGCTTCAAATTCAGCGGCACAGGTATCTACCATTTTATAGGTTCGGCGGATACCCAGCGATTTGCGGTGCTTCCGTACGGCGTCCTCCTCGATGCGCAACAACCAGGCGATCTGCGCGTCGGAATATCCTACTGTTTTTAATTCGTGGAGGAAGTCTTTAGGGATGTCTTCAGCCACATTGTAGCGCATCAACTCCTGCTCGTATTGAGTCAGGCGTTTGATCTGTTTGATAAACCAGGGGTCAATACCGGTTAGCTTCTGGATGGTTTTAATGGGTACACCTAAACGCAGCGCGTCCTTCAGTCGGAAGATCCGATCTTCTCCGGCTACTTCCAGTCGATGTAAGATATCATCTGTTTTGATCCATTCTTTCTTATCAGCGCCGAGTCCCTGACGGCCGTTCTCCAGCGATTGACAGGCTTTTTGCAGGGCCTCAAGGAAAGTTCTTCCGATTGCCATAACCTCACCAACTGATTTCATCTGCAAGCCCAGAGTGTGGTCTGCGCCCTGGAATTTCGCAAAGTTCCAGCGAGGCATTTTTACAATTACGTAGTCGAGGGTTGGCTCAAAGTAAGCAGAGGTCGTTTGAGTGATCTGGTTTTTTAACTCATCCAGGGAGTAACCGATAGCCAGTTTGGCTGCAATTTTTGCAATGGGATAACCCGTAGCCTTACTGGCAAGAGCGGAAGATCGGGATACCCTTGGGTTGATCTCAATAACGATCAGTTCCTCCGTCTCCGGATTTTGCGAAAATTGAATGTTACAACCCCCGGCAAATTCTCCCAGAGAGCGCATCGCGTGGATGGCTTCGTCCCGCATTTGCTGGTAAGCGGTATCCGACAGGGTCATGGCCGGAGCCACGGTAATGCTGTCACCGGTGTGGATACCCATGGGGTCGAGATTCTCTACCACACAGATAATAACGACATTATCTTTATTGTCGCGCAGGAGCTCAAGCTCAAATTCTTTCCAGCCTAACACCGCTTTTTCAACCAGTACTTCATGGGTTGGCGACATGGATAGACCGCGTCGGAGTGCATCGTCAAATTGCGATTCTTCGTGTACGAAACCGCCACCGGTACCTCCCAGTGTATAGCTGGGGCGAATTACCAGGGGATATCCAATTTTTTGTGCGGCTTCTTTACCTTCCAGGAAGGAGTTGGCGATGAAGGAGGGCGCAACGCTAAGCCCTTCTTTTACCATTAATTTGCGGAATTCTTCCCGATTTTCCGTGCGTTCAATGGCATCGATGTCAACGCCGATCATACGTACGTTGTATTTTTCCCAAATGCCTTGTTTGTCGACGTCAATAGCCAGATTCAGGGCCGTCTGACCACCCATGGTTGGGAGTACGGCATCGATCTTTTCCTGCTGGAGGATGTGTTCGATACTTTCAACAGTCAGAGGCAAAAGGTAAATGTTGTCGGCAGTAACCGGATCGGTCATAATCGTTGCCGGATTGGAGTTGATCAGGGTTACCTCGATACCTTCTTCCCGCAAGGAACGAGAAGCCTGGGATCCGGAATAATCAAACTCACAGGCCTGGCCGATGATGATCGGTCCGCTACCGATGATCAGAACAGAACGAATGGAAGTATCTTTTGGCATGGATAGAGTTTTGAACGGCTCAAACTGGGCTGACGCCCTGATAAATTCCCGCAAAGATAAGTAGTGGAAGGGGGATTTTTGAATTTTAAATTTTGATTTTTTGAAATAGCTTTATTCAGGGGCGTGGAGGGGTGTTTTCGTTTCGAGATAGTAGCTGTTTACTTGCTTGTCTTTGGCAAGGAGGGCTCCCCAATATCCAGCGACGAAAAAATGGAAGTAAACCGAAATATCTATTCGACGAAAGTCGCAGCAGTCTGGCTGTAATATTCCAATTCTACCGTGGCGTCTATTCCTTCTTTATTTATTTTTTGGCGTTGTTTTTTTACCAGGTAGATAGTATTAATCCCCTTTCCCAGTTTTGTTATTTGATTGACAGGAAGCAGAATTGAATTGCCTTCGGAGGGGCCTGCAAGTGTAATAGACTGTGCTTTGTTTTGGGGGTCGCTAAAGATGAGGACCAGTTCTTCCTCGGCAGTCAAAGGGCCATCGGGAAGAATGAGTGGAGCAGGATTGGCCGTGCCAATAGTGTCAGGTAGATTGAATCGGCGAACAGGAATCATTTTTAATTCGAAGTTGATCCATGGTTCGGCAGATTCTCTTTTGCATGCAAAAGTTATTTTCTCCGGAAAGGTGCCCGAGTTTTCATACTGGTAGCGAATGATTTGGTCGCTGAGTACGCGTTTGCCCATTGCGCTTCCCTGAAAAGAAACCCCGCCCTTCATTTCTACGGCTTCCTGGGTGCCATCCGTGTTTTTCAGGAAAGTGGCTTCGGCTTTGTATTCTTGCCCGTCGGCGAGGTATCGCATGTAGAAATTGGCGGTGAGTGGTTCTTTATTGTTTTGAACCTCGCTGGCACATGCTTGCAACAGGAGTAAGCAGAGTAGGGGCAGGCAGTATTTCATTCGGATGTTTATTGAGAATTTATTATTTCCTGATAAAAGTATTTAAATCCTCAAACTAAGCAAACTTTGTCCGGGGTCAGACTGAAATTGGGAAAGGATAGTCTGGTGAGGAAGCATTCGGCGTCTTACCTTCGTTTATTCAGTGTAAAAGCAAAAGCTTTTCAGGCAACCACTCCCCAAAAATCTACACGACCACATTGATTTGACGACCATCGTTTCCTTTGGAGGCGTTCCATTTTATTGAAAAAAGGCAGTTGATTTTGAAGCCTTTTGGATCAGAAACCTGACTTATTTCGGAAAGTGGTACCCATTGAAGGAGGCGTATACGTAATTTTGGAGATGTGAAGGCAGGTTCTAAGATTTTTTTTAGAACCCCTTTTTCACTAATATTGTGCGTTCGGCATCGCCCGGCGACAAAACGTAAGAATTCACAAAAACAAGGTCTATGGTACGTAATTTACTCTTGATCCTCGCCTTGGTGCTTGGCGGCAGTGCTACAATGATGGCACAAACCGCCTTGTCCGGTAAGGTGACAGACACAGAATCAGGTGAGCCGGTCCTTTTTGGGAACGTTAAGCTCTATCTGAATGGTGTCTACAAAACGGGTACTCAGACCGACTTTGACGGAAACTACAGCTTCAGCCCGATTGATGCGGGTACATATGATGTTGAAGTTTCTTATGTCGGTTATACAACCCAACGAACTGAGGGTGTGGTAGTAAAGGCAGGTAAAGAAAACCGCCTGGATATTGCGCTTTCGGAAGGTGTGACAATGGATGTGGTAGAGGTGATTGGCTATAAAGTCCCTCTCATCGACCAGGATAACACCGAATCTGGTGGCCAGCTTACTGGTGATCAGGTGATGAAGCTTCCTTCCAAAAGTATCAACGGCATCGTTGGTAACGTGGCTGGTGTAGCTTCGGCTGATGATGGAGACAATGTAACCATCAAAGGTTCCCGTTCTAATGCAACGGTATACTTCCTCGACGGGGTTCGTGTACGTGGTGCCCTTCCTCCCCAAACGGAGGTAGAGCAGCTGCAAGTAATTACGGGTGGTGTAGGTGCTCAGTACGGTGACGTAACGGGTGGTATCATCTCTATTACTACACGTGGTCCATCGAGTCGTTTTTCCGGAGGATTGGAAGTTGAAACTTCTGAATTCCTCGACAGCTACGGTTACAATCTGGTTAATGCCAACCTTAGTGGTCCGATCATCAAAAAGAAAGACTCTGAAGAAACCATTCTTGGTTTCCGTCTGGCCGGTCAGTACCGCCAGCGTCTGGATGATGACCCGGCTGCTATCAATGTATTCAAGGTGTCTCCGGAAGTACTTAGCGAATTAGAAGCAAATCCAATCATTGAGTTTGGTAATGCTTTTGTGCCTGCCGGCGAATTTGTTGACTACAGTGGCGTGGAGGAATTCGCTTATCGTCCTAATGAAGAAGATAAGCGGTATGACATCACGGCTAAGCTGGATGCACGTCTGAGTAAAAACATCGATGTATCCTTTACGGGTACTTACAACCAGAACGTTGACCGCTTCACGCCATCCGGTTATTCGAGTAATGCCGCACAGATCTCCTGGACGCAGTTTAACAGTCACAATAACCCATACCAGACAAGTACTCGTTATCGCGGGAACTTCCGTCTGCGTCACCGCCTTGGTTCACAAAACGTGGATTCCGAGGAGCGTCGTGATCCATCGACCATTCGGAACGCGTCTTATACGCTTCAGTTTGGTTATGAGCAGTTTCTGGACAATATTCAGGATACACGCCACGAAGACAACTTCTTCGATTACGGTTATGTAGGTAATTTTGATTATGAGTGGGTACCGGCACTTGGTAACCCGATTAATCCGGAAACCTATCCTGCATTCCTTCAGCACCGGGACTACACGCGTACATACAACGGGTATACTTCAGGTGATATCAACCCGGTACTGGCAAACTACAACAACTTCGTTGATGTAGATGCTGCGCTGGAACCTGAATTCCCTGCTGAGAATGGCTTTATTGCTACAAACTACTCTCGGATTTGGAACCTGCACTCAAATGTAGGTCAGGTTTACAACCTGTATCGCAAGCGTGATCAGGAGACATTGAATTTCCGTGCCAGTAGCTCTTTTGAGCTGTGGCCTTCAAACTCGGAAGATGCGAAGCACAACATTCAATTTGGTGTGCTTTACGAACAACGCACAGAGCGCGGTTATGACCTCAATCCTTTCGCACTTTGGAGAATCGCGGAGCAGCAGGCAAACCGGAACATTCTGGGTGTTGATACAACGGGAACATTTGATTACTTCAATGCCGGTATTATCGGTGGTGGTGTGATTGGAGATACCATTGTATTTGGAGAAGCTATCCCTCTCTATGGTGTCGTTACTGCCGAGCAGGAAGAGCTCCTTTTCTACCAGCGCGTACGCGACGTAGTAGGAGCCGGAAGTGGTGACTTTGTAAATGTTCACGAACTGAATCCTGATCAAATGAGCCTGGACATGTTCTCCTCAGCAGAACTGACAGGACAAAATATACTGGACTACTGGGGTTACGATTACCTCGGTAATACAATAGAAGCATCCTTTGATGACTTCTTTACAGCAACAGATGAAAATGGTGTACGGACATTCCCGGTTGGGGCTTTCCGTCCAAATTATCTGGCAGCTTACATCCAGGATCGCTTTACTTTCCGGGACATTATCTTCCGGGTGGGTGTGCGTGTGGATCGTTATGATGCCAACACCAATGTCTTGAAAGACCCATATTCTCTATATGACATTATGGGAGCCAATGACTTCCACGCCCAGTTTGGCGGGGAAGCACCTGAAACAATTGGAGACGACTTTAAAGTATACCTCGACGGTGCAAACAGCGATAATGTGAAAGCATATCGTGACGGTGACCAGTGGTACTTCCCGAATGGTACAGAAGCCAATGACGGTAGTTTGATCTTTGGTCAAACCGTAGTTACACCTAAGTATACGGTAGATGATCCAAACATTCAGCGTCGTGGATTTGATCCTTCTATTACATTTGAGGATTACACACCACAGGTGAATGTGATGCCCCGTTTGGCATTCTCTTTCCCGATCTCCAACGAAGCAAACTTCTTTGCACACTACGATGTACTGGTACAGCGTCCGCCATCAAATACTGTGGCTACGCCAATCGATTACTACTACTTCGCAGAGCGTACGCAAATTCGGAACAACCCGAACCTGCGTCCGGAACGTACAATTGACTACGAAGTTGGATTCCAGCAAAAGCTGACCAACTCTTCGGCATTGAAAGTTTCTGCCTACTACAAAGAGCTGCGCGACATGATCCAGTTCCGTACATTCCTGTACGTACCTGGTATCAACGGTCAGCAGTATGATACTTATGACAACCTGGATTTTGGTACAGTAAAAGGATTTACGTTCCAGTATGACCTTCGTCGTACAGGTAATGTATCCCTGCTGGCTGCATATACTTTGCAGTTTGCAGATGGTACCGGTTCTGATGCAAACTCTTCCCGCGGACTTTCAAGTCGGGGACTGCAACGGATCCTTTACCCGCTTTCTTTTGACGAGCGTCACCGTATCAATATTTCCATGGATTACCGCTATGCTTCCGGCAAAGCGTATAATGGACCACGTCTCTTCGGAGCAGACATCTTTGCTAATGCTGGTTTGAACCTGCAGGCAATTGCCGTGTCTGGTCGTCCGTATACGGCTAAGATCGTTCCTGACCTCCTGGGTGGTTCTTCTACTCAGGGTGCAATCAACGGTTCTCGTCTGCCATGGAGTTTTGTAGTAAACATCCGTTTGGACAAAGACTTTACACTGGTTCAGCCTAAAGAGGATGGCCGTGGTGGATTGAACATGAACGTGTATCTGCGTGTTGCCAACCTTTTGGATACGCGGAACGTAGCGAATGTTTATCCGGCTACCGGTTCAGCAGCTGATGATGGTTACCTTGATAGTTTCCTCGGATTGGATGCCATTCAGTCTGTAGCAGGTTCAGGCCGTTCGGTAGATGCATTTGTTGCTTCTTACCAATGGCGTATGTTGAATCCAAACTTTTATACATTGCCACGTCGGATCTTCCTGGGTGCAATCTTTGACTTCTAAGAAGAAAAAGCCTCGTCCGCCGAAGGGGCGCTTCTCTTCGGCGGTACTTTATAATAATATTGATCGAAAAATTTCGAACATGCGAAACAATAGACTATGGCTCCTTTGCTTGTTTGGCGCGTTTGTGTGGACAACTGCCAGTGCTCACATAGACCCAAATCGCCAGACAACAAATATCAATGAGCCAAATTCAAATTCTAATACGGCGGTAAGCTTCCGGGCCGACTGTACCACCGCAGGTGCACAGATCGACCAGGGGGTAAATCGCCTTACTGGCGGAAAAGTAAACAACGTTCGCGCGCGTCTTACGACGGGTGGTGACGTTTGGTGGGATCGTGGAGACGGTCTCTATGTAGTTCCTCACGTAGATCCGGGTCAGCCGGAAGTATCTTCCATCTTTGCCGGTGCTGTTTGGCTCGGTGGACTTGACCCGGGGGGGTCGCTTAAAGTAGCTGGTCAGACCTATGGCAATGCTCAGGGTAACTCAGACTTTTGGGCAGGACCTCTTGATCCTGTTACCGGTCTTACTGACCTGGAAATTTGTGATGACTGGGATCGTTTCTTTGAAGTATATGCTTCAGAGATTGACCTGCACCTTTCACAATATGAGGAAGCTCTTGCAGCTGGCGAAGATTACGATCCGGATATGATTCCGGAAGGCGTAAAAGGCTGGCCGGCTCGTGGTAATGACTACTTCTTTGAGATTAATGAGTTTGAACTTCCAAATACAACTCAGGGTCTTGCCGGTTATTACGACCGCGACGGTAATATGAAGTATGAGCCTGCTGAAGGTGACTACCCTATTATTGAGATCCGTGGTTGTGAAGATCCTCAGTATCCGGATCAAATGATCTTCTGGATCTATAATGATGCTGGTGGTATCCACGCGGAGTCTAATGCTGATGCCATCCAAATGGAGGTTCAGGTACAGGCTTTCTCCTATGGTACCAATGACCAGATCAACGATATGACCTTTCAGCGTTATAAGTTGATCAACCGGGCAATTGAGGATATCGACTCTACCTTCTTTGCGATTTGGGTGGATGCTGACCTTGGTTGTTATACAGATGATTATGTAGGTTGTGATACCAGTCGAAGCCTGGCCTATACCTACAATGCGGATGCAGCAGATGGTAACGTTGGAACTACCTGTCCTGACGGGATCAATACGTATGGTACTGAAATTCCGATCATTGGAGTGGATTACTTCCGCGGACCATTGAAGCCGATCTTTGACGCCAATGGCGAACCAATTGATACGATTGAGTTGGGTATGTCTTCATTCACATACTTCAACAATCCTAGTCAGAATGCGCCGCCGACACCAACTACTGACCCGGCCAATGCCGAGCAGTTCTACAACTACCTCTCCGGATCCTGGAGAGATGGTACTCCATTTACTTATGGAGGTGATGGTTATGGTGGAACGGATCCAATTGATTTCGCTTTTACAGAAGATCCAAACAACCAGCAAGGTTGGTCTATGTGTACCGAAAGCTTGCCTGAATATGACCGTCGTACGGTACAGGCCTCCGGTCCATTCCTTCTGAAGCCGGGTGCAACCAATGAGCTTATTATTGGAGCTGTTTGGGTACCGGAACTGGATTATCCTTGTCCGGATATTTCCAGACTTTTCCAGGCAGATAATCTTGCTCAGAACCTCTTTGACAACTGTTTTGATATCCTCGACGGACCGGATGCACCGGACCTCGACTTTATCGAGCTTGATCAAAGTATTATTGCTGTATTGAGCAACGATACCCTGATTGTTAACTCCAATAATGCATACGAAATGTATGAGGAGAATGACCTGGAAGCAGATGCTTCTGGTGGAGATATCGACTCTACATACAACTTTGAAGGTTATGTTCTGTACCAGCTTGCTGGTCCTGAAGTAACTACTGGTGATTATGACAATACAAATAAGGCCCGTATCGTAGCTCAGGTTGACCTGAAAAACGGTGTGTCTGAAATCTTTAACTGGACCTCTGTAACTGATCCAGGAACCGGAGAAGATATCTGGTATCCGGAGTTGGTTGTTCAGGGGCCTGATGAAGGTATTCGTCATACATTCGAAATCAATACAGACCTTTTTGCATCCGGTGACAACCGCCTGATCAATCATAAAAAATACTACTATTCCGTAATTGCCTATGCATACAACAACTGGCAACAGTATGATGCAGACGAAGATTCAGGACAGAAGCGTCCTTATATCGTAGGTCGTCGGAATATTAAGACTTACACCGTGATTCCTCGTCCGATCGTAGATCGCGAATTGAATAGTTTCTACGGTGACGGTCCTGTGATTACCCGTATTGATGGTGTTGGAGTTGGAAACAATTTTGTAGACCTTGATGAGGCTACGAAAGACGCGATCCTGAAAGACGGTTCTGCAGATGTTCTTACTTACCAGCCTGGCCAGGGACCTATCAACGTTAAAGTGTATAACCCGCTTGATGTTGTTGATGGTGAATTCCTGCTTACCCTTGTTGACGAAAACATGGGTAACAGTCAGCTTGATACGGCTGTATACTGGCAGTTGGAGAACTTAAGTAATCCTTCTGATCCGATCATTACTTCTGATCAAACTATTGATCAATTTTCTGAGCAGGTTCTGGCTAAATACGGAATTACCGTAACCGTAGCCCAGGCTCCGGATGTAGGATCTTTGGTTGATGAGGCTAATGGTGCCATCGGTGCAGAATACGAATATGGCGATCCTTCCGGAACACAATGGTTCTTCGGCTTGCCCGATGATTTCAATGGTGAAACGTACCTGAACTACGTAGCTACTGCTGTAGGGGAGCCAGATAATGACCTGGATCCGGGTAATGCATTGAATAATATCGGTGACGGAGGTTTTGTGCCTTTCCAACTCGCTGATTACCGGAACCGTACAGCTGGTTCGGAGTATGTTACTCCGGGATGGCGGAACAGTTCATACGGTAGTCTTGTAAGAGACGCTGATCTTCTGGCAAATACAAACAATGTGGATATCGTCTTCACATCAGACAAGTCTCTCTGGAGCCGTTGTGTGATCGTTGAAACCGCAAATCCATACTATACTTCCTCTCTGGGTCTGCCTACAGATGGCAGCCGTGATCAGTTTGATCTACGTGCCCAGGCCTCTGTTTCTAAAGATGATACAGATGGTGACGGACTTCCTGATCCTGATGGTGCCACCGACTTTGAAGGTGATCCTACCATGGGTATGGGTTGGTTCCCGGGGTATGCTATTGATGTAGAGACTGGTGAGCGATTGAATATCTTCTTTGGAGAGAACTCTGCCTACTCTATCGAGAATGCAGAAGTAACCTTCCCGAATGCGGAAGAACTCTTTTTGGATGGTGTTTCGACTGCTGGAGACATGATGTTTAACCCGACTTCTCAGGTTGAACTCTTCCTGCCAGACTTTACAACTATTGCCAACTTTATTGGTGGTGGTCAGCACTTCGTTTATGTTAGCAACACGCCATACAATGGTTGTGAAGACATTTATAAAGTGTTGAAAAACCCGGCACAGGCCATTCAGCGTGTTCCAACACTGCGTGATCTGACCTGGGCAGGTTGGCCAATGATGGCTCAGGGTACCAGAATGACTTCATACAGCGAAGGTCTGATTCCTAATGATCTGACTATCAAGCTCCGTGTGAACAATCCATATCAGGTTGAAACCGCAACTGGTGAATACGACGGATATCCAACATACCGCTTTGTTCTCGATGGCCAGCAGGCTGATGAGCTGAGTGAGGAGGGCGTTACCTCTGCATTGGATATGATCAATGTTGTACCAAACCCGTACTACGCCTTCTCTGATTACGAAGGCAGTCAGTTTAATACGACTGTTAAGATCACAAACCTGCCAGCTAAGTGTGTAGTAACTATCTACTCACTCGATGGTAAGTTTATCCGCCAGTATAACCGCGACGAATCCGGTGCTATTCCGGAAGGAAATAACCGCGGTATTCAGACTGCACAGTATGCGCCTGATATTGAGTGGGATCTTAAAAACAATAAAGCAATTCCAATCGCAGCCGGGGTTTACCTCATTCATGTAGACGCTGGTGAGTTGGGTGAGCGGGTGATCAAGTGGTTCGGTACAAACCGGGCATTCGATCCATCCGGATTGTAAAATATATCCTGGAGGGGAGCTTCGGCTTCCCCTCCACCTTTTAATCTGAAAACGAGCATTTATGAATCGTATATTATACATTCTTCTTGTTGCGGTCTCTTTCGGGATGCTTACGCCTCAGGCATTTGCAGGTAACCCGGATCGTCAGGGGGAAGCAGGTGCTTATGAACTGCTGATCAACCCCTGGGCTCGCAGCGCCGGATTACACACGATGACTACATCCAGTATTACAGGTGTTGAGGCTATGCGCCTCAATGTTGCTGGTGTTGGACGAGTGGATGGTCTGGAGTTCTACGGAGCTCATTCTATTTACCTCCAGTCTACAGGTATCAATATCAATTCCTTCGGATTTGCCAGCAAAATTGGTGAAAACGGTGGGTTTGGTGTGACCATTATGTCGATGGACTTTGGAGACATCCCGGTTACCACAGGCAACCAACCTGAAGGAACAGGAGCGACTTTCTCGCCGACCTTCCTCAATATCGGTGTTGGTTATTCCCACGTATTTGAAAACAAAGTATCTGTGGGTATCCTGTTCCGTGGTGTGTCTGAGCGTATCGCAGACTTGTCTGCCGGAACATTTGCTATTGACGCCGGTGTACAATATGTAACGGGTGAAAATGATAACTTTAAGTTCGGTATCTCTCTGCGTAACGTAGGTGGAACCATGGAATTTGCCGGTGAAGGTCTTACCGTAAACCGTCAGGTACCTATCGGTTCTGTAACTTATGGTCAGGCTGTCGAGCAACGAGCTGCTGAGTACGAACTTCAGTCTCAACTGAATATCGGAGCGTCTTACGACATCCTCCTTGGTACTACTGGTCGCTTTACGCTTGTAGGTAACTTTACTTCAAACGCCTTCTCTCAGGATCAACTTGGGGGTGGTGCAGAATTCAGCTTCAAAGATATGCTGGTTTTGCGCGGTGGCTATAAGTATGAGTTTGGCTCTACCCTGGACAATGGCCAGGAGGCTCCTCTGTATACCGGCATTAGTGCTGGTGTGACACTGGAAGTTCCTTTCAATAAGGATAACCCGGAAAGCGGTCGCTTTGGTGTTGACTATGCTTACCGGACTACCAAACTCTTTGGTGGTACCCACAATATCGGAGTACGTCTGGATCTCTAATAAGATTCGGAATACCTGAAAAAAGAGGCGTTCGGGCTACAGAGTCCGGTCGCCTCTTTACTTATTTAGGGAAAAATCGTATCTTTGCTACTGTTATACAAGTTAAAACGTTTCCATCGCATTGTGTCGGAAGCGTTTTTGTATTTATTAGTTCAAGCCTGATAAAGCGCTTAAAACAGCCGCTATTCACTCTCCGGTTGTTTCGTCTTCTATCGACAATTCAGTTTCGAAACTTGCCTTAGTTTACACGAAGGTGAGGAGGAAGTGACTGCTCTAATCAGGCCATTATTAACCCAAAATTACCGCGTTATGGCAATAACTTATCTGACGCAGGAAGGATTCGATCGACTTACGGCCGAGTTGGAAGAAAAGAAAACCACCGGACGTAAAGAAGCTGCAGCCGCAATCGCAGAGGCCCGGGAAAAAGGGGATCTGTCAGAAAATGCCGAATACGATGCAGCAAAAGACGCACAGGGCATGCTCGAGATGAAAATCAATGAGCTTGAAAAAGTCCTGGCAAATGCACGCGTTCTGGATGAAAGTCAACTGGATAATTCTGAAGTTCGACTTTTGTCGAATGTAACTATCCGCAATAAGGCAAATGGATCAGAAGCAACTTACAAATTGGTTTCTGAATCCGAGGCCGACCTGAAAAGTAAAAGAATTTCAGCCAGTTCTCCTATGGGGAAAGGCTTGTTAGGCAAAAAAGTAGGCGAGGTAGCTGTCGTGGAAACCCCGCGAGGCAATCTGAATTTCGAAATTGTTGAAATTACAATCGGATAATTATGTCGTCTATCTTTTCAAAAATCGTGGCAGGGGAAATTCCCTGCCACAAAATTGCAGAAAACCAGAAATATTTCTCGTTTCTGGATATTCGCCCACTTTCAAAGGGCCACACCCTGGTCATCCCTAAAGCAGAGATTGACTATGTTTTTGATCTGGAGGATGAGCACCTCTCCGGGCTGATGACCTTCGCTAAGAAAATTGCCAAAGGCATCGAATCGGTTGTTCCCTGCGAACGAATTGGACTCTCTGTCGTAGGACTCGAAGTGCCTCACGCACATGTACACCTGATCCCCATCAATAAGGTCAGCGATATGAGCTTTGAAAGAGCTCCAATCGAAATGTCTCAGGAAGAACTCGCCGAATTAGCAGCAGCGATTCGCACAGCACTGGCTTAATTTTCATACACTTTTTTTGGCTTTCGCCGAAAGGCAAATAAGCACTAACGCACTGGTTTGTATCGGGATAAATCTAATATCCTTTGCGAATCATCCAGTAAGATCAAATCCTGCAGGCTGGTATCCGGGTGTCTGTCCAGATAGGCTTTTATGATCTGTAATCCCATGTAGTTTCCGACACGCCCGGGAGACTCCGGCGGCATCATGGAGGTACCTGTAGGGCTGTATTCGATTAGTTTCCGGAAATCCTGATAGCGCGTGGAGTATAACATCTCTTCATCCAGTAAATAAGCCCAGGTATTTCGCTCGTTTTCCCGACACCATTGTAATTCCTCTGCAGAATATTCCAGTAAAATAGTGTCTGCCTCATAAGGTAAAAGCTGCTCCAGAATGTATCGCTTTTTCCCGTTGTTAAGCATGTAATCGAGTAATCTGTTGCCGGCAGGCGGACCAACCAGATCCTCTACCAGAGGGAGCAGTGTTTTGGAGATTAAGTGCGCTCGGTTGTTTGAACGGGTAAGGTAGTTGGAGAAATTTGGATTACTTGGGTTTAAGCGGGCATAAGGATAATCTTCGCCAAGAAAAAAGTCCAATCCAACGGCGAGATCGTTTTCACCGTAAATGAAATTGGCTACCGTATACTCAGATATAAAAGTCGTAACCGTAGGCGTCACTTTCTCCGGAAAATAATAATTGAAAAACCGGAACGCATCCTCAAAACCTTTTTCCACTTCGGTCAAATCCGGATAAACAATCTGACAGGTGTCATACAGCTTCTGAATGCCTTCAAAAGTGACAAATCCTTTGACATAGGGGATGTGTCCCTCCGGAGCTATTCGTGGATCGGTGCTGCCAAGTATTTGGCCAAAGAAGACCGCACTAAATTCCGGGTAGGCTGCCTGCACGGCTTCGAGTCCGGATTCAAACTGCGAGGTGTCAATCGCAAAAAGGTCCTGTTCGAAGCGTCGAATCTCTACATCGGCATTAATATGCGATACATCCGGAATATATTTACCTTTGTCTCGTCCGCAACCGGAATTTATCAATAAGACAAATACCGCAGCGGCAAGGGATAGCGTTTTGAACATTTGTGGCAGGTATGCTTTATTCATTCGGGTAGTTAATGTTTAATGGTCTGCAAAGGTAGCACCTCTGAAATTTTCTGCCTAAGTAACGAATCTACTTGCTGAATTATTAACCAAAAGTACTACCAAATGCAAAGGCTGATTGCAATTGTTGTTTTTCTTTTTCTTTTATCCCATGATATTTCCGCACAGGGAATGCGTTTTGGTTTTCAGGCCAGTCCTACGTTTTTCTGGCTGGATACAGATGATAAACTAGTGAACCAAAGCGGTACAAACCTGGGGCTCAAACTTGGTGTAAAGGGCGAATCCTTCTTTGCCGAGAAATATGCTTTTACCTACGGTATAGGTTTTGCATTTAACTCTGGTGGTACGCTGTTGCATGATAACGGAGGGCGTTTTTGGACCAAGTCGGATCTTACCAATGAGAGTTATCGGGAACTTCCCGATGGCGTAAAACTAAAGTATGATATCCGATATGTCGAGATGCCCTTTAGTTTTAAAATGCTGACCAATGAAATATTCCGCGATTTTCGCTTCTTTTTTGAAGCTCCCGTTATTACGCTGGGTGTAAGAACGCAGGCCAGAGGCGATATCTCCAGCGCCGGAGAAAAAAATGTGGAAGAAGAAAACATCAAAGAAGATGTAAACCTTTTTAACCTTTCCTGGGGACTTGGTGCCGGAGCAGAATACAATATTCGCGGAAACAGCGCCGGAGACACAAATCTGATGTTTGGTATATTCTACGATCAGGGCTTTACAGATGTGACAGACAACGATGCGGTAAAATACGTTGTAGGCGATAATGGTGTCGACATTGTAGAAGAACCAGAAGACTCCAGAGCTGTAATCCGGGGCTTCCGGATTTACCTGGGAGTAATGTTTTAAATAAACACACACCGGCCAGCTGTCGGTAAAACCAACCCTATATTATGGCAGTATCATTGCAGGAAATCCATCCGGATGCGGATGCGATTATCTCCAAATTTATTGAGCAGGGATTAAAAGAAGATGTAGGAGATGGCGACCATACGTCAAATGCCTGCATACAGGAAGGATCGCGAAGTAAGGCCAACTTGCTGGTCAAAGATGTTGGCGTAATTGCCGGCATCGAATTGGCAAAAAGAATCTTCAAAGCGGTAGACCCCGATTGCCATTTTGAAGCCAAAATAGAAGATGGTGCTCCTATTCGATATGGAGATATCGCCTTCGAATTAGAATGCAACACCCGGGCCCTGCTAAAGGCAGAGCGCCTTTGCCTGAATTTGATGCAGCGTATGAGCGGAATCGCTACCCTCAGCAACCGCTATTTGTTTGAGGTAGAAGACCTGAATGTCAGGATTCTGGATACCCGCAAAACAACACCGGGAATCCGCTTCTTTGAAAAATGGGCAGTAAACCTCGGTGGTTGCCACAATTACCGATTTGGTCTGTATGACTGGATCATGATCAAAGACAACCACATTGACGCATGCGGAGGAATCCCGCAGGCTATTCAACGGGTAAAACAGTATCTCGAAGAAAATAATCTGGAAAGGAATATTACGGTCGAAGTGCGCAACCTGGTAGAATTACACGAGGTCCTGCAAGAAGGTGGCATTACGAGAATCATGCTGGATAATTTTGAGATCCCCATTCTGAGGGAGGCCGTTGCAACCATCGGCGGACGCTTTGAAATAGAGGCATCCGGCGGCATCAACATCCATACAGTTCGAAAATTTGCTCAAACCGGTGTTGATTTTGTGTCGGTCGGTGCACTCACGCACTCGGCTACAAGCCTCGACCTCAGCCTGAAGATCATTAAATAATTAACCAGCTATCGCCTTAACTATAGCGATTTACACTCAGAAATACCATGAGGCACATGGAAGCAACAAAGATCCAAAACCTCAGGTCTCTGAAAAACAATGCAGGTTTCTCGTCGGAACGCATACTTAGTTCGGTTTACACAATGAAATAATAGGCCGTTCAGAGGTGTGTATTCCTCTAATGCAGCAATATTCTGCCGATCGAAGCTGACCCGGGATACGAGCAGATACAGGCATTCAAAAGAATATCTGTGCAGCCGTAAAATGGACAAATTCATTTTCGACAGTACAAACGGTTTCCCGTTTTAAAGTCTATTAATATGATGTGTTAATCCGGCATTCGGATACACCATTCCCCCTGAGATGAAAAGCCACTACGAGCTTTGAGCAAATAGCTGATTCTATATTGCGTTGGCCAGGCCAAACAATAGTTGATAACAGGCGACTTTACAGTCGTGCCCAAATATGTAGTTTCCCCTTTCAGCTTTCCCTCCAAGGATGCTGGATGATAATGCCAGTTCTATGGATGGGAGTGTTCTCCGGTTTAATTCGGAAAACGGTTTTTTTTCTACAACGGCCAGGAATTCCCGGATGTCGTAGTTTGTGTAGTTCTCAACCTACAATTGCAAAAAGGGTGCCAAAAAAAAAATGGGTAGAAATACGGAACGGTATTTTGCGTGTGGTAAGTGGCTATTTTGGTTGAACCAGCGCCTTGTTTATTGCACGGATTAGTCCGGGGCCCTGGTAGATCATTCCCGAATAAACCTGTACCAGAGAAGCTCCTGCTTCAAGTTTTTCGATGGCAGATTCTGGGCTGTCAATGCCACCTACCCCAATGATTGGAAAGCTGTGATCAGACTTTTGAGCCAGATATCGAATTACCTCGGTAGCCCTTTTCTGCAAAGGCTTTCCGCTTAATCCGCCCGCGCCAATCTCCTCCACTTCATTATCGGTTGTACTTAGCCCGGATCGATCAATGGTCGTATTGGTCGCAATGACTCCTGCTATCCCGCTTTCGCGAACGATCTCGATGATGTCGTCAAGTTGAGCCTCGTTTAGGTCAGGTGCAATTTTAAGTAGAATGGGTTTGGCGTTTTCTTTTAACTGATTGAGTCCCTGAAGCTCAGACAACAATTTCTGTAGCGGTTCCCTTTCCTGCAAGGCCCGAAGATTAGGCGTATTGGGAGAAGATACATTTACCACAAAATAGTCTACCAATGGAAACAAGCGCTCAAAGCAGATTTTGTAATCCTCCACTGCCTGCTCATTGGACGTAACTTTGTTTTTACCTATATTTCCACCAATAATGAGATCTTTTGTTCGCTTGGCGCGAATGCGGGTAGCCATAGCTTCCACCCCTTCGTTGTTAAAACCCATCCGGTTGATCAGGCCCTCATCCGCCGGAAGGCGAAACAACCTGGGTTTGGGATTTCCGTCCTGGGGTTTGGGAGTGACGGTACCAATTTCGATAAACCCAAAACCAAGCGAGGACATGGCGTCAAAGTATTTACCATCTTTGTCAAAACCAGCGGCCAGACCGACGGGGTTTGGGAATTTTAAACCAAAGACCTCGCGCTCCAGACTCGGGTGTTCAATTTTGTACAGTTTTTTGTAAATCCATTTTGCACCCGGCAAAGCCAGACTAAATCGCAGTAAGCGGATGGTGAGGTGGTGGGCTTTTTCGGCGGAAAGCCGGAACAGAACAGGCTTGAGGAGGAGTTTATACACGGCTATGTGGTTTTCAGGGCAAAAGTAGGGAAAATGTACTTTCCAGAACCATGAACTACTCAGCGAACTTGCTGTTCTAAAAGAAATTGATCAAAAGTATTTTCTGTATGAATTTCCGTTTACTCCTTTTCCTGCCGATTTTGATTGCATTGAGTTGTTTTTCCATCAATCGTCCCAAAGAACGAAATGCTCCGTCTTCCCACAATATTCCTGTTGACCAGATTCAGTTGCCTGCCGGTTTTTCAATAGATGTTTATGCAACAGATATTGTGAATGCAAGATCCATGGAGTGGAGTCCAAACGGAACCTTGTTTGTGGGCACCCGCGGGGAAGGGAAAGTATATGCCTTACGAGATGAAGACGGAGATCAGAAGGCAGAGAAAGTATATACCCTTGCGAGCGGTTTGAGGATGCCAAATGGCGTCGCCTTTAAAGACGGCGCTTTGTATGTTGCAGAGATCAGTCGCATTCTCCGATTTGATGATATTGAGGATAATCTGGCGAATCCCCCCGAGCCGGTAGTAGTATATGACGAGTATCCTTCCGAATCGCATCACGGTTGGAAGTATATCGCATTTGGTCCCGATGGGAAGTTGTATGTCCCGGTGGGTGCTCCCTGTAATATATGTGAGTCTGAAGACCCAATCTTCAATTCCATTACCCGCCTGGATCCGGATGGCAGTAATCGGGAAATTGTCCATCAGGGCATCCGAAATACAGTTGGGTTTAACTGGCATCCGGAGACCGGAGAGCTTTGGTTTACAGACAACGGCCGCGACTGGATGGGAGATGATCAACCGGCTTGCGAGTTGAATTATGCGCCGGAAGATGGTCTTCATTTTGGCTACCCCTATTGCCATCAGGGAGATTTGCCCGACCCGGAGTTTGGATCAAAGAGACCTTGTTCTGATTTCCGCCCGCCCGCTCAAAAACTGGGCCCACATGTAGCTCCACTGGGTATGGAATTTGTTGGGGGAGATCAGTTTCCGGCAGATTTAAGCAACGATATTCTTATTGCGGAGCACGGCTCCTGGAACCGAAGTACAAAAATTGGTTACAAAATTAGCCTGGTTCGGTTAGATGGAAATGAGGCTACCTCTTATGAAGATTTTGCTACCGGTTGGCTGGATCAGGAAACAGGGGATGTTTGGGGCCGTCCGGTTGATCTGGAGTGGTTGCCTGATGGTTCCCTATTGGTATCAGATGATTTTGCCGATGTGATCTATCGAATTAACCGCGATTGATAATGTGGATTAGTTCATTGAGCATCATTGCGGTAGCTCCCCATACAATTTTGTCTTCCAATTCGAAGTAAGGTACCCGTTTCAGGATCATGTTCTCCCGTACCTTCAGGTCTGTGGTTAAGCGGCGTTTAGGATCGAGGAGGTGGTTTACCGGAACTTCAAGAATGCTTTCCACTTCTTCTTCCTGTGGATCAAAACTTGCCTGATAGGGCAGGAGGCCTACATAAGGGTGGACCTGGAAATGACTTACAGGAATATAGAGTTCCGTTAATTTTCCAAGGACTTCGATGTCTTTGGCTCCTACACCGATTTCCTCCTCTGTTTCTCGGAGGGCTGTTTGACGAAGATCCTGATCCTCCGGTTCGTGTTTTCCGCCCGGGAAACTTACTTGTCCGCCATGTCTGTCGTTGGGGTTCCTGGATGTTCTTTCAATGAGAACGAGATGCCAGTCTTCCTGTTTTGGATAGAATAAGGCCATGACTCCGGCCTGACGGGCATCCGGGGGTGTGGAATAGGCCGGATTGCGAACAGCGTGGGCCATTTCATACTGCTTCTCCACACCGGGAAGTGGATTTTGCAGCGCTTTGTGAAGTTGATTACTAAATTTATTGATCATGCGTTATAGCTTGCGAAATAAACGTCCTCGAGTGGGAATTGGTTTTGAGCCGGGACGGCTTTTACAACTTTTCAACAAAAATCAAAAGTTATTGAAAAATTAACCAGGGATTGACCGTGGAAAAAGCCTTATTTGTTATAAAATCCCGTTATTTGCCACAAATTTTGAAAATAAATATCCAATGATTCGCATACTCGCTAATGACGGCATACACGCCGCCGGGAAAAAACAACTTGAAGATGCCGGTTTTGAGGTAGTAATCGAAAAAGTACCTCAGGAAAAGCTCCAGGAGGAGTTGCCAGCTTACGATGCCATTCTGGTACGTTCGGCAACCAAGGTTCGTCAGGATCTGATCGATGCCTGTCCCAATCTCAAAGTGATTGGCCGAGGTGGTGTCGGACTGGATAATATCGATGTCGACTATGCCAAATCTAAGGGCATTGAGGTGGTAAACACCCCGGCCGCCTCTTCTCAGTCAGTTGCGGAATTGGCTTTTGGCCATATGTTTGGTCTGGCTCGTGGTCTGCACGATGCCAATCGAAACATGCCATCGAAAGGGGACACGGAATTCAAGTCCCTGAAGAAATCTTACAGCAAAGGATTCCAGTTGCGCGGAAAAACCATGGGTATCATTGGTTTTGGACGCATTGGTCAGGAGACAGCCCGGATCGCCCTTGGGCTTGGCATGAAAGTGATGCCTGTTGATTTGTATATTGACGAAGCCACTATTGAACTCGAGATTGAAGGCACTTCAGGGGTATCTGCCAGGGTAAAAACAGTGCCTATGGATGAGATGCTGGCTGCGAGTGACCTGATCAGCCTGCACGTACCGTTCAGTGGAGGAAAGGCACTGTTGGGTGCTGATGAGTTTGCAAAAATGAAGCAGGGTGTGGTCGTTATCAATACGGCCCGTGGTGGTGCGATTGATGAGGAGGCTCTGTTGGAAGCGCTGGATAGTGGCAAGGTAGCTGCTGCCGGACTGGATGTTTTCGAAAACGAACCGACGCCTCGCAAAGAGATTTTGAAACATAAGTCAATCTCTTTATCTCCGCACATTGGTGCTTCCACCGGTGAGGCTCAGAAAAATATTGGCATCGAACTGGCAGAAAAACTGATTGCTATTTTGGGCTAAGTGCCTGGACAAGAATTAATTAAAAATAAATGTGGGTTCCTTCGTTTTTTACGATGGGACCCATTTTTTTTGCTAATTGAAAACAACCTGACGGGTCGCCAACCTGACGGGTCGCCAACCTGACGGGTCGCCAACCTG